>CAJOIV010000029.1:8650-50129 GCA_905234665.1 uncultured Bacteroidales bacterium | reverse complement strand
GCTTTGCAGACGCTCGTCGGGGGTCATGCCCACGGCGCCGCCGGTGGAGGGAATGAGGATGACGTTGGGGCACTCCTTGAGGATGGCCTCGGTGCACTCTTGGAAACGGTCGCGGCTCTGGGTGGGCGTGCCGTCGTCGTGGCGGACGTGCAGGTGCACGATGGCGGCACCGGCGTCGACGGCCGATTTTGCTTCGCGGACGATTTCCTCGACAGTGTAGGGTACGGCAGGATTTTGCTCTTTGGTGACTTCTGCGCCACAGATGGCGGCGGTGATTATCAGTTTGTCCATGATATTGTATTTGTTATGTTTGTAATATTATTCCTTTCAAAAATGCAAAGATACGAAAAATATTCGTACTTTTGCAAAAATATTTTCCCATGCTGATACTCGGAATCGACCCCGGCACCCTCATCCTCGGCTACAGCCTGCTCGACACCGGCACTGCCGACGCCCCCCGCGCCCTGCCGCGCGTGGAGGTGATGGATGTGCTGTACCTCAAGCGCATCGCCGACTTCCATATCCGCATGCGGAAGATTTTCGACACCACCCAGCGCATCATCGACTCGTACCATCCCGACCACCTGGCCATCGAGGCCCCCTTTGCGGGCAAGAATGTGCAGTCGATGCTCAAACTCGGCAAGGCCCAGGGCATCGCCATCGGGGCAGCCCTCAGCCGCGACCTCTCCTACACCGAGTATGAGCCCGCCGCCATCAAGCAGCGCGTCACCGGTTCGGGCAACGCCTCCAAGGAGCAGGTGGCCACCATGCTGCAGGCCATCTTCGGCTTCGAGACCCAGCCGCGCTATTTCGATGCCTCCGACGCCCTCGCCGTGGCCTACACCTGCTTCATGGAGCAGAGCGACCCCATGGGCGACCTGCGCCGCGAACTGAAGCCCCGCCGCGCCGCCAAGAGCCGCAAGCGGCAGTGGGCCGACTTCGTCAACCAAAATCCGGAGAGAGTTGGCTCCACTGACGGTCGCCGACCTTCGGTTGAAAGTTGCAATTTCTAATTTCTAATTTCTAATTTCTAATTTCTAATTCCTAATTCCTAATTATACCCCATGTCTGAACAAAAATCTTTTTCCTCGAATCTTGGTGCCATCATGGCGGCCGTCGGATCGGCCGTCGGACTGGGCAACATCTGGCGTTTCCCCTACATCACAGGCAAATATGGCGGCGGTGCCTTCCTCATCGTCTATCTTTTCTTCGTCTTCCTGTTAGGCTCGGTACTCATGATGTCCGAGCTCGTCATCGGCCGCCGCACAAGGTGTACCCCCATCAAAGCCTACACCTCGCTGGCCACGAAGGGACAGAAGGGACTCTGGCGCGTCCTCGGGTGGCTCTGCGTCGTCACCTCCTTCTTCATCCTCTCGCAGTATCTGGTGCTCTCGGGCTGGACGACGGGCTATGTGTGGCATTCCGTCAGCGGCTCCCTGGCCGCCCTCGGCACCGACGCCTCGCTCATCGCCGACTTCTTCCGTCTCTTCTCTACCGGTGGATGGAACCCCGTCTGGTATATGGTGGCCTTTTCAGCCCTCGTCCTGATTGTCATCTTCGGTGGTGTGCAGAAGGGCGTCGAGCTGGCCTCGAAGGTGTTGATGCCCATCTTGGTGGTGCTCATCCTCGTGCTCTGCGTGCGCAGCCTCACCCTCCCCGGCTCGATGCGCGGGGTGGAGTATCTCTTCTCGCCCGACTTCAGCAAACTCACCGCCGAAGGCATCCTTGCCGCCTTGGGCCAGGCGCTCTTCTCCCTCAGCGTCGGCATGGGCGTGATGGTGGTCTACGGCTCCTATCTGCCGGCCAACGACAATATCTTCAAGACGGCCATGTGGATTACCGCCTGCGACACGCTCATCGCCCTCCTCGCCGGCCTGGCCATCTTCCCCGCCGTCTTCAGCTGCGGCTTCGACCCCGCCGGCGGCCCCGGACTGGTCTTCTGTGTCCTGCCCAACGTCTTCAACAGCATGGGGACCGCAGGCGCCGTCTTCTCCATGGTCTTTTTCCTGCTGCTCCTTGTGGCGGCGCTGACCAGTGCCATCTCCCTCCTGGAATGCCTGACGGCCTGCATCTGCGAGGCCACCGCAAGACCTGACGGCAAGTCGGGGATGCGGCGTTGGCAGGGAGCCCTCCTCTTCTTCCTGCTCACCACGGCCCTCGGCGCCGTCTTCACCCTCTCCTTCAGCCACCTCTCGGGTGTCAAAATCGCAGACCTCTCGCTCTTCGACTTCATCGACCGCATCAACAGCATCTACCTGCCGCCCATCTGCGCCCTCTGTACCACGATATTCTTCGGCTGGGTGATGCCCGAGGCCGACGTGCGCGACGAGTTCACCAGCCACGGCGCCCACCGCGTCCGCCTCTACGGCGCGGTCCGTTTCCTCGCACGCTATGTTGCTCCATTGGCCCTCCTTATTGTCCTCGTCACCGGAATCTTCATGAATTGAATCATGCGCCGCCTCCACCTCTTAATTCTTGGTTCTTCCTTCTTACTTCTCCTCGCCTCCTGCCAGTTCGGCAAGCCGAAAATGTACGACCCGGCGCAGGTCGGTTTCCAGGTCGAGTATAACCCCTTCTACGAAGGACAGTTCTATCCATCTCTGGTCATGGCTCTTCCGTCCCACGACCTTGCTGCGAAAGACGTCCCTCCCTTGTTCACTGTCTCCGTGACCTCCCCGGCCAACCACGCCATCCTTCGCGTCACCATCGACTCTTCCCGTCTCAACTATGTCACTATCTTCCAGGAGGAACTGCCCCGTCGCGGCGAGCGCTACACATTCAACCCTTCCGTCAAGTGGAAATTCGACAAACTCTACGCCCTCCGCCAGCGCGGCACGGCCGACCTCACTTTCACCTGCTTCATCAACGACGAGGAGGTGGACATCAGCAATCTGCGACTGAATTATCATTCGGTGGGTGACTGCCTCCTCAGCATCCGTGACACTTCAGGTAACCTGCAGGACTTCCGCTGGATGGTGGCCGCCTACGTCAACGAGGAGCACCCCTACATCGACTCCATCCTCTCCGACATGCTGGCGTCGGGCATCATCACCAAAATCAATGGCTATCAACAAGGCCGCGAGCAAGTGGTCAAACAGGTTGAGGCCATCTGGCATTACGCCCTCATGCGTGGCATAGCCTATTCCTCGGTTTCCTGTACCACCAACCCTACAAAGAATACCAACGTCCAGCATGTCCGTTTCTTTGACGAGGTCTACTCCTCGCGGCAGGCCAACTGCGTCGATGCCTGCGTCTTCTTCGCCTCCGTCATGCGCAAGATTGGACTCAAGCCCGTCATCTTCATCGACCCTTGCCATGCCTATCTCGGCTACTACACCGACAAAGGGCGTAAGCGTCTCAATCTCCTCGAGACCACCATTACGGGCTGGACCAACTTTCCGGCGCTCGACAAGGTTTACAGACCCTCTGCCGAAGGGACGGAACGCCTGCCTCAAGAGCAGTATGCCAAAGTCTCCAAATACCTCACTTCCGAGCAGCGTCGCAAGTGGGAGACGGGTGCACTCTCTTTCGAAGGACTCAAACGTGCTGTGTCGCATGCCCTCTTTGTCCGCGCATCCAACTACAACGTCGAACTCCACAACCAGAACCGCGCCCTCTACAACGACCCGGAGAACCTTCTCTATCAGCAACTCGACATCGAGCAGTTGCGCCAATACGTAAGCCCAGTCACAGAGTGATTATGTCCAATAATAATAACTAAAAGCACAAAGCACAATGTACAAAAAAATCATCCTTTTCACGGCACTCTTTGCCACCCTCGGACTCTCGTCCAACGCCCAGTTTCTTGACCTCTCGAACAACAGCGAACATGCGTCCGTTGCCTTTACAATCGGCAAGGCAGGCTTCGGCACTGAGTATGGCGGCCTCGGCATTGGTGGCTCGCTCTCCATCTGTGGATTCTATGTCGACTGCCTGATCAACAGTCCTGAGCACCTGTACGACAAGCACATGTACTCGGCCGATTCGCCCAACAGGTTTATCGACGACAGCCGCGCCTTCACCGTCAATTTCGGCTACCAGATTCCCATTCTCTCATGGCTCCGCATAGCCCCCATCATTGGCTACAGCCAGACGAGCTATGGAGTGGTCGACCGCAGCTCGATGAATATCGAAGTCGACAGCGAGTCGAGCACCGGCAGAGTCCGCCACGACTACATCTCCTCGGAGGATTTTGACGAGTTCAACTTCGGTGGCGCCATCTTCATCCAGCCCATTCCCTTCATCGAGATAGGCTTTGTCGGCACCCGCCGCGCCATCTACGGCAGCATCGGCTTCTCCCTCGACAGCTTTAGTTCAGAAGATTAGCCATGCTTGCCCTGAGTGCGATGTTGCGACGGAGGCTCTGGGCATATAGCGATATCTCAAGACTATGGTAGTTTCCTTCCTTTCCTATGAGGGGAAGGATATAGTCTTTTCGGCTGTATCCATCGATGGTCACCAGGCGCGACACGGTGTCAAGCACAATCGTGAGGGTGTCCGGCGACAGGGGGCTGGCGACAGTGATGGGTGTGGCATCTGTGCACCAGTTCATGGGATTGATGGCAAGGACATTGCCGTCGCTGATCAGGGGAATGGCGCAGTCGGGTGTGCGGACGGAGTTGTAGCAGATGGTCACACCGACATCATTGCTGTCGTGGGCGGCATAGATGCGGGGGGCTGCGTCGAGGTCTTCTTCCGTGACCTTCCATCCGATGACGTATGCTGCCACCATGCGGTTGAAGGCCTCGTCATCCATGTTCTTCAGCAGGTCGACCACGGCCATGGCTCCCTGGCTGAAACCTGCCAGAATGAAGGGACGGCCTTCGTTGAGATGGGCCAGGTAGTAGGCAAAAGCCTCGCGGACGTCACCCATGGCCAAGGGGGTGCGCACCTCAACGAGGCTGTCGGACGTAAAAGACTGGAGGGTGCACTGCCGATAGTAGGGAGAGAAGTAATTGAGCTCACCGGAGAGCAGATTGTCGACGCCCGTCATCTCGCCAAGGAGGAATGCGCGAATGGAGTCGCTGTAGGTGTCGGCATAGTGGCAGGGTATATCCCCGACGGTGTAGTCGCCCGTCTCGGTCGAGACAATATAGAAAAGGTCGACGGAAGCCTGTCGGTTGACAATATACCATTGGGTGCTGTCGGCATAGTCCGGCACCGCGGGGATGGCCTCGTTGGGGCCCTGCTTGCAGCAGGAGGCAAACAAAAGGGCGGCCAGAAGCATTAGGGTCAGTCGGGGTTGTTTCATGACGATGGGATTGCTATTCGTTTTTTTGAGTAGCGTCTCTTCGAGACGCATATTGTTTTTCTTTGCTAATCCCCACACTGCGCTTCGCTTGTGCGGGGTTAATAAGATTCAGCCTCTTCGAGGCAGCGGCTGCCGCGGTTTCAATTCACACATTTACACATTCACACATTTACACATTCACACATTCACACATTCACACATTCCCTACCTCTCCTGCCATGTGTCGTAGCCGAACTGGTGGAGGGCGCGGTCGTTGTTACGCCAGTCTTTCATGACTTTGACGTAGAGGTTGAGGAAACACTTCTTGCCGGTGAACTCCTCAATGTCCTTGCGGGCCTCGACGCCCACTTTCTTGATAGACATACCCTTGTGTCCGATGATGATGGCCTTCTGCGAGTCGCGCTCCACATAGATGACCGCCCGGATGGTGTCCATTCCATCCCCTTCCTCGTAAGCCTCGACGCCCACTTCGCAACTATAGGGTATCTCTTTTTGGTAGTAGAGAAGCAGTTTCTCTCGGATGATTTCGCTGACGAAGAATCGCATCGACCGGTCCGTGAGTTCGTCCTTGGGGAAGTAGGGCGGGTTCTCGGGCAGGAGCTCGAGAATCTTGTCGAAGATGGTGTCGACGTTGAACCCCTCGGTGGCAGAGCAGGGCACCACAAAGGCACGGGGTATCTGCTGCTGCCAGTAGGCGAGGCGCTCGGCGACGACATCCTGCGACGAGAGGTCTATCTTGTTCACCACCAGGATGACGGGCACATCGGATGCCACCACCCTCTCCAGGACGGCGTTGTTCTTGAGCGTCTCGCCCATCTCGGTGACGAGGAGGAAGAGGTCGGCGTCCTGCAGGGCGCTGCCCACGAAGCCCATCATCTGCTCGTGGAGCTTGTAGTGGGGGTTGACGATGCCGGGGGTGTCGGTGTAGACAATCTGAAAGTCCTCGCCATTGGCTACGCCTTCAGCCTCTGGCGCTCGGCCATCTAAGCAAGCTTGATGGCTCTTGCTTGTGCGGCCGTTGACGATACCCATGATGCGGTGGCGCGTGGTCTGCGCCTTGCTGGTGATGATGCTGAGTTTCTCGCCCACGAGGGCGTTCATCAGCGTCGACTTCCCCACGTTGGGGTTGCCTATGATATTGACGAATCCTGCTTTGTGCACTTCGATAATTGATAATTAAGGATTGGCAAAGCCGCACAGAGTGGGAACTCTATGCGGCTTGGGGTTTCTGCATACGGGAAAGGCTGGTTATTCGGCAGCCTCCTCCTCGGTGGTGGCGGTGGCGGCAGCACGGGTGCTGTTGATGACCACGACCTCGCTGCTCTTCGGATTGAGGATCTCGTAGTTCTCGGTGGCGATGTCCTGCACCTTGCAGCGCTGGGCCACATCGAGGTTGGTGATGTCAATCAGAATCTCGCTGGGCATGTTGGCGGGCAGAGCCTTCACGTTGAGGCGTTTCTGCTTATAAGCCAGCTTGCCGCCCTTCATGACGCCCACGGAAGTGCCGGTGGTGTGCACGGGGATGGACATAACGATGGGCTTGTCGTCGCTCAGCTCGTAGAAGTCGGCGTGGTAGACAATCTCGGTCACGGGGTGGAACTCGATGTCCTTCAGCATGGCACGATAGGCCTGGCCGTTCATGTTGATGTCGACGAAGCAGGGCTCGGGGTTGAACAGGATGCGTTGGAATTCAACCTGGGGGACGGAGAACATTCTCTGTTCACCTTTGCCGTACATAACGCAAGGCACGCGGTCGGCGCGACGCAAAGCCTTAGCATCCTTTTTCCCTACGTTCTCTCTGGGAGAACCGCTCATTGATACTATTCTCATTGTTTGTTGTGTTTTTATGCCCCTCACGGGGCGGGTTAATAATTAGATAGGTTGATTACATTTTGTGGATCACACCTTTGCGGTGGATGGTGGTCTCGTAAAGGTTGTCGAGCGACTCGTTGCATACCACGCGGCGGATGGCCTCGGCCAGCAGCCAGTCGCAACTGAGCACACGGATTTTCTCGCTCTCGCGCTTCAGGGGGATGGTGTCGGTGGTGACGAGTTCCTCAAGGGCGGAGGCCTCGACCTTCTCGATGGCATTGCCGCTCAGCACGGGATGGGTGATCATGGCGCGGACGCTCTTGGCACCGCTCTCCATGATGATGCCCGCGGCCTTGCAGATGGTCGAGCCGGTATCGATGATGTCGTCGAGCAGGATGACATGCTTGCCGGTAACATCGCCGATAAGGCGCATCTCGCCAATCTCGTTGGGCTTGTTGCGGTGCTTGTAGCAGATGACGAAACTGTTGTTCAGCGTCTTGGCATACATACCCGCGCGCTTGCTGCCACCCATGTCGGGGCTGGCGAACATCACGTCGTCAATGTCGAACTTCTCGCGGATATACGGCATGAAGAGCGACGAGCCGTAGAGGTGGTCCACGGGGATGGTGAAGAAGCCCTGAATCTGGTCGGCATGGAGGTCCATGCAGATGACGCGGGTGGCTCCGGCAGCCATAATCATGTCGGCGATGAGTTTCGACGCGATAGGCACATGGGGTTTGTCCTTGCGGTCCTGACGGGCAAAGCCATAGTAGGGAATCACGGCAACAATCTTCTCTGCCGAGGCGCGCTTGGCGGCGTCAATCATCATGAGCAGTTCGAAGAGGTTGTCGGTGGGTGGGATGGTGGACTGGATGATAAAGACCACTCCGCCACGGATAGTTTCCTCGTATGAGGGTTGGAATTCGCCGTCGGCATACTGGAAAACGGTGGAGTTTCCCAGGGGAATACCGTAGTTTTCGGCCACTCTGCGAGCCAGTTTTTCTGTTGCACGGCCCGCAAAAATGAATACTTTATCGTTTTTTAGTTCGCCCATTTTGTGTTGATATTGAGAATGCAAAGATACTACTTTTTTCTTGATTAATGCCTCCTTCGAAAAAAAATATTTGTTATGTCGGAAAAAGTGTGTACTTTTGCAGCCGATTTTGGAACACGAAAGTGCGAGAATTTTCAATTTTCAACTTTCAATTTCAAACAAGCCCTGGTGGCGGAATGGTAGACGCGGTAGACTCAAAATCTGCTGTCAGCAATGGCGTGTGGGTTCAAGTCCCACCCGGGGTACAAAAGGATTTTGCTAAACGAAATGCAAAATCCTTTTTTCTTTTCATATACAAAAGTTTCCTCCGGCAATTGCGCGCCGAAGGAAGTTTTTTTTTGTTGCTGTCGGTGTGGTCTTCCTTTGCCGTTCCTTTTCTGGTGCCTCGTGGCTGACTCGTTTGAAGGCTGTTTGTTCTTCGTTTGTTCTTCGATTGTATTCCGTTTTGAAAACGAAGAAGAATCGAAGAACAAACGAAGAAGAATCGAAGAAGAAACGAGCCCGCACCAAGCCCGCCCCGAGCCTGCCCCGAGCGCGGGACAAGACTGGTGGCAATGGAGGGTGACACCACGCCAATCTCTAAGGCTTCCGCCATCGGTCAATGGCCGAAGGGAACTTTTTTTTCTCGCCATATCAAACATAATTCGTACTTTTGCAGTCGCAAACAAGAAAAAACATGGAGAATATCAGAATTGATTTTGAGGTTCCCAAGAGTCCCATTTACAGCTCAGAGTACCTGACCTCCTCTCTCTATGTTGGGGAAGAGCGCGAGGAACTTGCTCGTCGTTGGCATCAGATGCAGTGTGACCCGACGGCTGTCCGTACAAGCCAGGAAGTGTTTGACAGTCTTGAGATGCTTGTATGAAATACCATATCATTGCCGTCTGGGATAATCGCCAAGACGACACTCGCATTCCTGACATGTTGGCTCGCAGAAAAGAATAGTAAGCCATACACGCAAGAATCATAATAGTTTCCTCCGGCCATTGACGGCCGGAGGAATCTTTTTTTTCTTGCCATATCAAAAATATTTCGTACTTTTGCACTTGCAAACCGCCAGAAAAAGGTTTGCCGAGAAAGCGCATTTTCGCCTTATTCCGTTTCGTGAAACTGGACACTTCACAATGAATAACAAAGGAATAAAGAGAAGATGAATAGCCACTATGGTAGAGTTTCGTATTGTTTACGATATTTCCATGGTGGAGCAATTCACCAAATCTTATTTTTGTTATTCAGGGAGTCCAGCCCTCACGAAGAAAATAGGGTCACAATGGATGGCTCCACTTTCTTGTTGTTTATAGAATAAGTTCCGAGCCAGACAACAAAACAGTTGCAGTTCTGAAAATAACTGCACATCAATTATGGGAGGAGTAATATATTTTCTTTGCAAGCATGGATTAATTTGCTTGGTACCAGCCGCCGCAATTTCATGGTTGGTCGCTGCAATCAAAGGACAAAAAGAATCAGACGACTATCTTCGCTATTTTTTTTGTGCGTTGATACCAATTATCGGACTGATTGTTTGGTACGTCAAATGGAATGACAAAGATGAAAATGCATCACCATGTCTTTGGGCAACGGGCTTGGGCTTTATAGCAAACATCATCAGTATCTTAATTCTTTTAGCCGCATAATAAAAACAATTAAATCATCTATAACATGGAAACAAACAATCAGAATGGGCAGATTTGCCCCAAAACTTGGATGGTCGAATCCATTCTTGTAACCATTTTTTGTTGTCTACCTTTAGGAATTGTTGGCATATTCAATGCAAACAAAGTAGAGGAGAGGTATAGAAACGGCGACCTGCAAGGTGCGCAGCAGGCAAGCGACAATGCAAAACAATTTATGCTGATTGGAGCCATTGTCGGTATCATCTTTGAAATCATTGGATTTGCTACAGGTTTCCTTTCGGCGTTACTTGGAATATGAGACTAAGGAAGGGCATCGTGTTGGCAGCGATGTTTTTGTGTTTTGGAACGATTTATTACATATTTGATCCTTCCACGAATACATTCTTTCCGCGATGCCCTTTTTATGCATTGACAAAATTGAAGTGCCCTGGATGTGGATCTCAAAGAGCATTGCATGAAATGCTGCACGGAAACATCTTAGATGCTGTGAAATACAATGCTTTGTTGGTTTTCTCGGTTCCATTTATCGCATTTGCATTATATATCGAATTAAATAAAAATAAATACAATCAACTATATGTCAAACTAAGCAGTCGCCAATTTGCCACAACATACTTTGTCATAATAATAATTTGGTGGATACTGCGCAATATTATTATAATATGAACCTTATTAAACAAAACCTAGGCTATGATATAGTATTAAAGAAAATAGGATTGTTCTTCCTTATAGCTATAGCTACCTGTGGAATATTGGTTGCCATCGGTCTCTACTTAAATCCATTTTTAGGATGGTTGTTTAATGCTTATGATACTATATGTGTTATACTTGAAACAATGACATTATTATCATTTTTGCTGTTGATATGGGTGTGCTCTCCTATGGGGAAAAGACTAAAAAGAAGAAATGTTGTGGGTGCGATCTTGTTTGGAATAGTCTTTGCTTGTGGTGCTAACACTGTATTATATGATCAATATAGTCATCTGTTTTATAATTCTAAATATTTTAGAGTACATGCAGAACGTTATGGTGATTGTACATTAATAGGTGAAACGATAATACCTGATGATAGCCCTTATAGTCCTTCTTATTGGATTGGTTATTGGGCAGCGCGAACGCCATTTGGCAAAAAACTTACTATAGATGAGAAAAATGGCAAAACATACACTATGGGGAATTTGTTCCCCGCTTATGATATTGAAAATGGCATAAAACTATTGGTCGCTTTCAACTACGTTGAAGATGAAAAACATGATGAGTATGGTTTCCATTTGGATATTTATGACACCAAAGGTAATTTGCTATTCATTCTCCCTGAAGACCAAATAGAGTGGAGGCCTTATTTCCTACCAAAATTCTATGAATCTGATGCTGCGTTTACATCCTTTTTCGAATCGATAACAACTTTATTGGAAAGTAAGGGTATAAGTGTTCCACCTCAAGAAATAGAACGTTTACGACCAAGGTTTCTTCATGGGGAGGATTTTGGGCCATTGTCTTGTCTATAATAGTTGATAAATAATACAATGAGGAAACTACCATCTTTAATCAAACTGTGCCTGATGTCTCTTGTTTTGTTTGTGTTATCCTCTTGTACGGGAGGAGATATGGGAAATGGTAATGGAAACGATGGCGAAGTTTCAGGGGATTATGTGGATCTGGGGCTTTCCAGTGGGACAAAGTGGAAAACTATCAACGAGAAGAACGATGCGGATGTCGAGTATTCATTTTTTACCTAAGATGAGGCTGTTGCCGCTTTTGGCAATAAATTACCGCGCAGGGTACAATGTCTAGAACTTGCCAAGGAATGCTCCTGGACATGGACCGGTATGGGTTACAGGGTGGTTGGCCCTAATGGGAAAAGCATTTCGTTGCCCGCCTCAGGCTACCGCGATGGCGATGGCGATATCTACGTGGGATCTATCGGATGCTATTGGTCTTCTGCACCGGATAGTTCAGACGGCGCGTGGTGTCTCTACTTCTATTCTGGAGGGGTGAGCGTGAGTAGCGACTACCGTTACGATGGAAACTCAGTCCGGCTCGTCAAAAATTGATGATTGCGCGCTCAAATGCGCAATCACAGGGTAGAAACTCAAAATATTTGGAATACACTGGCGTTACATTATAACAAAAAGTAAAGGGAGTAATGATAAGTGCAAAAATCTTATATTTGTAACAAAGCAAACATGCAACAGATCACTAAGGGGCGGCCATCGGCCGCCCCGCTGCTTTGTTATATCAATTACTATATTATCTCAGTTGGCGTAGTACTTGATGTCGCGCTCGGTGATGCAGGTGAGGATTTTCTTGTTGTCCTCGACGTTGTATTCGCGGCGGGGGTCTATCTCGTCCGCATAGGTAATGAGGTACGCAGGGTTGCGGTTGTCCGATAGAAAATAACAAGTATGGGTGGCAGGAAGCCACCCATACTTGTTTAATCCACGAGTAGCGAAGTGTAGTTCAGCACCTCGATGTGTCCTTCGCGGCGCTCCTGGGTGCCGCAGTAAATCACGGCACGCCGTGCCATACGGGCATTCAGTTGTTCCGTGATGTTGCGGAACCCCTTCTCAAAATCGCTGTTGTAGGTGAACGACGATTGGGGTACGGCTTGGTATTGATTGCAACTTTCTGGCTATCATTACATACAAATGGTTTTATGCAATCTTGCAATGCGACTGCAAAATTACATAAAATATTCGGAACAACAAAATCTTTCTTCCCTTAGGCAAATATTATACGCAATTCAGCACTAAGAAAAACCTCCAGAGGAAGCCCTTCGCGTCCAGCCACAAAGGCTGCACGGAATAGACAAAAACCTAGTTGGCGTAGTACTTGATGTCGCGCTCGGTGATGAAGGTGAGGATTTTCTTGTTGTCCTCCACGTTGTACTCGCGGCGGGTGACCCAGTTGCCGCTCTCGTCGTAGTTGTATTCGTAGACGGTGATGGTCAGCTCGGGCTCGTCGGGGTTCTCGTAGTAGTCGTAGAGGGTGCTGCTCACGGGCTCGTTGTGCTCGTCATACTCGTAGCGGATTTCCTGCACCTTCTTGCCCTTGGCGTTGAAGACGACGGTCTTGTAGATGTTGTCGTTCTCGCCGTAGATGTAGATCTCGCGGCGGAAGACGTTGTTGGCATGGTCGTTGTAGCTCAGCTGGCTCACGCGGCCCTGCGCGTCGTACTTGTAGAGCACACGGCTTTCCACCTGTCGCTCCTCGTCCTCGACATACACCTCGGTGAGGATGAGGTCGGCGTCGTAGAGATAGTAGGTGCGGCCGATAACGTTCTCGTCGGGGTCGAGGATGTGCTCGAGGGTCACGAGGCCGAAGCCGTCGTGCTTGTACTTGGTGCGGAAAATTATGTCCTCCTCGTTGGAGAGGTACTGCTGGTTCTTCCGTTGGCCGTTCTGCTTGTAGGTTGTCTTGAGGCGTTCGAGGATGCTTCCGCGGTGGGAGGTCTGTGCGTCGGCCTCGTACATCACCGAGAGGACGTCCTGCACCTCGCCGTGGAGACCGTCGCGCTGGCAGTCGCTCAGCATCTCGGGCATCTGCTGGTCGGTTTTGGTGGGGGCGTTGGGGCGGCGCTGCACGGCCTGGTTGGGACGGTCGTTGATGCGTCCGCGGATTTTATCGTCGTTCTGGGCGGTGGCGACAAGGGTCAATCCCAGAAATAGCGCCATTGGCAGGATTTGCTTTATCTTCATAGTGCTCTATATTCTAATGTATTGCGCGAATATTGTGTCCCATTTGGGGGCATTTTTCCGCCTCCAAAGTTACAAAAAAAAACGCGATTGGGAAAAATTTAGTATCTTTGCACACGAAAAAATGTGAAATTTCTTCATGGAATCGACTATATTAATCTGTTTCTTAGTCTATACCCTGCTGCTCTTTGTGGTGATGTGGTTCACCTCGCGGCGCAGTGCGGGCAACGACGCCTTCTTCCGTGGCGGGCGCAAGTCGCCATGGCCTGTGGTGGCCTACGGCATGATAGGGGCCTCCCTCTCGGGCGTCACCTTCATGTCTGTGCCGGGCAACGTCTACACCGACCATTTCACCTACATGCCGCTCGTCTTCGGCTATGTGTTGGGCTACGTGGTCATCGCCCTTGTGCTGCTACCGTTATACTATAAACTCAACGTCACCTCCATCTACACCTACCTCAACCAGCGTTTCGGGCAGAACTCGGAGAAGACCGGCGCCCTGTTCTTCATCCTCTCGCGCCTCCTGGGCTCGGCCATGCGCATGTACCTGGTGGTCTTTGTGCTCTACGAGTTTGTCTTCCGCGCCTGGGGCATCCCCTTCTGGGTGCCGGCGATCATCTTCATCGCCATCATCCTGCTCTACACCCTCCGCAGCGGGGTGAAGACCGTGGTGTGGACCGACATGCTGCAGACCACCTTCCTCCTCCTGGCCGCCATTGTCACCGTCGTGGCCATCCTGGGCGAGCTCGACCTATCCCTCTCCGACCTCCTGCGCCGTTCGCGCGAGGCGGGCCTCACACGCCTTTGGGAGACCGACCCGACCAACAGCCGTTACTTTGTCAAGCAGATTCTCAGCGGCATGTTCATCACCATCACCATGACGGGCCTCGACCAGGACATGATGCAGAAGAACCTCACCTGCCGCAACCTGCGCGACGCACAGAAGAATGTCCTCACCAGCAGCCTCCTCTTCATCGTGGTCAATATCATCTTCCTCACCCTCGGCGCGGCCCTTGTGGAGTATGCCGGCATCAGCGGCTTCGCCCTCCCCGTCAACGAGGCCGGCGTGGTGGTCAACGACAAGATATTCCCCTCCATCGCCTTCCACCTCAGCAGCTTCACGGCAGTGGTCTTCGTGCTGGGCATGGTGGCCGCGGGCTATTCCAGCGCCGACGGCACCCTCACGGCCCTCACCACCACCTTCTGCTACGACTTCCTCGGATTCCGTGCCGACACAGACGACCAGCGCCGCCAGGTGCGCGTGCGCCGGTGGGTGCATGTCTCCTTCGCGCTGCTGTACCTGCTGGTCATCGTGGCCTTCCGCCCGTTCCACACGCAGTCGCTCATCAACACCCTCTTCGATGTGGCGGGCTTCACCTATGGCCCCTTGCTGGGCCTCTACACCTTCGGCCTCTTCACCCGTGGCCGGGTGCGCGACCGCTGGGTGCCCGTGGTGGCGGTCCTCTCGCCCGTGGTGTGCTACCTGCTGAAACTCTATATGCCCCAGTGGACCGGCTACCACTTCGGCTTTGAGATACTCCTCCTCAACGGCCTGCTGACGTTCCTCGGGCTGATGCTGATTAAAACTAAAAGGTAAAAACTAAAAGATAAAGAATAAGAAGTATGATATGAAACACACTCACACATTTACACATTCACACATCCACACATTGTCTGTCCTCGCCCTGGCGAGCCTGCTGCTTTTCTCAGGATGCTATTCTGTGACGCACGTCAATTCCGGCACGACATCCTCGACGGGCGGCATGTTCTATGCCCTGCCCCTCACGCGCATCTGTGTCGACGTGACCTACCGTTACTACGACCTCACCGGCGCCGTCTACGCCGACTATGCCGCCGAGATGCTGGCCCTCGACAACTTCGATGTCGAGAAACCCTACCGCATCCAGAACATCGAGGCCTCCTACGAGGTCTCGGCCGACCCCGACCACTACTATCTCGTCAACCCCCGCGGCATCGCGGTGCAGATTGACAACCGTCACCTGCTGCGTTCGGTGGGCCTCACCCCGCAGGAGACCGCCGTCGAGATAGGCCCCGCCCAGAGCGCCAGCCAGGTCGACACCATGAGCGCCAAGCTCGTCCTGCACAACGCCACGGCCGACCAGCTGCTGCCGCGCTACAACCTCTACGACCGCACCGACACCTTCTATGTGCGTGGCGACCAGCCCGGTCATCCATCCATGACCTCCACCCGCCGCGCCCCCCGCAGCCTGCGTCAGCGTGCCCAGGCCGCCGCCGAGGAAATCGCCGAACTGGAGGACCGCCGTGCCGACATCGTGGTCTCCGACCGCTACACCCTCGAGGGGAAGGCCCAGATGCTGAAACAGATAGAAGAGAAGGAGGCCGTCCTGATGGCCCAGTTCGTCGGCAAGCCCATCGTCGAGACCGTCCATTTCTACCTCACCCCCGCCGAGGCCGCCCGCAATGTCGACACCCTCCAGCGCACGGTGCTTTTCTACTTCTCGCGCAGCGAGGGCATCTGCGACAGCGACGACGTGGGAGCCATGCCCGTGGTCTGCACCCTGCGCCCCGACCAGTCGCTGCAGAAGGTGCGCCGTTTCTGCCGCAAGCGCGACCGCGAGACCCGCCTCAACAGCAGTTTCAAATACCGTCTGCCGTCGCAGGCCGTCCTCACCCTCGGCTGCGAGCTCTTCGACTTCCGCACCACCCTCCCCGTGGCCCAGTTCGGCCCCGTCATCGACCTCCCGCGCCGCCACTTCAAGGCCCTCTTCGACCCCTCCACCGGCGCCCTGATTTACTATCAAAACTAATAATAATGTGTAAATGTGAGAATGTGTAAATGTGTAAATGGCTGCCGCCCCACTCACACATTTACACATTAAAACATTCAAACATTCCAATATGAACTTCTTCGTCACCGTCCTCGGCTCCGGATCGGCATTGCCCACAGGGTCACGTCACTGTAGCGGCCAGGTGGTCAATGTCAACGGATTCCGCATCCTCCTCGACTGTGGCGAGGCCACCCAGACACAGATACGCGTCTACCACCAGCGGCTCCAGTCGTTCGGCCATATCTTCCTCACCCACCTGCACGGCGACCACTTCTTCGGCCTCCCGGGCCTCGTCAGCAGCATGCACCTCTGCGGCCGCACCGAGCCTCTCGACATCTACGCCCCCGCGGGCGTCCAGCACGCCATGGACACCCTCCTCGCCGCCGCCGGGAGTCACCTGAACTACGAAATCCGCTACCACGAACTCGACTTCGCCGAGGGCTGCCGCGTGCTCTTCGAGAACCGCCTCTGCCGCGTCTCGGCTTTCCCGCTGGTGCATTCCGTGCCCACCTATGGCTACCTCATCGAGGAGATTCCCCGCGGCTCGCTCCTGAACCCCCAGCCCGGCCGCAGGACACGCCGCTACGCCTATTGCACCGACACGGCCTATACAGAGGATATAATACCTTATATTGAAGGGGCCAACCTCCTCTGCATGGAAAGCACCTTCGACGACGCTTTCGCGCCCATCGCCGCCGAGAAGCTCCACAGCACCTCGCGCCAGGCCGCCACGCTGGCCCTCAAGGCCGGCGTCCAGCAGCTGATGCTCACCCACATCAGCGCCCGCTTCAAAGACCCCACCACCCTCCTGGGCCAGGCCCGGGAAGTCTTCCCCGACACCCTCCTCGCCGCCGACGGAGAGCGCTACGAGGTCGCTTTCGGAAAAAATGTCATGCAGAAATAGCCAATTTTTCTCTGTTTTCAGACATTCTGTCAGTAATTTCGCCTCTGGTACGCCTTTTGTACCATAAGGGTTGTCGGTCGACAGGAATGAAGGCCGACGGAAATCAACAAAGAATGTACAACAAAAAAATAGGAGAACCAAGCTATGTTAATGACATGCAGAAACAACAACATGATGCCCAGCCTTATCAATGAACTGCTGGACTGGAACAACTGGAACACCGCTCAGATGAGCGAAGTCCACGGCACGATGCCGAAGATGAATGTCACCGAGACCGACGAGGATTATGAGCTCCGCCTCTGCGTCCCCGGCCTCGCCAAGGAAGACCTCAACCTGAGCGTCGACGCCGAGAACAATCTGGTCATCGAGATGGTCCAGAAGGAAGAAAAGAAAGAGCACGACAAGAAGGAGCGCCGCTGGCTGCGCCACGAATTCAGCGAGATGCAGTTCAAACAACTCCTCGGACTGCCCGAGAACGTCAAGAAGGAGCAGATCAGCGCCAAGGTGGAGCACGGCATCCTCACCATCGTCCTCCCCAAGGTCACCGAGAAGGAGAAAGCCGCCCTTGCCCAGCGCATCGAGATAAAATAACCAGACCGTCGCCGCCCCCCGGCGGCCAATCCCAAAGGCAGAGCCCCGCAAGGCTCTGCCTTTTTTGTTCCCCTTGCCTCACCGCAGGGGAGGGGAGGAGCCCCGCCGCAGAGGCCAGTTTAACAATTATTTTGCCACGAAAGGCGGATAGTTTCGAAAAAAAGTGTATATTTGCAGTGTTAATAGACAAATGCTTCATATATTCAAGCCTCTTATATGTAGACGCTTACAACACTAAATTAATGACACTATAAAGAAAAATGAACATGAAACAGACCAAACACCTTCGGGCGATTGCATCGGTCCTGCTGGCGGCTTTCGTGGCGGCAGGATGCAATAACACCCCCGCGGAGCCATCCGCAAACGACGACACCCTGGCGCCGATGACGGAAATCGAAGAGGCACAGGAACCTCTCGTTTCGTGGCAGACCGTCATCGACGAGTATCTCACAAAGGAAATCGGCCAGCGTTTGGGGCTGGACAATACACTCATCGTGCCGTGCTACACGGTTCTCGCCGTCGACAGCAGCGACGCCAACGACTACCGCGTGTGGGGCGACTGGCGGGTGGTGGCCTACAGCGACTACAAGGAAACGCTGATAACCAGCATGGAGACCTTCGCCCCGGGACTTTTCCACCTGAAGAAAACCGCTGGCGGCTTCGAGGTGGTGAAGTTCGACGAGGTCGAGGAAGGCCGTGCCATCGACGAGAACGCCCAGCGCGTCTTCGGCCAGTATAACGAAGCCTTCTGGAAAGTGTATGAGAACCAGGAGTACAACGACTCGCTGCGTCTGGCCACGATGGCCGAGTATGTCCGCAAGAACAACCTGCCGTACACCAAGCTGCAACTCAACTCCTCCGACATCGCCCGTGAACTTTGAACCCGGCAGGCCTTCTTTCCTGTCAACCCATCCGAATATGACATTAAACTTCTAATACCATGAAACAATACAGATTCATCATCGCTCTCGCATTCGTCGCGCTGGCCTTCACGTCGCAGGCGCAGAATCAGGGCTACCGCAGTCCCAACCCTTCGAATGCCAACATCGGCTACGAGATGGCCATCGAACCCCAGTACGGGGATATAGCCCTCGACTTCTCCGATGGCATGGCCGCCGTCATGCTTCAACGTGGCCAGCTCCCCCTCTATATCAACACCACCGGCGCCCCGGCGTTTTTCCGTCAGTTCCTCAACCTGAGTCCATTCCATGGCGGCCTTGCCGCCGTCGAGGTGGATGGGAAATGGGGATTCATCGACAAGAAAGGCAATGATGTCATCAAGGCCGAATACGCCAGTGTGAGCGACTTCAGCGAAGGCTACGCAGTGGTCCGTTACGATGTCACCGGCGGTGGCCATTACAGAAGTTCCTTTGTCGACTCGACGGGTACCGTCGTCGCCAATACGAGGTTCAACCATGCCCGCGGATTCAACGAGGGCCTGGCCGTTGTGGAGAACAGCAAAGGCAACCGGTTAGTGCTCAACAAGAGGTTCGTCACCAACATGGGGAACCTGCCCTACGAGGAGATCAAGGACTTTCACGAAGGCCTTGCCCGCGTGAAAGTCGGCGACAAGTACGGCTTCATCGACACCACCGGCCAGCTCGTTATCCCGATGCGTGACGACATCTGCGGCGACCGTTTCTCCGAGGGCCTCTGCCTCGTCCGCCAGAACGGCAAATACGGCTACATGGACCGTCTCGGCCGCGTCGTCATCCCCTGCCGCTTCACCTATGCGACGCTCTTCTCCTGCAGCCGTGCCGTGGTGAGCGAGTCGGCCCCCGACGAGGCTTCCGGCATGATTACCGGGCGCGGCGTCATCGACCATGACGGCAACTACGTGGTCAAGGAAAAGGAGTTCGACTTCATCGAGCCCTTCTCCGAGGACTATGCCGTGGTCTCCTTGGCCGGGAATTACGGCTTCATCAACGTCAACGGCAAGGTGGTCATCCCCATGATCTATGAAGGGGCGAGGTCTTTCCACGAAGGCTATGCCGCCGTCAGGATCAACCGCTTGTGGGGCTTCCTCAAACTCACCCAAGCACCCGTAAAGAAGTAAGGAACAAAACACAATACAACTATGAAACAGATTGACAGACGCAAACTTATCAGGCTCTTCGGGGCCCTGTTCGTCGTGGCGCTTGTGTGCATCGGCACGATGGCCATGGCCGACGTGGGCAACCAGAACCGCTATGTCGACTCCGGCGGCGGGGGCGGCGACGACGATTTCTTCGAATTCATTGCCGGCCTGATTGTGGGACTCCTCTTCGAGCACCCCGCCATAGGCATCCCTGTCCTCGTCATCGCGGTGGTGTGGTACCTTATCGCCCGCAAGAAGAAAGGGTTGAAGGGCGCCGATATCGCGCAGAACATGAGCGGCTATACCGGCGGAGTTGAGGGTGAGCCCCTCGTCGGCGACCAGGCAGCCGTGGCGGCTGAAATCCAGGCCATCGACCCGAACTTCTCGGCCGACAAGTTCACCGCCTGGGTCCGCGAGGTCTTCATCAAGCTCCAGCAGGCCTGGAGCGACCGTGACTGGAAGAAGATACGCCCCTTCGAGAGCGAGGAGCTCTTCTCGCTCCACAACACCCAGCTTGAGGAGTACATCCGCGGCAACAAAATCAACATGATTGAGAAAATCGGCATCAAGACCTGCAGTCTCGTCTCCTTCGCCGAGGACGGCGACAAGGAGGTCGTCAAGGTGCGCCTCAGCGCCGTGATGCGCGACTATGTCATCGACGCCACCACCCGCAAGGTGCTCGAAAGCGACCCCAACAAGGATTGGAACATGACCTACCTCATGACCTTCAACCGCAAGAAGGGCGTCAAGACACAGGAAGGCCTCAGCAACAAGTCGACCACCAACTGCCCCAACTGCGGCGCGCCCACAGAAATCACTTCGGCGGGCCAGTGCTCTTATTGCGGCAGCGTCATCACCACCGGCGAGCACGACTGGGTGCTCACCGACATCCACAGCATCTAACCCCTGAACAGAACGTCAAACAATAAACCTTAAACATTACAGAATATGGGACTTATTAAAGCAATCATCAATTCTCCGATATCGACTATCCGCGATACTTGGCAGGACCTTATCAAGTGCGACAATATGGACAACGACACCCTCATGGTGAAAGTGACCACCAAGACGGGTCAGATTTCCAAGGGCAGCCGCATCCTCGTGGCTCCCGGCCAGGTGGCCGTCATCTACGACTCGGGTGCCGTCGTCGACGCCACCGCCGAGGAAGGCGTCTACAACTTCGACGCCTCGTCGTCGCCCTCCTTCTTCGCCGGCCAGTTCGGCCCGGTCTTCAAGGAGATGTGGGAACGTTTCAAATATGGCGGCAACCGCAACAAGGAACAGGCCGTCTTCTACTTCAACGCCAAGGAGATTCTCGACAACAAGTTCGGCACTCCCGCCCCCATCCCCTACCAGGACTGGAGCCACGCCATCCCCAACCAGATGACGGGTGCCATCATGCCGATGAGTGTCAGCCTGCGCTGCTTCGGCAAGTACACCTTCCGTCTGGACGACATGGGTGTCTTCATGCGCGGCATCGCCGGCACCGGCGACGTGGTCAAGAAGCAGGGCCTCACCGAGCAGATGCGCAGCGAGGTCATCGCCTCCTTCCAGAACGTCCTCAACGAACTTGGCAACAGTCAGCACAAAGTACCCGTGCTGGAACTCCCGAGCAACACAGACGAGATCAAGCAGATCATGGACGAGCGCGTCTTTGACGAGCCCATCCGCAACCGCGGCGTCCGTCTCGTCAGCTTCACCGTCGAGTCCGTCACCCTCGACGACGAGAGCCAGAAGAAGATTACCGAGTACGAGCACAACGCCAACTCGATGATGCAGCAGGGCCGCATCATCGACGTCATGGGCAAGGCCGCCGAGAACGCCGGCGGCGCCATGCAGGGCTTCATGGGCCTCGGCATGATGAACATGGGCACTGGCGGCATGACCGGCGGCGTGATGCAGAACGCCTTCCAGAACCCTGGCCAGCAGCAGGCCTACGACCCCTACGCCCAGCAGGCGCAGCCCGCCGCCGTGCCCCAGGCAGGTGTCAAATGCCCGAAGTGCGGCGCCATGATTACGGGCAAGTTCTGCCCCGAATGCGGCACCCCCGCCCCGGCGCCCTCCGCCGAGCGCCGCTGCCCCAAGTGCGGCACCGTCGTCACGGGCAAGTTCTGCCCCGAGTGTGGCACACCCATGCCCCAAGGACCCCGCCGCTGCCCCAACTGCGGCACCGAGGTCGAAGGCAAGTTCTGCCCCGAATGCGGCACCAAGATGGAATGACGTAACATAAAAATCGGAAATTCCGTACAGAAAAACGAGAAAAAATCGTTTATCTGTACGGAATTTTGTATATTTGCAGTTGGAATAGACAATGCAATAATGAAGAAAGACGCTTTGAATCAAGTTGGTAACACTCCTTTCTCCTCCTTGGTGATGGGTTCTTTGTTTCCCAACACGAGGCAAATCAGCGATAAGGCACGCTCTTTGGAGCAGGAAGGCCGGATTATTCGACTAAAACGAGGGCTCTATGTGCGCAGCACGGAGGATGGTGCCATGCCGGTACCTTTTCTGATTGCCAACCATCTTTATGGTCCCTCGTATGTCAGCTTCCAGACAGCGTTACGGCATTATGGGTTGATTCCCGAGCGGGTGTATGAGGTCCAATCGATGACCATCAAGCACAGCCGAAGTTTCGATACTCCTTTGGGACCGTTCTCCTACCGCAACTGCGGGATAGCGTACTTCCCTGTCGGCATCCGTCAGGAGCAGGAAGGAGATGACACTTATCTTATCGCCACACCCGAAAAGGCTTTGTGCGACACGCTCGTGAAGACAGCAGGCATCTCCGTGTCAAGCACCAAGAAGATGGCGGACTTCCTTGCGTCCGACTTGCGGTTTGATATGGATGCGTTGAGGGACTTCGACGCGGACCTCCTGAGTCAGTGCTGCGAGAAGGCGACAGTGAAAGCCGACATGATAAATCTTTTGATAAAACTGATAGGCGATGAAAGACATATTTGAACAGATGCTGTCGCGCTACCCGATGGATAGCGCCGATGCCCGTCGCAACGCCAAATACGAAGTGCTGCAGCAAGTGGTGCTGAGCGGGCTCTATCGGGGAGGTTTTTTCGGCGAAGCCGCATTCTACGGCGGGACATGCTTGAGAATATTCCACGGGCTGGAGCGTTTCTCGGAAGACATGGACTTCACCCTGTTGCGCAAAGACCCGGGTTTCTCAATGGAACGCTATTTTCCTGCCATCGTCGACGAGTGCCGATTGCTGGGGCGGGAAGTGGAGATAACCCTCAAACACAAAAGTTCATTCGGCAAGGTGGAGTCGGCCTTTCTGAAAGACAATACCGATGTGTACAATCTGTCCTTCCGCACAGAGAAGAGTGTGAAGATAAAGATTGAGGTGGACACGCAGCCGCCGCTCGAATTCGACACCGAGGAGCGTCTGTTGCTGCATCCATTCTCATTCATGACACGCTGCCTGACACTGCCTAACTTGTTTGCAGGCAAGATGCATGCCTTGGTATTCCGTCAGTGGAAAAACCGCGTCAAAGGGCGGGATTGGTACGATTTTGAATGGTATGTGCGCAACGGAGTCCCGTTGAGTTTCCAACATCTGCAGGTCAGAATAAAAGAATTCAACGATATGGAAGTAGACAAGAACCAGTTCGTTGGTATGTTGAAAGAAAGACTCGCGTCCGCCGACATCAACCAGGTGAAAAAAGACGTCAGACCATTCCTAAAGAATCCTCAGAGTTTGGATATCTGGAGCAACGACTACTTCCTCCAACTGGCCGATGCAATCAACTTCGGCAATTAGAACAGGCATGGCTACGGGTAAAAAGAAATGAAGTGAGAAAAAAAAATTTTGCCATATCAGAAATTGTTTGTATTTTTGCAGTCGATTTATGAAACGAAATAATAACTAAAACATGATGCCAATGAAGCATAACGCATAGATTTATATGCACATCATAGAATAGAAAAAAGCGAAGTAGCTAAACTCTGGAATCTTTGAAACTTCGACAACTTCAAATTCCACCCGGAGCAAGGCAACGGCGCTCTCGCTGTAAAGCGTGGGCTTATACGTTGTAATTGGGTGGAAAGGTAGTCGAAGACCTCAAAGATTCCGATGAAGGCGAAAGTGCCACGCTCTTTTTATGTGCATATACTGCAGGCACGACCCAATAACAATTTTCATCAAACAAAAACCGACGTGCCGATGGTAAATAACGGGCGACATTTGAAATGAAAAAACGGAAACCCACAATCACAATTCTACTTTCAATCATGATGATGGCTGCTTTTTGCCTATCTTCATGTGAAAGCATGAGTAATGAGGATGCCTACAATATCGGATATGGAGCAGGCACCCTGATTCGAGTAATGTCTGGCAATTAGTTCCTATGAAAGCATCACACACACTTCTATTGCCTATTGTTATTATTATCTTGCTGGCATCATGTAAATCCCAATATCGTTGGGATATGATTTGTGTCGAAGGTGGTGACTTTTACATAGGTTCAACCGACAAAAATGCAGATATTGATGAACAGAACATTCAACTTGTGCATGTTGACGACTTCTACATCGGCAAATATGAAATAACTCAAGCAGAGTGGAAGAATGTCATGAGAGCTAATCCTTCAATATTCCGTGGCGATAATCTCCCTGTAGAATGTGTATCATGGGATAATGCCCAGTTTTTTATTGAGAAACTAAACAAAAGGACAGGGAGGCATTTCCGACTGCCCACACCCGAAGAATGGGAATACGCAGCCCGTGGAGGGAAATATGCAAACAATCATACCTACTCTGGCAGCGATAGTCTCAATGAGGTTGGGTGGACAATAGCAAACTCTGGAGAGAAAACCCACCCAGTTGGTCTATTAAAAGCGAATGCATTAGGACTCTATGACATGACTGGTAATGTTCAAGAGTGGTGTGATGGGAGATATGACAGCCTTTATTACGCCCTGGATACCCTTATGAACAAAGAAATTGCATACAAGGACATAAGGATATTTAAAGGCGGTAGTTGGGCCAGTTATGCACGGCATTGCCGAATATCAAATATCAATTACAATTCGCGCGAGTTACGGAACTTTACAATAGGTTTCCGACTTGCTGAAGATGCAACAACAAACAACAAAAACCGACGTGCCGATGGGATATAACGGGCAAGTACAAAAATGAAAAGGTTTTTTCTTACAGCTACAATCGCAACAGCGTGTATGTTTCTGATGTCATTTATTTGGAAGCCCACAGAAGTTAATAGTGAAAGGACTTCTAGCACGACAGAGACATTGGTAAATACAGAATACGAACAAACGGTTACCCTATATTCTAATGGGTATATTGCAGTCAAAACGAATGATGGGGCTGCCGGTGGTAAATATGATATAAGAGATGGTTATATTTACATTGAATGGGAAAATGGAAGAGAACAAAGTGGCCCTGTCTCAACGCTTTATGATGCTAATGGTAAATACCGCATTCGTAGTATCATTATCGCGGGTGTAACTTATACAAATACAGAGCGATTTGTTGCCAAACGCCGCTGATAATATTACTGACCTAAAAATGAAAAGATGAAAACAATTTTCCCTTTCCTGCTAATGATTTTAGGCATATTTGGATCCTTGAATGCACAGGTATGCAAAATCTCTGATACTGGAGACAATGTTGAGGTTTTCAGTGCCACTATCTCGGATGGACACATTGTGACTGTGGTCGTGGGTAACGATAGCCAAGACAAGTCTGCAAATGTTACGGTGAATGTTACGGTCACATACAAAGGAAGTTCTACCTCAAAAGAGTACACTTTTACGGCGAAAGGCATCGCCAAACCGAATCAGACCACAGAAATCAAGATTGACATTCCAGATAGAGACAAACAAGACAGAACTCCAGTTTCCGCCAGAGTTACGCAAATAACAGGAACCAAGTGCCTGTAATCAAGGTTGACAAATTATTTTGAAAGAGGGTGCTCCATAAGTATCTTGGAGCACTTTCTTTTTTGTTGGTGCGTAGAGGAGTCCCCTGGGCTGTGGGATGAGGATGGAATCGTCAGTGTTTTCCTGCAAAATCTTGATGAGAGAATTATCATGATATTTGCCATTTTAGGATAATCGCTGTTGGAAAAATCGTTATTCCGAAAAAAATGTGTATCTTTGCATGTTTGCATAGAATGCAAGGAATTGAACAATATTATTGATAAATAAAAAGATAGAGATAAAGACAATGGCAAATTTCCTGTCGAAACTGTTTGGCACGAAGTCGCAACGCGACTTGAAGGAGGTGCAACCCTTCCTGGAGGCCACACTGAAGATATACCCCGAAATACAGAAACTGGATAACGACCGTCTCCGCGCCAAGACCGACGAGTTCAAGGCGCGCATCCGCGAGGCCGTGAAGGAGGAAGAGGACGAACTGGCCCAGCTGCGCCAGCGCATCGAGGAAGAGTATGACATGCCCGTGGACGAGAAGGAGGAGATATACAAGCACATCGACAAGCTGGAGAAGGAGTCGTACGACAAGACGCAGAAGGTCCTGAACGACATCCTGCCCGAGGCTTTCGCCGTGGTGAAGGAGACCGCCCGTCGTTTCGCCGAGAACGAGGAGGTGGTGGTGACGGCCAACGACCACGACCGCGAGCTGGCCGTGCGCCGCGACAGCGTCAACATCGTCAATGAGGACGGCGTCGACAAGGCCCACTACAACCACAGCTGGATGGCTGGCGGCAACATGATTACTTGGGACATGGTGCATTACGACGTGCAGCTCATCGGCGGCGTGGTGCTCCACAGCGGCAAGATTGCCGAGATGGCCACCGGTGAGGGTAAGACCCTCGTGGCCACCCTGCCCGTCTACCTCAACGCTCTGCCCGGCAAGGGCGTGCATGTGGTCACAGTCAACGACTACCTGGCCCGCCGCGACTCGGAATGGATGGGCATGCTCTTCGAGTTCCATGGCCTGTCGGTCGACTGCATCGACAAGCACGAGCCACACAGCGACGCCCGCAAGGCCGCCTACAACGCCGACATCACCTACGGCACCAACAACGAGTTCGGCTTCGACTACCTGCGCGACAACATGAGCCGCAACCCCGACGAACTCGTCCAGCGCGGACACAACTACGCCATCGTCGACGAGGTCGACTCGGTGCTCATAGACGACGCCCGTACACCCCTCATCATCTCCGGCCCCACAGGCAAGGACGACGACGACCAGGAGTTCAACCGCTTCAAGCCCGTCATCGAGAAACTCTACAACGCCCAGCGCGTGCTGGTCACCAAGGTGCTGGCCGACGCCAAGCGCGAACTGCAGGCCCATCCCGACCCGAAGCCCGAAGAGGAGGCTGCCAAGCTGCTGCTGCGCGCCTACCGCGGCCTGCCCAAGAACAACGCCCTCATCAAGTTCCTCAGCGAGACCGGCATCAAGACCATCCTGCAGCGCACGGAGAACTTCTACATGCAGGAGCAGAACAAGAACATGTTCATCATCGACGATGAACTCTACTTTGTCATCGACGAGAAACAGCGCACCGTGGAGCTGACCGAGAAGGGCATGGACTTCCTCACCGACATGGGCGAGGACCGCAACTTCTACCAGCTGCCCGACATCGGCAGCAAGATTGCCGAACTGGAACAGGAGAATATCCCACCCGAGGAGAAGGCCGCCCGCAAAGAGAAGCTCTACAGCGACTTCGCCGTGCAGAGCGACCGCGTCCACACCGTCGACCAGCTCCTCAAAGCCTACACCCTCTTCGAGAAGGATGTCGACTATATCGTCACCGAGGACAATCAGGTGAAGATTGTCGACGAGCAGACGGGCCGTATCATGGAAGGACGCCGTTGGAGCGACGGTCTGCACCAGGCTGTGGAAGCCAAGGAAAACGCCAAGGTGGAGGCCGCCACGCAGACCTACGCCACCATCACGCTGCAGAACTACTTCCGCATGTACAAGAAGCTGGCCGGCATGACCGGTACGGCCGAGACAGAGGCGGGCGAGTTCTGGAACATCTATAAACTCGACGTGGTGGTCATCCCCACCAACCGCCCCATCGCCCGTATCGACATGGACGATATGATTTACAAGACCAAGCGCGAGAAGTACAAAGCCGTCATCGACGAGGTGGAACGCCTCATCGGCATCGGCCGTCCCGTGCTGGTGGGCACCACGAGCGTCGAGACCTCGGAACTGCTGAGCAAGATGCTCAAGATGAAACGCGTCGAGCACAGCGTGCTGAATGCCAAACTGCACCAGAAGGAGGCCGAGATTGTGGCCCATGCCGGTGAGCCCGGCCATGTGACCATCGCCACCAATATGGCCGGTCGTGGTACCGACATCAAGCTCAAGGGCGACGTGCGCGAGAAGGGTGGCCTGGCCATCATTGGCACGGAGCGCCACGAGAGCCGCCGTGTGGACCGTCAGCTGCGCGGCCGCGCGGGCCGTCAGGGCGACCCGGGAAGCTCGCTCTTCTTCGTCTCGCTGGAGGACAACCTCATGCGCATCTTCGGTAGCGACCGTATCGCCAACATCATGGACCGCATGGGCCTGCAGGAGGGCGAGGTCATCCAGCACTCGATGATTACCAAGCAGATTGAGAAGGCGCAGAAAAAGGTCGAAGAGAACAACTTCGGCATGCGCAAACGCCTGCTGGAGTACGACGACGTGATGAACAACCAGCGCACGGTCATCTACAACAAGCGCCGCAACGCCCTCTACGGCGACCGCCTCTCCATCGACATCAGCAATATGTTCTACGACACCGTCGAGCTGCTCTTCAACGACGCCCAGGAGACGCACGACTTCGAGGCCTTCAAGATGGAGATGATACGCGTCTTCGCCATTGAAGTTCCCTTCAGCGAGAAGGAACTCTTCAACGCCCGTCACAGCGAGGCCGTCGAGAAGCTCTACAACCTGGTGTTCACCGCCTACAAGGAACGCATGCAGCGCCTCTGCGAGCTGGCATACCCCTTCATCAAGCGCATCTACGAGAACACCCGCTATATCAATGTCGCCTTCCCCATCACCGACGGCAAGAAGACCCTCAACGTAGTCACCCCGGTGAAGAAGTCGTACGAGAACAAAGGCCGCGAGGTGCAGCTGAGTGTCGAGAAGAGCATCACCCTGGCCATCATCGACGACCTCTGGAAGGACCACCTGCGCGAGCTGGACGACCTGAAGACCAGTGTGCAGAACGCCTCCTACGAGCAGAAGGACCCGTTGCTCATCTACAAGTTCGAGAGCTTCAACCTCTTCGAGAAGATGCTGCTCGAAATCAACCGCGAGATATCCTCCTTCCTCAGCCGCGCCAGCCTGCCGGTGCAGGAGGACAGCGAGGTGCACGAGGCCCGTCAACCTCGTTCGCAGCAGAAGGGCTTGAAGGCCGGACGCGACGAGACCGCCACGCAGACGCAGCGCAATATGGACCAGGCCGCCAGCCAGCAGACCGGCGAGCGCCCCAGACCCCAGCCGGTGCGTGTGGAGAAGAAGGTGGGCCGCAACGACCCCTGCCCCTGCGGCAGCGGCAAGAAGTATAAGAACTGCTGTGGTAAAAACGAGGAGTAATGTTAGAACTAAAACTTAACAGATATATGAAGAAAGTATTGATTCTTGCAGGAGTGGCCGTCGCGGTGTTGGCGGTGGCTTGCAACAAGGAAAAGTCGTGCCGCTGCTCGGTCCTTGGACAGCAGTCGGTGCGCATCATCACCATCAAGAGCGGCAGTTGCGAGAAACTGAACGCTGCGGGATACTTCGATGCCCTCGACACGCTTCACAGAGAGGAAATCCTCTGTACGGACTATGCGTTCCAGGCCGATTCGTTGATTGTAGAACGTTAAAACAATGCGCAATATGAAGAAGCTTATGGTGGTCTGTGCAGTGCTGGTGGCACTGCTGGCCGCGAGTTGCGGCAAGGAACGTGCCTGCCGCTGCATGCCCAAGAACGACTCCAATGCCGAAAGAACCATGGTGTACATGGACAACGGCATGAACTGCCGCAGCATCACCCGTCTGGGTTTCGAAAGGCAGATGGATGGACATCTGGTGCGCACGATGGAAGAAGTGGAATGCGAAGAGGTCGTTGAAGAGAAGTAGCCGATGACCCCTTTCCGCTCCCGTCCAGCCCGGATGGCGGCTCTTGTGGTGCGTGTACTGCTGGGGCTGTTCTTTGTGGTGTCGGCCATTGCCAAATGGGTCGACATCGACAGGTTCGAGGTGCATGTCTTCTCCTACAACCTCCTGTCGCTGAATGCGTCGTTTCTGGTGGCGAGGCTCATTGTCGTGGCCGAGCTGCTGGTGGGCATAGGGCTGGCGGCGAACATCTGGCACAAGTTCGTGAACGCCTGTGCGGTGCTGATGCTTGTGGGCTTTACCCTGTTCCTGGGTTATGCCGCCCTCGTGGGGCGGACGGACAGTTGCCAGTGTATGGGCTCCCTGCTGGAGATGAATCCCGTGCAGTCGATGCTGAAGAACGGCGTGCTGCTGCTTCTGCTGTGGGTGGCCATGTTCGCCAAGCCGTGGGCGTGGAGCCCGAAATGGTGGCTCTGGGTGCCTGTCGTGCTGGCGGTGCCGGTGACGCTCTTCATCGTCTCGGCCCCGGACAACTGGCTCTTCGGACAGGAAGACGAGATATACAATGCCGAGAGACTGCATGAGGCCATCGGCGACGGCGGCGAGCTGGACGCGTTGGACCTCGACGAGGGGAAGCATGTGGTGGTCTTTGTGACGGCGGGATGCCCCTTCTGCCGTATGACCGACCAGAAGCTGGCCTCTATCTGGCAGCGCGGCGGGCTCGACTCAGCGGCGCTGGTCTACCTCGTGGCCGCCAAAGACTCCACCCTGACACCCCTCACCCTCAACGATACAGCCTTCATGCGGCCGGCCTACACCGTCAGCAAGGAGACCTTCATGATGATCACCTACGGCCAGCGCCCCATGGTGATGCTGATGGACGACGGCGAGGTGCGGGGCTCATGCCACTACCGCAATATCGACGAGGGACGGATTGTGCAATTCATGGAATAAAGAACTGATAGTAGACGAGAATGAGAAAGACAGCTATCATGACGTTGGCCCTTCTGGGCTGCCTGTTGACGGCGGGATGCCACAAGACCTGCCATTGCTATGACTACGACGGCTCCCACAAGTATTACTCGCCCGAAGAGGTGGAAGCAGAAGGCACCACCTGTGCCAACATGGCTTACACCTTCTATTCCGACGGCCGCAACTTCTACACCCTCTGCGAGTGGGACTATTGATAATTGAAATACATACTCCTCAGTCAGCAGAGCTGACAGCTCCCCTAACTTAGGGGAGCAGCCGGAGATACGACTGCGGCAACCACACCTCCCCTAAGTTAGGGGAGGTGCCCGAAGGGCGGAGGAGTGTGTCAACGGTGAAATTTCCGCAGCACTCCTTTCACCAACTCTCTTTCATTGTATGCCACCACTGCAATGTAGACCATCAGCAAGAGGGTACCGATGGCTATCTGCCAGCCTGTCGAGAGCGTTGTCGCCGACCGTAGCCAGGCGCTGATGGCGTAGAGGCCGAGGGCGAGGGCGAAATAGCCCGCCAAGGGGGCGAGGCGGTAGGGGACAGGACTCTTTTTCTGTCCGACGAGGTAGGAGAGCACCATGCACACCCCGTACCCCGCAAATCCGCCCCATGCGCAGGCCATGTAGCCGTAGCGCGGCACGAAGAGGATGTTGACCCCGAGGAGCACCACGCAGCCAATGGCCGAGAAGACGGCCCCCCACCAAGTCTGGCCGGTGAGCTTATACCAGAAGGAGAGGTTGAAGTAGATGCTCATGAATATCTCGGCCATCATCACGATGGGCACCACACGGAGGCCTTCCCAGTAGGAGGGCGAGATGATGTACCTGAAGAGGTCGAGATAGACCATCACGGCGAGGAAGGCGAAGAGGGCGAAGACGACGAAGTATTTCATCACCTGGGCCTGGTTCTCCTTGTTTTCCTTGCTTCTGCCTCCGGCAAATACGAAGGGCTCGTAGGCGTAACGGAACGCTTGGGTGATGAGGACCATAATCATGGCAATCTTGACGCAGGCACCGTAGATGCCGAGTTGCACCTCGCCTTCTGAACCCGGCACGAGGTGGCGGAAGCATATCTTGTCGGCCACCTGGTTGAGGATGCCGGCGATGCCGAAAAGAAGGAGGGGCCAGGTGTAGCGCAGCATCTGGCCGAGGAGGCGGAAGTCGACACCGTGGCGCAGGAGGCGCATCTCGGGCAGGAAGAAGAGGGTGATGCCTCCCGTGCATATCAGGTTGACAAGGAAGATGTAGCCTACTTGATAGTCAGGATTGTACCACGCCATGAGCCCGGGATGGGAGACGGCGAGGGCAGGGGCGAGGAGGAAGATGAAAAGGTTCAGCCCGATGTTGCAGACCACAAAGAGCAGTTTGAGGGCGGCGAACTTCCAGGGACGGTGCTGGAACCGCAGGAGCACGAAGAATATGGCCTGGAAGGCGTCGAGGGCCACGACGGCGGCCATCATGGTAAGGTATTCGGGATGAGATGTGTATCCCAGCGCGCCCGAGATGGGGCCGATGAGCCCGAAGACCCCTGCCAGGAACAACACCCCCACAAACCCCACGGTGAGCGCGGCGGTGGAGAAGACCTTCCCCGACCAACCCTTGTCGGCGCCAGCCTTGTCACCTCCGGAATTCGTGCCGCCGGCGGCAGAGTCATTGGCCTGACGGTTGGCGAAGTAGAAGAAAGTGGTCTCCATGCCGAAGGTGAGGATTACAAGCAGCAGGGCTGTGTAGGCATAGACCTCTGTCACCACCCCGTATCCGCCTGAGGAAGCGGCGATTTTGTAGGTATAGAGGGGCACGAGAAGGTAGTTGAGAAACCGTCCGACGATGCTGCTCATGCCGTAGATGACAGTGTCGGTGAAAAGGCGTTTGAGTGAGGAGTTTGCCATGGCGCGAGAGGTTTTCCAAGATAACGCCGGGGAGTCCTCTTTCGTATGCGGGAGGAAAAATAATCACTAAATATTCTTAAAGTGTCCCTCTACTGCCGTCTGTTTGGGAAAAAATGTGTACTTTTGCAAAATGAAATTCCGCAACCCCATATTCTTGCTCCTCCTTACGGCACTGCTCTTCGCCGCCTGCGGCAAGAAGGTGCAGGTGGAGAGTTATTCCATCATTCCCGAGCCCGTCGAGCTTGTCGAAGAGGAAGGCTCCTACACCATCACACCACGGTCGCGCCTTTGCTTTGTCAATCTGGCACAGAACAGCCCGACGGTGAAGTACATCACCCAGTCGCTGCGCAAGATGCATGTCCATCCCGCCTTCATCGGCACGCCCAAGAAGGACTGCATCACCTTCACGCTGCTCGACAGCCTCGAGTCCACCCTCGGCCCCGAAGGCTATCGCCTCAGCGTCGTGCCGGAAGGGGTCTTCGTCTATGCCGCCACCGAAGCAGGCCTCTTCTATGGTTACCAGACATTCCTCCAGATGCTGCCCCCCGACGTCGCAACCATCCGCTATAGCCGCGTCGTGCTGCCCGGATGCACCATCACCGACTACCCCCGCTTCCCTTGGCGCGGCAGCCATCTCGACGTCAGCCGCCATTTCTTCCCCGTCCAGGACATCAAGAAGCATCTCGACCTCATGGCCATGTACAAACTCAACCGCTTCCATTGGCACCTTACCGACGACCAGGGCTGGCGCATTGAGATCGACGGTTACCCCCAGCTTAACGACGTGGGTTCCTGGCGCGTCGACCGCACCGACGTGCCCTGGGGCACCGAGACACCCGCCGAGATAGGGGAGGAACCCACCTACGGCGGCTTCTACAGCAAGGAGGATGTCGCCGACATCATCGCCTACGCCGCCGAGCGCCACATCGAGGTCATCCCCGAGATAGAGCTCCCCGGCCACAGCAGCGCCGTCCTCGCGGCCTACCCCGAACTGGGCTGTCCCGGCACCCACTACGATGTCGCCATCGGCGAGTTCTGGCCCACCAAAGCTATCCTCTGCGCCGGCAACGACCGCTCTGTCGATTTCCTCTTCGGCGTGCTGGACGAGGTCATGCAGATGTTCCCCTCCGACTACATCCATATCGGCGGCGACGAGGTCTTCCCCGATAACTGGGAGCACTGCCCCAAGTGCCAGGCACGGATGCGCGAACTGCATCTCGAGAAAGTCTCGCAGCTGCAGGGGTGGTTCATCGACACCGTGGCCTCCTACCTCTCGCGCAAGGGCAAACGTATCGTTGGATGGGACGAGATGCTTGACTGCGGCACCTCGGCAAAGGACGCCGTCGTCATGTCGTGGCGCAGCACCGAGGCCGCCCGCCGTGCCGTGCGCCTCGGCTATGAGGCCATCCTCGCCCCCACCGAGTTCTGCTATCTCGACTATTACCAAGCCGACCCCAAAACCCAGCCCTTGGCATTCAACGGCTTCATCTCGCTGGTGAAGGCCTACTCCTTCGACCCCATGCCCACCGGCCTCACCCCCGACGAGCAGGGCCGTGTGCTGGGCGGACAGGCCAACCTCTGGACGGAATACATCAACAACTACGAACACGCCGAGTATATGCTCCTCCCGCGCCTTTGCGCCCTCGCCGAGTGCTTCTGGACACCTGTGGAGAACAAGGACTGGCCCCGCTTCATGATGAAGACCGAGCACCATCGCACCATTCTCCACGCCTATGGATACAATTGTTGCGACATCCCCTCCTTAAACGACCAATATGATGCTGAAGTCAACCATTGACCATATCGCCCTCCATCGCGACATTGCCCTGGAGGAACTCGCCGCCATCCTCTCCACCGACGACCACGAGGCCATCCAGTACCTCTACCAACGCGCCCACGACGAGGCGCAGCGTGTCTATGGCAACAAGATATTCATGCGTGGCCTCATCGAACTCTCCAATCATTGCAAGAACGACTGCCTCTATTGCGGCATACGCCGCAGCCAGCAGGGTGTCAGCCGTTATCGGCTGACACAGGAGCAGATTCTTGACTGCTGCGCCCAGGGGCACGACCTCGGGTTCCGCACCTTCGTGATGCAGGGCGGCGAGGATGCCTGGTTCACCGACGAACGGCTCGTCCCCATCGTCGAGGCCATCCGCAAAGGCTACCCCGACTGTGCCATCACGAGAGCTACCAGCGTCTCTACGATGCCGGCGCCAATCGCTACCTCCTGCGCCACGAGACCGCCGACGCGGCCCATTACGCCCGTCTCCACCCCGCCGAGATGTCCTACGACAACCGCATGCAGTGTCTTCGCGACCTCAAGGACATCGGCTACCAGGTCGGCTGCGGTTTCATGGTCGGCTCCCCCTTCCAGACCGTCGCCACCCTCTTCGAGGACCTCCAGTTCATCCGCACCTTCCAGCCCGCCATGGTGGGCATCGGCCCCTTCATCCCCGCGTCGGGCACCCCGTTCGCCGACCGTCCGGCAGGGAGCGTCGAGACCACCCTGCGCCTCCTCTCACTCATCCGCCTGCTGCTTCCCGCCGTGCTCCTTCCCGCCACCACGGCCCTCGGCACCCTCCATCCCCGCGGCCGCGAGCTGGGCATACTGGCAGGCGCCAACGTCGTGATGCCCAACCTTAGTCCCCGCGACCACCGCAAGGACTACAGCCTCTACGACAACAAACTATGCACCGGCGACGAAGCCGCCGAGTGCCGTGTCTGCCTCGACCGCCGCATCCGCACCACCGGCAGCCAGCTTGTCGTCGACCGCGGCGACGCGAAAATAAATAATGTGTAAATGTGATAATGAGTAAATGTGTGAGTGGTTACCGCCTCACTTACACATTCAAACATTCAAACGTTCAAACATTCAAATACTATGAACATCCATATCGTACAGCACAACATCGTCACCAACAACCCCGAAGAGAACCTCCGTTGGATTCTTGCCGAGCTCGACACCCCCGCCTCGCGCGACGCCCTCCTCACCGTCTTCCCGGCCTGCACCCTCTGCGGCGCACCCCTCTTCGCCTCTGTGGCCTATACCGACATCCAGAAGCGCGCCCAGGCGGCACTTCAGGAACTTGTCAACCGCTCCGAGCACCGCGCCTTCCTCGTCGGCATGCCCCTGCAGATCCAGGACAAAGGGCTCTGCAACGCCATCGTCTTCGTCCAGAACTGCGCCATCCGCGGCATTATCACCAAGAAATACCTCTCGCCCGACGAGCAGAAGTACTTTGTCCGGGGCGAAGGCGTCCAGGTCATCCAATACCAGGAACAGTCCATCGCCATCGGCTTCTACGAGGACCTCAAGGAACTCTCCAAGTCTCATATCGAGCAGCCGGATATGGTCATCTGCTGTGGCTGCAACGTCTTCGACTACAACAAGCCCTACCGCATCCGCTACCGCATGACCAAGATAGTCGAGAACCTCAACGCCTCCCTCATCTTTGTCAACCGCATCGGCGCCGAGGGCAGCTTCCTCTTTGCCGGAGGCTCCCTGGCCATGAACGCCGCGGGCAGCGTCCTGGCCCAGTTCCCCTACTTCGAGGAATACGCCGCCAGCGTCGACATGCAGCTCCTCTCCGAGGTCGACGACCCCAAGCCCGAAGCGGTCGACCTCGTCCACCGCGCCCTCATCATGGGCCTCCGCGAGTACTTCTTCAAGTGCCACATCCAGCGCGCCGTCCTCGGCCTCTCCGGCGGCATCGACTCTGCCGTCGTCTGCGCCCTTGCCGTCGAGGCCCTGGGCCCTGAGAATGTCTTCGGCATCCTCATGCCCTCGCAATACTCCACCGACCATTCCGTCACCGACGCCCGCCAGCTGGCCGAGAACCTCGGCATGAAGTATGCCATCGTCCCCATCAAGCCCCTCTTCGACGCCCTCCGCGAGGCCACGGCCCCCATGTTTGAAGGCCGCCCCGAAGACGTCACGGAAGAGAACATGCAGGCCCGCATCCGCGGCACCATTGTCATGAGCTACGCCAACAAGTTCTCCGCCATGGCCCTCAACACCACCAACAAGTCCGAGGCCGCCATGGGCTACGGCACCCTTTACGGCGACTCCTGCGGCGGCATCTCCGTCATCGGCGACCTCTACAAGACCGAGGTCTACGAACTGGCCGAGTATATCAACCGCGACCGCGAAATCATCCCGCGCAACTCCATCGACAAGGCCCCCTCCGCCGAGCTCCGCCCGGGACAGAAGGACTCCGACTCCCTGCCCGACTATGCCGTCCTCGACGCCATCCTCAACCTCCACATCGAGGAGCAGCTCTGCCAGGAAGAAATCGTCCAGGAAGGCTACGACCCCGACCTCGTCGCCACCGTCCTCCGCAAAGTGCGCCTCAACGAGTGGAAGCGTCTCCAGTTCGCGCCTGTCCTCAAAGTCTCGCCCACCAGCTTCGGCCTCGACCGCCGCGTACCCCTCAATTAAACTTTTTTTGTCTATGTCAAAGATTTTCCGTATCTTTGCATTTTGTAGGGAAAATATGGAACAATAATCTATAATAAACTAATACAAAGTATTATGAAACAAAACAAACTCTTTTCCGGTGCGCTTTCCATGGTAAAAGCGTTCCTGTTTGTCTCTGTTCTGTCGCTTTCGGGCCTCTCGGTCAGCGCACAGACCCCAATTCAGTTGGGCATCACTGGTGTCACCGAGTCGGTGACTTTCTTCACCGAGAAAGTCTATGACGGCACCACCGCTCTCCCCGTCGTTCCCGGTGCCACCCTCACGGGTGTCCTCGCCGGCGACACTGTCGATGTCATCATGACGGGCGTCTACGACACCCGCGAGGTTGGCGACACCATCGGCTACACCATCTCCTTCTCACTCACGGGTCCGCAGGCCGCTCTCTACGCCATCGACACCACCGTCCGTGGCACCAATGGCCGCATCACCCCCAAGACCCTCACCGCTCCCGAAGTGACTTTGAGTGCCTCGAAGGTCTATGACGGCACCACCATCTGCAACGTCCTAAACTATGGCTCCTATTCGGGCTTTATCCCGACCGACAACCTGATGTTCAACGTCTCGGCATCCTTTATCGATGCCTTTGTGGGCGACAACAAGCCCGTGGTCGTGGTCTACAACGTCTATGGTGTCGATGCCAAGAACTACACCGTCCCTGGTCCCGACTCCACCACCTACCATGCCAGCATCACCGTCCGTCCCATCCATATCTCGGGCACGGCCATCGACTCGGCCAAAGTCTATGACGGCAACAACATCGCCCAGATTGTCAACCACGGCGTGCCCGTCTTCTCCGAGGTCATCGCCACCGACACCCTTATGCCTGTCACCGCCACTGCCCTCTACAACGACGCTCTGGTTGGCGACGACAAGCCCATCGTCGTCTCCTATGTCCTCAACGGACCCCAGGCCGGCAACTACATCGTTTACAACGACAGCAGCCTCGTGGCCGACATCATCCGTCGTCCCATCACCGTTGAGGGCGCTGTTGTGAGCATCTGCAAGGAGTATGACGGCACCACCGATGCCGCTGTCCTGACAGGCGCTGTGGCCAACAACCTGGCCGAAGGCGATGTTGTCCCCCTGACCACCACCGCTTTCTACGACACCCCCGACACGGGCCACAACAAGACCATCTACCTCACCTTCTCCTTCGCCGACAATGGCGCTGACCAGCTCAACTACAGCCTTCCCGACACCATTATCTACTCCCACGTGGGTAAGATCATCCTCCCCACCATGCTCGACTCCAATGGCCTGTACATCACCACCGACGGCACCTGCCAGGGCGACAATGTCGAGGTCAACTACCACATCGCACAAGGCGAGCCCGTGGTCTACTACATCACCTTCCCGACGGAGGCTCTCGCCGTGGGCTTCACCAATGCCGACAGCGTTGCCCTCCCCGCCTCGGAAGTGCTCCCCATCGTTATCCCCGACGGCTGCCCCTTCGGCCACTACTATGCCGACATCACCTTCGTCAATGAGGCTGGCGCAAGAGCTACCTACCGCTTCAACTTCACCGTCAACTACTCTGACGAGTACATCACCGACATCTTCGAAGACGTCGTCAGCATCGTCAACGTCGAAGAGATCTTCACCTCCTACCAGTGGTATCACAACGGCGTGGCCATTGAAGGCGCCACCCTGCCCTATTATCAGGAAGAGGGCGGCCTGACCGGCACCTACTACGTCCGCGTCAACAGAGGCACCGCCACCGAAGGCCGCACCTGCGAGAAGACCTTCGACAACGCCACAGCCAAGACCGTCAAGGTCAGCCCCAACCCCGTGGAAAGCACCGCCAAGGTCAACCTGCACGGCTTCGGCGAGGGTGACCACCTCCTCGTGGTCTACAACTCCTATGGCCAACAGATCCTCAGCCGCGTCTTCAGCGGTAACGAGTGCAGCGTCGACTTCTCCGCCCTGCCGCAGGGTGCCTACCTTGTCAGCGTCGACGGCGAGAAAGCCAAAGCCATCAAGTTCTAATAACGTATAACCCATAAAACACATATAATACTATGAAGAAACTCATCATATCCCTCATGGTCATGGCCTCGATGGCAGTCTCGGCCCAGGGTATCGACCATTACAGCAACCTCCAGCTCAACCTCGGCGGTGGTGTCCACACCTACCTCTACGAGGCCAAGGATGCCCAGGCCGGCATCGGCTTTGGCGGACTCTTCGAGGCCCAGTACCAGTTGATGTTCAACCACAACATCGGTATCGCACTGGGTGCCCAGATTTCCAACCTCACCGCCTACACCACCTACAACAACCCCTTCACCTACAGCACTCAGCACGAAGACAACGGAGAGACCTATGACCGTACCGTCGGCTATGCCAACTGGAAAGAGCGCCAGCTTGCTCTCGCCGTTTCCGTCCCCTTCCAGTTCATCATCCGTGCCCCCATCAACCTCGACTGGGCCTTCCAGGCCGGCATTGGAGCCTCCTACGACCTCCCCATCTACTCCAAATTCAAAGTCGTCGACGGCGCCTACCGCACCGAGGGCTACTTCCCCAGCACCAACGTCACCTATCAGGACCTGCCCAACCATACTTTCGGCACCTACAGCGATCATCCTGAAGGCGACTTCACCCTTCGCCCCACCGTCAGCGGTCTTCTTGACCTCGGTCTGGTCAAGAACCTCACCGAGACCGCCGGTCTCTACCTGGGCCTCTATGGCAGCTACGGCTTCATGAATGTCCTCGACCCCCGCAATGACGAGACTCCCACCATCGACGACCCCGCCAAGGGATTCATCGGCACCTTCAACTCCAACCGTGTCGAAAAGGCCTTCCCCCTCGAAGCAGGTGTGAAGATCGGTATCCGTTTCGGCATGGGCAAGAATGTTGACTGGAAGAAGATCAAGGCCGCCGAAGAGGCTGCCGCCGCCGCTGCCGAGGCCGCCCGCCTCGAGCAGGAGCGTCAAGAGGCCGAGGCCCGCGCCAAAGCCGAGGCTGAGGCCCGCGCCAAGGCCGAAGCCGAGCGTCTCGCCGCTGAAGCCCGCGCCAAAGCCGAGGCCGACTCCATAGCCCGCGCCCACGCCGACGAACTGGCACGCCAGAAAGCCGAAGCCGAGGCCGAGCTGGCTCGCCAGAAGGCTGCCGCCGATGCCGAACTGGCCAAGGCCAAGAACGCCGCCGAGCGCGCCAAAGCCGAAGCTGAGGCCGAGGCCGCACGCCTCGCCCGCGAGAAAGCCGAAGCTGAAGCCCGCGCCAAAGCCGAAGCTGAAGCCCGCGCCAAAGCCGAAGCTGAAGCCCGCGCCCGCGCCAAGGCCGAGCAGAAAGCCCGTGAGGAGGCCGCCTTCCTCGCCGGTTACCACGATGTCGCCTACTTCGAGACCGGCAAGGACATGCCCATCTGGGCCGAGCTCAACGAAGACTCCTGGGAGAACCTCAAGGACGTCATGGACCGCTATCCCGATGTCATGGTCACCGTCACCGGCCACACCGACAATGTGGGCAAGGCCGACAAGAACCTCAAGCTCTCGCAGGCCCGCGCCGACAATATCAAGGCCATGCTCGTCATGAAGGGCATCTCCGCCGACCGCATCACTGCTATCGGTAAGGGCATGAACGACCCGATTGCCGACAACAAGACCAAGGAAGGCCGCGCCAAGAACCGCCGCATCGAGATTACCATCTACCGCAACAACTAGTTCCGGAATCTCCCTTAACACACATACCAAAGCAGGGCGGCCGAAAGGCCGCCCTGCTTTTTGTTTGCCGAGGGACGGTGTGCAGAGTGTGTCCTGTCCCACAGCAACTTGTGGAGTTATATTATAGTTATATTGTATTTATATTATAGTTATACTATACCTTATGGTATAACTATAATATAACTGTAATATAACTATGGTATAACTATAGTATAAGTGACAAGGGGGCTCAGAGGGCGATCCGAGGGTGCGGGGTGAGGGCACAAAAAAGGCGGCCGCGAGGCCGCCTTTTTCTGTGTATGGAGGAACACGATTATTTGCAGAGGTCGACGCTCTCCTTGATGAGCTGGAAGGTGGATTCGATGTCGTTGTCGAGACCCATGGAGAAGCGGATGAGGCCTTCGCTCATGCCCATCTCGCGCTGGATGTCCTCGGGGACTTCGGAGCTGGTGCTCTTGCCAGAGTTGCTGAAGAGGGTCTTGAAGTAGCCCAGGGAGACGGCGAGGTATCCGACACCCTTCTGCTGCATGACTTCCATGATGCGGCTGGCCTTGTCGGCAGTGCCCATGTCGATGGAGATCATGCCGCCGAAGCCGAAGCCCTCGTTC
>CAJOIV010000029.1:0-8607 GCA_905234665.1 uncultured Bacteroidales bacterium | reverse complement strand
CTGCCTTTTTTATCTCCCCGCCCCGCCTTTCCCATGTCTCCGCCCTGCCTTTTTCATACCCCCGCCGACGGCCATCCCCGCCTCCTCCCTCAGCCTTCCCCGAGTCCGTCCACAGCCCTTTCCGTCCCCTTGCCTCTGAAACGGATTTATGTCGTATCACAACCGCATCACATCCATAATTAAACCCATTCACCTTCGCCACATATATTATAGTTATATTATGTACAATAATATAAATATCTGTTTTGAAACGGATTAAAATCGGATAAAAACAGCCATAAATACGTTTTAATTCCTGCTCAATAACGGCTCACCACCCACCCGCCCCACATCTGTCCCACAGCCGCCCCACAGCCTCCCCGTCCCGCACAGCCGTACAAAATCCACCTCCCAGCAAAAAGAATGTTGCACAGACAAAAAATAATCCGTATATTTGCAGACAGACAAACAAACACAAAGTATAACACAAAACATTAATCCTAACGCAGATAGATAAACTAAAGCAGAATAAATAGAATAACATAAAGCGTTTTTGCTTTTCAAGTGGACCGAAATCTCGACAATTTCAACTTCACTACTCAAGAAAGCAGAAATGCTCACGGTGCTATCCGTGGGCTTTCTTGTTTGTAGTGAAGGTAGTCGAGAACCTCGGTCCAGACAGAAGTCCGCGGATTTTTATTTGTGGCTCTTTGAAAGGCGAAGCGCGTCAAACGCCAAGCCTTATGAGCACTAAGTTTTTCAATAATATCGAGTCGACGCTGATGGACAAGTTCCATGGCATCGCCTCTGCAATGGCCAACTTCGACATATTCCACGCCGTAGTTGGCTATTTTCGTTCTTCCGGCTACTTCAAACTGCGACAGGAATTGGATGCCACGCAGGAAATCAAGATCCTCGTCGGTATCAATATCGACAATCTCTTCCGTCAGTCGCAGGCAGCTGGCAAACTTTTCTTTGGCGACAAGGAGGTGAGTTTGGAACAATACTGCGAGGATTTCCTTCTCGATGTCTATCAATCGGAATACTCTTCCGAAGTGGACGAGGGTATACGTCAGTTCTGCACCGACGTTACCGAAGGCCGTCTGCAAATGCGCATCCATCCCACCAAAGACCTTCACGCCAAGTTCTACCTTTGCCTGCCCAAGAACCACAGCGAACATAGTGACGGATGGGTCATCATGGGTAGCAGCAACCTCAGCGCCCAAGGACTCGGTACCACCGAACCGCCCCGCTACGAGCTCAATGTGGCTATGAAGGATTATGACGATGTACATTATTGTGAAGAAGAGTTTCAACGTCTCTGGAACGATGCCATTCCCGTGACCTTGGACGATGTAAACCATATCGTCGGGAAGACCCATCTCGCCCCCGTCGACCAGCAACCAACACCCTATGAGTTGTATATGCGTATGCTCATCGACCACTTCGGCAATCAGGTCGAGGACGACTTCGTCCCGCAGCTCCCCGAGGGCTACGACAACCTCACCTACCAGCGTGATGCAGTGGTGCAAGGCTACGACATCATGATGCAGCATGGAGGATGTTTCATCGCCGACGTGGTGGGCTTGGGTAAAACCGTGGTGGCAGCTATGATTTCCCAGCGCTTCATCGCCGCCAATGGCGACAATACCCGCATCCTCGTCATCTTCCCACCTGCTGTTAAAAGCAACTGGGAAGACACTTTTGCAGACTTCCGTATCAAGAACAAGTACAGCCGCTTTATCACTAACGGCAGTCTTGATAAAGTTATAGATGGCGATGGCTACGACGAAAAGGAATACTACGACCTTATCATCGTCGATGAGGCGCATAACTTCCGGCACGACGGCAACGACAATTACGACTTGTTGCAGCGCATCTGCAAGTCGTCCCGCCTCAACAAGGGTAATGTCAAAGGCGGCAAGCGCGTCCTCCTGCTCTCGGCCACCCCGCTAAACAACACGCCCGAGGATATCAAGAACCAGTTGCTGCTGTTCCAGGATACCGCCCGTTGTACACTCGACGGCATAAGCAACATTGCCGACACCTTTGCCCCGTGGATAAAGGAGTTCAAAAGCCTTATGTCGCAGCGACGCGTACTGAGTGCCGACTACCTCACCAGCCACATCGACAACATCAACCAGCAGATGCGCCACACCGTGCTGGAGAAGGTGATGGTGCGTCGCACCCGCAGCAACATTCAGCACGAACCCCGTTATGCCGGCGAGATTCATTTCCCCCGACTGCTCGACCCCACCGACCGCACCTATCAGATGTCGCCCGATGTGCTGATGCTCTTTGTAGACACCTACAAGAAATTGGTGGACACGCCCACCGCCAACCTGAAGGATGACAACCCCGAGATGTTCGACGGTAGCGGCTTGCGCTATGCCCGATACAGAGCCATAGAATATTGCCCGTCTTACAAGATTCCGTCTGGCAAAACAGCAAAACACATGGCCGACTCGCTGGCCGGAATCTACCAAACCCACATGGTCAAGCGTCTGGAGAGCAGCTTCGATGCTTTCCGTCGCTCGCTACACACGCTACTTGACGCCACCAACGGCATGATCAAGATGTTCAACGAGGACAAGGTAATCATCGCCCCCGAGCTGAATGTAAAGAAACTGCAGGCCGACGGTATGGAGTTGGACGAGATAATCGAGCTGGCCATCGGCAAGGGATTCGACCAAAACGAGATAACCTTCCGTGCTGCCGACTTCAAGCCCGATTTCTTGCCTATGCTGGAATACGATGCCGAGGTGTTGGACAAACTCTGCAAACGGTGGGACAAGGTGAAGTCCGACCCCAAGTTGGACCTCTTCGTCAGCATGCTGGAGGACGAACTCTTCGACAAAAACAAAAACCTCGAAGGCAAGCTGGTGGTGTTCAGCGAGAGTGTCGATACCGTCAACTATTTAGAGAAAGAGCTTAAAGAACGTCTGCACCGCAGCGATATCCTTGCCGTCTGTGCCAGGAATCGCAACCGCCTGCGCGAAACCATCCAAGCCAACTTCGATGCTAGATACAAGAAGGAATGGCGCAATGACTATAACATCATCATTACCTCCGACGTGCTGGCCGAAGGTGTCAACCTGCACCGCGCCAATGTCATTGTCAACTACGACAGTCCTTGGAATGCCACCCGTCTGATGCAGCGCATCGGTCGTGTGAACCGTATCGGCTCCACCGCCGACGCTATCTACAACTATATGTTCTACCCCTCCGACCCGGGCGATGCCATCATCAGCCTGAAAAAGAACTCGCTCATCAAGTTGCAGAGTTTCCATTCCGCTCTTGGTGAGGACACCAGAATCTACTCGCACGAGGAGATGGTGCACGAATTCAAGCTCTTCAACGCCGACGTGCGCGACGATACAGACCGTAGTCTGAAACTGCTGAGTGAAGTGCGACACCTCCATGATACAGACCCCACCAGCTACCGCCACATAAAGCAATTGCCACCCAAAAGCCGGTGCGCCCGTCATAGTACGCAGACTGTGCCGCCGACGCAGACCATCTCCTATCTGGCCTCCCCTTTGAAAAAGGCTTTTTACCTCGTCGGTGTTGACACTCGTGAACTCTCTTTCCTTGAAGCTGTCGATATCTTCTATGCCGAGCTTGAAGAAAAATCAGTGCCGTTTGGCGACAGCGGGGAGCTCCACTATGAGCAGGTGCAGACGGCCTTGAGGCAATACACCCTCGACCAGCAGCGTGAACATCAAGACGAGAAACCCAAGATTGGCAGCAAAGACAACGACGCCAAGAAGGCTGCTGCCTTCCTGCGTGAGATACGTCCTATGCTTGACGATGAAGGCCGCCATACAGTCGACCGACTGAAGCAGTTGGTGGAACGCGGAACTTACAACCAGCTGGCCGACGCCCTTATCCGCATGTCGAAGAAACAAAAGAAAGAGCCTGTCCCCATGATTAAGATTTTGGAACAGCTCGAAGAGTTGGACGGCCGCTATGGACAGCCGCAACCCGAGACGACCACCAAGCAAGTGGCACTCACCACCGCAGATATCATCCTTTCTGAAACATTCAAATAAGCAATACCATGAATCCCGAAACCCTCCGCAAGATATTCAAGTCCTCGTTCGACTATACGACCTATAGCAACGAGATCGTTCACCCTCTTTTTGGCTGCAACGATGTGGCCACAAGTCCTGAATTGCTCGACACCAATGCCGAAGGCGACAAAAGCTATTTCATCGGCCAAATGGAAGACACCGATGGTCGTCTGCTCGGTTTCTTCTATACCCGTGTGGCCGATGGCGGCGATGTGCGCCGCAAGCGTGTAGGGTTGCGCAAGCTGATTACGCCATATCTGAAATATGATGTAGATGGCGCCATTGCCATCTTCGACGACGGGAACCATTGGCGACTTTCCTATATCTGCGACCTAAAGGAGGGTAGCACTTCGGCCAAGCGTTTCTCCTATATCCTGGGTGACGAGCAAGGGCAATACAAAACACCGATAGAGCGATTGGGAAAGGTGGCAGAAAAGAATGGCCGTTTCAAGTTGCCTTCTCTGTCGATGCCCTCAGCAAGGAGTTCTTCGATGAATACCATCGCCACTACGACATTATCATCAATGAGTTGAAGGGACAGGGCTTTGAAGGTGCCACCATTCACGACTACGTGAAGAAGATGATGGGACGCATTGTCTTCCTGCACTTCCTACAGAAGAAGGGCTGGCTGAATGGCAATCTTGCTTTTCTGCGCGACCTATTCTTCTTCAGCCCGCATCAAGGCGACTTCCTCGAGCAGGTTCTTGAACCCCTGTTCTTTGGTATCTTTAATACAGAGAAAGTCAACCGTGAGCAGCTGTTCAAGGCAAAAGGTTGGGATATGGGTTTGTTGGAAGACTGGAAGGAGTTGCCATATCTGAACGGAGGACTCTTTGAGCGCGATGCTGTCGATGAACAGAATATCACTTTGCCGGCTTCACTCTTTGAGGACTTGTTCACCTTTATGGCCTCATATAACTTCACCGTCGACGAGAACGACCCAGACGATGCCGAGGTGGGCGTCGACCCTGAGATGCTGGGCAAGATCTTCGAGAGCCTATTGGAGGACAACAAAGCCAAAGGTGCCTTCTACACTCCCAAGGAGATTGTACGCTATATGTGCAAAGAGAGCCTGATTGCCTACCTGGGTACGCGGACGTCCTCGTCCGCTAGTGGAATTGAAGCTTCCATCCGTGCTTTCGTCGAGACTCACGAGATGCAACCCGAGTTGGAGTCCTATCGTGAAGCATTAGACACCGCCCTGCGCGAGGTGAGAATCTGTGACCCCGCCATTGGTAGCGGTGCATTCCCTATGGGCTTACTCAATGAATTATGGCGTTGCCGTGAAGCAGTTGAAGAGACCTCTTCCCGTGTAGAGTTAAAGAAAGAAATCATCGAGAACAACATCTACGGCGTCGATATCGAGAAAGGAGCCATCGATATTGCCCGCCTCCGTTTCTGGTTGAGTATCGTGGTGGATGCCGAAGAACCGGAGCCCCTGCCCAACTTCGACTACAAGTTTATGCAGGGCAACAGCCTTATCGAAAGCTACAAAGGCATTGACCTGAGCCGCATCTCCAACCGTCTGCGTGGCGGACAGAGCAAGTCCACGCAGCTGTTGTTAGGCTTGGACAGTGACTTCAGCAAGAAGAACTTGCAACGCCTGATGCGCGACTACTTCTCCGTCACCGACCACAAGCAGAAAGCCAGTATGCGCCAAGCCATTAACGACGAAGTTAAACACCTGATAACAGACTTCATCGGCGGCACCGCCGCCGACCTCGACACCCTCGACCCCTCCGCCAACCAAGACTTCTTCCTCTGGCATACCTGGTTCAAAGACATCTTCGACAACGGCGGTTTTGATATAGTGATTGGCAATCCGCCGTATATTAACGTTGAGAATCTTGATGAAAAGACAAAGGATTATCTTTTTACAAACTACTCTACTTGTCAAGGACGTACAGATATTTATATTGGATTTATTGAGAAATCAATAGCTTTAATGAACTGCAAAGGAGTGACATCATTCATTATTCCATATTCATACACTAATCAAAATTATGGGGAGCTTTCTCGAAAAATGTTAACCGAGAAATATTCCATTAATGAGATTGTTGATACCTCCAACTACTATGTTTTCGATAATGCAGTGGTAAAGAACATTATCATTCGTTTTGGAAAAAATAAAGGTGATTATACATTGATTAGAATTGCTGATAATAAAGAATGTTTTGAGCAAGCAAACTTCGGAGATAGAATACTGCCTACAAAAACTTTCCTTCAATTAAAGAACTGCCGAATAGAGACAAAACCATTCGAGAATATAATGGGTATTAAAGAGAACATAGAAAAGGCATCAATAAGACTAGGAAAAATCTATTTGATCGCATATGGAGTACGCGTCAATAACAAATATGATAAAAACAAGCCTAAAAACTATTATATTCACGACACCCCTCGGGCTCAATATAAGAAATTTACTGAAGGGAAATGCATAGATAGATATACTTTTACACAATATGGATGGCTCAATTATTGTCCAAATGAGCATTATAATTCGATGTTCCCAGAATTATTCGAAAATGAGAAACTAATGTTTATCAATGTTGTGTCAAAAGGGCTTAGATTTGCTTATGACAACGAAGGCTACTATAATAGTCATACGGTAGTGAATTGCGTGAATATATCAAAACTCACAAAAGTGACTTATCAAACAGCAAAGAAAGCAATTAAAGAAGGGGATGTTATTTTGGCAAAGAACTACTCCACCAAATATGTACTTGGACTAATTAACTCCAAACTTATGAACTGGTATTTCTTGCAATTCCAAAGCGAGGGGTTGCATTGTTATCCAGATGATGCAAAACAATTCCCTATTGCAAAAGCAACTCCCGAACAACAACAACCTATAATAGATTTGGTTGATAAAATTCTCGAAAAGAAGCGAGACTTTCCTAATGCCAATACATCAGTATTAGAACAAAAAATCGACAAATTAATCTACCAACTCTACAATCTCACCCCCGAAGAAATCGCAATAATAGAAAAGAATGCACAATAAAATGAAAATCTGCTCGTTTCCATCAGAAAAAGTGAAATGAGAGACATAAAGACAATAGCAGACTTATTCCTATTCTTACTAGAGCAGTATGGTTCTCCGTACATTCGTAAGCGTGTGAAGAAAATAAAGCTCTTGATGAACTACCCCGACTGGGTGGAGTTCTTTAATATTGCCATAGTTGATGCAATGGGGTATCCTGTCACAATAAAAGAATCCACATTGGACAAAGGTGTTGATTACATAATTGACCTATACGAGGCTGACATTGATGAAACCCGATTTGCATCAGAAGAAGACAAACGAAGAGAACGAACCAATATGCACGCATTTATGGCGTGGTATAGAGAAACAGCGAAACGAGAATTGATGATTAGGGGTCGGCTGAAATAAAAAATATTATCACATTGAATATGCATATTTAACATTAATTCATAAATGTTTTTTTCAATATATAAAGCATGGAAACAAAACTAGAAACTGATATAAAAAAAGGACTTGAGGAGTTGGATTCACAAATTTGGGCAAAGATTGCAAGACGATGCTTCAAGGAATGGGATGAAATGAGAGAAAACCAAGAAGAGCTATACTACTATACAGATCTAAATGCACTAATTACTGGTATTTTCAATTATAACGATATAATTTGTATTTGGGCGTCAAGATTGTCTCATTTGAACGATCCGGATGAAATCAGGATTGGTTTAGATGAGTTGACTGTTAATGGTACTCCAGATTGGGCGGTTGATGATGTACTTCAATCTTTAAAGACTAGCCATTCGATTAGTTTTTCTGGACATTATGACATTTTACCAATGTGGAAGATGTATGGTGATGGAGGAAAGGGCGTTATGCTTATTTTTGATAAAAAGGTACTTTTAGATGAATGGAAAGGGCAATTACAACCTTGTATATATAAAAATACTCCTCAATTTGATTATTTAAAAAAAACGTTTTTTCATCCAGAGTTGCATCCTGAATTTACCCGGTTGTCATCAACACAAAGAACTTTAGTTTGGTTTCAATTAAGTCTGATGTTCGCCTCTGTGGTTAAGATGAATGACTATTATTATGAAAAAGAATTTAGGCTTGTTGGACTTGGGAATATCTATTTCAATGATAAAAGAGAACAAAAATATAGACTTTCTGACAAAAGAATCATACCATATGTAGAAGCATTTATGCCCAAAATGTCATTAAAGGGTATTTGTTTAGGCCCACTTGTTGACTCGTCAAACAAAGAAACTTTAGAAGAATATCTTCAAATCAAAGGGTTTAATCATGTTGTTGTAAACACATCAAAAATCCACTATCGGTAAAAATAGAACAGAGTGGCGAACAGGAATTTTTTTTTCAAAAAGAGTTCTTTCATTTTATTGCCATATGAAGCTAAAGATATCCTCAATGAACGACGAATATATGGCATTTGAAATATGCGGTGAGTTGCACAAAATGTCCGAATATGATAATGCCGTAAATGGGAAACACGATGTATTATCAGCCTATTATGAGGAGCTCCAAGAGTTTCCATATACAGTAAGAAAACTCACCAAT
>CAJOIV010000028.1 GCA_905234665.1 uncultured Bacteroidales bacterium | reverse complement strand
CGCAAGGAGGTGAAGGACGCCAAGAAACTGCCCCTCAAGGCGGCCCTCTACGTGCTGAAGGACAAGGACGACAAGGTGTTGCTCGACGTGCCCATCACAGGCAATATCGACAATCCCGAGTTCAACTACATGAAACTCGTGTGGAAGACCCTGGGCAACCTGCTGGTCAAGGTGGCCACCTCGCCCTTCCGCGCCCTCTCGGGCAACAAGGGCGACGAGGATCTCTTCATCGCCGTGAACCCTGAAGAGGTAGACTTCACCTCGGAGCAGTACTACACCATCGACCGCGTGGCCGAGATGGCCAAGATGGACGAGAACATCATCCTCAACCTCGAACTGCAGACGCGCCCGATGGCCCAAACAGCCGAAGGGACGATAGACTCCACCATCGTACGCAACCACAATCGGCGCAACATGATACTGAAGCGTCACCTGGTGCAGGAGGGCATCCCCGAGGACCAGATTGTCATCACCACTGCCGAGCCTTCGGCCGACCTGAAACGCGAGGGCTATGCTGTCAGTACAACACTGAAAGAGCAACCTCTAATCGAAGAGGAGGTCGCGGAATGAGTTATTTCAAATGGGGCATAGGGCTGCTCGGAGTCTACATCGGCGGCCTTCCCGGCGGACTGATTGGCTATTGGATAGGGTCGAAAATCGACAAGAAGTCGAGCAAGGCCAACATCCATACCATAGAATCGGAATCCGGGACGCTGAAAGACACCGACATCAGCCTTGTGCTGCTCATCGCCGCCGTGTTGAAGGCCGACAACACGGTGCGCCAGTCGGAACTGAACGCCGTCAAGCGATTCCTCGCCAACAACTACAACGAGGAAGACGGCAAGAAAATCCTCAGCCTGCTGCGCGACCTGGTGAAGCCCACGACAACCATCGACCTGGAGCCGGCCTGCGATGTCATCCGCGAGCACACGGACTACACCACCCGCTACCACATGACCGACTTCCTTTTCCGCCTGGCAACGGCCGACGGAGAGTTTGACGGCACGGAAATCAAGGTCATCCAGACCATCGCCCGCCACCTGCGCATCACGCAAGGAGACTACACCTCGATGTTCACACGCCACACGCGGGGGTATTCTGACTATCAGAACACCTACAGCCAATGGCGGAAGGGCTCATCCGGCAGCCAGTACGGGCAGCAGAATTCAAGCTACTCGTCGTCACAGAGTTCCGCCGGCAGCGCATCCAATCCCTACAAGACACTGGGACTCGACTCGTCGGCCACGGACGAGGAGGTGAAGAAGGCCTACCGCCGCATGGCCATGCGCTACCACCCCGACAAGGTGGAGGGACTCGGCGAAGAGATGAAGAAGAACGCCACCGAGCAGTTCCGCGCCATCAACGAAGCCTACGAAACCATCAAACGAGAAAGAGGAATAAAGTAAATGAAGATTATCATTGTCGGGACAGCCCATCCCTATAGAGGAGGCCTTGCGGCCTTCAACGAGCGTCTCGCCCTCCAGTTCCAGAAGGAAGGGCACGACGTGGAGGTGTGCACCTTCACACTGCAGTACCCCAAGATGCTCTTCCCGGGCAAGACCCAATACACCGACGACCCCGCCCCCGCAGGGTTGACCATCCACCGCTGCATCAACTCGGTGAACCCCTTCAACTGGTGCCGTGTGGGACGCAAGCTGCGCAAGAAGAACCCCGACCTGGTCATTTTCGCCTATTGGATGTCGTTCATGGCCCCCGCCTTCGGCACCATCGCCCGCAGGCTGAAGAAGTCCACCCGATGCATCGGACTTGTGCACAACATGATACCACACGAGCCAAACATCCTCGACAAGATTCTGCCACCCTATTTCGTCGGCGCCATGGACGGGTTCACAGCCCTCTCCCAGTCGGTGGTGAAGGACATCGAGAAGTACGACCGCCGCAACACTCCCAAAAGTTGGGCACCCCACCCCATCTACGACCACTACGGCGAGCGCATCGACAAGGCCGAGGCCCGTCGACGGCTAGGACTGCCCGCCAACGGGCACTACGTCCTCTTCTTCGGCTTCATCCGCGACTACAAAGGACTCGACCTGCTCATCAACGCCTTCGGCGACCTGCGGCTGCACGACATGGATGTGCGCCTGCTGGTGGCTGGAGAGTTCTACGGCGACCCGAAGCCCTACCACGACCGCATTTACGCCATCGACATCGCCGACCGCGTGGTGATGCACAACGACTATATCCCCGACAATCAGGTGAATCTCTATTTCTGTGCCGCCGACATCGTGGCCCAGCCCTACAAGACCGCCACGCAGAGTGGCGTGACCCAGGTGGCCTTCCATTTCGAGAAGCCCATGCTCGTCACCAACGTCGGCGGACTGCCCGAGATTGTCCCCAACGGGAAGATTGGCTATGTCGTCAACCCCAATGCCCAGGACATCGCCGACGCCCTTGTGCGCTACTACAAAGAAGGACGTGAGGAAGAGTTCACCGAAGGGGTTCGGGAGGAGAAGAAAAAATATGCCTGGAGCCGTATGACCGAGGCGGTGCTCTCTCTAATGCCAGATGCGGGCGTACACGGGAGTACGCCCCTACTGTAGATGCGGGCGTACACAGGAGTACGCCCCTACTGTAGACGCACCCGCGGGTCGAGGAGCCCGTAGAGGATGTCGGTGAGGATATTGATGAGAATCAATAGCACACAGACGAACAGGATTGAACCCATCACCACGGGGAAGTCGTACTTGTCGAGGCCATCGACTATGACCACGCCCATCCCCTTCCAGTCAAACACATATTCCACAAAGACAGCACCCGCCAGCAGTCCCGCCAGCCATCCCGATGCAGAGGTCACCACAGGGTTGAGGGCGTTGCGCAGGGCGTGATGCATCACCACCCGCCGGAAAGGCATGCCTTTGGCGCGGGCGGTGCGGACATAGTCCTGGCTAAGAGCCTCAAGCAAGGAGTTGCGGGTGAGTTGCGTGAGGGTGGCAAGGGGGCGGATGCCGAGGGTGAAGGCCGGAAGGATGAGGTTCTTGAGGTCGAGGTATTCGCCTGTGCCATAGTCGTCGACAGTGTAGAGGTTGCCGAACATGGAGAGGTGGGTCCAGTCGGCCAGCACATATGCAAAGAGCCACGCAATGAGGATGGCGGCAAAGAAGGAAGGCAGCGACATGCCCATGGTCGAGAGCACCAGCGCGGTGCGGTCAATCCAACGGTCTTTGTAGAGGGCCGAGAGGGTGCCGAGGGAGACACCCACCACCAAGGCGAAAGCCATAGCCACAAGGGCCAGCAGGGCGGTCTGGGGGAATGCCGAGGTGATGATTTCCGACACTTTGCGCTTGCTCTGATAGCTGCGCCTCAGGTAGGGCGCTTTGAGCACGAGAGAGGTCTTCCCCACCTTCAGCACTGTCGTGTAGGGGGCATACTTGTCGGGAGCGAGGAAGAAAAAGCTGGCGCTGTCAGCATTGTTGTGGAGTGAAAGGGGGAGCAGGTCGTTGAGGTAGCCTATATATTGGAGCCCAACGGGTTTGTCGCGGCCGAGGTCGCGGTTGATGATGGCGATACTCTCCTCGTCGGCTCGCTGGCCCAGCATCATGCGTGCCGGGTCGCCGGGTAGGACGTTGAAGAGGAAAAAGACGAGCGTCACCACCCCCAGTAGCACCAGGAGTCCATAAAGAAGCCGTTTCAGGGTGTAGCGCAGCATTATCTCAATCCTCTTACGACAGACTTCTTGGCGACGAAGTCCTTCAGGTAAAACGGTTCAAAGTAGGCCACATCCTCCGTTTGCCCAGCTGCCAGTTTGCGGAGGGCGACAGGCAGAAGGCCCCGCGCCGAGATGGTAAAGGCCTCGTCGAGGCGGGCTTGGGGATGGACGGACAGCAGCGGGAAGCACTTGGAGGCGCCGTCGCCGATGAAGGTGACCTCTCCCCTGTCGAGATACTCGTCGTAGATGCCTTCTGTAATGATGTCGGCCCGGGTCTCGCGCACCTCTTCCGTGCGGCTGTAGAAGGCTGTGTAGCATTCCATCCGGCGGGCGTCGATCATGGGGCAGACGAGTCCCTGGTAGCCGGGATGTTCCGTAAACCACTGAGCCGCCATGCCTTCAAGCGTCGGCACCGACAGCAGGGGGATGCCCAAGGCATAGCAGAGACCTTTGGCGGTGCTCACGCCGATGCGCAGGCCCGTGTAGCTCCCCGGCCCCGACGAGACACAGACAGCCGTCAGGGCGGAAGGCTTCATCCCGCACTCCTCCAGAAGTTCCCCGATGAACGGCGAGAGCTTCGAGGAATGGGCGTTGGGCGCCACCGCCCGCCGCTCAGCCATGATCCCCTCCTCCGTGGCAATCGCCACCGAGCAGACCTCTGTCGCCGTCTCTATCAGCAATATCTTCATCAATAACCTATAACCAATAACCTATAACCAATAACCTATAACCTATAACCAATAACCTATCTCATATCCACCACCTCGTATCCTTGCGGGGCAGTGTATTTGAAAGCCTCGCAGGAAGTCTTCACGAGAGTGCGTTTCCCGAAAGTGTACTCCCCGCGGGACGAGTCGTAATTGTGCTGCTCAATCTTCTTCAGCCAACCCGTGGCCGTATCGATGAAAAGGCGCATCTTGTGGAACGTGCGACTCTTCTTCGGCTGCAGGTCGACGATGGCCACCCCGTTCTCCTCGCGGATGAACTTGGCGCGGTAGTTCTTCTGGTAGTTCGCCAGCAGCGCGGCGGGATTGGTGATGTCGTCGTCATCGTCCGTCATCTTGCTCACCACCACCTCCTTGGCCTCCTTGTTCACCTGCCAGACGTTCACACCGTCGCACCAAAGCTCAATGCCGCCAGCGTCCACCTTGTAGCAGGGACTCTTGTAAGTGATAGTCACCTTCTCGCGGAACGTCTCCTTCTTGTTGGCGTCATAAGTCACCACCGTCACCGGCACACTGAACGAGCCGGTGTTCATCTTGTCTGCGGCCTTCCCCAACACCCTGGCGGCCGTCTCGTCGACAGCCCCCGCCGAGGTATGGGTAATCTGGGCCTGGAGTGAGTTGAAAGTTGAAAGTTGAAAGTTGAAAATTATCGCGGTGGCGAGTAGTAGAATGCGGGATTGTCTCATAACTCTTAGTTCTTATTTCTTAGTTCTTACTTCAATGGAGGCTCACGCCGATGATGTTCATAAACTCCTCGCGGGTCTTGGGGTCCTTCATGAAAGCGCCGGTGAAGTCGGAGGTGGTGGTGACGCTGTTCTGCTTCTGCACGCCACGCATCGACATGCACATGTGCTGCGCCTCGATGACCACGGCCACGCCGAGGGGGTTGAGGGTGTTCTGGATGCAGTCCTTGATTTGCTTGGTGAGACGCTCCTGCACCTGCAGACGACGGGCGTAGGCGTCCACCACACGGGGTATCTTACTGAGTCCCACGATAGTGCCGTTAGGAATGTAGGCCACATGGGCCTTGCCCACGAAAGGCACCATGTGGTGCTCGCAGAGGGAATAGAGCTCGATGTCCTTGACGACGACCATCTGCTTGTAGTCCTCATGGAACATCGCCGAGCGAAGGATTTCCTCGGGGTTGAGGTCATATCCGTTCGTAAAGAAAAGCATGGCTTTGGCGATGCGCTCGGGGCTCTTCAACAGGCCTTCACGCTCGGGGTCTTCGCCGAGGAGACGGAGAATCTCCTTGTAGTGGGAGGCCATCTGCGCCACGCAGGCCTCGTCGTATTTGTCTATTTTCTGGTAACCCAATTCCATATCTGTCAATTTAGTGTTGTATAACGCAGATTTATTGCCGAAAGTATGTGTAAAGGCGTTTTTTTATCAATCGCAGTATCGGGAGGCATAGTCCGCCTTAATACCAGCCAGCCGGATGAGGTAGGAGTACAGTGCGTCGTGCTTCCCGCCGCCCATGTTGGTGAAGTGGGCCTTGAAACCGTCGGCGGTACGGCGCTCGATGCACCATTGGGCACCGTCAATAATTGGCCAGCAATAGATTCGTGGCAATCCCTCGAAGTCCAGGTCGGTTAAAAGACGTATCATCTTGCGGTACTGCCGCTTGCTGAGTTTGCGTTCACCATGGAGGGGATGCAACTCATAGTCGTAGACGAAGTTGACGCTGTCGATGATAACAACCGAGTAGTCGAGTTTCGTCCAATAGAGCATGGTCTGGCCCGCCGTGTGTTCCACACGGAAGCATAACGAGGGGTGGAATGAAGGATAGAACGCAAAGCGGTAGAGGGTGTCGCCTGGGGCCACAATGCTGTCGTAGAGCACCGGCTCGGACATCGCATCCAACGAGCGAGACATGACATCGACCCAAAAGAAGGAATTACCCATGTTATTCTCAAAGTCAAAGAAATAGTCGACCGTGGTGTCGAGGGTGCCGTCGGCAGGCAAATTGATGAAATAGGAATAGGGGTAGTGGATGCCCGGCACGGTGTCGTAAGGCAGGCGGTTGAGCGGATTGTTCGGCAGGCCGAGATACTGCTCCATCTGGCGGATGGACAGGTACATATCTATGCGATTATTGTCTCTGGCACTGTCGGTTGCCGTCAAAGCGCGGTAGTAATAGCGCAGGGCGCTGTCGGCGGCCCCGTCGACGACAGGCGTGCGATCAAAATAGCTGTCCCAACCTCCCATTTCGTCGACATCCACAGAATCAAAGTGGACTGGTTTCCGTTGAGGCTTCAAGGGCAGGAGAAATTCGCTGTAGTAGTACCTACCCATGCGGCAAAGCTCGGTCTGGTTATTCGGCTTGCGCAACAGGCGGCGATACTGGGTAAAAATATTATTCCAACTATCGGTATCGCGATAGGTCTCCAGCCGCGGAGTGCCATAGACGGGCTGCAGACTGTCGGGCAACTGGAAGCGGACGGCGAGGCGGGCGTGGCTGCGCACAGGGTGGCCGTTGTCCATGGCGGGCTGCCATCGCGGCATAAGGCTGAAGAGGCGCTTGGCCTCGACATTGAATCCATAGTCGTCATCTCCAGGATCTTCGAGGTACATGCTGCCGTCGCGCTCCACAAGAAAATCCAGAAACACTATATCCTCCTCCAAGTCGACCAGGGCACGCTCGGGGTATTGCAGATGTGCGTTGAGGAAGGCTTGGCAGGCAGAGTCGCCACCAGGAAATTGAGCCGGAGCAATGCCGTTGTAGTCGTCAGGATAGTGGATATACATGTCGGCATACGCGGGGTCGACCAAGGAGACGATGAAGCGGGCCAGCGTACTGAGAGGCTTTTCATAACATTGGTCGTATACAGCGTTGTAGGTCTTGCCGCTAAGATACTCTATCACATAAGGAGGCTCGAAACCTATGCACCGGCTGAAATGAGGATGAGCGGGCAGGTTGACCGCCTGGAGGAGGCGCTGCAGCGAGTCCATCTCGGCGGCGGTGAGCCAGTGTTCGAAGGTCACATCCATCAGTTTGCCCTTGGGTTTCTCCTCGTCAGAGTAGTTGCAGACTGCGCTACCCAGATTGAAGTTGAGGATACAACTGCTGTCGTTGAGGATGTACAGTTGGACGAGTATGGGATGAGACTGTTGGGGCAGCATGGTGAGGCGAATCAGGGTGAAAGCCTCGTCGGGGTCCTGCCACCATGGTTCGAGTTCCGCCAAACGCATATACCGTGCCACTTCGTTGGCTTGATTGGCATACTCAACACTGTCCCAATGGTTTTTGGCCTTAGACCAAACGAAATGGTCCTTGGGGAAATAATAATCGAGGTCTTCTCTCTCGCGGGACTCCTGCGCCTGTCCCATACCGAGACCGGCAAGCGCCACAATCAGGAAGAGGAGAATCCGTTTCATGGCTTATTCGACTTCGAGAAGGAGTCCCTTCAGGTATTCGCCCTCGGGGTGGTGGATGCTGACGGGATGGTCCATGGCGTGGGGCAGTTGGCGCACGATGCGGACTCGGCGGCCGGCATTCATGGCCGAAGTGAAGACCATGGTCTGGAAGTCCTCCTTGCTGACGGCCTGGCTACAGGAGAAAGTCATCAGCAAGCCACCGGGAGCAATCTTCTCCATGGCGCGCTGGTTGATAGAGCGGTAGCCCTTGAGGCCCTGCTGGAGGGAACGGTGGTTCTTGGCAAAGGCAGGCGGGTCGAGGATGATGAAGTCAAAGCCTCGTGCGTAGTCGCCGACCTCGACGGTATTCAAGTATTCGAGTACATCGGCAGCAACGCCACGATGCGATGCGTCGGTGCCAAAATTCATCTCTACATTACGCTCGCAAAGGGCAATGGCTTTCTTGCTGATGTCGACGGTCTCGACATAGTCGGCGCCCCCCTTCAGGGCTGCCAACGAGAAGCCTCCGGTATAGCCAAAGCAGTTGAGCAGACGGCGTCCGGCAGCCAGTTGCTGGACGAGAGCACGATTCTCGCGTTGGTCGACGAAGAAGCCCGTCTTCTGTCCTTCGTAGAAATTCACCGTCAGACGTATGCCATTCTCCAAAACCTCATTCTCAGCAATCTCCTCGCCCCATATAATGCCATCCTGCACACCGCCACCGGGGACAGTGGCGCTGCTCTTGTCGAAAACCGCCTTGAGCGGGTAGCCGTGATAGGTCTGCAACTCCTGCACAAACAGTTCTGCCAGCACGGGCAGCTGGCGGTGCATGCCGACAGAATGGGCTTGCAGCACCAACACCCCGTTGTACCAGTCGGCGACGAGACCAGGGAGATAGTCGCCTTCGGCATGGACGAGACGGAAGACATTGGTTTCTTCGTCACCAAAGAAGCCAAGCACCACTCGGTAGTTGACAGCCGAGTGGATGCGCCGACGCAACAGCTCTTCCACAGGGATGGCTGCCTCGTCGGCATCGAAGCTGAGCACCTTGCAGATGATGCTTTCATTCTGGTAGTGGCCCACAGCAAGCCATTGGCCACGGGCGTCGACCACGTCCACCATGTCCCCCTCCTGCGGCTCGCCTTCGATGCGTTTCACGGCACCCGAGAATATCCACGGGTGGCGGCGGAGGAGAACTTTCTCTTTGCCAGGGGCGATGATGAGTTGCGGACGCTTCATTTTAATTGAACGGGTTTGACACACTCCTCTGGTCCTTCTTTCGCACAAGGCTCTGCCCGAAATGCCACTGGCATTTCTCTTCCTAACTTAGGGGAGGAGTGACTGGCGCGGTCTTAGTTCTTAGTTCTTACTTCTTAGTTCTCTAATCGTAGATACGGGGTCGTCACTCTTGAAGACGGCGTTGCCGGCCACAAGGACATCGGCGCCAGCCTCGAAGAGCAGCGGGGCGTTCTGCAGGTTCACGCCGCCATCGACCTCGATGAGGCACTGCGGGTTCTTGCGACTGCAGAGCTCGCGCAGCTGGCGCACTTTGGAGTAGGTGTTCTCAATGAACTTCTGGCCGCCGAAGCCGGGGTTGACGCTCATCAACAGCACTACGTCGCAGAGCTGGATCACGTCCTCGAGCAGGCTGACAGGCGACGAGGGGTTGAGTACCACCCCGCCCTGCATGCCGGCATCGTGGATGGCATGGAGCACGCGGTCATGGTGGCGGCATGCCTCGTAGTGGATGGTGAGAATGTCGGCGCCTGCCTCCTTGAACGACTGCACATAACGCCCCGGGTCTTCAATCATCAGATGAACATCCAGCGGCTTGCGGGCATGCTTCTTGATATACTTGATGACGGGCTGGCCAAACGAGATGTTGGGCACAAAGAGGCCGTCCATCACGTCGACATGCAGCCAGTCACACTCGCTGGCGTTGAGCATCTCGATGTCGCGCTGCAGGTTGCCGAAGTCGGCGCTGAGAAGGGATGGGGAAATCATCTTCATAGTTTGAGTTTTTCGAAGTTCTTGCCATAGACGCCCTGCGCCTTGCTGACACTGATGAAGGCAGAGGGGTCGATGCGGTGGATAATCTGCATGACGTGGGGCTTGTCGGTGCGGTGCACCATCAGGAGCAGCACTTTCTGCTGCTGCTTGGAGTAGCATCCTTCGGCATCGAGGAGCGTAGCGCCGCGGCCCACCTCGCTGGTGACGGCCTCGGCAATCTCGTCGTTCTTGGGCGAGAAGACCATAATCTGGTAGCTCTGCTTGTTGCCGTCGAGCACCATGTCGAGGACGTAGGTCATCACCACCATGACAATATAGCCGAAGATGACATTCTCAATCTTGTGGCTGACGAACCACGAACTGCCAATGATGAAGAGGTCGAGGTAGAGGATGACCTTGCCGGGCGAGACATTGCGGTACTTGTTGATGATGAGGGCGATGATGTCTGTGCCGCCACTGTTGCCGCCCATGGTGAAGGTCAGGCCGATGCCGCCGCCGCAGAGGACACCGCCGATGATGGCGCACATGAAGTCGCCGAACTGCGAGACGTCGAAGAGGTTCTCGACATGCAGCACCTGCTGCCAAAGGATGAAGCAGAGGGACGACATCACAATGCCGAAGATGGTGCCGATGCCGAACTTGGGTCCGAGTACCTTGAAGCCCACAGCCAGCAGGATGCCGTTGATAATGAAGTTCATCACGCCGATGGGAAGCTTGATGCCCACGGCGTAGTAGAGCACCGACGAGATGCCGCTCACGCCACCGCCGACAATCTGCGCCGGCAACATGAAGGCCGCCCACCCGAAGGTGTAGGTGAGGATTCCCACCGTGATCAGCAGGTAGGAAACGATTGTGTGTCTGATATTCTTCTTGTCCATTCGTTAATAATTGAGAATTGAAAATTGAGAATTGAAACCTGCGGCAGCCTGCTCCTCCCCTAAGTTAGGGGAGGTGGCCCATCGGGCCGGAGGAGTGTGTTGTTTCCATAGTTTCTTGCGCCGAAGATCTTCGACCCCACGCGCACCATCGTGCTGCCCTCCTCGACGGCAATGGGATAGTCGTGGCTCATGCCCATCGAGATTTCGCGAAACTCCTCATGCCCCGCGAAAGGCCCCGCCTTGAGGCGGTCGAAAACCTCGCGGATACGACGGAAATCGTCGCGCACACGGGCCTCGTCGTCCGTGTTCGAAGCCATCCCCATGACCCCGCAGACCCTGACAAATTGACAATTGAGAATTGACAATTGGCCGGTGTCCGGCTGACATTCTTTGAGAAGTTCTTCGGGAAGAAATCCGAACTTCGTCTCTTCGCGCGCCACGTGCACCTGCAGCAGCACATCGACCACGCGCCCAGCCTTTTCCGCGGCACGGTTGATGTCGGCGAGATGTTCCAGGGAGTCGACCCCGTGAATCATCGAGACGAAGCCGATATAATACTTCAACTGCTTCGACTGCACATGCCCGATGAAATGCCACTGGATGTCGTCGGGCAGCATGGCATGCTTGTCGCGCAACTCGGTGGCGTAGTTCTCGCCAAAGAGCCTCTGGCCAGCATCATAGGCCTCCTGCAAGTCGCTCACAGGCTTGGTCTTCGACACCGCCACCAGCCGCACGCCCACAGGCAGCGTCCGTCTCACGTCGTTCAGGTTTTCCTTAATCATAACACTTCAATAACGCACTCCTCAGGAAAAAAGTGTGTCCTGATGGAAAAAAATCCTCCAGCACACAACATTTTCGTTTTTTTGCCGTCTTATAAGTGTAGAATGATAAAAAAAGCGTATATTTGCATTTTAACCTAACCTGTACAGGATAGCACAAAGAACTCGTTATGAGCAAGAAAGAATTAAAAACAGGCCTTTTGGCCGTCATTATTTCCCTCGCGGCCGGAATGGCTGCAGAGGTTTCTGCCCAATGTCCGGAGATCACCATCACGGAGAAGTACGACCACACGCCGTCGCGAGTCTGCCAGCTGAACGGGTGGGACACGATAGTGAACTGCAAGACCACGACCTTACAGTTGCATGCCGAGCCTTTCATCACCACGCAGCATTTCAACGGGACGTACCTTGTCGAGTCGATTCCCTACAACCCGCCAGACCCAACCTTCCACGCAGGCGCCCACCTCAACATCAGCACCGATGACGCATGGGAGAACGCGGCCATTCAGTTCCCCTTCACGTTCATGTTTTTCGGCAAGCCCTACAATAGCGCCGTGGTAGGGTCGAACGGCATCGTGACCTTCAACCTCTCCCAGGTGGGTCAATACTGCGCATACAGCTACACTTCCCCCATCCCCCAGCCGCTGGGCAGTTTCGTTGGCAGCAGCTACAACAGCCACAACGCCATCTACGGAGTGTACGAGGACATCCACCCCACGAGCAGCCTCACCGCGAGCCAAGGCATGTTCCGTAGCATCGGCGGCACCTACCCCTGCCGCTACCTCTGCGCCTCGGTGAACGAAGTGCCTCTCTACCCTGCCAGCTCGCACGGAAGCGACCTCAACTCCTACCAGATTATCTGCTATGAAGGCACCAACATCATCGAAGTTCATGTCAAGCAACGCAAATGCTGCTCTTCCACCAATGCGGGCAAAGGCATTATCGGCATCATGAACGAGACGGGTGTGGCCCAAATCTCTCACTACCACGACGCCGACTGGCTGGGCGACTACACCTTTTATATCCAGCCCAACTCGCCGGCGGCATTCACTGCACCCAACAGGAACGGCACCACCGACACATTCTCATACGAAGCCTGGCGTTTCACCCCGCAGGGCGAGACCGTCAAGACCATCAGCTGGTGGCGACTCTTTGCCGACGCTCGCGGCAACATCATTGACTCGGTCGAGTTGACCAGCTCACAGACCGACACCAACGGCTACTACATCAACCAAGACCACACCACCATCAGCGTCTCGCCCACCGTACCCTCCATATACATGGTCCGCAGCATCTACCAGGGGGCCAACGGCTACTGGTACGGAGTCGACGGCCGAAGCATGCGCGACACCGTCTACATCGGGGTCGATACCGCCAAGGACGTCCAACTCAGAATGCAGAACAACATGTCCACCACCATCTGCGAAGGCCGCACTGCCACCATCCAGATGTCCTACCCCAACACGCTCACCCTCGACTCCTGTGTGTGGAGCGCCAAGAAAGAGTACAACGGCCAACTCTCGCTCATGCCCGCAAACGCCATCACCGACCGCTTCACCTCTTGCATCCTCAACAGTCAAGCCCACCACCTCACTGCCAACCACATCGACACCACCTGGATATACTGCACAGCACTCTTCACCAACGGATGCAAGGACTTCGACTCCATCATGATTCAGACTGTCCCGAACTACATCTTCCTGGACACTGCCGGAGTCTGCGAAGGCGAGTCCTACGCATGGTGCGACACCATACTGAGAACGCCGGGTGAATACATGAAACACTACTGGTCCAACCCTCACTACTGCGACAGCACTCGCTACATGCACTTCGTCGTCTCACACAACACCACCAGCACCGATTACGTTCAGGACTGCAAACCCTACACCTGGATCAACGGACACACCTATAAGGCCGACAATACCGACACCCGCAACACCGACACCGTCCACATCGTGAACCAGTGGGGGTGCGACTCCACCGTCTATCTCGACTTCACCTTCATCCCCATGAAGGCCATCATCGAACACACCCCCGAGGTGGCCACCCTAGACCAGCTCACCATCGAACTGCGCGACGCCTCCTTCGGCCACGACTCCCACCTGTGGCTCCTACCCGACGGCTCCACATCCATCAGCCCCACCACCTATGTCAACTTCCCCCTCTCGGGCATCGACACCATGACCGTGCGCCTGGCAGTCCACAACAACTATGGCTGCGACGACACCGCACGCTCCGACATCCCACTCCACAAAGTCTCGGAGTTCATCCCCAACGTCTTCTCGCCAGGCCGGCCCGAAAACAACCTCTGGCGTCCCATGGTCAAAGGCAACATCAGCGACGTCCGCGTCTGGATATACAACCGACAAGGTGAACAGGTATACTACCTCCAGGGCGACGAGTCCTACTGGGACGGCCGCGACATGAACGGCAACCCCCTGCCGCAAGGCTCCTACGTCTATATCATGCGCTTCCGCAGCAGCCTCGAACCCACCATGACCCAAGAAACCACAGGAACAATAACACTCGTACGATAATGAAAATAGCTGTCTTAGGCGCCACCGGCCTCGTCGGCCGCACCATGCTGCAAGTACTCGAGGAACGCGGCTTCGGCAATCCTGAAAAATACGAAATCATCCCCTCCGCATCCCCTCGGTCCATCGGCACCTCCATCCCGTTCGCCGGACGCAGACTCACCGTCGTCTCGCCCCAGGACGCCATCGCCGCACACCCCGACTATGCCATTTTCTCGGCAGGCGCCTCCGCCTCACGGCTCTACGCACCCCTCTTCGCCGAAGTGGGATGCACCGTGGTCGACAACTCCTCAGCCTGGCGCATGGACCCCAATGTGCCTCTCGTCGTCCCTGAGATCAACATGGCCGACATCGCACCCTCGCACCGGATCATCGCCAACCCTAACTGCTCCACCATCCAGATGGTGCTCTCCATCTTCCTCCTCCATGCCCGCTACAAAATCAAGCGCATCGTGGTCTCCACCTACCAAAGCGTCACCGGCACCGGCATGAAAGCCATCAAACAACTCGAAGACGAGGAACGGCTCTACGTCAGCCACATCCAACCCGAGAACTACGCCCCAGCCTACCCCAACCGCATCTTCCGCAACCTCTTCCCCCACGGCGGCGACTTCAACGACGACGGCTACACCACCGAAGAGCAGAAACTGGTCAACGAAACCCGCAAAATCCTCGGCGACGACACCATACAAGTCTCTGCCACCGTGGCACGCGTCCCCGTCGTCGGTGGACACAGCGAGTCCATCAACGTTGAATTCCACCAACCTATCCTCATCGACGACGTCCGTTCCATCATTGCCCAGACCCCTGGCGTCATCCTTGCCGACGACCCCGCCAACAACATCTACCCCATGCCCATCATGGCCCATGGCAAAGACGAGGTCTTCGTCGGCCGCGTCCGCCTCGACCCCTCACAACCCAACACCATCAATCTCTGGTGCTCGGCCGACAACCTCCGCAAGGGTGCCGCCACCAACGCCGTACAAATCATCCAAGCCCTCCTCTCAAATTCCTAATCATGAAACGCTCCATCCTTTTAGTTTTTAGTTTTTACCTTTTAGTTTCCCTCGCCTCCTGCTCGCGTCCCGACACCGTCTTCGAAGGCACCCTCGACTTCCCCTCCGGCGAATGGCTGCGTTTCGAACCCCAGCAAATCACCGCCCAGATCCCTAACGCCGACGACTGCTACGAAATCCACCTCTCCGCCATTATCGACACCGCCGTCTACCACCAGCCCGCACTGCCCGTCACCATCAAGATAACCTCGCCGGCAGGCGAAAGACGCACCCTCTTCGCCGACCTCCTCCTCCAGGCACGCGACGGGCACTCCCTCGGCCAGCCCGTCAACGGACACACCTCCACCTCACTCCAGTTCAATCAGCGCATACGCGAATACTTCTATTTCAACCAGCCTGGAGACCACACCGTCAGCATCGGGCAGCGCACCTCCCGCTACCAAATCCAAGGCATCCGCCAGGTACAGTTCACCATCCGCAAAGCCAAGCTCGAATATCCCAAGTGATCGACAGCTCCATCAACCCATACATCGACAGCATCGCCCTCCGGCTCAAGACCATACCCGAAAGCCCAGGAGTCTACCAACACCTCGACAGCCAGGGCAAAGTCATCTACGTGGGCAAGGCCCGCAACCTCCACAAACGCGTCAGCCAATATTTTACCAACTACGACGACAAGAGCGCCAAAATACGCATGCTCGTCCGCAACATCCACGACATCCGCGTCACCGTCGTGGCCTCCGAAGTCGACGCACTCCTCCTCGAAAACAATCTCATCAAACAATACCAGCCCCGCTACAACAGCCTCCTCAAGGACGACAAGACCTACCCGTACCTCTGCATCACCGACGAACCCTATCCCCGCATCATCCTCACCCGCAACCGGAAGACAAAAGGACAGTACTTTGGTCCCTACCCTAACGGCCGCACCCGCCACGAACTGCAGGAAATCATCCGCCAACTCTTCTCCTTCCGCACCTGCCAGGTCATGCCTGTCAACAAACGCCCCTGCCTGAAACACCAGATGGGTCTCTGCAAAGCACCCTGCGCGGGCCTCCAAAGCCATGAAGAGTACCTGGCCGATATCGAAAACATCCGCCGCATCCTCAAAGGCGACATCGCCGACATCCTCGCCGACCTCCAGCGCCAGATGCTGTCCCTCGCCAAAGAGCTGCGCTTTGAGGAAGCCGACACCCTCAAACACAAGATACGACGTCTCGAGGAATACCAGAGCCGCTCCACCGTGGTCGGCACCGCCATCAAGGACATCGATGTATACGCCCTCCTCTCCGACGACCACTACGCCTACGTCAACATGATGCGCATCAAAAACGGCGCCATCGTCTACTCCTTCTCCAACGAGGTACGCAAGCAGCTCGACGATAGTGACGCCGAGATTCTCTCGACCGTCATCCCCGCCCTCCACGAACAAACAGCAAGCACCGCCCGCGAAGCCGTCGTACCCTTCCCCGTCCCCGACCTCCCCGAAGACTACCTGCGCCTCTCCGTCCCCACCCGTGGCGACCGGCTCCGTCTCCTCGAGCTCTCCCTCCGCAACGTCAAAGCCTACCAGCTGCAATGCCGCCACCAGCGCGCCCTCCTCGCAGGCAATGCCGACCCCTCCCCAAGCAAGTCGCACCTGCTGGAACGCATACAGAAGACCCTCGGACTCCCACAACTGCCCCGCACCATCGAATGCTTCGACAACTCCAACATTCAAGGCGCCTTCCCTGTGGCCGCCATGGTCCGCTTCACCGACGGAAAACCCGACCGCAAGGAATACCGCAAGTATAATATCAAGACCGTTGAGGGTCCCGACGACTACGCCTCCATGGCCGAAGTCATACTGCGACGCTACCACCGTCTCAGCCAAGAAGGCAGCCCCCTGCCACAGCTCGTCATCGTCGACGGCGGCCGCGGCCAGATGGAAGTGGCTCGGAACGTCATCCGCGACCAACTCGGCCTCGATATCCCCATCGCCGGCCTCGCCAAAGACAACAGGCATCACACCTCCGAGCTCCTCTGCTACGACTCCTCCGCCTCCACCATCCTCACCATCGGCCTCAAGCCCTCCGACCCACTCTTCCTACTCCTCGAACAGATACAGAACGAAGTCCATCGCTTCGCCATCTCCTTCCACCGCGACAAACGCTCCAAAGCCACCTTCCGCACCCAACTCACCGACATCCCCGGCATCGGCGAGAAGACAGCCCGCCAACTGCTCCTCCACTTCGGCTCGGTGAAGGAGATACTAAAACAGTCAGAAGAAGACCTTGCCAAAGTCATCGGCCCGGCGAAAGCAAGACTAATAATGTGTAAATGTGTGAATGTGTGAGTGGCTGCCGCCTTACTTACACATTATCACATTTTCACATTATCACATTTACCCCCGCTTCCCGCCTTTGTAGAAATGCTTCGACCAGTAATTGTCATCCAGGCGCGAGACTATCACACCTCTCGATGTCGATGAATGGGCAAAAAGGCCATCCTTCAGGTATATGCCCACATGGGACACCCGCCCTTTGCTGTTGGTGAAGAACACCACGTCGCCCTCTGCGAGTTCACTGCGGCTGACGAGGGTGAAGTCCTTCCTCATGTCGTCGGCCACACGGTGCAACTGAATACCGTACACCTCTTTATATATATGGCCCACAAAAGCCGAGCAGTCCACTCCGGCCTTTGTCGTGCCGCCGTAACGGTAGGGGGTGCCTATCCATGCAGCTACGGCATTGTAGAGAAGGGCGTTGTCTCCAGGGACCACCTCTATGCCGAGGGGGGTGGCAGGTTTCTTCTCCCCTCCTTTCTCCGGCTCGGCAGGCGAAGCCGTGGGGATGTAGGGGACCTCCTCTACATATTCGTCTTCATACAACTCCCCAACGGTATAGTCCTCGTCCTCCAGGTCGCGCGACATGAATCGCTTCAGCGATTCGCACGAGGTGAACAAAACCAAAGAAACTAAAAGGTAAAAACCAACAACTAAAAACCTGCCGCGTCTCATAATTCTTACTTCTTACTTCACTATAAAGATGTCCTCTTCGGGGCGTTTCATATAATAATGCTCACGCCCATAGGCCTCCAGGGCATCGGGATTGTCGGTGATGGACGACGACTCGATACTGTCCTGCTCGAGGTTGGTCTTGAGCATCTCCACCTCGCGGCGCAACTCGGAGACCTCGCGCTGCAGCCGGCGCGTGACGATGATATTGTTCTCGCCAAGAAAACAGAAGAAGAGCAGGAAGACGAGCGTCGCCGCCACGTATTTGTTCTTCAACACTCTCCAGATGGATAAAAGAATCTTTTTCATTGTGCTTGCTGTATTTCCGATGGTGGGCTGCCGACGGCAGGGATTCTACCACATCTATCTCACCCTCAGGCGTTGTCCTTCACGAATCTTGTCTGACTTAAGCCCGTTGAGTTTCTTCAGTCGTTGTACTGTGGTCCCGTGCTTGGAGGCTATGGACGAGAGGGTCTCCCCCCGTCGCACCTTGTGGTACATCCCAGACCCTGGTGTCGATGTTTTTGAGGCGCGCACCTGGGGGATGGCAGCCTTTCCCGCATGTGCCAGCGAATCGGCCGTGGCGGCAAACATCGTGTCGGCCCAGTTGATAAGGTCGCTCATACGTTCCGTGGGAAGACAGAGCGGGTACGCCCCCTCCTCGCCAGGGATGAAATCGGCCCGGTACTGCGGATTCAGCGCCCTGAGTTCCTCGAGGCTGACACCCGTGTAGCGGCTCACATGGCAGAAAAGGAGGTTCCGTTCAATCATCACGGTGTCTGTCCGCAAGGGGATGACCGCCTTGGCGGGACGCAGGCCGTGCTCAGGGTAATAGGTCATCACATAGGTCGCGGCGATGAATGCCGGCACATAGCCCCGGGTCTCGCGCGGCAGCCAGGGGTAGATCTCCCAGAAGGTCCGCTTGCCGCCCGAGCGGGCGATGGCTTTGTTCACATTTCCCGCGCCGCAGTTGTAGGCGGCGATGGCCAGCAGCCAGTCGTCAAAGATGCCATGCAGGTCGTGCAGATGGTGAGCCGCCGCGTCGCTGGCCTTATAGGTGTCGCGCCGTTCGTCGATGACAGAGTTCACCTCCAGGCCGTACATCTTGCCTGTCGCATACATGAACTGCCACAGGCCCGCGGCGCCTTTACGCGAGGTGGCCTCGGGATTCATGGCTGACTCGACGATGGTGAGGTATTTTATCTCTTCAGGCACATTCCACCGAGCCAACGATTCCTCAAACACCGGAGCGTAGAACTCGGCGAGGGTCAGCATCACATCCATGCGGTTGGCCATACGGCTGAGATACATACGGATATGGGAACGGACCACCTCATTGTAGTTCATCGGAATCACCGTATGCATCGCACGCAGGCGCAAGGCAATGACCGAATCGCCGACGCCGTCGAAATCCACTATCGCCGCCTTCTGGCGCCGTGAGAGGTCTGCATACCTGCGGAAGAGGTAGCTGTTCATAAGGCTGTCGTAGTCGCTCACAAAACGTGCCGACAGCATCTCGGCCTCGTTCTGCCCGGCGGCGGCAGGATTCTGTCCCATGCCCGCAAGGGGAAGGACTAAAAGGTAAAAACCAAAAACCAAAAGGCTGACGTGTCGCATAATTCCTACTTCTTAGTTAACTCCACAAGGTCGTTGACCTCGGTTCTTAGTTCAGAAATCCAGCCCCGCATGCAGCATCAGCGTCATTGCCGAGGAACCCACCGTTGCGGCGGGCTGCCCCAGATGTTCATCAAAAAGATAACTCGTATGCATCCAGTGCGTCGACATGGCGAAGAAGAGGTTGAGCTTCGCCGTAGCCTGGTAATGGGTGCCCAGGGCCGGGGCGAAGAATAGCCCGCCGCCAGCGCCTTCCCCTAACCGGACAAGTCCCCCGAAGTCAAGTCTTCCGAAAGGCTGCCAGGCACCAAAACGCCATGGCGACACCTTCACGCGCATGAACAGGGGGAGGTAAAGGGTGAAAGAGTAGTGGTTTGAGACCTCGTCGGTGAGATAGTAATAATGTCGTTCGTCCAGCATCCTCGAGGCCAGAAGGCCTGTGCCGACACCCAGGGTCACCGTGTCACCGAAACGGTGATAAGCAGCGATGAGGTCGCCCACAGCAAAAGAGGAACGGCTGTCGAGTCCCACACCGAGCACCAATTCATCACTGTATCGAAGGTTCTTGAAGAATTTGCTCACCTTCGGAGATATTCCTCCCTTCTTCGCGCCATAGACGGACATATTCGGTTCTTGGGCGTAAACCGATGAAGCAAAGAATATTGCGACAAGGAAAAGAAATGAATACCGCTTCATAATGACAGAGTATTGAATGTGCAAAGATACACAAAAAAATCCATATATGCATTTTTTTTCGTTCTTCGTGTCAAAAAAGTAGGGGCGTACTCCCGTGTACGCCCGCATCTGTTGTGTATGTCAGGAATAATTCGTATTTTTGCATTTTCTTTGGAAATGCTTTTTCATGGGAAGGATTCTTGCAATAGACTATGGCATAAAGCGTACGGGGATTGCCGTGAGCGACCCTGAACGCATTATCGCGACGGGACTCGGCACGGTGGAGACTCCGCGGCTGGAGGCGTTCCTGAGGGAATACTGCAGGAAGGAGGAGGTGGACGTGTTTGTCGTCGGTGAGGCGCGCCGGCTATCGGGCGAGTGGTCGGAGTCGATGAGGTATATCGAGCCTTTCGTGGAGCGCCTGAAGGTTCTTTTCGCGGGGAAGCCTGTGGAGAGGATTGACGAGCGGTTCACCTCGAAGATGGCCTTCCAGGCGATGATTGACGGTGGGCTGGGAAAGAAGCAGCGCCGGAACAAGGCCTTGATAGACCAGGTGAGCGCGACGATAATGCTGCAGGACTGGATGAGGAGAATTGAAAATTGAAAATTGAAAATTGAAAATTGAAAATTGAAAGCCCCTGCGGGGCACTCACACATTTACACATAAACACATTCAAACATTTACACATTAACACATTCAAACATTCACCATGATACATCCCATTGTTGGCCTCGGCCATTCGATACTGAGACAGGTGGCGAAGCCTGTCGAGAAAGATTATCCCGGACTGAAGGAGTTGGTGGCGGACATGTACGAGACGATGTATGCCGCCGACGGCGTAGGTCTTGCGGCGCCCCAGATCAACCTGCCCATCCGGCTGGTGGTGGTGGGTTTCCGCCCCTACGACGAGAAGACGGAGACCTACGGCGAACCCACGGAGGAACACACCCTGATCAACCCTGAAATCGTCGCCTTCGGCGAGAAGAAGGACTGGTTCAACGAGGGGTGCCTGAGTGTGCCGGACATCCACGAGGACGTGCTGCGTCCCACCACCATCCGCCTGCGCTGGTATGACGAGGAGTGGAACCTGCACGACGAGGAAATCGACGGCCTCTTCGCCCGCGTGGCGCAACACGAGGTGGACCACCTGGAGGGCAAGGTGTTCACGGACCGACTGAGCAATCTGAAACGCACTATGATAAAGAGAAAACTGAATGATGTGGTGAGCGGCCGGGTACGCACGGCCTACCGCATGTTGAAGATGTTTGTCATGCTGGCGACGGCTGCCGTGCTGACGGCCTGCGGTCCGAGCCGCGAGGAACGTGTAGCGCAGATCGAGGAGATGGAGGACTCGGTGTTCGAGTCGCCCGCGGCGCTCGACACCAATGTGGCGGAGGAGCTGACGACGCTCTATATGGCGTTTGCCGACAAGTACCCCGCCGACAGCCTGACGCCCGCGTACCTGATGAAAGCCGCCGAGACGCAGGCCGGCATACTCCACACGGAACGCGCCATCGCCCTGTACGACCGGGTTGTCGACAACTACCCTGACTTCGGCGATGTGCCCATGTGCCTCTTTCTGAAGGGGAATGCCTACGAGCAGAACGAGCAGTTCGACGAGGCGCGGAGGACCTATGAGGAATTTCTGGAGAAATACCCCGACCACTATATGGCCCCGTCGACACGCCAGATGCTGCCGATGATCGGGATGTCGGCCGAGGAGATGCTCGACTATATCATGGCCCACGCCTCGGACACCCTCATTGCGGGGGTGTAGCCGTTGGGCGTCCACCCGGAAGGATACCAACCCTCAAAAAGAAAGAGCCTTGTCCGACATCATCAACATATTGCCCGACAGTGTCGCCAACCAAATCGCCGCCGGCGAGGTGGTGGACCGTCCCGCGTCGGCGGTGAAAGAGCTGCTGGAGAATGCGCTGGATGCGGGGGCCACCAGGATACAGCTCTTGGTGAAGGATGCCGGACGGACGCTGATACAGGTGGTCGACAACGGCTGCGGGATGAGCGGCAGGGACGCCCGGCTCTGCTTCGAGCGGCATGCGACGTCGAAGATACACAAGGCCGACGACCTCTTTGCCATCCGCACCATGGGGTTCCGTGGCGAGGCGCTGGCATCCATTGCCGCCGTGGCGCAGGTGGAGCTGCGCACCCGTATGTGCGGCGAGGAACTCGGCACCCTCATCAATATCGAGGGAAGCCGCATCGTCGACCAGACGCAATGCACCTGTCCTGTGGGCACCTCCATCGCGGTGAAGAACCTCTTCTACAACATCCCCGCCCGACGCAACTTCCTGAAGCGCGACAGCATTGAGCTGAGCCACATAGAGGAGATTTTCAAGCGGGTGGCCCTGGTGAACTGGCATGTGGACTACTCGTTCCATGCGGGGTCGCGTCCGATGTACGACCTGCATGCGGGCAACTTCGCCGAGCGTATAGCACAGGGTATCAGGGTCAAGCATAAAATACTCGTCCTCGCCCGTCATGGGGAAGGAGAGCACGTCCGTGGCTCTGTCGATACCTCTGTATTTTTTGTTTATCCTGTGTATGCCCTCATTGTCCGTGAAGGTGACAGATACCTCAAATCTGCCCTTATAGCCCTCCTCGTAGAGAGTTTCGAGACAGCATCTTTTTATAAGCTTCCTCAGCTGTATATCGACCTTTATTTTTCTCTGTCTGTTCGATCCGATCACTCTTACAGATAACATTTCGGTTTCCTCCGTCAGTATTTTTTGTTCTGATGCTCGTTGTATTTTTCGTAAGCCTTGACTATCTCCTGGACCAGCTTATGCCTTACTACGTCCTTTTCCGAAAACCTTGTTATGGCGATATCGTCTATATTTTTCAGTATCCTTATCGCCTCCACAAGTCCCGAACGCTTGTTGTCGGGAAGATCTATCTGGGTTATGTCTCCCGTTATGACCATTTTGCTGTTGAAGCCGAGACGCGTCAGAAACATTTTCATCTGTTCGGGCGTGGTATTCTGAGCCTCGTCAAGTATGATAAAGCTGTCGTCGAGTGTTCTTCCGCGCATATACGCGAGCGGCGCTACCTCTATTATATTTCTGTCGAGGTTTCTCTGATAGCTTTCCGCGCCCATCATATCGAAAAGCGCGTCATACAGCGGTCTTAAATAGGGATCGACCTTGTTCTGCAGATCTCCCGGCAGAAACCCGAGCTTCTCTCCGGCTTCCACGGCGGGGCGGGTGAGTATGATACGGTTTA
>CAJOIV010000027.1:48963-51762 GCA_905234665.1 uncultured Bacteroidales bacterium | reverse complement strand
TTAAGCCCCGCATCGCCGATGATACTGCACTTGTTTGTGGAAAAGTAGGTCGCCGCCAGTCCTTCAAGAGGGAGTCTCATTCAGAGGCTCCCTTTTTTTTTGCGCCCGGCGCAATAATAACGCGCGGGGGACGTTATAGGGGATAGAAGAGATAGAAACGATAGAGACTATAGAAGAAATAGATCTGATAGATAATCCTCTGTGCGCCAAATTCTATCTAGTCTATCCAATCTATCCAGTCTATCTAACCTATCCAATCTATCCCGTCTATCCAATCTATTCTATCACCCCCCCCAAAAAAAAACACACTCAACCATGGAACAACAACAAGCCCCGCAATACCACTATCTCCGCAAACAGACCCGTTGGGAGGACCTCTGGTTCTACCAAAAGACGGTGGTTCTGTACCAGATGACGGTGGTGTTCTGTCGGCGCTTCTTGAAGGCTTATGGCGACAGGACGGTTGACCAGATGGTGCAGGCGGCACGCATCGGCAAACAGAACATCGTCGAGGGGTCGGCCGACGGGGTGACGTCCACCGAGATGGAATCGAACCTGCTCAACGCCGCACGGGGTAGTATCAAAGAACTGAAAGAGGATTATCTCGACTATATCGGCAGCCACAAGCTGGTACTGTGGACTACAGGCCATGCCCGCTACAGCGATATGCTGGAGTTCTGCCGCCAGCACAATCGCATAGAGGACTACGACCCTTATTTCGAACGCTGGAGCGACGAGGAGATGGCCAATGCCGCCGTGACGCTGTGCTGCATGGTCGACACGATGATGCAGTCCTACCAGAAGAAGAAGGAAGAGGAGTTTGTCACCCAAGGCGGCATCAAGGAACGCATGACGGCAGCCCGCCTCGGCTACCGTACCGACCAGCGCAAAGAGTTGGAGGCCCTGAGAGACGAGAACGCCGCCCTCCGCGACCGCATCGACCAGCTCCTGCAAGAAAATGCCACCCTCCGCAGCCGCATAAACCAGCCATAGTCTATCCCTTCTATCCTCTCTATCCCCTCTCTTTGTATTTCCCTGTGCCTGCCTCCCCGCCGCAGGCGGAATCAATCAGAACAGCAGTCCGAACATCCACAACGGGATGCGGTTGCGGCTGCCGATTTCTATGCCGTCGACGGCGAGGAAGCTGTCGGGGAGGTCTTTTATCTGTTCAAAGGATTTGTTTTTGCCGCCGACTTCAAACAGGTATCTGTCGTCCACCAGGAAGTCGCCTTGCACGGGTGAGCAGACGTCGTGGTGGAGTGACAGCTGGTTGAGGAAGAACGTCTCCCGCAGGGTGCCTTCGTTGACCTGGCTGCCGAGGGCATACATGAGGTTGGTGTTGCCGAGGAATATCTTCTCGGGGTTGACAAGGTGCTTGTAGTCCTTGAGGTTGCGGGTGAAGAGCATTAGGAGGCCTGCGCGGTCGAGGGTGTAGAGCATCTTCAGGCACATGTCGCGGGTCGTCTCCAGCTGCGCCGCCAGTTTGGAGATATTGGGCACCAAAGGCACACTCCCGGCCACGACCATGAGCAGCTGCTTGGCCTTATGAATGGTGGAATATGAGACATTCTCGACCACGGGCATGTCGGTTTCTATCACCAGCTTGACCGTCTCGGAGAGGCGTGCCATATAGTCGCTTCCCGCCTCGATATGAAACGGATAGTAGCCTATTCTCAGATAATCGGCGAAATGCTTTGCCATGGGCGTGCTGCCGGATACTTCCATGGCAAAGGCCTGGTGGTCGTCCAGCAACTGGGGAAGTGACACGGAAGGGAGTTCCATGATTTTGTTGAGGGCGAGGTATTCGCGGTACGAGAGCCCCTGCAGGGTGTACAGCGTCTGCCGGCGGGAGAGGTCGACGCGGGAGTTGTCTATCTCGAGCATACTGCTGCCGGTGTAGACGATATTCAGGTCGTCGTAAGTATCGTAGAGGTTCTTGATGACGATGGCCCAGTTGGGGTACTTGTGCACTTCGTCGAGGAAGAGATGCCGGATGCCGTGCAGATACAGCCAGTCGACCAGCTCGGGCAGCGTGTGCGACTGGAACCATAGGTTGTCGAGCGAGGCGTAGAATACCGTGTTGCTCTTCTTGTGAGCCATTTTGATGCGTTGGAGCAGCATGGTGGTCTTGCCGACGCCCCTTGCGCCCATGATGCCGATGAGGCGTGAGTCCCAATTTATGGCGTTATACAAGTATCTTACGAAGCGGGTATCAATTCGCCTAACACGCATAAGAAACAAATCCTCAAGAGCTTGATGGTCTTCCTGTGTCATAATGTGTATACTTTTTCAAAATGCAAAGATACGAAAAATTCGCTTTTCGAAAAGTGTTTTTTGTACTATTTTTCACTTTTGGAAAAGTGAATTTTGTTTTATCGCAGCATGCTGAAATAGGTGACCGCACCATACAACGGTACATTGGTATACATAAGCCAGTATGCTTTTTCGTCATGCAAAGATACAGAAAAATCCGTAACTAACAAAATAAACAACACTTTTCATAGCCACTTTTTGTGTGCCACGGCCCCAATAGCAGCAGCCGCCGCGTAGCGGCACGGCGGCTGGGGGCAGGGGGGAGAGGGAGAGGGCGAGGAGGCGAGGCTGTGTGCCGACGGCACGTTTTTCGGGCGCCGACAAAGAAGAGCGCCTGCCCCGCTCCGCAGCCGCGTAAACCAGCCATAGTCTATCCCTTCTATCGCCACGTTTCCCCCATATAGGGCGTTTAGGTATTTTTAACAATGGGGGGGGTAGATATGTGGGGAAAAAGTAGTATCTTTGTATTGCCAAACTAAAGAAACC
>CAJOIV010000027.1:0-48955 GCA_905234665.1 uncultured Bacteroidales bacterium | reverse complement strand
GGGGGGGGGCAAGTGTCTCAAAATCAATTGTTTTGGCGGCTTTTGCATATGCCGTACAGGACTAAAAAAACTATTGAAAAAACTTATATTCTTCTGCATTTTTGCAGGATGTGCACAGAAAAAAAACAAAATGATTAATAACTACTAAAAACTACAACAAATGGCAATACACAAACAAAACAATTACATCTCTCCCGAGGTGACGGTCGTCGAATTCAAAACGGAGATAGGAGTTGATATTTCTACGACAGCAGGAAAGGCGCGTTATGAAGGTGTTCATCCACGAGAAGTAACAGAGCAAGGAACACAAGATTTTGGACGCGAGACTTGGTCTGTCAGCCAGTAGAATGCCTTTACTCGCGATTAAGAATCACAACAAATGAACTAAACGAGATTTATTATAATGAAAAAGTTATCTTTATTATTTGCACTTTTGGCAGGTATTGCCGTGATGACAGGCTGCAAGAAAGACCAGACTGTCGTTACTTTCCAAGCCGTTATCGACCAGGACCAGAACACCAAAGCGTATTTTGGCACTCCAGTTCGTCCTTATTGGAATACTGATGACTCGGTGTGTATCATGGCTCCAGGTTACAGAGGAAAACTTATTTGTGGGCTTTCTGATGTAACGGAAACCTATGCAAAAATCGAGGGTGTGCAGAGCAGCGAAGGTTGTTACTGCGCCATCTACCCCGTCGAAGCAATCCATAGAATAGGCACCCCGCAAAGCGATGGAACTACTCAAGCAGTTATCTACTTCGATCCCCATCAGGAGTATATTTGGGAAAACAACCACCAACGAGTAAACATGATTATGGGAGCCGTCACAGATAACGATAGTAAGACGTTCCATTTCAAAAACCTTTGTTCCATCCTTAGGTTGAAAGTGACCAATAACTTACCAGACTCCTTACCAAATCGCACTATGAATGTGAGGAGAATCACCGTATATGGATATGGAGCATACGTTGCTGGATGCGCCGAGGTTACCCTTACCAAATCTGGTGAACCTGTCATAACTGTAAATCAGCTTGGCAGCAATGCAGAGAATGTTTTATCAGTATACAAATCTGATAATACTTACATGAAAACCTTGGCATTTGGCGCCACTGACTCTTTTGACGTTGTCGTGCCACCATTCAGTGCCGATAGTCTCAACATCGAGTTGGAGATGTTTGATGGTACTGGTAAGTTTATTGGTAACTCCGATAATGATATAAAACCTACTGGTACTAATACTAAAGTGACGTTGACTCGTAATAAGATTGTAACCATCGAATTAAACGTCTCTAAATTCGAGACGCCAGATTATGCATATCTTGCACAAGGCCCGGTCTTTAATAACATTATAAAGAGTCTAATCGGGAATGAGGACGTCGTAAACATCACGTTCAATACCTCCTGGGAATCTATTGATCTTCCCCTTGAAGGAACTACCCAAGCGGAATTAGATAGAAGTACTCAATACAATGGTTGGAAAATTGTAAGTCGTGCTGATTCACCACTGCAAATATTTGCCCGTCTTATTATTGTCGAAGGTAAAAAACATGTACAGGTTCTCTCTCATGCTAATTATATGTATGCAGATGCCAACTGCATCGGAATGTTCCGAGGCCTTGAATCTCTCCAGACGATAAATATTGATCAAAATGATGATGGCACAGGCTTTCAAACCGAAGATGTGACTGATATGTCATACATGTTTGCAGGATGTACGCATTTAACATCCGTTGCGGGTCTCACCAATCTCAATTTGACTAATGTGACGAATATGGCACACATGTTTGAAAATTGTACTGCCGTTAATACCATTGACATGAATCCGGTGAATACTCATAACCTATTAGACACCGGATTGGTTGCTATGTTTAAAGGTTGCACAATGGTTGGGACTGTTAATCTAAGTTCATTCAACACTGAACACGTAACCTCTCTGAGGGAGATGTTTATGGGTTGTGAACACCTTACTACTGTTAGTCTAAGTTCATTCAACACCGCAGAAGTAACCGATATGTCCTATTTTTGTTATGGTTGCTGGTCACTACCGTCGATTGATTTAAGTTCATTCACCACCAATGGAGTAACAAATATGAGCTATTTCTTTGCTGGTTGTGAAAAACTAACAAGCATAAATATGAGACAATTTGTTATCTCCAATAATACTAATATAGATAGCATGTGCCACCGACTCAATTATGTTAACCTTCCAGTAAATCAGAGGAATCCGTCCAGAGCGCCCTGCTATATTACCTGTAGGAGGAGTACTTGGAATACCATGAAAGGACAGGCCACTGCTAGCGGTCATTTTCAATATGGTACTCCTGATCCTACAACAGGCTTTACCGTAACAGTGATATACGACAGAGATGTTTTTGATGATCCAACTTCCAAATAATCCACTTTAGCCGGCCTCTCAAGGATGTTCCTTGAGAGGCCGGCGTGTTTTTGCGGGGCGGACTGCCGGCATGCGCCGGCAAGGAGACTCTGTTTTCCGGCGGCGGGGGAATATACAAGAAGAGGGCATTGAGGCACCTCTTTTTATTGATATGCGGAGAAAAAGTTGTATCTTTGCCGCAAAGTATGCGGAGAATAACGGTTCGTATCGTTGCAGCCGGAAAACGTCAAAACAAGGCATTCTCCCATGCAGCGGGATAAGGTCATAGAACGCATCAAGGAAACAATCACTTTTGCAGCAGCCAGTCCAAGGCCGAGATGATATGTATGGTCTTCCCGTCAATCCGGAATTCCGATAAAGTGAACGTTTTCCCTCTCTGAATTCCGATAAAGTGAACGTTTTTCCCCTCTGAATTCCGATAAAGTGACTTCCTGCCCCTGGGGGCCTCCCTCTGGCTCTACGTCTCCCGCGCCTGGGGCGGCAAAGATGAACCGTCGACTTACAGGATTTCTCCGGCCCACAAATCGGACAGGAACTCCATTGCGGGGATAATCTCCACCCCGTTCATCCGTCGACGGTAGGCGTCGAGAGAAACGACGATGAGGCGGCAGTCGGGGAACTCTTCGCCGAAGGCTTTCAAGCCCCGTAGGTGACGAGACTTCACCTCTTCGCACGATTTCACCTCAATAACAACACAATAATGGGTTGCGTAATGTAGTTTTTTCATGGAATAACGACATACCTATGTAGTTATTCCATGAAAAAACGACATCGGCAGGCCCTTTGGCGGCCGTGTGTCTATCCCGGAATGGCCGGGCGTGAGAATTGTTTGTGCGGGACACAATAATTCCCTTTTTTTGGCGTTACGGGAGAAAAGAAACAGCCATCGTCTGTCACTTTTGGCCGTCGGGATGGCTCTAAACAGAATATTAACCAGCAAAAACCATTATAAGCCATGAACACAACAACTCTTTTCCGCAAGATGCTCACTATCGTGGGAATGGGTGCGCTCTGCGCCGGTGGTGGCGTCGCCGCCCAGAACAACGAGGAAGACCTGAACAAGACGCTGTCGCCCTATTTCGTCGTCATCAGCGACAACCCCGAGACCGACGCGCTGCCCCTGAAGGAGACCTCGGTCAAGACCAACATCGTGGGCTCCATCGCCGACGTGACGGTGAAGCAGGTGTATGTCAACAGCGGCAAGAACGCCCTGGAGGCCATATACACCTTCCCCATGTCGACGCGCGCGGCGGTCTACGGCATGCAGATGACCATCGGCAACCGCATCATCCGCGCCAAGATCGAGGAGAAGAAGAAAGCCCGCGAGGACTATGAGAAGGCCAAGCAGGAGGGCAAGCGCGCCTCGCTGCTGGAGCAGAGCCGTCCGAATGTCTTCACGATGAACGTGTCGAACATCATGCCGAACGACACCATCGTGGTGGAGATGAACTATACCGAGCTGCTGGTGCCCGAGAAGGGGGTCTACAGCTTTGTCTATCCCACGGTGGTGGGTCCGCGCTATTCCAATAAAAGCAAGGACAACGCCGGTCCCGACGACGGCTTCGTCTCGTCGCCCTACACCCATGCGGGCGTGGCGCCGACGACCAAGTTCGACTACACCCTCGCCATCCAGTCGGGCATCCCAATACAGGATCTGCAGTGCACCTCGCACAAGATGATTATCGACATGCCCGGCACCAAAAGCGCCCTGGTCCACCTCGACCCCTCGGAGACCAACGGCGGCAACCGCGACGTGATTGTCAACTACTCGCTGCGGGGCAACAGCATCGAGAGCGGCGTGATGCTCTATGAGGGCGAGGACGAGAACTTCTTCCTGATGATGGTGCAGCCGCCCAAGCGGGTGCAGAAAGAGGATATCCCCGCGAGGGAGTATGTCTTCATCGTCGACGTCTCCGGCTCGATGTGGGGCTTCCCGATGGAGATTACCAAAGACCTGATGCGCAACCTGATTGTCAACCTCAACGAGAACGACAAGTTCAACGTCATCCTCTTCTCGAGCAATGCCGCCACCTTCAGCCCCCGCTCGGTGAACGCCACGCAGGAGAATGTGCGCCGCGCCATCGAATTCATCAAGGGCGGCAACAACTGGAGCGGCACGGAGGTGCTGGATGCCCTGAAGACGGCCTTCGCCCTGCCGCGGCCCGAAGAGGACATGTCGCGCACCTTTGTCATCGCCACCGACGGCTATGTGGATGTCGAGAAGGCCTGCTTCGAGATGATTCGCGAGCATGCCGACGAAGCCAACTTCTTCGCCTTCGGCATCGGCAGCAGCGTGAACCGCTACCTCATCGAGGGCATGGCCTTCGCGGGCAGCGGCGAGCCGTTCATCGTCACCAAGCAGTCGGAAGCCGCGGACGCGGCGGAGCGTTTCCGCCAGTATATCAACACGCCCGTGCTGACCCGCATCAAGATGAGCACGAGCAGGTTCGACACCTACGACGTGGAGCCTGCCGCCATCCCCGACGTGATGGCCGAGCGTCCCATCCTGGTCTTCGGCAAGTACAAAGGCAAGGCCAACGGCAGCATCACCCTGACGGGCAAGATGGGCAAGAAGAACTACAAGCAGACCTTCGACCTCACGCAGGTGAAGCCCGACAAGAACAACGCGGCCCTGCGCTACCTGTGGGCCCGCGAGCGCATCAAATACCTCGACTACCTCGTGGGCGAGTATGCCAAGGAGGACGACCCCAACGCCAAGAAGATTCTCGAGCTGGGCCTGAAGTACAACCTCATGACCAACTACACCTCCTTCGTGGCCATCGACGAGGTGGTGGTCAACAAGGACGGCAAGCAGACCACCGTGCAGCAGCCCATCCCGATGCCGGAGGGCGTGAGCGACTATGCCGTGGGCCACAATGTGGCTGAGCTGGCGGTGATGCGCACCGCGGTCAAGCCGGGCAAGGCCGGCGCCCGCCCGATGCGTGTCAAAGTGATGGAAGAAGAGATTGAGGAGGAAGAGCTCCTACAACAGGTGGAGACCGATCCCGAGTTCCCCGGCGGCATGGAAGCCCTGCTGAAGTTCCTCTCCGACAATATCGTCTACCCGCAGGAGGCCAAGGACAACAAGATTGAGGGCAAAGTCTATGTCTCCTTCGTCGTCGAGAAGGACGGTTCCATCAACAATATCAAGGTCCTCCGCGACATCGGCGGCGGCTGCGGCGCCGAGGTGGTGCGCGTGGTCAAGCTGATGCCCAAGTGGAAACCCGGCATGCAGAACGGCAAGCCTGTCCGCACGCAGTACAACCTGCCCGTCAACTTCTCGTTGCCCAAGAAATGAACCGGAGCATCCCGCTGATACTCCTTATAGCGACGGTGTCTCTCTTCTCCTGCAAGGGGAGGGGAGACACTGCCGTTGATACGCCCGAGGCCGACACCGTCGTTGTCGAGGAGGTGGAGACGGACACTGTGCCGCGCACCTCCATCACCTTCATCCTCGGCGAGGACAACTCGACCTACAACCAGTACTACACGCTGGCCAACCATTACTACCGCCTCAGTCGCGAAGACCGCACCGACGTGGTGGTGGAGAACCTCACGGCGCTGAGCCAGGTGCTAGACTACCTGCGGAAGCATCCCGCGGACAACGGCCGCCCTTACGGGCTGGTCAACCTCGTGAGCCATGGCAACGAATTCATCGACCTGCAGGCCACCGTCACGCCCTGGGGCGGGCGCCTCTCGCCCCAGACGTTGCGGGAGGCCCTGAGAAAGAAGAAACTGGTGCCGCCCGACAGCACGGTGGCCGACAGCCTCACGGTGGTCTTTCTCCACGGTTGCGCCGTGGGACAGAACCAGGCGCTGCTCGACGGCCTCGCCGAGGCTTTCGGCGGGCGGGCCATGGTGAAGGCCTCGAAGCTCTTCGAGTATTACGCCTACCTCTCGCGCAACCAGAACCCCGGCTCAGTGCGCCGCTACTTTGCCCGGACATGGTATGCCTTCTACCATCCCGACTCGGCCTTCGACGAGAGGGGACTTGTGCGGCAGCTGCGCCGCCGCTACCCGCACGACACCACCCACTGGCGCGAGGGGCTGCGCCGCCGCTTCCAGGACAACCCGTCAGAGGTGTACCACTACAGCTTTATCGTGCCCTGCTCCTATACGGAGGTCTATGGCGCCAAGGAGGACCTGCCCAACGTCAACTCCCGCAGCCGCAGGGAGCAGTGGATTGCCGAGCATCCCGACTACAAGGCGCTGCTCGCCATAACAAACATTCCTGAGAAGTACTTCCAGACCAAGTTCTACCGCCAGACCTTCCAGGCCGAGGGCGACAGCCTCCTCTATGGCCTGCGTGTCAAGGCCCGCGCGGGAGTCGTCTGCCTCATCCAGCCGCTGGTGACGACAGACGCTGCGGGATACCCTTACGCCCCTTACCGTCCGGCGGAGGACGACACCCTCATCTTCGCCTACTCGAGGCCTGTGCAGACCTTGAGCAGCTGTTCGGCGAGGCCGATACTGTAGCCGTGGTGGTGGAAGAGGATGTGGCCCTCTCGGTCGACGACGGCCACGAGGGGGTATTCATAGTCTTTGAGTCCCAAGGCCGTGGCCAGGGCATCCTCCAGGGGGTCGTGCTTGCCAGAGGCGAGTCCTTCCACGTCGGTGTTCGGCAGACGGCGCAGGTCGCTGTTGCCGGGGTCGGTGGTGGTGACGAATAGCATTCCGCCCCAGCGCTTGAGGGCGTCGCGCTGCTCGTTGAGTTCCTTGACGAGGTGCTTGGCGGGTTCGCGGTGCGGGCCGAGGAAGGCCAGGATGCAGCCTGTAGCGCCCGCGTAGTCGCCTAACGTCACTCCGTCCATCACCTCTGCCGAGGCATCCATCCGGGGCATTCCTGAGGCCTTTTTGGTCTTGGGGGCGATGTCGCGGAGGACAATCTCGCGGGTGACGTGCTCTCCCTCCTTGACGGTGAAGAACTCCATGCGGTTGTAGACGGTGCCTTCGGCGTCTCGGCGGCCTGTGCTCAGGCAGTAGTAGCCAGGCTCGAGGTCGATGGTGGCGGGGAAGGAGGCCATGCGGGGGTCGTCCTCGAAGTCGAAGGTGCGGAAGTCGCCGTTCTCGTATTTCTGGAGGGTGAAGTGGGGGTAGTAGACGGGGCGCTCGGGGTCTTTGCCGCGGTAGGTGAGGGTGAGGCGGGTCTTCCTAATAGTACTAGTATTACTAGTTCCACTAGTGCTACTAGTCTCACTAGAGAAGCCTATCTTCTCCCAGCCTTTTTCTCCCCAGGTATAGAGGGTGTTGGTGGCGTTGTCGAGGTAGGCGGGGTGGTATGCCGAGCGGCAGGCGGCCACGAAGAAGATGTCGCGGCTGTGCCTGTCGGCGTGGCGCAGTTTGTACACGCCCACGGGCGAGATGGGGCAGTTGTAGTAGTTGCCGGTGTCGTCGACAATGATATTGTCGACCACCCAACGGTGGATTTCTTCGACGCTCATGCCCCCGAAGGTCTCCCTCAGTTCCTCACGGTAGGGGCGCACCAACTCGTTGCTGATGCGGGCGGGCATAAGGCCTCGTAAAGAGGCTTCGTTATTGATCAGTACTATCCAGTCGGCGTGGGCCTCGAGCACCTCGGCGGTGATGTCACGCAGGTCTTTGTCGCTGTATGTGCGAAGATAATCATACAGAAGGGGATGATAGGATGGCTTCTCAATCAAGACCCCGTTGATGGAATAGACGGCGGGGTATTTCCATTCGGGCAGGCTGTCTTTGTGGTTGTTGATGAACTTGGCTATCTCGGCATAGTTGCCTTCGCTCTTGTGGATTATCTCCCAAGCCTCCTCGTCGGTGAGGTTGGGATTGGGCTCCAGCAGCTGCTTGTAGTTTTCCTTGGTGGGGAAGGTGGCGGTGTAGGCGTTACGCAGGGAGTCCTCGTAGGCGAGGCGTTTGGCGTTGGCGGCGACCTTCTCGGGCGAGGCTTCCACCTTGGCTTTGCCCGCTGAGGGCGGCACGATGTCGATGTCCTCCACGTAGGGGTTGTCGGCCTCGCGGCTGAGGCAGAGGGTGACGGTGCTGTCCTGTCGCACGTCGACCTTGGCGTAGTTGTAGTGGGTGCCGTCGGTGGCCCACACCAGGATGTCGCCCAGGCCGGTGGTGAGGGAGGCCTGGCCGCGGGAGTCGCTCTTGTAGGTGGCGAGGGTGTAGTACTCGGCGTAGTTGTACATCTTGAACTTGATGTCGACCCCTTCGAGGGGCTTGCCGTCGATGTCTGTCGCCGTGACCGTCACGCGGCGCGTGGGGGCGTAGTGGCTCAGCAGGTTCAGCTCGCTGTAGAGGCCCGTGCGGCGCACCACCTCCTCGTCGCCGTGGTAGCGGCCGAAGGATTTGGAGTGCACCATCAGGCAGCGGGTACTCGGCACGGCAAACCAGCCCATATTCAGCTCGGGGTCAGGCTCACAGGCCCCGAGGAACTTCCATTCGCCGTTGGTGTAGACCTCCACCCAGGCGTGATTGTCGTCGCAGTGCGCCCAGCGGGGGGTGTAGCACTGGCGGGCGGGGATGCCCACGGCGCGCAGGGCGGTGACGGCGAAGGTGCTCTCCTCGCCGCAGCGGCCCAGGCTGGTGCGCATGGTGGCGAGGGGTGCCGAGGTGCGGGCGTCGGCGGCGCGGTAGGCCACATGCTCGTGGCACCAGTGGTTTACCTCCAGCGCGGCCTCCTCCATGGACATGTCCTTCACGCGCTCTTTCAGTTCGCGAAAGAATACCATGCGGGCGGTGTCGAGGTTCTCGTTGTTCACGCGGTACACCAGCACGAAGTGGCGGAAGACATCTTCCGGCACCTCCTTGCCCCACGGCATCTCCTCGCGTGCCTTGAAAGCATAACGCACCTGCTGGAGGAAGAACTCGGGCGTGTAGTCTGCCAAGTCGCTGTAAGGCATGTAGGCATACAGGAACTGCATGGCCTCGCGCTCGGCGCGGGATAGTGTGTCCAGGTGTATGTCTAGCATAGGGAACCCAGACATGCGGGTTTCATAGTCTTGGTGTACCTCGGCACGGTACTTCCTGTCGGTGATAAAATGCGGGTCGCGGTTGCACGCCACGAGGCAGAGGACGGCAAGGGCTGCCAGAAGAATGGTTCTTTTCATAGACAAGATATTACATGATTATTTCCATAAGGGTTCACTCATCCATCCATTGGGGAATCCCATCGCTGTTGGGTCAACATTGGGGTACTTTATTAGAAGTTGGAGGATGTCGGTTTTAAGGGAGTTATTGGGCTGAATATTGTTCACCCAATAGATTAGACAACATAGAAGAGCATACAGGCGGTTCGGGTTTATTGTCGATACATCCACCCATGAATCTCTCATCATTGAAGGTTTTGGCATCTTGGGTTTCATGGGATAAATTCTATTCCATACACGAGCATGGTGTGCGCAGCAGTTGCGTAATGCTGCCAAGGCTATAATCCAGCTGTCAAGATATTCGTGCTGTGGCACATTGAAACTGCGAGCCACACGCTTCCGAATAGATGTATCGCTAAAATTGCTGTAGAGTTTCCCCAAAGTACCAAATGACACTATTTCCATTGTCTTCCACGCTGGGGGCATATTGGGTGTGTCATATTTGGTATAATGTTCCTTGATGAAATCCTCTTTTGTACGAGACAATTCTGTCTGTATAGCATTGAGGCAGACAGCATGCATCTTTGCATCCTTGAATAGGCTGGAATCCATAAACCAAAAAGATCCGTGTTTCATTGAAAAATGCTGTATGACACTTGTTCGTAGGGCAATCTCAACAGTTTGCAGTGCAGAGAATAATAATCCACGTAACTCTTTGTCAAAATAGTAAAGATCCAAGGCATTACTGAAATGTTTGCCTGGATTGAATTTATGCGTCACCTTGTCTGCCTCCATGGGATGTAGATAGTTGGCAAAACGAAAATAACTAATGACGGATAGCGTCTTTTCGGCACTAGTAACATTATCTATTATCAGACCACGGTCTTTCAGCCGCAATATTTGGTCAGCTACGCTTATGGGTTGTTTGTCGTATTGCATAATCTAAAAACAAAAGTTCCACCCTGGTTCGCTATTCAAGTGGGAAGCGTGGTGGAAACTGTCGGTGCAAAGATACAACCTTTTTTTGAATTGGCAAAAAGTTTTTTATGTCGTTAATGCTATAGAATTGATATACATCGTGATATATTTATGTTTTCGCGGCTATTGTTTTGATTAATTCCACAAGTATAACCAATCAATAGAGCTTTTTTGCATTGTTCCATAATTATACTAAAATGTTGCTTATTGAACGTATATGACGAGGTAATCATCGTTGGCGATAAACCCATATACGTGCTGATGGTATATACTGATGGTAGGGACCTTGGCCGAAATAATCATTTATGAAAAGATAGGAAGAATAACACTCATAAAATTCCTTCATGTCTGAAGAAAATAATAGCCAGGTTCGCATATAGTTAATATGATAGATATAGGGGTTCGCATTATATGTTCGTTTGTCTTTTACTTTCTCATATACAGATAGTCCATTGGATATTCCCACATAAGTGAATGTATCATAAGTTGTCTCGTTTGGTATCTCACGGTATTTCCTTATATACAATCGTTTATTATTTTGTGCGAATGTAATGAACGAATGATCTTTCCCTGCGTTGGAATCCATTTCGCATTCGGCAGTCTCTAGGTCTATAGTATAGCGGTTGGTGTACTCTGTTTGTCCGTTCGTTATAACCCATAAGAAAAGTGCGGGAATCAGTGTCATAATCTTTTTCATCATACATTGTATTAATGGTTAGTATTTCTTTCCTGTTCCTCCACAAGATGAGCAACGTCCTGTCCCATTACATTTGCTGCATCTTCCTGTTCCATTGCAATAACTACATTTCATTGGATTGCCAGTGTATTGATTATTAATCACTCCTGTTCCTCCACACATGCTGCACCGGCCAGAGCCTCCGCAATATTGTTGTCGTAACGTAGAAGAGGATAATCCATGTCCACAGCACGTCCCACTTCCAAGACATGTTGGGCAATTCGTGCTATTGTTGGCATTTGTTCCCGAGCCATTGCTATTGCTCCCATTGTAGTTAATTACCGCACCTGCGGGTGCAATACCCCTTATATATATGGCATCTGCCGCTTGAAGTTTTTGGGCTGCATCAATTACATTTCTCCGTCCCGCGATGTCCAAAAATGTTATTGAGGGAGTATTATCATTACTATTCTTTGTTCCTGATCCAAAGAAATAGATGTAGGTGGGGGTGCTAACCAACCATTTTCCACTTTGTCTATCTTGAACGAAAACAGCTATATAGTAGGTGTTGGTTCCTGTAGTCATCGGAATAGCACTGTTTGGCATGAAGAGATTGAAATCCTCCCATAAAGAACTCTCGTAGGAGGGAATGACATCTTCGGAAACACAGGGGTGACCATCGGCAGTTCTGTAACCATATATACCACCATTAAGATAGTTTTTGTTTGAATCATAGAACATTGCCTGCACTCGTACTTTGTTTCCCTTCAATCCGTTAACAGTTACCTTCGTGTGGATCCTCATTCCTGTTTCACCATTTTGTGTAACGTCATGTTCTATCCAGGTATTCTCCACTTTGGCACTTTGTGCACGGGTCAGTTCTGTGAATCCCAGAAGAATGCCTATTAACATCAGTAAGACAATCTTTCTCATACATCTTTGCTGTTTCTCCTGTCAGCTCTTCGGTGTTTAACTCATCCGTGCCACAATGAGCAAAACATAAAAAAGAAGCGTGGCACCGAATGCTACTTCACCTATGAGAGGTCGTGAGAATTACCTTGAACTGAGAAAGTGCAAACAGTCCACGCTATGTGCGCGAACCTTTACACAAGTCCCTGCAGTTCTTAGAAATTTCTCACGTTTCTCATAGCAAGAGACAAGCATATCGCTTCGTGATTTCCTTGTGAAATCGGGTGCAAAGATACAGAAAATAATTGGAATGGCAAGTTTTTTTTGCTAATCCGGCAATTATTCGTACTTTTGCAGTCAGAAATAGATACTGAAAAGCAACCTCAAAAATCTCTAATTATGGAGACTACAGTAATATCGCCGCAGCAAAGAAAGTGGACTGGGTTGAACAATCATCCAATGGTTAGTTCCGGTCAAGAGAATTCGAATGAACAGGATTATTCCAAAATGAGAATTCCCGGATACCATCCTTTTGAGGAATTTGCCGAAGCATTGGAGGCTGCCGTCGAACGGAAACTATGAGGGTGCGGTATCTACATGTAAACGACCGCGTTTATGCTGCAATTGAAGATATTGCAGCATATATTGTTTCTGTATCGACTCCTGACCATGCGAGGATGTATACTCGTCAATTGCTCGATGAGATAAGAGACTTGGCCTATTATGGTGACGGGTATCCTGTGAGCCAGTATGAAATGGCCAGACGTTATGGCTTGGGGGCAAAGATAATGACAACCAAGAACAAGAAGTGGAGTATTATCTTCCACACTGATGACCATTTTGTGTATGTAGAAGAAATACTACCCTCGTCAATGGTCACCCATTAAAGAAGCCCTTTGTTGTTGCAAGCCGCAAGTAACTCCCTGACAATCTCCGCATCCGTTTCGACGGTGCCGTCGGAGAGGGTGTGTTTGCAGGAGGCGTGGATTTCGGGAACGGCGGTATCGGCGAGGATGCGGGTGGCGTTGTGGGGGGTGACGCCGGCGCCGGCCATGATGAGGATGCGGCCGTGGGCTTGCTGGACCAAGGAACGCAGGAGGGGGATGCCCTCTTCGGCTGAGGGGGCACATCCTGAGGTCAGGAGGCGGTGGCATCCGCAACGGATGATGGCTTCCAGGGCGTCGGCTGGGTCTTGCTTGATTTCGTCGAAGGCGCGGTGGAATGTGACTTCCATGGGGGCGGCGAGTTGCACTATCTCGCGCGTGCGCTCCTCGTCGATGTAGCCGTCGGGGGTGAGGAACCCCACCACCACGGCACGGACCCCTCGGACACGACCACACAGAATCACGTCCTGACGGATCTGGTTGTATTCCTTGGGGGTATAACAGAAATCGCCCGCGCGGGGACGTATCAGCACATGGGTGCGGATGCCGGGTATCTTGGCGCAGGCAAGGAGGTCTTCGGGATAGGGGGTGAGCCCGCCCACATCGAGGCGGCGGCACAGCTCCACCCGCGAGGCACCGCCCGCCTTGGCGTTGCGCGCCGAGGCCACGGAATTGGCGCAGATCTCTATGGTCATAACGACTGGAATGTGGTGGTCCGCATCTTGTGCTGGAACAGGATGTTCTCGCCCACGATGCTCTGGATGCTTTGGTCGAAGTTGTACTCCTTGTTCTGGTGCATCCGCACCTCGATGGGCTGGCAATAGATGGGCAGTCCTTCCAGGTCTCCCTTCTCCAGGAAGGGGTAGAGGCGTGCGGCATCTTTCTCGGTGGTGACGACGACGGCCTCCGTGCCGCCCATCTGCTCGTATGCCTTGCGGATGCGCCGGATGTCGGAAGCGCTGAAGCGATGGTGGTCGCCATAGGCGAGGTGCGTCACCTCGCAGCTCTTCCTGAGGTGTGCCAGCAGGGGCTCAGGATGGGCGATGCCCGTGACGAGCAGCACCTTGTGCTTGGCGGTGAGCGTCAGGGGCTTCCCGCCGCCCAGGGGTACGAGGTCGGCGTAGTGCATATAGCTGAAGAAGACCTTCTGGTAGGGCATCAGCTTCAGGCTGTTGGTGATGTTGTGGCGGTCGATGGGGTTAAGCGTCTCGGGCGACTTGGTGACCACCACGATGTTGGCGCGGTAGCGGGCGTGGCGCCCCTCGCGCAGGTCGCCGAAAGGCATCACATGGTCGTTGTAGAAAGGCTTGCCGTATTCGGTGAGCAGGATGTTGACCGTCGGCTTCACGTAGCGGTGCTGGAAGGTGTCGTCCATGACCACCAGCTGCGGCGGGTTCTCCTGTGCCATGAGGCGGTCGATGCCCTCCAAGCGCTTCTCGCAGACGGCCACCTGCACCTTGGGAAACTTCCGCGCCACCATGGCGGGCTCGTCGCCCAGGGTGGTGGCGTTGTGGCTGCCGTCGTCCGTCAGGAACCCGCGGCTCTTACGGCCGTAGCCGCGACTCAGCAGGGCGGTGCCATACTGCTCCGAGAGCATTTGCAGGAGGTACTCCACATGGGGGGTCTTGCCGGCGCCTCCGGCGCAGAGGTTGCCCACGCCGATGGTTGTGACGCTTGGCGCGGTTTGTTTCTTCAGCCCCATGTCAAAGAGCCGGTTGCGGAACCATACCCCCACCCCGTACCATATCGTGAAGGGGAAAAAAATCCAAGAAACGGTCTTTCTGAACGACATAACAATGATACTTTTGCGCTGCAAAAGTACACATTCTTTTCCATTCTGCAAAAAATATTTTCTTCGTTTCGGGATTTTGTTGTATCTTTGCAGTCGAAAACAGCTATTGATTAGGAATGGAAAACAGACGCAGAAACAACACGATTGAGATTGACAACGATAGGTTTCGGTTCAATGTCGACGTGTATATTTTTAGGGAGGCAGACCACCTGACGGCCTATTGCCCCTCACTCGACCTTGCCACGACGGGCACTGATTTTCAGGATGCGGTGAAGAACTTCTATGAGTGTATGCAACTGCATGTGGAGACCTGCATGGAGATGGGTACCTTTGAGGAAGACCTCAAGGAACACGGGTGGAAGGTGAGTGAGAAGAGACTTGTCCCGCCATCGTTCCGCACCCAGCTGAGACGGCCTCAACTCTCCGAATTGATGCAGAGCAACACCAACTATGAGCGTATCTCCGCCCCTGTCAGAATAGCTGCGTTCGCATGAAGAAGCTGTCGAATATCACACTGAAAGAGTTCCGTGCGGCATTGACGGCTCTCGGGTTGCACAAGATGAGAACCAAAGGCGGACATGAGGCCTGGGTGCGCGAAGGTCTGCATCGCACGGTCATTATCCAGACTCACGTCGACCCTGTCTCCGAACTGGTGGTGAGAAAGACCATCAGCGACCTCGGCCTGACGCGCGAGGAGTTCATCAATCTTCTCGAATCCCTATAATATTCTGTTACAGCCCCGCGGCGCGGGGGCCTCCACGTTGAGCACCTGCGAGTTGTGGCTCACCCCAAGGCTCAGGTCGATGTCGGGCATGCGCTCGCGGCGCGTCACCTGCAGTTCGGAATGGGCCACGCTGACACCCGCGCGGGCGGCCAGCAGGTCGGCCACGACCACCTTGGCCTCGGCGTCCTCTTTCATATATTCGCCGACGACAAGTTCGTTACTCAGCACCTTGCCCGCAATGGGCGACCGCACCGACATGGGCTGTCCCACCTCGGCGGTGCTCAGGTCTATCTGGTATTCCCTGCCCACGGCGGCGGCATGGCGGTATTCCTCGAGGGCCAGCTGGTAGGTCATCTTGGCCTCGTCCAGCTCGCGCTCGGCGGCCACCTTGTTGTTGTACAGGTCCTGCGTGCGGTCCAGCGTTCGTTTGGCGGTCTCCATGGCTGTGCGGCTCTGGATATAGTTCTTCACCACCTCCGAGTAGTCCGACGACGAGAGTTCGAACAGCGGGCTCCCGGCCCTCACGGTCTGTCCTATCTGGACCATCGTCTTCACCACCCTGCCGGGGAAGGGGGCCGCCACGGCGGCGTATCTGTTTGGGATGGCCGTCACCACGCCCGTGGTGGCCAGGGTGATGCTGTGGAGCTCCTCGCCGGCGGTGTCGCACATCAGCTTGGCGTGTATGGCGCAAGTGGGCGGCACGGTGATGGTGTCGCCCTGCATGGTGGGCGTTTCAGAAGTGTTTCCAACCTCCCCGTCGCCGTTTCTATCGGCACAGGAGGCCAGCAGGGCAATGCCGAGGAGTAGATAAAGAGTCTGTTTCATAGTCGTAAAGATGATTTTTCGTTTCGTGTCAGAGTCTCTATTATGGGTTGCAAAGATACACACTTTTTTCTGTATACTGATATTATTTTATCGATAAACGATATTTTTGATCCCTTGCTGCAATTTCGCCGTGGTGTCGTGGCAGGTTTGCCGCGGGCTGTGTTGTTCTTCGATTGTTCTTCGTTTCTTCTTCGATTGTTCTCCGTTTTCAAAACGAAGAACAATCGAAGAACAATCGGCGATAAAACGGCGAACAACACAGCCCGCTCCGAAGCCGCCCCGAGAGCGCGGTGGAGTGACACTCGACCGATACACACAGAAGGATCGCTGCGGCGCGATTTCGCGAAAAAAAATCCCTCAGGTATGGAAAAAAATCGTATCTTTGCAATGGACGAATCCAGGGGAATGATTGTCCTTGGACAGGCTTAACCGTCTGGTTCTAAGATGCAAAAATAAACAAACAATAACATATCCGCTATGCAGAACATACGCAAAATCAACAACGACCTTTACTATGTAGGAGCCAGCGACCGCCGCCTGGCCCTCTTCGAGAATGTCTATCCCGTCCCCCGCGGGGTCTCCTACAACAGCTATCTCCTGCGCGACGAGAAGACGGTGCTGATGGACACCGCCGATAGCGCCGTGCGCGAGCAGTATTTTGAGAATGTGGCCGCCGCCCTCGACGGCCGCCGGCTCGACTACCTCGTGGTAAACCACATGGAGCCCGACCACGCGGCACTCATCGCCGACCTCCTCCTCCGCTATCCCGAAGTCACCGTGGTGACCACCGCCAAGGCCGCCCAGATGATGGAGCAGTTCATAGGCGCCAAGCCCGAGAGGCTGCAGGCCGTCAAGGAAGGCGACAAACTCTCCACGGGTCGCCACAGCCTGACCTTCGTCATGGCCCCGATGGTCCACTGGCCTGAGGTGATGATGACTTACGACATCGCGGACAAGACCCTCTTCTCGGCCGATGCCTTCGGCACCTTCGGCGCTTCGGCGCCCTCAACGGCAACATCTTCGCCGACGAGGTGAACTTCGACCGCGACTGGCTCGACGACGCCCGCCGCTACTACATCAACATCGTGGGCAAATACGGCGTGCAGGTGCAGAACGTGCTGAAGAAGGCCGCGGGCCTGCCCATCGGGATGATATGCCCGCTGCATGGCCCCATCTGGAGGCAGGACCTGGCCTATTTCATCGGCAAGCACGACACCTGGAGCAGCTACCGCCCCGAGGAAGAGGGCGTGCTCGTCATCTACGGCAGCATCTACGGACACACCGCCTCGGCCGCCGAGAAGATGGCCGCCGCCTTGGCCGACCGCGGCGTGAAGGGCATCGCCATGTATGACGCCAGCCACACCGACGCCAGCCAGCTCGTGGCCGAGTGCTTCCGCTACAGCCATATCGTGCTGGCCTCCTCCACCTACAACGCCGGCATCTTCACCCCCATCGAGAACCTCCTGCACGACCTCAAGGCCCACAACTGGCAGAACCGCACCGTGGCCATCATCGAGAACGGCACCTGGGCCGCCCAGAGCGGCAAGGCCATGCGCACCCTCCTCGAGGAGATGAAGAACATCACCATCCTCGGCGAGGACCTCTCGCTCAAGTCGGCCATGAAGGAGACCCAGGTGGAAGACCTGGAGTTCCTGGCCAACCTCATCATTGCTAACTTACATAACGAACAATAATCCAACCGATATGAATACGCACAACCAGAACGCCCTGTTCAAACTCACCTACGGCCTCTATGTCCTCACCGCCCGCGAGGGCGACAAGGACAACGGCTGCATCATCAATGTCGCACCCCAGTTGACGGACACGCCGCAGCAGATGCTCGTCTCCGTCAACAAGGAGAACTACACCCACGGCATGATTGCCCGCACGGGTCTCTTCAACCTCTCTCTGCTCACGGAGCACACCCCCATGAGTGTCATCCAGCATTTCGGCTTCCAGAGCGGCAAGGACGTCAACAAGTTCGCGGACTGCGAGGTGGAGATGCGCGCCGGCAACGGGCTCCTTTACGTGCCGCGTTACACCAACGCCTACCTCAGCGGCAAGGTCAACCAGACCGTTGACCTCGGCACCCACACCCTCTTCATTGCCGAAATCACCGAGTCGGTCCTGCTGAACAACGACCCCTCCCTCACCTACGACTACTACCACCGCAACATCAAGCCCAAGCCCGCCGCCCCCGCCGCCTCCGGCGAAGGCAAGACTCGCTGGGTCTGCCAAACCTGCGGCTACGTCTACGAAGGCGACGACCTACCCGACGACTTCATCTGCCCCTGGTGCAAGCACGGCAAGTCCGACTTCGTCAAAATGGATTAACCTGCATACTCATGACACAGAAAAACGCAATACAGATATTTGAGGAAAAGAAAGTGCGCACCGTCTGGGACGACGAGGAAGAGAAGTGGTACTTCTCTATTGTCGACGTCGTTGCGGTATTAACTGAAAGTGTTGAATACTTGACTGCCCGCAAGTATTGGAACAAGCTGAAGCAGCGATTAAAAGAGGAAGGAAATGAAACGGTGACAAATTGTCACCAGTTGAAATTACAAGCCGCCGACGGCAAGATGCGTCTGACGGATGTGGTTGATACCGAACAGCTTTTCCGCCTGATACAGTCCATTCCCTCACGCAAGGCGGAATCCTTCAAGCAGTGGATGGCCGAGGTCGCCGCCCGGCGGCTGGACCAGATGCAGGATCCCGAGCTGAACTTTGACCAAGCCTATGCCGACTACCGCCGCCTGGGCTATTCCGACAAGTGGATAAACCAACGCCTCCGCAGCATCGAGGTGCGCAAGGAGTTGACCGACGAATGGAACCGTGCCGGGGTAACGGAACAGACGCAATATGCTTCGCTGACCGACATCATCACACGTGGCTGGAGTGGCAAGACCACGCGGCAATACAAACACTTCAAGGGTCTGAAGAATGAGAGCCTGCGCGACAACATGACCAACATCGAGCTCGCGTTGAACACCCTGGCCGAGGCCTCCGCAACCGAAATCAGCAAGTCGCAAAACCCGCAGGGCTTCCACGAGACCGCCGAGGCAGCCCGCCAAGGCGGCCAGATAGCCGGCGACGCCCGCAAACAACTCGAACAACGCGTCGGCCACTCCGTCATCTCCCCCTCCAAAGCCTCCGACTACCTGCCCCCGGCACAAGAAAAAAAAATTGACGGATAATTGAAATATTATTAGTATATTTGCAGTTGATTAATGAACGGAAATATTAACGAAACACATTGCCAATGAAGCATATCGCATAGAATAGTATGCACATCATAGAATAAGAAAAAGCGAAGTAGCTTAACACTGGAATCTTTGAAACTTGGACACTTTCAAATGATACTTCCAAGTATAAAGCAACGACGCTCCCGCCAATGGCGTGGGCTTTATACGTTGTATTTGGGAAGTATCAGGTAGTCCAAGACCTCAAAGATTCCAATGAAAGCGAAGAAGTGCCACGCTCTTTTTATGTGCATTCTGTTGATATCGGCACAACGGTGTACCTTACAGCCGTTGACAAATGGAGGTCAAAAGAAAAAGTCTAAATGTTTATGAAAAAAACAATAATTAATGGAACCTATGTTTTATTGTCAGCAGTATTACTCACGTCATGTGTGACAAAAACCGTTTTAGTCAAGTGTCCAGAGACAGGAGCTAAGATTACTGTTGACGGAGATTATTATGGACAACAGAATGCCTCTTTCCGGGTGAAATGGAATGGGTGGAAAACGGTTACGGTATCAGCACCCAAGCATGTCTCTGAAACTTTTACAATGAGAGGTATGGGAGGTGGTAATTATAAAGAAGTATGCTTAAAGCGTGACCCAAAGTATATTGAAAGAAGTTTCACAATAAAAACCACTCCAGAAGACGCCATCATCGAGATTGATGGGAATACTGTCGGGCACGGCTCATTTACATTTGAGATGGACCGTCAACACTATCAATTGGCGGAGGTTTCTCGACAGGGGTATTTCTCAACCACTGTCAGGATTGACGGTGATAGTTCCCCTGACATTGTAAAGGTTGATTTGGTTGAGGACGATGCTTGGACCGCGTCCGCACCTGCTTCTGATATTGCAAACAAAAACATACGTTTTTCGGCGACGAGCAATAAAGATGATGACGAGATATGGTATACTTTGATTCGGTATGCCTCGGACTATTTTGGGGACTTTACCGTTAATGATAAAGGAGCTGGTTGGGCAAAATCCACTTGGGTAACCAAGACATTCAATAGAATCAAGGTGCGTTCCCGTCTTGAAATCAAGAGGAATCCCGGCAATAAAAAGGAATTCTCGATATACCTTGCGTCAGAATATACTACAAGAAAAGACTGTAATGATGACGAATGCTATAAGCAGTGGGACCGTGTCCTAAAGACATATGTTGAATTACCGAGTGCACTTAAGACATCCGTACAATAAGCCGCAAAAACACCACCCCAATAAAGGAGTCTCGATTATGGGACTCTTTTTTGTTTTGTCTGAATCCAAAGACCTCACTATGGCCAAGTATAGTATTGATCTTCGTAGTTGAATCTACAGAAAAAGAAAAATCATACCGTCGTGCAATAAAAACGACAAGGACACGTTATATCCATTGAAAATTGAAGAATATGCCCGAACAGACCATACATAAGATTGACTTTCTGGTGGCACTGATAAGCGAGTTCGCCGAGAGGTTTCACCTGTCGGGGGACGAAGCCTACCGGTATATCAATCAATATGGCGGCGTGGAGATGTTCGAGGCCAACTATGACATTCTGCATACCCTTTCGTTCCGCGATATGGTGGATGGCATGGCAGCGTTCTGTCGCAGGAAAGGAGGTGCATTGGTATGATACTCTATCACGGATCAAATGTGGCCATCGAAAGCATTGACCTCACAAAATCGAAGCGATACAAGGACTTCGGACGGGCTTTCTATCTTTCGGCAGATAGGGAACAGGCTATAAAAATGGCAGAAGCAAAGACTGTCCAGTTCGGTGGAGAGGTTTGTGTGACAACTTTCAAGTTTGATGAAGAGTGTCTGGAAGGATTGTCGGTTATGACATTTCCCCGCTACAGCCGGGAGTGGGCGGAGTTTGTGTATAACAACCGCGATGAACAGCAAGACTTCCATCATGACTATGATATAGTCTATGGCCCGATTGCCAATGACTATATTGGCCTCCAGATACGCGACTATCGCCGCCAACGATTGACGTTTGAGCAGTTTATGAAGAACATCCTCTACCATCAAGGTGAGACATTCCAGTATGCTTTCTGTACGGAGGCGGCAATAGCTAAACTCAAGAAGATATGACCGTCACGAAAGAGGATTATCAGTATATGGTGGAAGCCACGGTCTCCGACTTGGTCAGGATGCTGATGGAAAAGACAGGAGCATCAATGCATGAGGCTTTTGATATAGTGTACGGCTCACAGACATTCCGGGCGTTGAACAATCCAGAGTCTACCTACTACTACCAAAGCCCTGGATATGTGTATGAACAATTGCTGTCAGAGATAAAAAGCAACACGTCCATAAATAATGATAGTGTGGCACAATAAAATCCGGCGGGCGGCGTTAAACATATAAAAAGATATAGTACCATAATGGGCAGAGATGACATAAAACGGTCGCTTAGCGTTTATTTCAAGGACAAGCCTGTGAACAAGGTTTGGCTTTTCGGTTCCTATGCCCGTGGCGAAGAGGATTCCGATAGTGACATTGACTTGATGGTGGATTTGGATTATTCGCAGCCTGTTGGATTTAAGTTTTTTGGTATGTGGAATGACTTGGAGCAGTTGCTGGGCAGAGATGTTGATTTGGTGACAGAGGATGGCCTTGCCGACTATGCGAAAGCTGGATATAGCCACGATAGAATGCTTGTATATGAGAGAGCCAATTAGGGATCGAGAGCGTTTGCTGCACATTCGCGAGGCTGCAGACTTCGTGATAGATCATGTCAAAGGAGTATCCTTTGAGATGTTTCTGTCTGACAAGTTGCTCTATGGTGCATTGATATACTATACGATGGTAATAGGAGAGGCGGCATACAAATTGAGCCGTGAGTTTACAGAAAAATATGGTGACACCCCATGGTCCGACATTGCAGGGATGCGACATCACATTGTTCATGGCTATTACAAGGTGGATAATCGTGTTGTTTGGAGTATTATCACCAACGACATTCCCGCCTTGCGTACACGAGTTCAGCAATACCTCGACGAAATAGATTGGACACAATGGGAATCTACCCAACCGAAACGCCAATAATAATATTAACCCCAATAAACCCTCAGAATCATGGAAAAGTACGTTTGCAATGTATGTGGGTATGTGTATGACCCCGCAACTGGCGACCCTGACAACGGCATCGCCCCCGGCACCAAGTTTGAAGACCTGCCCGCCGACTGGGTCTGCCCCCTCTGCTCGGTCGACAAGACACATTTCGAGAAACAATAAACCATTAAACAATAATACCATGCTCAACAAAAAAGTTTCCGACCTGCTCAACGAGCAAATTAATAAGGAGCTCTACTCCGCTTATCTGTACCTCGACATGAACAACTACTTCCAGGCCCGCGGCCTCAACGGCTTCGCCAACTGGTATATGATCCAGGCTCAGGAAGAACGCGACCACGCCATGCTGTTCTATCAGTACATGCAGAACAACGACTGCAAGGTGACCCTCAACGCCATCGCCAAGCCCGACAAGGTCTTCAAGAAGGACATGGATGTGCTGAAAGCCGGATTGGAGCACGAGGAGTATGTCACTGCCTCTATCCACAACATCTACGACGCCGCCTACAAGGTGAAGGACTTCCGCACCATGCAGTTCCTCGACTGGTTCGTCAAGGAGCAGGGTGAAGAGGAGACCAACGCCCGCGACATGATCACCAAGATGGAACTCTTCGGCAACGACCCCAAGAGCCTCTACATGCTCAACCAGGAACTCGCCGCCCGCGTCTACAACGCCCCCAGCCTGGTGCTCGACTAGTTAAGAATCAAGATTGTAAGGGCGTACCCCCGTGTACGCCCAATCAACAAAGATAGCAATACGGGCGTACACGGGGGTACGCCCATACAAAACCAAACAAGAACACTATGAAGAAGAAATTTATCTGCCCCGTGTGCGGGTATGTTTATGAAGGCGAAGAGATGCCCGAGAAATGCCCCATCTGCGGCAAACAGATGCAGGAAGTGAAAGAGGACATCAAGACCTGGGCCGCCGAGCATATCGTCGGCGTCGCCAAGGATGCCCCCGAGGACATCAAGGCCGACCTCCGCATGAACTTTGAAGGCGAATGCAAAGAGGTGGGTATGTACCTGGCCATGGCCCGTGTGGCACACCGCGAGGGTTACCCCGAAATCGGTCTCTACTGGGAGAAGGCCGCCTTTGAGGAGGCCGAGCATGCCGCCAAGTTCGCCGAGCTGCTCGGTGAAGTGCTGACCGACAGCACCGCCCAGAACCTCAAGATGCGCGTCGATGCCGAGTATGGCGCCACCGCCGGCAAGACCGACCTCGCCAAACGTGCCAAAGCCCTCAACCTCGACGCCATCCACGACACCGTCCACGAGATGGCCCGCGACGAGGCCCGTCACGGCAAAGCTCTCGAAGGTCTGCTGAACCGCTACTTCAACAAATAATCTGCCTGTAGCACAATAAGAAAGGGCGTCCTCTACCGAGGCGCCCTTTCTTATTTCTGTTCAAACTAACTACTCTTTCGGTGTTTGTAGCATGAATTCATCTTGCGTATAGACGTATGAACTGATGTTAAATTTGGAAGAAAGAAACAATGATATACAGTAGCCATACGACCATCAAAATGAATCCTACAGTATTCCATATGTTCTGTTTCTCCCAGAAACGGTCCGTTTCGTCAGCAGCCATTTTTTTCCCTGTTTTTTCTTCCCGGTAGCGGATTACTGATAAAGGAGCATAAATGGCAGACAAAACCCCTACAGCAATGGTTGCAAGAATGTTCAATAAGTGTGAGAACACATTGTTCAAAACTTGAATGTCGATAATCCGCATAGGGGCGACAAAAAGTAGCCATAATAAGAGAAAGCCCCAGGCTCCCCATCTTATAGAATAAATGGGTGTCAATAAAAACGCACCCCAATTAAAGGCTGTTTTTTTGTCTTCTTTGTTGAAAGGATTTAAATCTTTGTATTTCATGGTGTTTTTCGAATTAATTTGCAAAAGTACATTTTTTTTTCAAGAATGATGCTTTTTGTAAAAATGGGTGACTATTATGACGTATCTTATTTTGCAATATATTGTTTTTCTGTTTGTTATAAGATGGTATGTGTCTGTATTTTCATGGATTATGACGTCTTGGAGGATCTGTCTCTTGGAAGTTCAGTGCTTTTGAATAAGAATAGAAGAGGTCAATACCTAATGCCATGCTGATGTCAAGCAATTGCCCTGCACTGATAATGGAGGGATCGTTGAAGAATCGTTGTAATTGGCGTACTGTCACGCCTATTTGGTCAGCCAACCATTTGTTGGTATAACCTTGTTTCCTCAGTTCGTCCCGAATGATAATGCCTACGTGTCTTTCCATTGTGTTGGATGGTGGTTTGTGCGTTTGGCTACCGATTCCACCATACCTACGGCTGTATACTAAAAGGAGGCGAGCATTTTCGTCTCCTGTCTGCGGTCGTAGGAATTACCTCGGAGGAAAGACAAAATGCCCGCACTCGGCGAGCATTTGCTTTTGTCCTCCTCCTTCATTGAAATTTCCTACGTTTCAGACAGGTCGGAACAAATAGCAAACGCTATGGGTTGTTATGTTGAATGGTTTACATGCTATATGATTTTAGTTTTTTTTACTTCTTGATATACGACAGGAAGTCGAGGTCGATGCTGAGGGCCAGGAAAGGTTTGAGGAGCCAGGCTTTGGCGGTGACGGCACCGATGTCGTAGGCGTCAGGGATGATGTCGCCGTCCGAATAACCCGATACAAGCACCTCGTATTCCGCGATATTGATGCCGGCGGTGAAGTAGAAGAAGTCGACAAAACGGAACGAGGGACCCACATAGAAGTTCTTGAAGAGGTTGCTGCCGCCGAAGCCTACATAGATGCCCACATCATAGGCAAAGTCCTGGTCGAACTTCTTCAGCTCGGGAGTCTTGAGGTTGGTCTCGCCAATCTGCTTGGACATGTGGTTCTTGTTGAAGTAAGGCGTCAGGTCCCACAGCATGACGGAGGCTCCGGTGACGAAGTCGAACTCGATGTTGCCGGCATTGCGGTTGCGCACGGTCTTGTCGTAGGTGCCGTCGTACTGGCCCAAGGCGTTGGTGCGCGGTTGGAGGCGCACCTCCCAGACGGGTGTGCGGAAGAAGCGCATGGCGATGCCCTGCACGGCACGCACCTTCTTCTTCTTGTTGGTGGCGTCGGCCACACGGGCTTCGGCCTCGCGGGCGCGCTGTTCGAGGTATTTGTTGGCCTCGTCCTTGCGCACATTTTCTAGTTCGGAGGCGTGCACAAGGGCTTGGAGGGAGTCGACGCGGCGGCTGTAGCGGTCGCGCTCGGCCTCTAACTTGTTCTGGTCGATGCCCGACTTGTTGAATATCTCCTTGTAGAAGCGTTCCTTTTCGGTCATGAGGGCCTCGCGCTGCTCGACATTGCGGAGCATGGCGCTGTCGACCACGCGGATGATCACGGTGTCGGTGATGAGGAGAGTGTCGGTGATGAGGAGAGTGTCGGTGCGGGTGATGACGACCGTGTCGGGGGAATCCCAAACGCCAATGCCGGCCTCGCTGAGGGTGTCGGCAATCTGCACTGGCACCTGCGCTTGCAGCGGGTGTCCCAGGAAGAGCAGGGCCGTCAGAGGAACCAGAAAGAGGATTCGGCGCATCAGACGGTGAGGGTTTTGAGCAGGTCGTCGAGGGTGGTGGTCTGCTGGGTGCCTTCGGCCATGTTCTTCACGGTAAGGGTATTGTCGCGCATCTCGTCTTCGCCGATGAATACCACGAAGGGCACATGGCTGCGGTTGGCAAACTCCATCTGCTTCTTCATCTTGGCATTGTCGGGGTAGACGAGGGTGCTGACCCCTGCGGCGCGCAGGCGGGCCGCGCAACTGAGGATGTAGGGGAGGCTTGCGGCACCGAAATTGATGAAGAGCACCTGGGCCGACTGCTCCAGGTTGGCGGGGAACTTGTCGAGCTCGGTGAGGACGTCGTAGATGCGGTCGGCGCCGAAGGAGATTCCCACGCCGCTCACGTCGGGCATGCCGAAGATGCCTGTGAGGTTGTCGTAGCGGCCGCCACCGAGGATGCTGCCCATCTGCACGTCGAGGGCCTTGACCTCGAAGATGGCTCCCGTGTAGTAGTTCAGGCCGCGGGCCAGGGTGAGGTCCAGCTCCACCTGGCACTGGGTGCCGACGCTCTGGATGTAGCCGAAGAGTTCGCGCAGCTCGGCGACGCCTTTCAGACCCACCTCGACGGCGGCGAAGGTCTTCTCCAGCTGGTCGAGTTTCTCTGTGGCCGTCCCGTTGAGGGCGAGAACGGGCTGCAGAGCCTCTATCTGGCCGTCGGTGAGCCCGCGGTCGCGGAGCTCGGCGATGACGCCGTCATGGCCGATTTTGTCCAGCTTGTCGATGGCCACGGTGATGTCGACAATCTTGTCGGGCGCGCCGATGAGTTCGGCGATACCTGCCAGCACCTTGCGGTTGTTGATCTTCATCACCACGCGGATGCCGAGACGGGCGAAGACCATGTCGGCCATCTGGACGAGTTCCAGCTCGTTGAGGAGTGACGGCGAGCCAATCATGTCGGCGTCGCACTGGTAGAACTCGCGGTAGCGGCCTTTCTGAGGCCTGTCGGCGCGCCATACGGGCTGCAGCTGGTAGCGGCGGAAGGGGAAGGTGAGTTGGTCGCGGTGCTGCACCACGAAGCGGGCGAAGGGGACGGTGAGGTCGTAACGCAGGCCGCGGTCGCAGATGCGCGGGGCCACGCGGTGGTAGTCGTCGGCGAAGTCGACACCCTCCATGAAGTTGCCCGAGTTGAGCACCTTGAAGAGCAGTTTGTCGCCTTCCTCGCCGTATTTGCCCATGAGGGTGGAGAGGTTTTCGAGGGCTGGGGTCTCGATGGGTTCGAAGGCGAAAGCCCGGAACACCCCCCGGATGGTGTCGAAGATATAGTTGCGACGCGCCATTTCGATAGGCAGGAAATCGCGCGTGCCTTTAGGGACGCTACATTTCATAGTGTTGCTTAGTGTACGATGAGTTTCTTGACAGTGTTGATGTCGCTGGTGGTGATGACGAGGAAGTAGGTGCCTGACGGCAGTTTCGCAGTGGGGATGATGTGTCTTTCGGCGCCGTCGGTGAAGGTGAGGTTCATGCAGGAGCGTCCGGTGACATCGAGCACGTCGACACGCACCTCCGAGCTGCCTTCAGGCAGGCTGAGTGTCACATCGCCGCGGGTGGGGTTGGGCTGCAGGTGTACACGGCTGTCGTCTGAGGCGCTGTTGATGGCGCTGTAGAGTGTGGTGAAGGACACGGGGCCGATCCAGTGCTCGCCAGGGAAGTTGGAACCGCAGTGGGTGCGGATATAGGCTTCGTACTCAGTGCTGCCCCAGAGGTCGATGAGGGTGAAGGGATGCTCGTTGGCCATCACGGAGATACCCTCTTCCTGACGGAAACCGTAGTTGCCATAGAGGATTTCCCAAGAGGTCTCGCTGCCACCGGGAGTCCAGTCGAGGACGGCGGAGTTGCCATAGACCTCCACGACATGCAGGTCGGAGGCGTCGGGGCAGATAGGCGTGGTGAACTGGATGGTGTCGGAGTACTCGCCGGGCTCGTCGAAACCGTTACACTCGGCGCGGACGGCAGCATAGTAGGTCACGCCGGCCTCAAGGCCGTTGACCATGCAGCGGGACAGGTAGCAGGTGTCGATTTGGTCGAAGGCGGTGTTGAAGACATGGACGTGGTAGCTGACATTGTTCTCAGCCGGAGTCCAAGCCAGCGAGACTCTTCTGTTGGTGACACTGTTGACGCGCAGGTCCTCGGGAGGCAGGCAGGGGATATTGTCGCTGTCGAAGTAGCCGTAGGCCCAGTTGGAAACGCCCGTGGTGTCGCAGTACTGGCGCACGCGGTACACATAGTTGGTGTGGGGTGTGACGTTAGTGATGGTGTAGCGGTTCTCGGTGACGATAATCTGGTCGGCAGCCCACGACGAGGTGGTTTCGGGACGGTAGGAGACAGCGTAGCGCTCGGCGGTGTTCTGCCAACGGAGGGTGACATTGTTACTGCGGACAAGGGGTGTGCGCAGCGAAGGAGGCGTGCAGGGGTTGGACGGGCACACTTCGATAAGCATCTGGTTGCGCTCGTTGTAGGTGTGGCGACGGCCAGTGAAGTTGATGAGGCCGGTTCTGGTGACCGTGATGTTGGTGTCGCTATAGTAGCAAACAGACATGGGCGACATGAGCTGGTCGACGGCGAAGTTTTGGTAATAGCTGGATGTGGAGTGGCGGCCGCTGTTGTCCTCGATGCCGATGACAAGGTTGTCGGCGCCATTGTAGACGAATGGGGTATGGAGAATGATACGTCCCCAGCCCTCTTCAGAACGGACGGAACCCACGTAGACGACGGTCATACTGTCGGGGTTGACAAAGTCGGTGCTGAAGGCGGTCTTGTTGGTATGGCCCATGGAGATGGTGCAGTTGGTGTGCTCGTTCATCGCAGCGGTGCCCGAGTAACGGAAACTGATAGCCGAGATTTCACCACCGCCTGCAATTTCGCTGGCCATAACCAATTGTTGCGAGTAGCAGTAGTTTGTACCAGTGGAGATGGGCAGGTAGTTGGAAGTGACGGCGTTGGGGGTCTCGAGGGTCACGAGGGTGGCGTCGTTGCAGATGAGGGTCATGAAGGTGTACAATACCGAACTGGCGGAAGACTCCTCGTCACTGCACACGCGGCGGACGTAGACAGTGTAGCGGTTGGCCGGGCTGAGGCCTGTGACGTGTATACGGTTGGTGTGGACGATGGTGTCGAGGGAGAAGCTTGCACCTCCCTGGTTGCGGATGGTGACGTTGAAGGTGGCGGGGTCGGGACCCACCCAGGTGAGGTCGGTCGAGGTGACGCTGACATTCTCTGCCCTCACGCCGGCAGGACGCGGGCAATCAAAGGAGATAATGGAGAAATTGTCGACCGCTGCAGGGGTGCCGATGAAGCCGCTTATGTTCTGGTTGAACCAGTAGAGGGCGAAGCGGTGGACACCGGTGATGGTGTCGATGAGCGTGCTATAGGTGTTCCAGTAGGAACTGCCATGGATAAGGAAGAACCGGCTGAGGGTGTCGACAGAGCCCCATGGTGAGTGGATGGGATTGGAGTTTGCCTCGACGGGGGTGTTGGGGTTGACATGCAGGAGCATCAGTCCATCATAGACACTTCCGGAAGAGGTGGGAGGGGTGCCGCCTGCATAGGCGCGGAACGAAATCTGATAGCTGTGGTTGGGGTCGTTGCCGAAGTCGAAGTCGCGGTAGGCCACAGCGTTGACGACGGCGCCGGTATTGGTGCTGATGGTGGCGCCAGTGTCGGCAGAGATATAGATAGAGAAGCGTCCGGAACCATCCTGGGCGCCACTGCCTGCGGCGGTGTCGCGGTACCAGTTGACATCAATGTTGGAGTTGGTCTGCCAGTTGTTCCACTCGTCGCCATTCTCGAAGTCATAGAAATAAGGTACAGAGGCGGGCTGCTGGAGGGTGTTGAAACGCAAAGGGGAGCGCATCCAGCTCGAGGTGTCGCCCACGCCGCAGATGCTGCGGAGGTAGACATCATAGGTCGAGGAGGGGTTCAGGCCGGTGAGTGTGTAGGGGTTGGAGGCGATAGTGGCGCGGGTGCCGGTGCCGAGGGCAAATCCGCGTGGGCCATACTCTATCTGCCAGAGGCTGGCGCCGCTGCGGCTGTTCCATTGGATGTCGGCCGAGATGGCTGTCAGGTTGGTGACGCGTACCTGGTTGGGGGTCTGACAGGGCGGGATGGCCTCCAGCTGGACGTCGATAAGGTAGGCGTAGTTGCCATAGAGGCCCCGCTCGGTGAGAGAGACGAAAGTGACGTATTTGGCACCCGTGGTCACGGTGTCGAACGAGACTTCGTAGGTGTTGACAATGTCGGAGAGGCGCACCGTGTCGACCGGCGAGAAGGTGCTCATATTGCCTTGCTGTGAGCAGACGCCCACCACCAAGGTGCGGGAGTAGCTGCTGCTGCTGTTGCCCACGGCGGTGAAGACCACCTGGACGTTGCTGATGGGCAACTGGATACTGTCGAGAGGCAGCATCGAGGCATACACCTGGTTGGCGCCATAAGTGTACATGTTAAGGGCGCGGTAGACACTGTCGCGGGTGCTTAGGTTGAGGATGTAGGGATAGCTGCTGTATCCACCCATGCTCCAGCAATTGGGACGTGCCGAGGTGCCGATGCCCCAGTCGGTGAACTCCTCACGGAAGGGGAGGGTGTCGATTATGCCACAGGCTGAGTTGAAGTTGGTGGCAAACGACCATGAAGAGGTGTCGCCCGAGCCGCACACCGACTTGATGTACACTTGGTAGCGGGTCGAGTGCAACAGGCCGTAGAGGGTGGTGCTGTCGTCGAGGACGGTAATTTCTGTGCCGTCGCCATGGTTGAAGCCGTAGGGGCCGTATTCAACGATATAGCTGGTGCCGTTGGCATTCCAGCGCACATCGGCCGTGTTGGTGTTGATGTTGTGTACCACGATGTCGCGCGGGCGCGGACAGGTGGGGATGTACTCCACGGTGATGTCGTCGATATACATATAAGAAGTGCTGGCGCCGGCGCAGGCCAGGGCGATGTGGTGGCCGTTGCCGGTGTAGGCGTTGAGAGGCACTTCGAACATCTCCCAGCTATTGATGTCCACGGGGCTGATGGTATCGACAGGAACAAAGGTGGCGAAATCGTTGGGGTCGGTCATGACACCCACCATGATGTTATAGTTGGCCGAGGTCTTGTAGGCTGCAAAGGATATCTGGAGCGAGTCGGCAGGGAAGTCTATATAGGGGAGGACTAAGGATGCAATGTAGGAACCGCCGCCATAGAAGTAGAGGGAACGGATTCCGCTGTGGGCGTAGCTGGTCGAGATATAGGGATAGCCGCTGTAGGTGTATGTCCCTATGCGGTTCCAGCAGTTGGTGATGGGCGAGCCGTAGGTGCTCGAGGCGGTGAAGTTCTCAAAGTCCTCGGTGAAGGGCAACGTGGTGACGGGCACACAGGGTGTGGTGAATTCAACCACCGAGAAGAGGCTGTCGCCGCCGCATTCGGGAGCCACGTGGACGGTGTAGTGTGTCATGGGCTGGAGGCCGGTGAAGTCATAATACATGTCGGTGACGTTGGATATGACGGTCCACGCGGAGTCGCCGTCGGCCTGATAGTAGATGTTCCACGAGGTCTCCTCGTGTCCGGGACCCCAGACCAGGGATACCGTGTCGAGTTCGACGCGGGTCAGCCGCACCATGGGGGCTGCACAGGGGCTCTCCACAGCGCAGGCGAACTTAATCCACGAGATGCTGGGCACGTAGGACGAGGCCGAGCCGGAGTTGCCGGTGGACATACAGTCGCTCAGCGTGAAGGGGTTGCTGTCTTTATACTTATAGATGGCGGAGCCGGTGCGGCCGGTGCTGGTGCAATAGCTGTAGTGGCCGGTGCTGGACTGGCTGCTGCCCGACTGGTTGTAGAAGGTGGCCATGATAATGTTGCTTGTGCCATCCCAGACGAAGGGGGTGTCGAACGTGTAGTAGACCCATCCGGAGGGCGAGCCGCTGGGACGCACGACGGGGTTGAGGACCCTGGTCATGGTCGAGGGGTTGACCATGCTGGCAGTCGACGTGAGGGAGGAGAGGGAGGTGTTGGCCATGTAGATGGTCAGTTCCTTGTTGTAGGAGCTGGTGGCCGAATAGCCCAGACGGATGCCTGTGATATTGCCGGCCGAGAGGCCTGCTGCCGTTAACTCGGCGGCAGTGTAGATGGCCTCGCTGAAGGTGTTGCCCCATGAACTGTTGATGAAAACGCCAGTGGCGGTGCTGGTGCCAGTGTACAGTGAGACAGTGTCGGTGCCGGTAGTGTCGGCCACCAGGCAGGGCAGTGTGCGGGTGTGGAACGTGGTCTCGGCCCACATGCCGGTGCTGTCGTTGTTGCAGGTGGCCTGCACGCGCACCTTGTAGTCGGTGTTGGCCTCAAGCCCCGTCAGCATGATGGTCGAAGAGGTGACGGTCTCGGTATTGTCGAAACTGGTGGCGCCCAAGGTGTCGTAGGAAACGGTGTAGCTGGCGATGACGTTGTCCGAGCCGATGGCTGTCCACGAGAGGAAGGCGCTGCCCGAGCCGACGGTTTCGACCGTCACATCATCGATGGAGGGGCAGGCGGGGACGGGCTCGACGACGAACTCATCGGTGTAGGCGTACCAGGTGCTGGAGCTCACGGGGGCCAGCACGGCGATTCTTCCCTGGGGGCCGGTGTAGGAGGTGAACGGCACTGTCACATGCGTCCACTCGGTGCCGGAGGTGATGGTCACGGTCTGGACGGGGACGAAGGTGCTTATGTCATTGGCATTGGGTATCACGCCCACCACAAACACGGGGCGGTAGGAAGCCGATGTGGATTTGGCCCAGAAAGAGACCTGCAGGGTGTCGATAGGATAGATGGTGTTGTCCACGGCGGGCAGGATGACTCCTTTGTAAGGGCCTGCGTCGCCATAGGAATACCAATAGAGTCCTTTGCTGCCGCCATTGTGTGAAGCCGTTGTGCTGTTTGTGATATAAGGATAGCCGAACGTATAGCTGCTATAGTTGTTCACGTGTCCCCAGCAGTCGATAAAACTGGTGTTGTTGACACCGCCTGAGTTGTAGGCCTCGAAATTCTCGGTCAGGGGCAGGAGGGTGAGCCCGGTGCAGTTGGTCTTCACGGTCAGGTGCATCCAGATACTCGTGTCGCCGTTGCAGTCGGTGGCGAGATGGAGATGGTAGGTGGTGTTGGGCGTGAGGTCGGTGAAGAGGTAGGAGGTGTCGCTGGTGACAATCATCATGCCTGTGCCTTGCGACTGGCCGGCGCTGTCTATCTCCACGTACCACTGGTAGGCATCGCTGGTGTCCACCCACGAGAGGAAGAACGACGAGTCGGTCACATTGCTGATTGTCGGAATCATCGTGTTGTGACAGAGAATCTCCGCCATGCGGATGTTGTCGATGCCGCCGGCGGGCTGCGAGCCGGCGCTGGGGTCACTTGCCCAGAGGAACACCAGGTGGAAGGTGTCGGATTGGCTGACGGAGAACGTCGTGGTGAAGTTCTGCCACGAGCTGGTCCCGTTCAGCTGGCGAGTCCCGTTCAGGCAAATCCATCCGGCGGGCACGGTCGTGGTGAAGCCACTGGAACTTGTGCTCCCGTTCGGGAGGATGTCGGCCTGGAAGGTGGCATCGGAGGGTGCCAGGAAGACACGTATATAGTCGTAAGAGCTCTCGCCATAGCAGCGCCAGTCATAGCTGATGTAGTACTCGCCCGAGTCAAACCAGAAACTCTGATAGGCGTAGCTCACGCTGGAGCTACTGACATCGTAGGTGTTGGTTGCTCCATAGTCGGCCGAGATGTACATCGAATTGCTTCCTGTTGCCGCGACAGCAGAGTTTATGTACCACTTGTTGGCAGTTGAACTGTTGACCCGTGTCCATCCGATGGTGTCGGAATCATTCTCGAAGGAACATCTGTAGTCCACGCTTTGCGCTTGTGTCATCAACGGCAGCAGCAGGGCCGCGGCCAGTCCGAACATTTTGGTGATAGTTCTTTTCATATTGTGTTTTTTTTGTGTGTTTATGCGGGCGAATAGAATATGCAAATATACGGCTTTATTCTGGAATAAAAAGCCTTTGATGGGGAAAATATTGTTGCCGGGGTGCCTAACGGTTTGTACCATAGTGTGATGTCTATGCAAAAAAATATCCTCCCCATGGGCCTCCTCCACCCCAAAACATGTTTTTTTTCTCGTGGAACAAGGTTTTTTTAGTATCTTTGCAGCCTGAAATATGGGTCACTTTAGCACCATAGCGCGGCGTATCTTGCTGTGCGGCATACTCTGTCTGCCCTTCACCGGGGCGGGCCAGTCGGCACTCACCAAGTCGGGCACACCGGTCACGGCTGTGCCGCGGCGGCAGGCTGTCTTCTCTCCCGCCAAAACCTTTGACGGCGACCCCACGGCAGGCACCTACCTCGTGCTCTCGCCACCCGAATGGCGCGCCACCCTGGAACCCCTGCTGCAATGCAAACGGGAACAAGGGTTCCGCGTCGAATGGATGGATGCCGAGACACGCCAGCGCGACACGCTCCGCGCCCGTCTCATGGCACGTTGGCAGGCAGGGTCCCCCCTCAGGCCGCCGCAACGCTACGTGCTCCTCGTGGGCGATGTCGACAGGATACAGGCCTTCATCGGCCGCCATACCCCTGAAGGGCTTGCTGCCACGACCACCGACCTCTACTATGGCGAGTACACGGGCGACTACCTCCCCGAGGCCCTCGTGGGACGCCTCTCAGTGGCCGACAGCCTCGAACTCCGTCACGTGGTGGAGAAGATTGTGGCCTACGAACAGGGACGCCACTCGCCCGCCTCCCAGCGCCTCTTGCTGGTGGCAGGCCGCGAGGAGCGCGACCCCGCACCCACCACCACGAGTGGACAGGTCGACTACCTGCGCCGCCTCTCCTTGGCACGCAACCCCGCCCTCGAACCCGTCACTTGCCTCGACACCTCCACCTCTTTAGTCACTCTTCTGCACAGCCCCTACGCCCTGGTGAGCTACACCGGCCACGGCCTCCGCAGCGGCTGGAGCGACCCTGTGCTCACCGCCCCTATGGCCGACACCCTCGCAGGCTTCGCCCCCGCCGTGATGGTCAACAACTGCTGCCTCACCAACGCCTTCAGCGCCACCTGCTTCGGCGAGCAGATGCTCCGCAATAGCCAGAGCGTCGTGGGGGTCATCGGCGCCACCAACGAGACCCTCTGGAACGAGGACTACTACTGGGCTGTGGGGGCTAAGCACCCGCCCGTCGCCACACCCTCCGTCACAGGCCTCCCCGGCGCTTTCGACACCCTGCTCTCTTCCCCCGCGGCACCCTACGCCGCCGCCCCTCTCACCCTCGGCGCGATGCTCTACAACGGCTGCCGCGCGGTGACCCTCGTAGGGTCTGTCTTCGACGCCTTCTACTGGGAGGCCTACTGCCTTCTGGGCGACCCCTCCCTGGTCCCCATCCTCGGCCCGCAGGACTCCCTCTGGCTCGCACCCGCCACACCCGTCGAGGCAGGTGCCACGCGCCTCAGCATCAATACGCTGCCCTATTCCCGCGTCAGCGTCACCACCGACAGCTCCCTCCTCGGTACCACCCTGGCCGACAGCTCCGGCCTCGCCACCATCGCCCTCCATACCGCCCTGGCATACGACAGCGTGAGAATCACTGCGGTGCGTCCCCATGGACGGCCGTCGCGAGTGGACTGTTGCCCCTCCCGCCCCGGCGGCGCATGCCTGGCGGTGACAGACTACTGGGTCGATGGCCCCTCCCTGCATGTCGCCCTCTCCAACGTGGGCCTGCAGCCTGCCGCCGACGCCCGCCTTGTCCTTGAAATAGAAGGCCTGGCCGATACGGCCCTCCTGCCTGGCACCATCCCCGTTTCGGGTCGGCGCGACACCCTCTTCCCCTTGCGCGACGGGTGGCGTGGACGTGGGGTCGAAGGCCTCCTGACGGCCTGTGCCGACACCTCTTGCTCCTCTCTCGCCGTGGCCTTCGAGGCCGTGGCCGACTGTCCCCGGGTGGCCGCCGTCAGCCTCCTCACGGCCGACAGCCTCCCCGCCTCCATCCTCCTCCCCGACAGGGAGTACCTCATCGCCGTAACCCTCACACCGCCTGCCGACTCCCTCGTGGCTTGGGTCAATGGCCGCCGCGCCACAGCCGTCGCCGTCCGGCAGGCCCGCTTCCCCTTCACCCTCGACACCGCCTTCCGCGCCGAGGTGAGTCTTGCCCTGTTTTCCTCCTGTGGACAGGAGGAGGACCACTTCTGGCTCCAGGGCTTCCGTGCCGTCGAGACCTTCGAGGACGGCACCCTCGACAACTACCCCTGGCAGCTCCCCGTCGCCTACCCCTGGCAGCTCGACACCCTCGCCCCGCAGGGACGCTACGCACTCCGTTCCAATCCCTTGCTGCCCCATGGCATGAAGTCCACCCTCGCCATTGCCATCGACGTGCTCGAGGCCGACAGCGTGACATTCCTCTACAATGTCTCCAGCGAAGCCTCCGACTGGCTCAATTTCTATGTCGACGGCCGCCGGCAGGGCTATTGGAGCGGCTCCACGGGTTGGCAGCGCTACGCATGGCCCCTCTCCGCAGGTCGCCACCTGCTCGAATGGCACTATGCCAAAGACGGCAGCATCAGCGAGCGCGACGACTGCGCCCGCCTCGACAACATCCGTTTCCCCCTCTGCCGTTGGGCCGCCCCCTACGGCAACCCCGCGTCCGGCAGCCACGACACCACTGGCATCAGCCAATTCCCAATTCTCAACGCTCAACTCTCAATTTTCCCCAATCCCGTGTCCGGCCTCCTCACCGTCCGCTATCCCGGCCCGGCCCAGGTGGAAGTTGTTGATGTCGTGGGCCGCTGCGTCGGGCGGTTCGCCGTGGGCGGCACAGCCCGCTGGTCCACCCGCCATCTTCCCGCAGGGGTCTATTGGCTCGTGGTCCGAGCAGCCGGCACCCACCCTCACTTCACCAAATTCATCGTGACAGGCCAATAATTCTCAATTCTCAATTCTCAACTCAAAGAAGATGCCTCCCTACGACACTCTACCCCCCTATATCCCATGGGTCGACAGTGACGCCCTCGCGACCACGGTGCAGGTCAACTGCCTCTACGACTCGGCCTTTGTCCCGCAGGACCATGCCGAGCCCGTCCCGCGCAAGAGCCTCTTCACCCACCACCTGCTTCCTGTGCGCCACGAGTCGGAGATGGCCGTGGGCCACGACGGCACCCCTGGATGGTACCTTGGCGGCATCGCCCTGGCTCTCCTTTTCCTCTGCCTCTTCCTGCGTGCCAAACAGCTGCGCCTCCTCGACCTGCTGCAGTCCCTTGTCAGCGAGCGGGCCATGGCGCGCGTCCTGCGCGAGGCCAACCTCACCCGCGCCATCACCCAGGCACCCATAGCCCTCATCATGCTCTTCCCCGTCTGCCTCGTGGCCAGCAAAGTGCTGATGCCCGCCACCTCCCCCCTCTCAATTGTCAATTTTCTCGTCATCTACGCCGCCGCCTGCGCCATCTACTATCTCCGCAACGGCATCTACCGCTTCGTCGGCGAGGCCTTCCTCAATAGCGAGGCCATGCATCTCTATCTCACCAGCAACTATGTCTACCACCTCGCCTACGGCATCGTGGCCACCGCCCTGGCATTCTTCGTCTGCTTCACCGGACCCCTTGGCGGAATCTTTTTCTACATCCTGGTTGGAATCGTTGGTATACTTGCCGTCATGAGGTTCGTCCGCGGGGTACAACTAATTTTAACACATGCAAAAAGTCCCAAATTGTATTTATTTTATTATCTTTGCACCCTGGAAATTGTCCCGATTATAGTGCTCGCACACGGCGCAATTTCCTGGTAAAGAAGGTATTTGAAGTATTAATCAGTTTGCATGAAAGTCAAGAAAGTCCTCATTTCGCAGCCTGAACCGGCCGATTTAGAGAAGTCCCCCTACAAGACGTTGGTCAATAAGTATGGTCTTGACCTGACCTTTTACAAGTTTTTCGAAGTCGTCGGGCTTTCCGTCTCGGAATTCCGCAAAACCCGTATCCACCTGACCGAGTACACCGCCGTTATCTTCAACAGCAAGAACTCCGTCGACCATTTCTTCCGTATGGCCAAGGAACTCCGCGAGGTTATCCCCGACAGCATGAAGTACTTCTGCTCCTCCGAGGCCATCGCCCTCTACCTCCAGAACTATATCCAGTACCGTAAGCGCAAGATCTTCTTCGGTACCCAGTACTTTGCCGACCTCATCGACGTGATGTCCAAACACCGCGAGGAGAAGTTCCTCTTCCCCTGCTCCGACGAGAAACAGACCGAGTACACCAAACTCCTCGACAAGGCCAAGTTCAAGTACACCAAGGCCACCCTCTACACCTCCGTGCCGCGCGACCTCAAGCAGTTCAATCTCGACGACTACGACATGGTGTGCCTCTTCTCGCCCATCGGCGTGCGTTCCCTCCTCAAGAACTTCCCCAAAATCAAGGAGACCAACATCCTTATCGCCGCCTTTGGCACCTCCACCCATGCCGCCCTCAAGGCTGCGGGCCTCAAACTGGCCATCGCCGCCCCCACCAAGGCGTCGCCCTCCATGGCCATGGCCATCGAGAACTACATCAACGGCAAGGGACAGGACGAGGTCATCGTCGCACGTCCCTCCAGCATGAAGAAGGATGCCTCCCATTCCGGCCGCACCTCCGTGTCGGGTACCACCGTCGTCAAGAAGAGCAAGTCGGTGTTCGTCAACAAGGCCAAGTACAAACAGCTGCAGGAGGAGCGCAAAGCCCAGGCCGCCGCGCGCCGCGCCGAGCGCCAGGCCCAGAAGGAGGCTGCCGAGAGTGCCAAATAACACCCCCACCTCTTTCCCCAAGCGGGAACGCCTCTGCAGCCAACGGCTCATCGACTCCCTCTTTTCCCAAGGGCACCGTCTCATGGTCTTCCCTTTCAGCGTCCGTTGGATGCTCTGCCCCGAGGGTCAGCTCCCTCCGGGGGCTCCTGTGCAGGTGCTCATCGCCACCTCCAAGCGCAAGTTCCGTCATGCTGTCGACCGCAACCGTGTCAAACGCCTCACCCGCGAGTGCTACCGTCGACAGAAAGCCCCCCTTGCCGGCCTTCTCGCCGACAGCGGGAGCTCCCTGCTGCTGGCCGTGAACTATGTGCACCACGACATCCTCGCCTACGGCACCCTCTATGGCAAGATGGAGAAACTCCTCGCCGTCCTGGCCGACGATATCCAGCGTTCCCTCTCCCACAACAACCAAGTATAGGTCTATGCAAACTCTTCGGCGACTATGGAAACTCTTCACCCGTCTGCTCGCGCGGCTGATGCTGGGGTTGATATGGTTTTATCGCCACTGCATCTCGCCGTTCACCCCTGCCGCCTGCCGCTACACCCCCACCTGCTCGCAGTATGCCGTCGAGGCCATCAAGAAATACGGCCCCTTCCGTGGCGGCTGGCTGGCCTTCAAACGCATCCTGCGCTGCAACCCCTGGGGCGGCTCCGGCTACGACCCCGTCCCGTGACGTATTTATTTCCCGTGGAATTCCCTATACCCCCTTCGGGTTATTGACCCTCTCGTATAGCTTTTGTATAGGGTCTTTTAGGCGGTCAATGAGTTCTGCCCTTTTGGATTCATCGGTGAAGCCGTCTTTCTTCTTGTAGAACACATAGAATATCGTCTCGCTTCCTTGATATGCTGGGTCAAACTTCTCGGCGAACTTCTTGTGAGGGAACAACTCCTCGTATTTGATGACTTTCCCGTTCACCCACAAGTACAGCCCTTCCAATGATATTTTGGGTTTGAGCTCTACGCGTAGGACAATGACATCCTCTTTCTTGCAGTGCAACGCATTCTCAACGGCTTCACGGAAGTTCTCTTCTGACGGGGACTGGAATTTTACGGGTCGCGCCATGTCCCCGATAATCGGTTTCGTGACAGGGAAGTAGTCGTGGAACTCATCAGAGGTCTTCCACAGAGGATAGTATCTGTATTGGCGGCTTGACCATTCTTTGTAACAGGGGTTTTCGTCGGCGTCGAGTTGTTTCATCAGGAAGAGCAGATCAGCATCTTCCAGCAGTCCTGTTGTTATCTCTTTGCCGTTTATGGTGATGACGTTAGGTTCTTTTTTCTTCTCTGGATCCGATTGTTTGGGGTGGTAATCCCTTTTAAGCAGGGCATCCACACTGATGATGTTGGCAAGGGCCTTCCTCCTCTGTTCCGATTCGGTGAGTTCTTCTCCACCTTTTTTGGGCGGCATATTGTATGTGAAGTATTTTCTTGCCATCGTTTTGGCCGCCTCTTGCAATAGGTATTGGTCATACACAATCGTATGGTGGCAGAAAACCTGTGTGCTTTGAAAGTCCCTGATGGCCAATACACTCTCCAGTTCGTTGGTCACTTTGCTGTTGTAGCATAGCACTGCCTCGCGGCTGCCAGTTTCAGTCTTCCTGAACCTGAGGTGCATCGCATGGATAAGCCTATGCAGGTCAACAGACGAGGTGCTGTACCCTGAGGCCCAAATGTCACGGCACGCATAGTCTAATCTATCGGCATCGATGACACCGCCGTGCAACAGTTCGATAAAGATGTTCCTCAGTTGTTTGTCCAGAGTGTCCGCTTGCCCGTATTTGCAACCGATAATCATTCTCGCCATCAACCCGGCATCTGCTCCCAATTGGGTGACCGCCCCTTTGAATCGTGACAATACGACCATTGCACTAGTGCACTCATGGTTTGCCGGAGACCCGCCATCCTCAATTTGTTTCTTGAGGTCGCTTTTGAACTCGTCGAGACCAGCCTCTTTGCTGATCCCATACTCCGTGAAGAGCCTTTCCCTGAGTGCTTCTTTGTCATTCCCGGCAAAGAAGACTTCGAATGTGTGGGAGAATGGGGCGTGGCCTATATCGTGCAGCAAACAGGCCATCAGGTAAGAATTCTGGATGATTTTCCCCTTAGGTTCATCCACCAGTAGGTGGTAAATATCCGCGCTGTCTGCAATCTTTTTCGGGTCCTCCCATTCCTGCACGAAATGGTCGAGAATCATCTCTCCGATGTGGTATACACCCAGTGAATGGACAAACCTGTCGTGACGGGCTGTCGGATAGAGTGAACGTATGGCTGTTTGTTCTATCCTTCTCAGCCGCTGGAATTCGGGCGTGTCGACAATCCATTCGGAATAGCCCTCTTTCAGCGTGATATACCCGTGTACTGTGTCTCGGATGCTAACGGTATTGCCCATAGGGGGAGATGTTGCCAGCCCTGTCAAGCCAGTTCCTCGACAAGGTGGTCTGAATGGGCCGAGGTTGTGACGGCGGGGATGATATTCTCCAGTTGTTTGTACCAAGCAGCGTTCTTGGAGAAGAAATACCCTGCCAAAGAATCTTGTGTCTTTTTGTCAGGTTTTTTCACCGTGAACATTTGTTTCTCCTCGTCCCATTGGATAAAGTCGGGGCCATAGACATAGTCCATGAAGGGAACAAGGTCGCGTAGATCCTTCCGGTTCAGGTTCACATTCGACCAACATTTCTCCTCGACTTTCTTGGCAAGGTTCCAAAGGTCCTTCTCCTTGATGGATAAAGATGCCTCCCCTTCTCCCTTGTTGGCCTCGCAGTACAGAACTGCGGGGAAGAATTCGGAGGTCTTGATTTGTGTGCACATAATGCTATAAATATTGTTAATGGCCGTTCTTCTGTCTCCGCATTCCCATGGGGAAGGGACGCTGTCCAGGCCATCTCTGATGGGTTTCTTTTCGGGTTATCTGTTTCCTATATGGCTAATGTTAAGAATGTTGTCAACTAAAACGCTCTCTTCGAAGGGCAAAGCCGAGGTGCAAAGATACGGCTTTTTTCCGACATAACAAAATTATTAGGGCATTTTTTCCTCATTTCTTGGCTTTATAACGCAAATTCCCGCCGTCTATTGTGCGCGGCGGGAATTTTTTTCATGTAGTGAAGCTGTAGCGCCCTATTTCACCACCAGGCGTTGGGTGCCGGTGGCTGTGGGGGTGGAGAGGGTGACGAAGTAGGTGCCTGCCGCGAGGCCCGAGAGGTCGAGGGGAATTGAGAATTGACAATTGACAATTGAGAATTCTTTGCGCATCACTTCGCGTCCCGCCGCGTCGGTCAGCGTGAGGGCCATGGGGGAATTGAGAATTCCCACTGTCACGGTCACCGTCCCCGTTGCGGGGTTGGGGGTGAGGGTGAAGAGTCCGTTGGGGCAGCCCTCCACGGGGGTGATAGCCGTGGTGGTGTCGGGGGGCGTCGGGCCCGTGTAGAAGAGGATGGGGTCGCACCAGGGGCCCCACATCACCGTGTCGTGTATCGGGCAGCGGTGGTGACGTCGGGCGCGGATGCGGGCACGGAGTAGACCTCGATGGAGCTGTCCGTCGTCGACACCGTCACCCAATTGTTGCTTCGGTAGGGCGCGAACTGCACCTCGAAGAGCTCCTCCTCGCGGTACCAGTCGGTGTCCCATGCGAAGGTGGGGTACCCCACCCGCGTACCCGCCAGATGGAAGTTGGGCACCGTGTCGCAGAACACGCTGTCCTCCTCGTAGGGCCGGATGATGGGGAAGACTGCGAGATTGGGATTCAGAAGCCTCTCATTGCCCCTAATTGTACAGGGGATATATGCGTCTTGCAAATTCCTGAGAACCAACAATTCGTCGAAGACATGGGAGGCATCTTGGTCTTTTATTATGCCGTCCGTAAACATTCCGTCAACGTCAGCATTCTCTACAACAGGATAGTGCATTATCCCTACATAAAAGGTGTCTTCTACCGTGACGGGGTTCTCAAAATAGAATTCAAGGAGATAGGCTAATCGGTTATTTCCATTAAGGCTTAGATGAAACAGGACATCAGGAGCGTAATAATAATAATCACTGTTCGGATGCTCTTTTGCGATTCTAAGGTAGTTGTGAAACTTTACAGAGTCAATCACAATGTATTCGTTTCCATCTTTCTGTAGAATCATGGCCCACAGTGTGGAGCCAAAAGTCAATCCAAAAGATAAAATCACTTCTCTGTTTCCGCCATTAAAGGTTGTTGCAACCCCATATATTTGCATAGGTGTTTCCGCATGGTATCTGCATCCAACAAGGATATTGCTTGTGGTGTCATCATGGCAATATCTGGCCCCACCTATTCTGCTGTCCGACAGGTCGAATGGCTTGTTGAACATGTAGCCGTCATAACTCGTGTCCCTGATGACAGTCCAAGGCTGTCTATACCAGGGGTGCATATCGTCGGTCTGGGCTGCCAAAGTACCCGCAGACAGCAAAAAAAGGACTATGCAGAGAAATGGTGTCTTTTTCATGGGGCGTAAAATTATTGGGCGCAACTTCCTGAAATCATGAAGGATCTTGTGGAATGAACGTTGGTGGACGAATTGAACTCTTGAGAACAATCCACGTGGTTATAATACCCCAATACTCCAATGATATCGTATAACTTATAAACATCCACTGAAATTGGTTTGTAGCAATTATTTCCGGTAGTGATTAACGGGACGGACTTCAGTATCCAATAGTCACCACCTGTAGCCACTATGGCATCTTGGCTTGCCGTCCTGTCCATAGACCAGAACGTCAAACTGCGAGTTGCCTCATGGAATCCTTTCGCCGCGTATGGTAATACCCACGGAATCGTAGGAGCAATAATGGGTATATCCGGATTGGCTTTGAATGTTTGGTATGGGTTGAGGAATATAAACGAATAGTTGTTCACTCCAGAGACAGGAGGGTATTTTATGTCTTCCAGCAGTACCAGTGTTTTCTTATTTTTCAGATACACCATGTCTATAGGGTCGGACTTGTAGTCGTTCAGGTCGAATGCCTGCGAACTGGTCATGACATGCGAAGCCGCGTCGATGACCCGGATACGGGTGTCCCATTCCGACCATCCTGATTCCAGATACCGTCCTCGTGTGGCCACCGCTATGGTATCGGCACACATATGGCATCCTGTATAGTGGTCGAATCTTTCATCCACCGTTGGGTAAAAGTAGTAGCTGCCGAAATTGGGCAGTATGCTGGTCTTTGGGCACGGATGCATGGTAAGGCCCAAACTTCCGCCCATACTACCCTGCCCGATGAAAACCACATAGTTGTCGGTCAGAACAATATCGTCAATAATGTCAGGACTGCCTATTTCGTCATTGATGAACTTCATATCATACGGGAGGTTACCCGATGGGTAATTCTGAGGGTTGGTTGTCTCAATAATAAAATCCAGCCAACATGTGTATGGCGAAGAACAGTCAGAAAAAGCACCAGAAGCATTCGGGCATCCGCTTAATATGGAAGGAAGTGTTATATAATGGAACGTTCCGAGTGCCACTACTTTGATGTCACCGTTCTGATCCACGAATGCCGCCATCTTCTTGAAGTCCGATATGTCCCCAGGGATAAAATGGTAATTCACCTGTGTCGAAGAGGTAAAGATATCCGGTATCTTGAGACACCCGATGAAAGCCTTGGAGGTATTATACCTCCCGCACATGACAAGGTAGTTTCCAACGACTTCCATGTCAAACACATCATATCCGTCATCCATGTCGACACTATGGATGTTTCCGAAGTTGTCAACGACGCAGACCGTGGTGTAGAATACAGGGGAAGGCGTAGTCCGATAATTTCGATATACTGCCACCGCCTCTGTCGGAGAATAATACCTTATCAATGCATTTTTTGTCTGCGGGGTGATGTATCCCATACGGTAATCGGGATACTGGGCGACTGCACTCGACATGAATGTCACAGCAATAACCGCCCCAACGGCTGATAATTTGATTAATCTTTTCATATTATTGTTTTTTATTGTGTGTTGTTCTAGTATTATCTACAATCTTCAGTCCTTTGTACAATATCCAGCATAATCCTGCGTTATATGTGCAAAGGTTGGAGGGGTACGCCTTCTGCCTGTGGCACTGGGACGGGGTTGGGGTCTGTTTTTGTCTTTCGTTTTATTCGCAGGCTCCGCCCCGAGGGTGCCTTTCTTTTTATGCCCCGTCACAGCGGCAGTCGGTCGTTTCCTGTGCGGGGCTTCGGGTTATCAGATTCATGGCGTTAAAGGGTTAATCACTGCTTATTTATCTTCCTTTGTGGCAGTGCCGGTATAATATCCTGTATCCTTATCGTATTCAATGACTACAGTATAGCCTTGTTGAATCATCTCATCTGCCCACATCTCGACTTCATGTTTCTTCTTGGAAGAATACGTCTGAGTGTCTTTCGGGGCGAGGACATTGACGGTGTTGCCTTCTTGACGAAATATCACTCTGTGGCCTTCTTCGGCAAGGCCTACTATCCAGCGGATGAAGGCGGCCCGTTCGGCAGGGGTTTTGACAGCGGTGCGGCCCGCGACTCCGTCCACGGAATAGAGCATGACACAGGCGGTGCTGTTCTCTTCTGCCACATCATGGGCTCTGGGTTCTACGATTGTTTCTTTCTGACAGCCGGTGTTGACCAGGCTCAGTACTGCGAGGAGTGCAAGGGTGATTGTTGGTTTCTTCATGGGTATTAGTGTTTGGTTGATATTTCTGTGTTGTAATGCAATACAGCTTTGCGTTCATCGGCGTTATGGATATGATAGATGCCGACGTTGTGATGCAGATATGAGATGCCGACGCAGTCGTTGTTGTTGATGTCAATGGTGTCCATCTCTCGAGCAATTCTGTCCTTCCTGGTCAGATAGGTCATGATGAGATCTGTCCCTTCGTCCATGGCTTTGATTACTGGGGGCATTGGCGCGGGAAGTCTGAGTTCCTCTCTCAGCCGCGCCCATCCGGCGGAGTCAGTGGAGGAGGGTGGCGTCGATGGCGAGGGTGTCGTTGATGCGGAAGCCCTTGACGAAGGAGGCTTCGATGCCGGGGGTGTGGCAGTAGCGCTGGTAGAGGTCGCTCACCTCCCTCTCGGGGAAGAAGCAGCACCGCCACACGATCGCCGCCAGCACCTCGGCAGCCACAATCGCCGCCACGATAATCCAGAAACGTTTCCTTTCTCTCATTGCTTCAGGAGTGTTGTGCGCAGGGTGTCGTATGCTTTCAAGGGGTCACCTTGCGAGACGGTGTAACAATATCTTCCCGTGGAGTCTTCGGCGACGGCGCGGTAGGGGAGGGTCTGGGCGGTCACGGTGCCGACGCCGACGCCCGAGGCCACCACCACCAACGCCCCTGCGAGGTAACGCCTCACCGTGGCGTGTCGGCTCCAGCGCGCCAGCGGCGCGGTGTCGGCCTCCCCCAGGGCGGCGAGGTGCTGCAGGCTCTCCCGCCGCCGCACGGCGGATTCTCGGGCAATCAGGTTCTCAATCTCTTGGTGTGTCATCTCTATAGTGCTTTTCATAGGTTTTCCTCATTTTCTCCACGATGCGGTATTGCAGCTGGCTGGCACTGGCAGGCCGCATGCCCATGATTTGGGCCACCTCGCCGATGGTGTAGCCGCTGCGTCTCAGGTGGAGGAACTTCTGTTCGTGGGCGGTGAGTCCCACGGCCAGCTCGTCGAGCAGCTCGCTGCTGCCGTCATTCTCCTCCTCGGGGAGGTACAGCTCCTCGTCGAGAGGAATCGTGTCAATCTGTTTACGCCGCCTGTGGTGCGAATAGACGCTGCGGCACTGCCACAGCACCCAAGCCTGCTCCTCCATCACGCTGTGGCTCTCGCGCAGTTTAGGAAACTTCTGCCAGAGGACGATACGCGTCTTCTGCACCAGTTCCTGGTACAGGAAGGTGTCGCCGCCGGCGAAATGCCAACAGGCACGCTCTATCAGCGTCCGGTGGCGGGCCAGCAGCCGGTCGATTTCTTCGAAGTCGCTGTGTTGTGACGACGTTTCCATGCCTTATAATAACCGCCTTCCGGCCCAAATCTCTACATGAGGGCCGGAAGATTTAACAAAGTTTATGACTCTCCCGTGCGGGGGCTATTCCCCCCGGGCGGCGAGGTACTGCTCCAGGAGCCGCTGGACGTACTTGCCGAAGACGTCGAACTCGATGTTGACCACCGTCCCCTCACGGAAGTTGTGGAAGTTGGTCACCTGGTAGGTGTAGGGGATGATGGCCACGGAGAACATGCCGGGCTCGCTGTCGACCACCGTGAGGCTCACGCCGTTGATGCTGATGGAGCCTTTGGGCACCGTGATGGAGGGGGCGTTCTTGGCGTCGTATTCAAAATAGAAGCGCCAGGAGCCGTTGTCGTCGACGACCTTGGTGCAGCGGGCCGTCTGGTCGACATGGCCCTGGACGATATGGCCGTCGAAGCGGCCGTCCATGCGCATGGAACGCTCCACGTTGACCTCCGTGCCCACCTGCCAGGTAGAGAGGTTGGTCTTGAGCATCGTCTCGTCCATGGCGGTGACGACATACTGTTTCTTCTCCTTGTCGACCTTCACCACCGTGAGGCAGCATCCGTCGTGGGCCATGCTCTGGTCGATGGCCAGCTCGTCGCCGAAAGGCACCTCCAGGGTGAAATGGTAGTTGGTATTCTCTTTTTCTATCTTCACGACCCGCGCGGTCGTCTCAATGATTCCTGTGAACATGGGTTAATTGGGGGGATTAGCGTTTTTCTTTTGATGATTCGGACAATCCGGAGATTACGGATTGTCCGGAGGTTCCGGGATTTCCGGATTGCCCGGAGATTCCATATTGAGATAGGATGGCGTTCAGTCTTGCTATTTCGGCGCGGAGCACCGAAATCTCCGAGGCTTGCCGTTCGATGGTCTGCCGTTGGGTCTCGCGCTGCCCTAAGCGGGCGGCGGTCATCCGTTCACGGATGCCGCCCTCGGTGGTAAACTCACGGTCTTTGTGTTCAATATATCTCGTCAGCCCGGCGTCCACCTGATGGCATAGGCAGATAGCCATATTGGCCAGCTCTTCGTCATCCATTTTGTCCAGTAGGCCGGCATAGTCTTTATAAAGGCTATGGCTGCGGCAGAAGGTGTGCAGAGGCTCAAAGCGAGGGTTCGTACCGTGCCATTCTTTCATTCCGTGACGCTTCAGGTAGTCCAGATAATCTTCCAGCAACTCCTGGTTGCTGCCACGGGCGATGCCTAATAGTTTCAGTTCCGACTCCGTAGAGGTCTGGCCATTGCTGCTGCCCTCGACGATGTTTTGTTTGGAGCAGCGTGCCGCCTGTACCATCTGGTCTACCGTGCGGTCGCCGTACTTGGGGAGGTATCTCTTGCAGAAGACACACGTGAGTTGATATAACACGTCGCTGCGTTGGTAGAAGCGCAGCTCGGTGTAGACAACGGGTTTCCTTAGCGTGCTGGCAGTGCCATCGGCATAGTGGCGGTAATTTCCTGAATATCCGTGGTTTCCGGATTGTCCGGAGGTTCCGGAGGTGTTGTTGTTATTGTTGTCGTTTGTCATTTGAGGAATGTCTCGTAGTAGTCGAACATCTTCCGGTAGAGGTGGTTGCGCTCGGGGCCACGGACGTTGTGCTCGTGGTGGGGGTAGACGAAGTAGTCCACCTGCTTGAAGTTGTTGATGCAACGCTCGATGAACTCCAGCGAGTGCTGCCACACGACGGTGTTGTCCTCGGCGCCGTGGATGACCAGCAGGCGGCCTTCGAGGTTCTGCGCCTTGTTCAGGAGGCTGTTGGCCTCGTAGCCTTCGGGGTTCTCCTGCGGGGTGTCCATGTAGCGCTCGCCGTACATGATCTCGTACCATTTCCAGTCGATGACGGGGCCGCCGGCACAGCCCACCTTGAAGACCTCGGGATGCGCCAGCTTCATGGTGATGGTCATGAATCCGCCGAAGGACCAACCCTCCACGCCCATGCGGTCAGCATCGACGTAGGGCAGGCTCTTGAGGAACTTGACTCCCTCCATCTGGTCGGCCATCTCGATCTCGCCGAGGCGGCGGTGGGTGCAGCTCTCGAACTCGAAGCCGCGGTTGTCGGTGCCGCGGTTGTCGACGGTG
>CAJOIV010000026.1 GCA_905234665.1 uncultured Bacteroidales bacterium | reverse complement strand
CTATGCTGACGCAAACGGGGACGTACACCCACACGCTGACCAATGCCGCGGGCTGCGACAGCGTGGTGACGTTACATTTCCGCTATCCGCTATACAACACCCTCTGGTCGGGCGACACGGTCGTCACCTACAACGCACAGCCCTACTGCGGACTGACCGCCTCCTACACCGATGACGATAACGCCACACAGGGCACAACACTCACCTACACCAACGGCACGGAGGTCATCACCTCGCCCAACTGCCCCGTGAACGCCGGTACCTACATCGTGACGGCACGTCCTATGGCACCCGTTGACTCGCTCCTCGGAGCCACCACCACCTTCACCATCCTGCCCGTCACGGTCAGCGTCAGCGGCGCGGAGGCTGAGATTGCCAAGTTCTACGACGGCACCGCCGACGCCATCGTCACCAACAGCGGCACACTGACGGGCATCCAGGGCAATGACGACCTGTCACACACCGTCACCGCCTGGTTCTCCTCGTCGGAGGTGGGCACTGGCCTTACCGTCACCCTCGGCTATGCCATCGACGGCACGGCGGCCTCCAACTATCTCCTCGGCCCCGTAGAGAGTGTCTACAGCACCGAGGGAGCCATCCTCGCACCCTTCCTGCCCGACACCACGGCCTTGACGGAAGACACCCTCGATGGCGTGCGTGACGGTATCCTTGTCGACGCCAACGGCTACTGCGCGGGCGAAGGCAGGATTGAATACACACTCACCACCGGCAGCCCCGACCAGTACAGGCTCGTCTTCTCCGACGCGCTCTTCGCCGATGTTGACTGGCACTACATCGACACGCCCACGGGCAACAACGGCGTCATCTACTTCGATGTCCCCGTGGGAATCCCGACAGGCGACTACAGCGTGACGCTCTATTTCCGCGACCACAACTACCCTGAGCTGGTCAGCAACCCCGTCACGGTGCGCTTCCACATTAATCTGCCCGATACCTACATGGTGGTCCTCTTCAGCGATGTCATCGCCCTTATCGACACCTGCCACTGTATCACCGACGTTCAATGGTACCGCCGGGCGGCCGGCGAGACGGCATGGACAGCCATCCCTGGAGTCTCCAGCAACTACTATTATCAGGAAGGCGGTTTGGAAGGTTGGGAGTTCTTCGTGAAGTGCAGGTACTATGGTCAGGAAACCTCCGTCTGTCCGCAGACCGACTTAAGGACGCTTGTCAGCGACGAGGCTACCGACCTCATCGCTTATCCTAATCCCACGACAGGACAGGTGACCGTCCGCATTGAACACATGACCACCATGAACCACGAGTTTACCCTGCTGAATATGTCGGGTATAGTCCTGGATCAGGGTACTTTCAGTGGCAGCAGCCTCACCATAGACCTTGCCGACTACCAGCGGGGTAGCTACATGGTTTCCGTGGACGGCATGGTAGTACGCATAATTCGTAACTAAACAATTCAACAATCAGCATATCATGAAACGCATACCGACAATCATACTGGCTGTCTCATTCACCTTGGGCGCAGCCGCACAAGAGAAAGTCCGCGGCAATTATGTGGGCCTCACTGTCGACGGCGGGTTGGGTACTCTGCTATACTCTCCCGCCCACGGAGAGTATATCCCCGGCCTGGGTCTGGGTGCCGGTGTGGAGTACTCATGTTTCTTTACGCCCAGTGTCGGCTTCAGAATAGGACTGCACTACGCCATGACCCAGGCCACGGCTTTGTACAACTTCAAGGAAGTTACCCACGACTTGGTCCATGCCGACAACCCCTACGTCCATTACGACCTCAACACGGCATTTGACGGATGGAAGGAACGGCAAGCACTCGGTTTTCTGGGTGTCCCCGTGGAATTCCTCTGGTGCAAGCGGGTGAGCCAATGGGTTGCCCTGATGGCCTGCTTGGGTTTCCAGATGGATCTCAACACTTATGGCAAGTATACCGCCCACGAGGGAAAGTATACCACTACCGGCTATTTCAAGGTGCTGGGTTATGAGGTTGGTGAACTACCCACTCATGGCTTCGACACCAAGGATGCCGACTTCGAAAGCGCAATAGACAAGCTCCCCATAAACATCAGTTGCTTGGCCGACGTGGGCCTGCATTACGCGCTGAAAGGCCATTGGGGTCTGTATGTCGGCCTCTATGCCAGCTACGGCCTTACCAACACCGCCAAGAGAAGTGCGGAGCCCCTGCTGCGACTGGATGTGGTAAATGCCATGCAGCCTGTCTACAATGGCACTCTCGCCAGCAACGAGGTCAGCACCGCCCACCTGTTCCGTGCCGGCCTCAAGATAGGTATCGACCTGGGTTGGGTAGACATTGTTGAACTCCCAGAGGATGACGGGAACATAGACATCGATAATCACGCAGAAGACTCGGAGGACAGCGGGGAACAACCCGAGGAGGAAGAAGAAGAGGACGAGGAGTCTGCTGAAGAATCGGAATCGCCATCGGAAGATACTGACGAATAACAACAGGAGAGAGCCATCGCTATTGCGACACGGTGAGGCGTTGGCCTTGAGATGAGGCGCGGAATTCGGGGGCGTAGAGGCATTGGAGAACGGAGGGGGCGAGGGTGTAGGAGCCGGGATTGGTGACGTAGTAGTCGGCATCGATGACGTACTTGCCCTTCTCCAGACGGTCGATGTAGACGGCGTTGTGGCTGTTGTTGATGGCCACATAGTAGCTCAGGCCGCTGCTCCATACCCACCCCGAGGAGGTGCTGACGGGCTCTAAGCAGGCGGCGCGGAACTCCTTCAATTCCACATATTCCAGGTTGCGGTCGCAGACGACTTCCAGGCGCACCCGCAGACGGTCGCCCACGGATGCCGTGACACCTGCTTTGAGCTCCGTGAGTGTCCCGTCGGGTTCCACCCTGTAGAGTGTCCGCCGCAGGGTGATGCCTGTCTCGGAGGCGGCCACCTTGTCCATCTGCTCGGTATACTGATAGTATAATGCTCCCCAGCTGATGCCGGAGGCATTGCGTTCAATGCGTACCGCGACAGAGGTGCCGCTGCCGAGGGCTGCGAGGCTGTCGGAACGGTAGGTGTGGCGCAGATAGCCGGCAGAGCCGTCGGCGACAGTCACCTTCACGGTGTCGGTCATCCCTTTCCCTCGCACGACAATGGCGTCAGCCCCAGTGGCTTTTGCTTTGTAGGCTTTGTTCCCAACGGGCAGCAACGCCTGGATGGCGCGCAGGGTGGCGACATCCGAGCTCCAGCGGGTGGTCTGCTTCTGTTTGAGCAGCCATTGCTGCATCTGTCCCACGGAGAGGGTGTCTTCGGGCACCACCTCGCGGAAGGTCTCGATGAGGAGGGCCTGCGTCTCGACGGGACGCTGGTAGTAGTACCATCCCGCCCTGTTGTCGCGCCAGTACATGCCCATCTCGTCGCTGTAGAGGGCTTTCTGCCGGATGCGCTCCACCATCTCGCGGGCCAGCCGGGTGTCGCCGTTGCGGTGGAACACCAGCGCCAGCAAGGCCTGGTCGTAGAGAGAGGTGTAGTCGGCATGGCGCGCCTTGGCGTTGCCATAGAAGAAGTCGTAGGCTTGCTTGTGGTTGGCGTCGAGCTTGCAGTCCATGTAGTAGCTTCGGGTATAGAGGTAGTCGAGCATGATGGGCTTGCATTGGCTGCCGGGGTGCTTCTGGAGGTATTTCTGCCATTCGAGGTAGTCTTTGTAGGCCTCCTTGTCAATATAGGCCAGGGCGCGGACCTGCATCCGGGTGTTGCCACGCGACACTTGGCGGGCCATCACCCCGAAGCCTTTGAGGATGTGCTGGGTGACGTAGGTGCTGCTGTATCGGCCGTCGGGCATCCACGACCAGCCGCCGTCGCCGCGTTGCGCCTTCTCCAGCTTGGAGAACAGCTCGGAACTCAGCCGTTGCAAAGTCGCGTCGTCGTAGAAACGGGCTATCCGCCTGAGCCGCTCCACCTCGCTGGTGCCTTCACTCAGCCAAGGGGTCTCCTCTATGAGGGTCTGCCGGATGTCGGCGTTGCGCATCAGCGGGCTGTCCTCCTCTGTGGCTTGGTCGGCACAATGCTTGAGGGCGGGGAACTGCTCGGCGATGGTCTTGCCGATGGTGTTGACATAGTAGTTGTTGAAGAGGTAGATGTTCGACGGGTTGCTGCATTCGCCCATGTAGGGGAGCGACTGGATGGCCAGCCAGAGGGGGTTGGAGGTGTACTCGACGGTGAAGCTGACGGGCTGGGCGGTGGGGGAGGCGGGGAGCGCCAGAGTGTACTCCTTGCTGCCCTTGCCGTTGGTGAACATCGACACCGACTGGGTCACCGCCTGGCGGTTGGTCAGCAAGGGCAGGGGACCCTGCTCTCCGTCACTGAAGTTCGTGGCGGTGGCGACATATTTATAGGTGGCCACCGTGCCGCCCACGGGGACGGTGACCGTGAAGGCCACGGGGACAGTGCCGTGGGGAGGAAGGGAGAGGAATTGAGAATTGACAATTGGCTCCACTGGCGGTCGCCGACCTTCGGTTGAGAATTGAGAATTGGCTGGCGCCTCTGGGTACTCGAAGGAGAAGTCGACCTTGACGTTGAGGGTGCTGTCGGTGAGGTTGATGACCTTGGCCAGGAGGGTGGTGGTGTCGCCCTCACGCAGGAAGCGCGGCATGTTGGGCTGTATCATCAGCTCCTTGCGGGTGATGAGCTGCCGCTGCAGGTGCCCGGTGGACAAATCACGTGTCCACGCCAGTCCTTCTATGTTCCACTGTGTCAGCAGGTCGGGGGCGGTGAAGCTGTAGGTGACGGTGCCGTCCTTGTCGGTGCGCAGGGTGGGCTCGAAGAAGGCCAGAGTGCTGAGGTTGTTGCGGATATAGGGTTTCTCTTCTGCAGTCGATTCCTTTTGTCCAGCGACTTCGTAGGCGGCATTGAGGACGACCCCCTCTTCCTCATTCTGGATTACTGCGTCGTCTTCCACAACCTCGAGCGACGTAGTCACAGCTGGGAGATTGACTCCTGTTCGTTTGCGTACATTCCCAGTCATGGTCACCATGCCCGATTCCCCCCGGGCGGTGCCTGAGGCAGCATACAATACAGCGCCTGAGTGCATCCTCTTCCATCTCCAACCGCGGTGGTTCAGGGCGGAGAATGTCCAGCCATGCTGCTCTTTGCCTTGGAAATGGATGGATTTTCCTGACGGGAGGAGCAGGTCGTCGTGGTTGTGGTAGTGCCACGGGTAATCGAAGTCCACCCCTGTGGCGCTCTTGCTTTCTGTATTCATCCATGGGAACCAGCGGAAGACATTGCCTCCGTGGCCATAGCTGTCCAGAGCCGCGTCGTACATGCCTAAGAGCAAGGCGGCAGGAAGGGGGGTGAGAGTTGGGGTTTTCGGACTGACGGTTATCGTCCAGGTCTCCTTCTCGCCGGGGGTGAGTTTGTCGCGGAAGGAGGCAATCTTCACGTCGAGTTTCTTGTGCTCGAAGGGCACCTCGACGCGGTGATGGTAACCGTCTTCGCGTCCCTCCTTGACGGCACAGAGGTTGATGTCGAAGCCGCCCAGCAGGGCCTCTGTGACTGGGATGCGGAGGGTTTTGATTTCGTCCGAGAGGCGCAGCAGGCGGCGCGCAAGTCTCTTGTCGCCGCAGACCAGTTCATAGGCGACCCACACGTCTTTGTGGCGCGACCCCACGCGCAGCACCACGGTGTCGCCCACACGGGCTGTGGACGTGCTGATGTCCGACCACAGCAGGTCGTTGCCATACACCTTCTTGCATCCCTGAGGGATATATACCACCACAGCCGTGTCGGTGGACGTCTCGCCGTCGGTGGCGATGCTGACGCGGTAGATGCCCGGCTCCAAGCGCGGCAGGGCGATGCTGTTTTTGTTCATCCCGTTGCACAACACACGTGTGTCGAACACTTTGCGCTCCGCCGGCCAAAGCAACGGCAAGGCCTCCTTGGGGGTGTAGGATATCAGCGGGAAGCGGTTGCGGAACTCCTCCTCGCTGAGGGTGTGACGCGCGTCCTCCACCAACAGCAGGGGGTGCGTCAGGCGGGCTTTTTCGGGTTGCTTCAGCCGTTCAATGTTGAGGGTGACATATCCCTTCAGGGGCGTGCCGTTGAGGTCGCAATATCTGTATTCTATGCTGCTCAGTTCCGCCGTCTGGTCGGGAAGGTCGAGCGAGATATAGCTGTTCACATATCCGGCCTTGAGGGTGAGGGTCTGGCGGTGGGTCTCACCGCCCAGGTCGGTCACGTCCACCCGCACCTCGTAGGAGAAGCAGGGTTTGGTGGCGAGGTTCATATTGCTGTCGGGATCGGCCACAAAGGCGATGCGGAACAGCCCTTCGGCGTCGGTGGTCAGGGAGTCGGAGGCCACGGTGACAGTCTCCGAATGAGTCTCTTCGTAATACCAATGTCGCCACCACGGACGCATGTAGGAGCGGACGACAGACCAGACCACCTTGGCCCCGCCCACAGGCACCTGTGTATAAGAGGCCGCCAAGCCGTCGACGAAGAGGCTGTCGCCGAGGACACACTCCTCCGCCCTTGCGGGCACCTCCCCTAACTTAGGGGAGGAGTTGGAAGGTGACAGCGTGACGGTGAATTTGGGCTGCTTGTAGGCCTCGACGGTGAAGCTCTTGAACTGGTGGCTCGATGTTTTTTGTGAGTAGGCCGTCAGGGAGAATCGTCCCGGGAGGACATAGGCAGGGATGACAAAACGGCCGCTGAGGCTGCCGAAGGAGTCGGTGACGCCGATGAGCGTGTCGAGGGTCTTGTCGTTGACATCCCTCAGCTCCACCCGCAATATGTCGCCGCCGACGGTACGTCCCACGCGGTTGTGGGTCACGCTGCCCTCCACGAGGAGGAACTGCAGCGTGTCGCCCGGGCGGTAGACGGGGCGGTCGAGAAACACCGCATTGTCCGTGCGTATGCTGTCCTTCTCATGCAGGTATGCGTAAAGATACAAAGTCATATCCAGCCCCTTGTGGCGTGTCAGCAGGCGGTATTCGAACCAGTAGCGGGTCTTCTCTTTTTTCACTTTGAAGGAGAAATGGCCGTGCGCATCGGTGGTGGCCGTGGCCTCGGTGGTGTACTTTCCGTCATAGCCAGAGCCTGTCTGGTGTTGCAGCTGCACCTTCTGGCGGGCGAGAGGCTCTCCGGTGACGTAGTCCACCACATAGCCCGAGATGCTGTCGTGCGAGTCCAACAAGTTGGACATCAGCATGAAGGCGGCCGCCGACACGGTGAAACTCCGCACCACGAAGCCCTTGCCCGAGAAGTCTTTGTCAGGCGAGGCTATCAGCAGGTAATGCCCGGGGGCGAGTTGCGGGATATAGCAGTAGTGGCGATAGTGCTGATGGTCCTCTTTCACGGCGGGAAGGGGCTGGCTCCAAGCCTTCAGCACCTTCTCTCCCAGCAACTTTTCCCTGCGCTTTTCTTGTCCTATATTATACTCAATGTACCATGCGGGGTATGCAATCACACGGTAGTGCAACGACGCGATGTTGCGTGTCGTCACGGCCGCCAGGATGTCGCGTCCTGCGGGCGAGACATCCTCGATGGCCACCGTTATCCCCGGTTGCATTATCTGCCATCGTAGGTTGGCGCAGTCCACACCACCCCTGCTCTTAGGCCAGCGGGCCGTGGCGCTGTCGCAGTAAGTCAGGGCGGCCAGATAGTTGCTGTTGACCTGGTACGAGTCGGCCAGGCGGTAGTAGAGCTCTGCCAGCTGCTCGTTGCCTGTGCCGCGGTAGCGGTTCAGACATTGCTGGAGCAGGCTCCGGCGGGCCTCTTTCGAGAGGTTGGGCTGGTTGGTGAGGTGTGTCAGCAACTCCAGTTCGTTGTAGAGCAGCAGGTCGGTGTTCTCCTTTGTCGCGGGCTTGTGGCGGTACCACTCCGTCAGTTGCCGTTGCAGTTCCGTCTTGCGCTTCTGTGGCACGTTCTGTATGGCCAGCTGCATCACCAGGTCGTACATCGTCGGGGTGGTGTTGAACCGGGCCTCCTTGGGTTTCTCGCAGAACTCGGCAATCTGTGTGTTGGGCATATGGCGCAGTGCCAGCGTGTCGGTCAGCGCCGAGTCGATGTTGCCGAGGAAGATGTAGCACAGCGTGCTGTCGACGGGCGTGAGGTAGGGCAGGATGGCGCGGAAGCGGGCCATGCTGCTGTCGGGCACATCCTCCTGGTAGTTGATGGCCGCCCGCTCCATATACCAGGTGGCGGTGAGGAGCTGGCGCGACCTGGCCTCGCGGCTGGCGTTACTGTTTTTCAGGGCCTCGCGGCGCAGGCTGTCGGCAGCCTCGTAGGCCGACGTGTAGTGCCCTTGACTAATCATCTTCCCAATGCGGGTGAAGCGGTCGGACCCATTCTGGGCCGACAGCGTGCAGGCCGTGGCGACGAGCCATATCGACAAAAGTATACGTTTCATACCGGTTCTCTCCTTCAATATAAAAACAATAACGCCCTTTCGGGCGTTTTAGTATGTCATAAAAGCAGAAAACCCGTCGCAGGGCGGCGGGCATCTGTGTTGCGGTAGGCTGTCTTATTCGGCGTTGATGACGGCTTTGTGGACAGCGTTCCAGCCAGCGGCGGTGATACCCCAGTTGTTGGTGGAGTTCTTGTTGCCGTTGATGCGAACCTTCGCTCTCTTTACTTTTTTGTTGGCATTGATACCCATAGCTGTATACTTTTTTATTGTTTAACTTTCTGATTGCTTGTGTGTAGTGCGAATATCGCGGGTCGCAAAACGTTCTGCAAAGATACAACTTTTTTCCGATATGCACAATTTTTTTTCTTTATTGTGTTTTTTTTGTCGTGAGGAGCGAGTTTTTCTTTCCATGTCGGGAAAAAGTCGTATCTTTGCAGTCTCAAATCTAAAACTTTCAAACATGAAGAAGACATCTATTATCCTTATCGCCCTTGTGGCAATCGTGGGCCTCGTCATCCTCTGGGGCATCCGCGTCAACAACAAACTGGTCAACTCGGAAGAGAATGTCAAGGAGGCTTGGAGCCAAGTCGAGAACAACTATAAGCGCCGCATGGACCTCATCCCCCAGCTGGTGTCGACAGTGCAGGGTGCGGCCAACTTCGAGAAGAACACCTTCACCGAGGTGACCGAGGCCCGCAGCAAGGCTTCTTCCGTGCAGGTGGATGCCAACGACCTCTCCGAGGCCAACGTCGCCAACTTCCAGAAGGCCCAGGATGCCCTCACCTCGGCTCTCTCGCGTTCCATCAACGTGGTTGTCGAGCGCTACCCCGAGCTCACTGCCACCCAGAACTTCCGCGACCTGCAGGTGCAGCTCGAAGGCACTGAGAACCGCATCGCCACCGCCCGCCAGCGGTTCAACGAGACGGTCAACGTCTACAACCGCCAGCTCCGCGTCTTCCCCAACAGCATCGTGGCCTCCATCGCAGGCTTCGAGAAGAAGGGTTACTTCACCGCCCCCGAGGGCGCCGAAGAGGCCCAGCCCATCAACTTCGAATTCTAAGCCATCCGGATGCGCAAGCTCCTGATAGCGTTTATAGTGACATTCCTTGCCGCGCCCCTTTGGGCGCAGCAGGGAATCTCTTATGAGCCTACGGGTCGTCTGCTCAACGATTATTCGGGCATCCTCACCCCTGCGCAGCACGACAGCCTCGAAGCACGTCTTGTGGAGTTCAACGACTCCACGTCGAACCAGATACTGGTCATCTTCACCCCCTTGCTGGGCAACGAGGAGATTATGGACCTCGGCACCCGCATAGGACAAGAGTGGGCCATCGGCGAGAAAGAACTCGACAACGGCCTGGTAATCATCACCAAGACCAAATGCGAGGAAGAGCCTTTCGGCGATGTCGCCATCGTGACGGGCTTCGGCCTTGAGGGTGTCCTGCCCGATGTCCTCTGCGCCCGCATCATCGACGATTATATGATTTCCCACCTCGCCGAGGGCGATTATTACGGGGCTGTCAACTCCGCGCTCGATGTCATAGAGCCCATCTGCCGTGGCGAGTACGACATCTCCTCTCTCTCTTCCGACGAGGATGAAACCACGGACCTCATCGTGGGTGCCGTCACCCTCTTGATAATGTTCTTCCTGATCGGTTTGCCGGCCTACAAGGCTTTCCGCCTCCGTGACAAGAACTACAAGCCCTCAAGCACTTCTTATTCCGATTCCGGCAGCTCCTCATCCTCGTACAGTTCTTCGTCCCATTCTTCGCGAAGCTCCAGCAGTTCACGCTCTCATTCCAGTTCGTCCAGTTCACACTCCAGTTCCCGTAGTGGTCGTGGCGGCAGTTTCGGTGGCGGCGGTTCTCACAGGCGCTTCTGATTTTTATCCACCCCAATATCGTTTACACTATGCGCAAGTGTCTCATAACATGTCTTCTGCTCTTCTTGGCGGTCTCCCTGTGGTCACAGCGGGAATACCCCATGACCGACAGTCTCGTCAACGACTACTCGGGTATGCTCACCTGGCGGCAGCGAGACTCGCTGGAGCAGCGGCTCCGCACCTTCAACGACAGTACCTCCAACCAGATAGTCATCATCATCACCCCGCGCCTCTATGACGAGGAAATCATCGACCTTGGCGTCCGCATAGGCCACGAGTGGGGAGTGGGGCAGAAGGATCTGGACAACGGGGTGATTATCCTCATCAAGTCGAAATGCGAAGAGGAGTCTTTCGGCGATGCCGCCATCGTGACAGGTCTCGGACTTGAAAGCGTGCTGCCCGATGCTTTCTGCAGACGCATCATCGACGACCAGATGATATCCCATCTGGCGGATACAGACTATTTCTCAGCCCTCGTCGCCGCCCTTGATGTCATTGAACCCGTGTGCTGCGGCGAGTACAACTACAAGGATTACAAAAACGAACATGCCCGCAAACGCACACCCGACGACATCGCCGGCAGTATCACCCTCTGGCTTTTCGTCACCCTGGGCGTCGGCTACATCTTCTTCCGCATCTTTCACCGCAAGAAACCCCGCACAGGCGGCGGCAATTCCTCCGACGGCGATGACAGCGACTCGTCATACAGCAGTTACGACGACGATGACGACGATGACGATGATGACGACGACAGCTCCAGCGGTTTCAGCGGCTACGGCGGCGGCGATTTCGGCGGTGGCGGCGCCCACAGTCGGTTCTAATACATTATGTGCTGTGCGTAGGTCTCTTGCAATATGTCTCTTCCTTCTCTTCGCTGGCAGCCTTTCAGCCCAGCCGGTGAGTCATTTCCCGAAGACGGGACGCGCGGTCAACGATTACTCTGCCATACTCTCCGACGCACAGCGTGACACCCTGGAACACCGCCTGCGTTCTTTCTGCGACTCCACAACCAATCAAATCGTCGTCATCATCACACCCACACTCTATGGCGAGGAAATCAAAGCCCTTGGCACCCAGATTGGCCACGAGTGGGGTGTGGGACAGAAAGACCTCGACAACGGACTGATAATCATTATCAAGTCAAAGACCGCCAAGGAGCCTGACGGCGAGGTCGCAATCCTGACGGGCTATGGCCTCGAAGGCATCCTTCCCGACGCCTTCTGTAAATATATCATCGATGAGAAGATGGTACCTGAACTCGCCGACGGCCATTACTATGAAGCCCTCGTGGCTGCGCTCGAGATAATCGAACCCACCTGCCGTGGCGAATACAGCTACGCAGAACTCCAGCAGGAAGACACCCGCAACGCCCTCATCGGTGGCGGCGTCCTGCTTACGCTCATCGTGATTATCTGTCTCCTGGATCGTAAAGTACGCAAGGACCGCTCTCGTGGTTCGGAAGGTGGATGTTACACCTCCGGCGTTGGCACCGATTACAGCGGTTTGGACCTCAGCAGTTCAAGCAGTTCTTCCAGCTCCGACTCGGACTATAGCTACGGCGGTGGCGATTTCGGCGGCGGTGGGGCCTCCGGTCGCTTTTGAATGAAAACTTTATCCTATGCGCAAGTATCTCATAACATGTCTTTTCGTTCTCTCGTTGGGCGCGCTCTCAGCCCAGAACGAAGCCCATTTCCAGAAGACCGAACACCGTGTCTACGACTACTCCGGCATCCTCAGCGCTGAGCAGTTCAGCACCCTCGAGTCACGCCTCTATACCTTCGAGGACTCCACCTCCAACCAAATCGTCGTCATCTACACCCCGACGCTCTACGGCGAGGAAATCAAAGACCTCGGCACCCGCATAGGTCAAGCCTGGGGCGTGGGGCAGAAGGAGTATAACAACGGGCTGATGATTATCATCAAGACCAAGACCGCCGAAGAGCCCGATGGCGATGTCGCCATCCTTCCCGGCTATGGCCTCGAAGGTGCCCTGCCCGACGCTTTCTGCGCGCGTATCATTGATGACACCATGCTCAACAGCCTCATTGAGGGCGACTATTACCAGGCCGTTCTCAATGCGCTCGACATCATCGAACCTGTCTGCCGTGGAGAATACGATTTTGACCGGTATAAGGAGGACAACGACGATGACGACCCCTTTGAAGCCATTCTCGGATTCATCATCTGGGTTCGTGAATGATGACCTTTGTGTCGGCTGCGGTCGGTGCAGCGCCGAATGCCCGGCTTCTTCTATCAGCATCGAGGTGAGAACATGAAGCAGCATTGGTACAATTATTTGTGGATTTGGTCAGTTATATACTTTTCTCTGGGCTTTTTCAATATCCTCTTTGCCTGGCTGGGGCTGATCAGCTTTTTCCTGCCTTTGCTGGTAATAAAGCATTAAAAAATAATAAGTTAGGATTATTGTCGCTTTTAATGCGCATTTAATCAGGATTTTATGCGGATTTTATCCGCTCGGCTTCGCTCTTGGAGCGATAAACTGCGGCGAAATAGCGGAGAAAATGCGCGTAAAATCTGTGTTTCAAGCAGTTATAATCCTACTTAAATCCTAATTCATTGTGGGTGAATGGCAACCGCGTTGCACGGCCATTGCCCGACAGTAGAAACCCCGTCCCTGGTGCATCAGGGACGGGGTTGCAGTTTTCGTACAGGGAGTGTCGGCGGTCAGGCCTCGAGATGCTCTTTGCGGAGCAGGTCGTTGACGGTCTTGACGGGGTTGAAGGTGGCCAGGGGCACCTCGACGAAGAGGGTGTTCCATCGTGCCATGGCGCCGTTCCAGAGGCCGGGGAGCTCCTGCGACTTGAGGATGGTGGCGCCTTTGCTCTTCTTGCTGATGAAGCCGGTGGCGGGGTCGACATACTTGCGCAGGTCGAAGTAGCGGCCGCGGTAGTCCTTGGTGGCGCAGACGAGGTCGACGGGGTTGAAATGGGTGGAGCCGGCCAGGATGGCCTCCTGCTGCGGGTCGTTGCGGTTGATTTGGGCGGTCTCGACAATCTGCAGGCTCTTGACTCCCTGGCTGTCGCGCACGAAGAAGGGGCCGCCGCCGGGCTCGCCCTGGTTGCGCACCATGCCGCAGACGCGCAGCGGGCGGTGGAAGATGGCGTGGAGCCGCGTGGCCTGCTCTTTGGCAGGGAGCTTGGCAAAGCCGTCGGGCAGTTCAAGACGGAGGGTCTCCTCGACGAAGCGCGCCATGGCCTTCATCTGGGCGGGGGTGGCGCCTGCATCCAGTTGGCGGAGGTATTTGAACAACTGTTCCTGTGTGGCAAGGAGCAGTCCCGCCAGGGCTTTCTTATATACTATAGTGGTGTGCTTCATCCAGTCGGGCACCACGTTGTCGATGTTCTTGATGAAGATGAGGTCGGCGCGCTGCTCGTTAAGGTTCTCGATGAGAGCGCCGTGGCCGCCGGGGCGGAAGACAAGACGGCCCTCGTCGTCGCGCACAGGGTTGTTCTGCTCGTCGACGGCGATGATGTCGGTGTAGTGTTTCTGTTCAGAGAAGGTGATGTGGAATTTCACTCCGAAGGCGTTCTCGTAGAAGCGTTTCACCTCGGCCACCTTGCGGCGGAAGAGGGCGCGGTGCTCGGGCGAGACGGTGAAGTGGAGGTTGACGGTGCCATCGTCCATGCGGGCGTATTCGGCGCCTTCGACCATGTGCTCCTCGAGGGGGGTGCGCTGGGTGTGGCCGTAGCGATGGAACTTGAGAAGGCCTTTGGGCAGGCCTCCGTAGCCCATGTAGCGGTCCTGCAGGAGGAAGTTGATGACGGTGGCGAAATCGCCCCGGTCCATGTAGTCGCCGAAGTCGGCATGGGCGTGCTCCATCGTGGCCTGCAGGTCGTCGAAGAACGCGAAGGTGCGTATGTGCTGAAGGAATTCCTTGACGGCGGGATGCTCTTTCTCTATCTTGTAGTCGACGCCGAAATAGGTGGCGGTGAAGGCGTAGAGATCCTTGAACATGCGCGTCGCGGCACCCGAGGCGGGGACGAACTTGAGGATTTTCCTGCCCTTCGAGGCTTGTTTGTAGGCCGTGGTGTAACGGTCTATCTGGCTGTCGTCGAGGCGGAGAACGCCTCCGTTGTCGACAGTGGCGGCGTCGAGAAGTTCAATTTTGGGGAATCCCTGGCGGAAGTTGGCTATCTGTTTTTCCACGGCCTCTTCGGAGAGTCCCAAGGAGGACATCTGCCGGAGGTCGTTTTCGGTGAAACGGCTGCTCATGGTTGTTGTATGTTGTCGGACAATTACTTGACAACGATTTCCCAGTTGTCGATATCGCCACGGTGGATGTCGCTCTCGACGACGGCGGTGGCCTGCACGGTCTCGCCTTCCTTCAGTCTGACGGACTTGACTCCCTGGCGGAAATAAGGCACGTTGGGGTTGAGTGTGTCGATGTATTGGAGGCGGGCGTAGATATTCAGGATGGCGGGTGCGGCGAACTTGGTGGTGTAGACGCCGTTGGAATTGGTGATGCCGGTGTCGGCGATGGTTCCATCCATGTGGATGCGCAGGTGGGCGTCGCTGGCGGGCAGATTTGTCTTTTGGTCAATGACGGAGACCTCAAGATAGCACCAAGTGTCCTTGTCGCAGGCAGAAAAAGTAATGGCCGATAAGACGCTGATTAGCAGAAGGCCTCCCCAGAGCAAGCATTTTTTCTTCATGGAAATTGTCTATTTTTTGTGTTTATGTGGATTTTTTTGTCTAATTTTGCAACTGCAAAGATAGGAAATTTTTATCGCATGAAAACAAAAAAAGTTGCTTTTTTATTATTTTTCTCCGCGCTGCTCTCGCTGGCATCGGCGCAAAATGCTGGTAAACAGGCTAAGAACGCGAGCAAGGATACCTATGTAAAAATTGAGACTTCGATGGGCGACATCGTGGTCAAATTGTACAATGAGACCCCCCTCCACCGCGATAATTTCATAAAGTTGGTGCGCGAAGGTGTGTACGACGGACTGCTTTTCCACCGTGTGATACGCAACTTCATGATTCAGGGCGGCGACCCCAATTCGCGCACGGCGAAACCCGGCCAGGCACTGGGCGAGGGGACGCTGGGCTACACCATCCCCGCCGAGTTTGTCCCCGGCCTTTACCATAAGAAGGGCGCCCTGGCGGCAGCCCGCCAGGCCGACCAGGTGAACCCCAAGAAGGAGTCGTCGTCATGCCAGTTCTATATCGTGCAGGGCGAGAAATGGAGCGCCGACCGGCTCAAGATGATTGAACAGCGCATGGGCAAGAGCTTCACCAAAGAGCAGGTGGAGGCCTACGCCACCGTGGGAGGCACCCCTTTCCTCGACGGCGACTACACGGTGTTCGGCGAGGTGGTCGAGGGACTTGATGTGGTCGACAAGATCGCTGCCGTGCAGTGTGGCGCGATGGACCGTCCCGTGACCGACGTGACTATGAAAATGTCTATTATAGAGAGATAAACCATGTTGAAAGACAAGATTCAAGAATACATCAACGATATCCAGTCGACATCGATTGAGAAGTTCCAGGACAAGGCCACCGAGGTGGAAATGTTCCGTGTCAAATATCTGGGCAAGAAGGGTATCATCAGCGACCTCTTCGAGCAGTTCAAATCCGTTCCCAACGAGGAGAAAAAGGACCTCGGAAAGGCCCTCAACCAGCTGAAAGTAATAGCGATGGACAAGATAGAGGAGTTCAAGGCCTATTGCGAGCAGAGCGAGGAACTGAACAGCACGAACGACCTCTCGCTGCCCGCCGACTTCACCCAGTTGGGCAGCCGTCATGTCCTCTCAGTGGTGATGAACGAAATCACCGAGATTTTCGCCCGTCTGGGCTTCACTGTGGCCGAGTCGGTGGAAATCGAGGACGACTGGCACCTCTTCTCGGCTTTGAATTTCCCGCCCGACCATCCTGCGCGCGACATGCAGGACACCTTCTTCGTCGAGAAGGAGGAAGGCCGCCAGGAGGTGGCGCTGCGCACCCACACCTCGTCGGTGCAGGTGCGCGTGATGGAGAGCCAGAAGCCCCCCATCCGCATCATCGCCCCGGGCCGCGTGTTCCGCAACGAGGCCATCAGCGCCCGCGCCCATTGCATCTTCCACCAGGTCGAGGCGCTCTATGTCGACAAGCATGTCTCCTTCGCCGACCTGAAGCAGACGCTCCTCTACTTCGCCAAAGAGATGTTCGGCGCCGAGACGCAGATACGCCTGCGGCCCTCCTATTTCCCCTTCACCGAACCGTCGGCCGAGATGGACATCTCCTGCGGCATCTGCGGCGGCAAGGGCTGCAACATCTGCAAGGGGACCGGCTGGCTGGAGATTCTCGGATGCGGCATGGTCGACCCCAACGTGCTGCAAGCATGTGGTATAGACCCCACGCAGTACTCCGGATTCGCCCTCGGTATGGGTGTGGAGCGCATGGCCATGCTGAAGTACCAGATCCGCGACCTGCGCCTCTATTTCGAGAACGACCTGCGTTTCTTGAAACAGTTCGAGGCTATTGTGTAATGCTTTGATACCATGTCGGTAATCTCGCTCAAAGGGATGCGTTTCTACGCCTACCACGGCTGCTTCGACGAGGAGCGGCGGATAGGCACGCATTTCACCGTCGATGTAACCTTCGAGACGGACACCCTGCGGGCGCAGAAGACTGATAACATAGCCGATACGGTAAGTTATCTGGACGTCTACCAGACCGTGAAACGCGAGATGGAGACCCCCTCGCATCTGTTGGAACATGTGGCCGACAGGATAGGGGAGGCCCTGTTGCGGGAATACCCCGCCGTGGAACGCGTCGCGGTGGAGGTCGACAAGATGAATCCACCCCTTGGGGGGCACCTGGCGGCAGTGTCGGTGACGGTCACAAAAGACCGTTCTCGGCAAAGCTGAAATAGTCGTGCCTGCCCGCAGGGGTGATGCCTACAATGATGTGGTCCGTCAGCCTGACGTTGAGGATTCTGCCCGCTTCGGCGATGCGGCGGGTGAGTTCCTTGTCGTGCCTGCTGGGCGTGAGTTCCCCCGACGGGTGGTTGTGCGCCACGGCGAGTGAGGCGGCACGATGCTCGACGGCAGGGGCGAAAAGCCTCCGCATGTCGACCGTGGTCTCGGTCAGTCCGCCTTCTGCAATCCTCTGATACCATGATACCTTGCCCCGTTGGTTGAGGTATACGGCGTGGAACTCCTCGTGGTCGATGTCGGCGATGCGCGAAGCGAAGAAATGGAAGAGGTCTTTGCTGTCCTTGAGGACGGTCTCGCGGCTCTCCACATTCTCGCGCAGCATGCGGTTGCCCAGTTCGAGGGCGGCCATGACGGCGACAGCCTTGGCGGGACCGATACCTTTGGCACGCAGGTCGCTGACTTCCAGGCGGGCAAGGTCTATCAGGCGGTTGCCTGAGCTGCTCAGAATCTGCTGGGCAAGCTGTATGGCCGAGGCGCCGGGAATGCCTGTGCGGAGGAGGATGGCGACGAGCTCGCTGTTGGTAAGGCTCTTTTTTCCGAGGGCGATCATTTTTTCTCGTGGACGGTCTTCTTCGGGCCACTGCGTAATGGGCAGATTTTTAGTTTCGTCGGAGGGGTTTTCTGGAATCATGTCTGTGGATTTTTTTGCAAAAGTACACTTTTTTTAGCAAAAACCTTGTTGAGTCGATAAAAATTCTTATCTTTGCATGTTCAAACAGAGTACTAACTAAAAAACACTTTAACACGTAAAATATGCAGAATAAAGGACTTATTAGGTTTCTCACATGGGCTTTCGTGATCGTGTGTTTGATTCAATTGTCGTTTACAGTTGTCACAAACCGTATCCAGAACAATGCGGCTGCAGCAGCCGATGCCTATGTTAACAGCAACGAGACACAAAATCTGATTAACGCCAAGACTCATGGCGACGCGGTACACGCCCAGTCGCTGACGGACTCCCTGCGGATTGCCTGCGAGTCCCAGTATCTTGATTCCATGGCAAGTGAGGTGGTATACTTCGGCTATACCTACCGTCAGTGCCAAGCCCGCGAGATTAATCTCGGCTTGGACCTGAAAGGCGGTATGAACGTGATGCTGGAGGTCTCCACGGTCGACGTGGTGCGCGCCCTGGCCAACCACACAGACGACACCACCTTCAACAAGGCCATCGACATGGCCCTGGCCAACCAGAAAAGAACAACCAACCGCGACTTCGTGTCGCTCTTCTACGAGGCCATCATGCAGTTGGACCCCAATGTCCAGTTGGCTTCCTATTTCAACACCCAGCTGCGTGACCGCATCAAGCTGAACGACGACAACGAGGCCGTCATCAAGGTGGTCCGCGAAGAGGCCGCCAGCGCCTACGACCGTACCTACGAGGTGCTCCGCCAGCGTATCGACAAGTTCGGTGTGGCCCAGCCCACCATCCAGCAGCTCCGCGCCTCCGAGCGCATCCTCGTCGAGCTGCCCGGTGTGAAGGACCCCCAGCGTGTCCGCAAGCTCCTGCAGGGTACCGCCCAGCTGGAGTTCTGGCTGACCTATGACAACCTCGACGCCTATCCTATGCTGGAGAAGGCTGACAGATATATCGCCTCCATCGGCACTGAAGAGACCCAGACGGAGGAGACCAGTGCTCCCGAGGCCAATGAGAACGCCGCCGTCAGCGAGGGCGACTCTCTGCTGAACGCCCTGACCGAGGGCAACAACACCTCTGAGACGGAGGAGTCGCTGGCCGCCGCCACGAAGGACCATCCCCTCTTCAATGAGAATATGCTCATGCCGAGTGTCGACAACCAGGGCAACCTCGTGAAGGAGACCCCCGTTGTCGGTTATGCCCGCGGCAAGAACCGCGAGGCCATCGACCGCATGCTGCAGACTGCCTTCGACAAGAAGGTGCTCGACTCCCGCACGGTGAAGTTCCTCTGGAGCGCCAAGCCCATCAAGGACGGCTCCGACCTCTACCAGCTGTTCGCCATCCGCATCACCACCCGCGACGGTGCTGCACTGCTGGGCGGCGATGTGATTTCCGATGCCCGTCAGGACTTCAGCCAGACCGGCGGCAACGAGATTTCCATGACGATGAATAATGAGGGTGCGCGCGACTGGAAACGTATTACCGGCGAGAATGTCGGCAAGTGCGTGGCCATCGTGCTCGACAATCTGGTGTACTCCGCTCCCGTGGTCAACGGCGAGATTGCCGGAGGCCGTTCCTCTATCACGGGTAGCTTCACGCTGGAAGAAGCCAAAGACCTTGCCAACATCCTGAAGTCCGGTAAGCTGCCCGCCCCTGCCGTCATCGTGCAGGAGGCTGTGGTAGGCCCCTCGCTGGGTCAGGAGTCCATCAACAACGGTCTCCTCTCCTTCATCCTGGCTTTCATCGTGGTACTCATCTACATGGTGGTCTTCTACAACCGCGGTGGCTGGGTGTCTGTGATTGCCCTTGTCACCAACGTGTTCCTCCTGATGGGTGTGCTTGCCTCGGTGGGTGCAGTCCTCACGATGCCCGGTATCGCCGGTATTGTGTTGACGCTGGCCATGGCCGTGGACGGCAACGTCATTATATATGAACGTATCAAGGAAGAGCTCCGCGCAGGCTCCAGCATGTCCAACGCTGTGGCTGCCGGTTTCAAGAATGCCTACTCGGCCATCATCGACGGTCAGGTGACTACCTTCCTGCTGGGTCTGGTGCTCATCCTCTTTGGTTCGGGCCCCGTGCGCGGTTTCGCCGTCACCCTCTGCATCGGTATCGCCACCTCGCTGTTCACCTCTATCTTCATCACCCGTCTCTGCATCGACTGGATGCTGACGCACAAGAAGAAGATGAACTTCTCGTTCCCCTTCTCGGAGAACTTCATGCGTGATGTCCATATCGATTTCATCGGCAAGCGCAAGACCTTCTATGTTATCGCCTGCGTGGCCATCGTCATCTGCCTGGCGGGTATCTTCACCCGTCACCTCAACCCCGGTATCGACTTCACGGGTGGCCGCACCTATGTGGTCCGCTTCGACCAGCCTGTCAACGCCGTGGATGTCCGTTCCGCTTTGAACGACCAGTTCGGCGAAGCCCCCGAGGTGAAGACCTATGGTCCTTCCAGACAGTTGAAGGTCACTACTAAATATAAGGTAAACGAGGACAGCGAGGAGGTCAACAACGAAATCCTCTCCAAGCTGTATGCCGGAACAGCCCCCTTCTTCGCCACCCAGATCAGCGAGGAGGACTTCCGCTCGACGGAGACCAACCAGTTGGGTATCATCCAGTCGGAGCAGGTGGGCGCCACAATCGCCAACGACCTCGTGCGTAACGCCTTCCTGGCAGTTATCGGCGGTCTGTTGGTGATGTTCGTCTACATCGGCCTCCGCTTCCGCAGCTGGCGCTTCGGCGTGGGTAGTGTCGCCGCCCTGGCGCACGACACCATCCTCGTCATCGGCGTCTTCGCCCTGTTGCATGGCCTGATGCCCTTCAACCTGGATGTGGACCAGTCGTTCATCGCCGCCGTGCTGACGGTTATCGGTTACTCCATCAACGCCACGGTGGTTATCTTCGACCGCGTGCGTGAGTACCGTACCCTCTACCCGAAGCGCGACCTGAAGACCCACATGAACGATGCCATCAACTCCACGCTGGCCCGTACCATCAACACCAGCGGCACCACCTTCTTCACCCTGCTGATGATGTTCATCTTCGGCGGCGAGGTTATCCGCGGATTCATTTTCGCCATCCTCGTGGGTGTGCTGGTGGGTGTATTCTCGTCACTCTGCATCGCCTGCTCGCTTGTCTACGAGATTTCCAAATCCTCGCAGAAGGCAGTGGACGCCAAATAATATAATATTGTAAGGATAGACATGAGTACATTCCTCATCATAACGGTAGCGATCCTCTGGGTGGGTCTAAAGGCGTACAAAGGTGTGCGCAAGACTTTTGCCGACCCAGAGGGGACCGCCGTGGAACCTCAGCAGACGGACTTCCCGCGTCCGGCCTTCGAGACGCTCTTTGACGACGACGAGGCCGAAGGGATGCAGCAGAGCCCCTATGGCTACGAGGCGTATGATGAGGCTGGCACCTTCGAGGAAGAGGAGAAGGCCGCAGGGTATTACACCTACGAGTCCACCTCTGCCGAAGAGCCCTATGAGGCAGCCAACCCCGCGAAGTCCGATGAGCCCCGCCGTCAGGCACAGGCTCCCAGGGTGGCGGCGATGGTCACCGACGAGCCCGACGAAGATGCAGGACAGGCTTTCGACCTCCGCCAGGCAATCATCTACCAGACTATCCTTCACAATAAATATAACACGGCATTGTCCCTTTCGTAAGAATTAATTAACGCTTTATTGTACTAATACCTTAATGAGTATGTTTAGAAAAGTACTAATGACAATCTCACTGCTGCTGATGGCGAACATCGTCGTCGCGCAGGGTACCATCACGGGTACCATTGTCGACAAAAACACAAAGGAGCCAGTTCCCTTTGCGGCAGTTGTTGCCAAGCAGGATGGGAAGCAGATTCGTGGCACCCAGACGGACTTTAATGGTAGCTTCACCATCAAGCCCCTCAACGTCGGCAAGTATGAAATCGAGGTCTCCTGCATGGGTTACCACAAGTATGTCCGTGAGGACTTGGATGTGAAGGCTTCGGGTTTCACCCCCTGCAACATCGAGCTGATTCCCTCTTCGGTGATGCTGGAGGAGGTCGTGATTAAAGAGGCCAAGCATCCTCCCATCGAGATTGGTGACGCCACGTCGTCCCAGCGTATGACGGCTGACGACATCGCCCGTATGCCCAGTACCTCGATTGAGGGTATCGTGGCAGCCGTCGGTGGTGTGGGATACAGCGACGGTGGTACCAGTACCGCCCGTGGTGAGGACGGCATGGTGACCATGACCGGCGGCGTCCGCAAGCGCACCGGTGTCACCGCCCCTAAGGAGGCCATCGCTGAGATCCACGTGATTCTCGGTGGTACCCCCGCCTCTATCGGTGAGGCTATCGGTGGTACTCAGATCATCACCCTCAAACCGCCAGAGAGCACCTTCAAGGGCATTGCCAAGTACGAAACATATCTCGACTACCGTCTGCTCAACACGCTGATGCTGTACCTGACGGGTCCCGTGGTCAAGAAGTCCCTCAAGGACGAAAACGGTACCGTGACAGGCGAGACCACCCTCATCGGCTTCCGCTTGACGGCTCAGGGTCAGTACCGCAACAACAGTCTCTACCGCCCCAAGGGCTATCGCTACCTGGTGGTGAACGACGAGTTGGTGCGTCAGTATGAGGAGAACCCCATCGCCTACGACCCCGTCAAGCATTCCACCAACTACTCTGCCGAGACGGGTCTGTACCGCGATGACTTTGTCGAAATCACCCGTCCCACATCCAAGGATTTCGGTGGCGATGCCAGCCGCGTGCCCAACATGCGCACTTGGTCCATCAACGCCGAGGCGGCCTTCGACGTGCGTTTCTCCGACTATGCCACGTTGACCATCACGGGCGAGTACGACTATTCGCACGGCGCAAGCGTCTCGCTGATGCCCCTGAATATCCCGCGTTCGGCCAATGGCGTCTCGACGACCACCAACGCCGTCATCACCGTCGACTTCACCCAGCGCTTCCCCGACGAGCAGGCTGACGCCAACGACGCCGAGGGCTCCAGCAAGTCGGCCAAGGCCATCCAGAACGTCATGTACAACATCACGGGTATGTTCAACCGCTACAGAAGCCACTCCTACAACGAGACCTTCGGCGGTTCCCTCGACGACATCTTCAAGTATGGCTATATCGGCCACTTCGAGGTTGAGAAGACTCCCACCTATCAGTTGGTCTCCAACTACGACTACTACGGCATCACCCGTGCCGCCTACGTCCAGAACAACTGGGTGGACCAAATCAACTGGGATAACTTCGTTCCCTATGAGGGCAACCAGATTCTGGCCAACTATACCCTCCAGCTGCTTGGCATGGAGGAAATCAGCCCCTACCTGACCAACTTCGACAACCTGGGCTACTATAAGGGCCTTTATAATGGTCAGGCTCCTGGATATATCTGCGGTCTGTCCAACGGAGGCGGTCTGCTTAACAACGTGGGTGTGCAAAGCACCTCGTTCAGCCAGGTTCAGTACGACTATATCTATTTGCAGGCGAAAGCCCAGGCCGACATTCTGAAGCACCAGGTGGAAATCGGTTTCCAGTACGACCGTGTCGACCAGTCCGCTTTCTCCATTGGCGCCTACAGCCTTTGGACCATCATGCGCCAGAACGCCAACCGTCACATCTCGCAGATGGACTTCTCAAGCCCCAACTTCGAGGAGAGAGGTGCCGACCTCTATGTCACCTACGACCGCCTCTACAACAAGGACCAGCAGTCCTATTTCGACCGCGCCATGCGTGACTATCTGGGTTGGTCCGGCACTTACGATGGCGAGCGCACCTGGTTGGACATCGACCGCTACAGCCCCGAGGATTACGTGAATGCCGGCGGTCTGGATATGTTCTCCTCCGACGAACTCTTCAACGGTGGCGGCAACAACACCCTCATCTCTTATTATGGTTACGACCACACGGGTAAGAAATACAACAACAGCAACTGGAGCCTCGAGGACTTCTTCAGCCCCTCGAACCCCAAGTACCGCTATCTGCCCTCCTTCAGCCCCACCTATATGGCTGGCTACATTCAGGACCAGTTCTATTTCCAAGACCTGATTTTCAACGTGGGTGTCCGTGTCGACTACTTCGACGGAAACCAGTTCGTCCTGAAAGACCCCTATCTGCTGTATGAGTCCCACACGGTCGGTGACCTGAGATCAGGTGCCGTCGCTTATTCCGGTGACATCTACGCCGGCGCTGGCGACGACTGGGTGGTGTATGTCGACGCTGCCGATGCCGAGTCGCCCACCATCACCGGTTACCGTAATCCCAAAGGAAACATCTGGTATGATGTGAACGGTGTCGAGCTCAGTTCGACCACGAGCATCGTCGGTAAGTCCGGTAAGCCCACTCCTTACCGTACCGCCGCCGGTCAGAAGGCTTTCACCAACAACACCGTGGGTACCGAGGCTTTTGAGGACTACACCCCGCAGGTGGTTGTCATGCCCCGTATCGCCTTCTCCTTCCCCGTGGGCGACAACTCGCAGTTCAAGGCCAGTTACGACATTATCGCCCGCCGTCCCTCCAGCGGATGGCAGGCCGACTACCTCGACTACCTCTACATGACCCAGATCACCTCCACCAACAACCCCAACCTGAAGCCCGAGCGCGTCACCAACTACGAGTTGGGCTTTCAGCAGGCGTTGAACGACAATTCGGCCGTCAGCATCTCGGCTTACTATAAGGAGACCCGCGACCTCATCCAGTTGGTCCAGTATGCCGGTGCCGACCCCAACTCGAACTACTACTCCTGGGACAACCTCGACTTCAAGACCATCAAGGGTCTCACCCTGGGTTACGACCTGCGCCAGACCGGCCACGTCCGCATCAGTGCCAACTACACCCTGCAATATGCCGAGGGTACCGGTCTTTCCACCACCACCATGCAGGAACTCATCAAGGAAGGCTACACAACCCTGAAGATGCTCAACCCCATTAGCGACGACCGCCGTCACGAGTTCAAGGCCAACGTCGACTTCCGTTACTTCGGTGGCAAGAAGTATGACGGTCCCAGAATCATCCGCACTGTGAAGGACAGCACCGGCGAGGCTCGCCAGAAGACCATCAACGTGCTGGAGAACTTCGGTGTCAACTTCATGGCCGTTGCCCAGTCGGGTCGTCCCTATACCAAGGCATTCAGCAACACGCAGAGCACCATTGTGGGTAGCTACCGCGGTGCCCGTCTGCCTTGGGGCTTCTACTTCAACGTCATTGTCGACAAGGCTTTCCCCATCAAGGTCGGCCGTCGCCAGACGATGCTCACCTTGGCTCTCACGGTGAACAACCTCTTCAACATCCGCAACATCACGAGCGTCTACTCTGTCACCGGCAACCCCGAAGACAACGGCTACCTGACCGACCCCGAGACCCAGACGGTTATCAACTCCTATCTGGACCCCAACACCTTCAGAGACCTGTATGCAATCTATCTCCGCAACAGCAACTGGAACTACAGCAGTCCGAGAACGTTCAAGGTCTCCCTTTCCTATCAGTTCTAATACCCAAAGAGAAAAACAACAATAGACATGAAGAATATACTTAGCAAATTAGTATTGGCGGCTTTCCTCCTCGCCTACCTGCCCCAGACGGCTGTCGCCGAGGATTGCAAAGTCTGTAAGACGAATCGTGCCAAGCGCAGCGCCCTGCAGACCAAGGCTGCCGTGTGCAAGCGCGCACAGAGTACCGCAGAGCTGAATGTCAACAATGTCCGTGCCCTCATCAACGGCTATGGCAACATGTGGTATGATGGAAGTGTCGCCCAGTACCACCTGCCCAAGGGCAGCAACACCTGCCCGATGTTCTGCTCGGCCTTGTGGATTGGCGGTACCGACGTCAACGACCAGCTCCGTATTGCCGCCCTCCGTTTCGGCTCTGATGGTGACGACTACTGGCCCGGCCCCCTGCAGTTGACCACCGCTGCTGTCGACCTGCCCATCTGTAACAAGTACGACAAGCACTTTGTCATCACCAAGACGGAGGTCATGGCTCTCAAGGCTATGTTCACCTATGACTCTCTGGGTGCCACTCCCACCGAGGCCTACGACCCCTCCAAGATCTCCCAGACCATCAAGGACTGGCCCGCCCATGGCGACGAACTCCAGTCCCCCTATCTGGCCCCCTTCTACGATGCCAACCACAACGGTGTCTATGAATGGGAGCAGGGTGACTATCCTTACTACGATTTCGACAACGACCTCTGCCCCCGTACCCTGAAGGCTCAGTGGGGAAGAGACTACACCAGCCATGTCGCCACCACCCTCGAGACGGAGGCCGGCATTGTCACCGGTGGTCTCCTCTCCGACCAGGTCCTGAAGGGCGACCAGACCATCTGGTGGGTCTTCAACGACATGGGTAACGTCCACACGGAGTCGAAAGGTCAGCCCATCGGCATGGAAATCCGTGCCCAGGCTTTCGCCTTCTCCACCAACGACCAGATCAACAACATGACCTTCTATACCTACGAGATTATCAACCGCTCGACATACGAGCTCCGCGAGACCTACTTCAGCCAGTGGGTGGACGCCGACCTCGGCTTTGCGCATGACGACTATGTGGGTTGCGATGTCAAGCGTGGTCTCGGCTACTGCTACAACGGTGATGAGAATGACGGTCCCGGATCGGGTTCCTACAGCGGCATTCCTCCTGCAGTGGGTGTCGACTTCTTCCAGGGCCCTTACATGGATCCTGACGGCAAGGACAACCCCAAGATTGATATTAACAAGATGCGCGCCCGCTATCCCGTGCAGCTGGCTCGTTATGAGCTCCGCGATGCACAGGGTAACCTCTTCTACGACACTATCACCCTCACCGACGATGCCGACCTGTACTATCCCGACGCCTGGTATTTCGTTCCTGGCGACGCCATTGGCAACTGCGCCATCAACGGTGTGAACTTTGGTAACAACATCGTCGACGACGAGCGTTTCGGTATGCGCCGTTTCGTCTACTACAACAATAGCAATGACGGTATTTTCGGCGAGCCTTCAAAAGCTACCGACTACTACAGCTATCTGCGTGGTTATTGGAAGAACGGTCAGCGCATGAAATATGGTGGAGACGGTGTCAATAAGGGTGTCACCGATTTCGACTGCGACTTCATGTTCCCCGGCGACTCTGACCCCCTTTACTGGGGTACTGACGGAAATGCCGTCGATGTCTGGACTGAGGTCAATGCAGGTGACGATGTCACTCCCGGTGACCGCCGTTTCATGCAGTCCGCAGGTCCCTTCACCCTGAAACCTGGCGCCTTGAACTACATCACCGTAGGTATTCCTTTTGCTCAAGCCGCTTCGGGCAATGCCTACTCTTCCGTCGAGCTGCTCCGCGAGATTGACGATGTCTGCCAGTCCCTCTTCGAGAACTGCTTCAAAGTCCTTGACGGTCCCGACGCCCCCACTCTCGTGGTTCAGGAGTTGAACAACGAGGTTATCCTCTATGTCACCTATGATAACGAGGGCAGCAACAACTTCGGCGAGAAATACTCTGAGGTTGACCCCGCCATCGTGCGTTCCTACACCGATGCCAATGGCAATTCCATTATCTACACCGACGATCAGCGCAGCTATAAGTTTGAAGGCTACCAGATTTTCCAGATGAAGGATGCCCACGCCGCTGTCGACGCTATCGAGGAGGGCGACATCACCAAGGCCAAACTCATTGCCCAGTGCGACATCGAAAACTATTACGACTCGGTGGAATATGTTTACAATGGTGATGGCGTTGTTGTCGACACCGTTGTCAACGACAATCCCTCGCAGCCCATTGCCACACTGGTCAATTACAAGAGAAACTCCTCCACGGGTCTCCTTACCGGTACCATCAAAGTCGAAGGCGCCAACAAGGGTATCCAGCACGTCTTCCGTGTCACAACCGATGCTTTTGCCACAGGGCGCAACACCAATCTGGTCAACAACAAGGAATACTACTATGTATGTATCGCCTATGCGCAGAACCGCTTCAAAGCCTATTCGCAGGACGAGGCCGCCAATCTGGATGGTCAGCAGGAACCCTACCTCGCCGGCCGTAAGGACGAGTTTGGCCGCACCATCACCCCGGTGGTCGCCATCCCCCACGATCCCACTTCCGAGAACGGCGGTACTATCATCCAGTCCGAGTTTGGCATGAGCCCCAACATCACCCGTATAGAGGGTTACGGTAACGGCGGTTCCGTCCTCCGTCTCACCGACGCCTCTATCGAGGAGCTCATGGGAGCTCCCGGAGTCCCCGGCAAGCCCGCTGGCAAAATCAACAACAGCGGCACGCAGATGCTCAACAACCCCTGCCAGATTGTCACCCCGCACTACCAGCAGAACTACGGCCCCATCGCCGTCCATGTCATCGACCCGCTCAATGTCAAGGCTGGCAAGTACATCATCAAGTTCGACCACAATGACGAGGTCGGTAACGCCCGCTGGGCCATCTCCAAATCGCCTGAGGATCCCACCTATGCCACCGAGCCGTGGATTCGCGAGAAAGACCATGCCCTCTCGGTCACTTCCGATTTCACCATCGGCCGTGCCAACGAACAGCTTTTCCTCGACCTCGGTGTCGCCATCTCCATCGCCAATCCCAAGGCTGTGGCCACGCCTCTGTACATCACTACACAGAACAGCGAGAACCAATATGGACGTTACTATGGCGGCTTTGTCAACGACAATTCCCTTATCTCGTCCACGATGACTTTCTCCGACAATACCAAACAGTGGCTCACCGGTTTCCCCGACAACGACAGCTACATGATGTACAACTGGATCCGCTCGGGTACCCAGTTCGCTACTGGCACCCGCAAAGCTTTCACTGGTGAGGAAGGTCCCTACTCCGAGACAGAAAATTATCTCGACGAAGACTACTTCCGTGCCTACTTATCCAATCCCAATGGCACACCTTCTGCCACTGGTGTCGACCGTTTCCAGATTTTCGAGAGCGTCGTTGGCGGTCTGTGGGCTCCCTATGGCCTGGTCTCCACCTTGCCCTACCATCCGGGATTCAACTATCGTTATTACATCGCCCCCGACTATATCCTCGACAGTATGTGCAAAATCAACTCGACATACGCCAGGTTGTACAACAGAAATGCTGTCACGCGCAAGACGATGGATAACTACGTGAACAAGTCGCTCAACTTTAATGATATATCTGCTCTCCCGAGTGTGCGTATCGTCTTCACAAAAGACACCTCCAAGTGGACCCGTTGCCCGGTGATTGAGATGTGCGACGACTATACCCAGTCTGAGGGCGAAGCCCGCCGTTTCCAGGTGCGCCGTCACGCCTCTGTCGACAAGCTGGGTCGCTTCATCGGCGGCACTGGCGAGTACGCCTTTAATGGCACAGCCGACATTAACGATCCCGCCAACCCCGCCTACATCAGCGATTCCGGTATGGGATGGTTCCCCGGCTACGCCATCAACACTGTCACCGGCGAGCGCCTGAATGTCATCTTCGGTGAGGACTCCCGCTTCATCCAGTACAATGGCCGCGACATGATGTGGAATCCTGTCTCGGTGGGCCGCGAAGGCACGCAGAACTATGTCATGGGCGGTCGCCACTACATCTATGTGATGAATGCCACCAACCAGCCCTTCTACGACATCGCCAACAACTCCAACCGTGTCGTCACCTCCTTCAAGACCCCGTCATACGACGCTGGCCGCTGGCCCTTGAAGATGCTCCGTTCCCTCGACCGTCTGATGTCGTTCGTTGGTAGCGCCAACGACGGTAGCAAGAACCGTGTCAACCATGGTGTCATTGACGGCGAGAGCACCACGCTCATCCCCGAGCGCGACTCGGCAGCCCTCCTGTTCGCCTCTGTGGCTTGGGTCAACATGCCCATGACCTCGACCTTCTACACCATCGACAATCCCGCCAAGGACATTCCCTGCGACGTGACTATCGACATCGATGTCAACGTTCCCTACCAGCGCTACCTCTCGCCCAACAAGACCTCTGTCACTCAGTTCGACGGCCATAGCACTGCAGATAATGATGACTATCCGATGTATCAGTTCGAGATTGGCGCCGACATTGCCACCCTCACCGGCCAGGCCGTTGGCGAGAACTCCACGAAGGATTTCCGCGACTCTATCCTGAGCCTCATCAATGTGGTTCCCAACCCCTACTATAGCTATTCTACCTACGAAACCGCCAGCCAGTTGGAGACGAAGGTCCGCTTTGTCAACGTGCCCACCGGCACCACCATCTCCATCTACACTGTGGATGGCACAATGGTGCGTCGCCTCGGCCCCACGTCTGGTTCTGCCACGACCCTCGACTGGGACCTCCACAACCACAATGGCATCCCCATTGCCGGTGGTATGTACCTGATACACTTCAGCGTTCCTGAAATCGGCGACCGTGTGGTCAAGTGGTTTGGCACCATGCGTCCTGTCGACCTGAACTCCTACGGATTCTAACCATTGTTGTAAACCATATATACTGTCAGAAATGAAAAAGATATTCAGAATATTCACAGTAGTAGCCCTCGTGGCGTTGCTTGCCACCCAGTCGGCTTGGGCTGGTAACGATAACCGTAGAGGTACTGCCGGTGCCACCGAGTTGCTCATCAACCCGTGGGCACGCAGCACCGGTTGGGGAAGTGTCAGTGTCGCCAATGTGCGCGGCCTGGAGTCCTTCTATTCCAACATCGCCGGTCTCTGCTTCCTCCAGGGAGTCGGTTTCAACTACACCAATACTTTCCTCTATGGCGGCAAGACGGGCCTCAACAGCGGCGGTAGCATCAACGCTCTGGCCCTGGGTGTCCGCATCTCGGAGCAGGGCGTCCTCGGCGTCAGCCTCAATAGTTTCTCCTTTGGCGATATCCCCATCACCAAGGAAGGCAGCCCCGAACCGAACAACGGATCTTTCTCGCCGACGCTGATGAACATCAATGTGGCTTATGCCCACTCTTTCACCAACACCATCCATGGTGGTGTGAATATCAAGGTCATTAGCGAGTCTACCGACAACATCACCGGTACAGGTTTCTCTGTCGACGCAGGTATCCAGTACGTGACAGGTGCCAATGACGAGCTCAAGTTCGGTATCAGCCTCAAGAACTGGGGCCCTGCCATGAGTTTCGAAGGCACGGGTATGTCCTTCACCTTCGTCAACAATGCCGGCAACAACATGACTGCCGAGTATCGTTCGGGCGAGATGGAGCTTCCCACCTGCCTCAACATCGGTCTCTCCTACGACTTCCTGTTTGAGACTTGGCAGCAGCGCCTCACCATTGCCGGTGCCTTCACCTCCAATGCCTTCCTCAAGGACAATATCACCCTCGGTATGGAGTACAGCATGTTCGACATCTTCTCCCTCCGTTGCGGATATGTCTGGCAGAAGAACATCTTCAGCGATACCGACCGCACCACCGCCAACACAGGTTTCTGCGCCGGCGGCTCGGTCGACATTCCCCTGAACAAGAAGGACGAAGAGAGCAACATGGGTCTTTCCATCGATTACTCCTATCGTATGGCGTCCCCCCTCAAGGGTACCCACTCGATTGGTGCCAGTTTCCGATTCTAAGACCTGCAGCACACGAAGCACAATTAGGAAAGGCTTGCAAGAGAGCCTTTCCTAATTTTTAGATGCAGAACATTCACCTACTAAAACCCTATAGAATATGGCAGATATTAAATACTACAGCGAAGAGGGACTCCAGAAGCTGAAAGACGAGCTCCACCACCTCATCGCCATCGAACGTCCCGCAGCGGCCGCGGCAATCGCCGAGGCGCGCGACAAAGGCGACCTCTCCGAGAACGCAGAGTACGACGCCGCCAAGGAGGCCCAGGGGCATCTTGAAGCGCGTATCTCCAAGCTCCAGGCTCTCGTCGCCAACGCCCGCCTGCTCGACGAGTCGAAAATCGACACCTCCAAAGTGCTCCTCCTCTCGAGGATTGCCATCCGCAACACCAAGAACAACGCCCGTCAGACATACACCATCGTCCCTGAAAGCGAGGCCAACCTCAAGGAGGGCAAAATCTCAGTCACCTCGCCTTTCGCACAGGCCTTCCTTGGCCGCCGCGCAGGCGACGTGGTCGATGTCGTTGTGCCTGCCGGCAAGATGAACTTCGAGATAATCTCGGTCGAGAGATAGCCCGTTTCCCGCCTCTCTGGCGCGATAAAGACAAAGTCCGGCACCGTGGTCCACGGCGCCGGACTTTTCGTCTCTATGGGGCGTTTCTGTTAGCGGATGGCGGCAGCTATCTGTGCTGCGATGGCCTGCAGCTCCTCGGGCTTCATCTCCACATGGTGGCGGAAATCCAGGTCGTGGACCTCCTGCAGGGGGATGAGGTGGATGTGGGTGTGCGGCACGTCGAGGCCTATCACGGCCACGCCTACCTTACGGCAGGGGACTACCTTCTTGATGCCCAGGGCCACGCGGCGGGCAAACTGGGTCAGTTCGGCGTAGGCCTCACTGTCCATGTCGAAGATATAGTCAACCTCTTTCTTGGGTATGCAGAGCACATGTCCCTTCTGCACGGGGTTGATGTCGAGGAATGCAAGGCAGTTGTCGGTCTCTGCCACTTTGTAGCAGGGGATTTCGCCTGCCACAATCTTTGAGAAAATGGATGCCATGGTGGGAATGTTTGAATGCTTGAATGTGTTAATGTGTGAGTGGGTTAATTGTTGTAGACGAAGGTGCCGTTCTCGGTGGTGACGGTGACTTGCTTGCCGTTGTGTGGTTCCACGTGGCCGATGATACGGGCTTCCACGCCCATCTCGCGGGCTATCTGCATGACGCCCTCGGCGGTCTGCTCGTCGGTGTAGACCTCCATACGGTGGCCCATATTGAAGACCTTGTACATCTCCTGCCAGTCGGTGCCGCTTTCGTCGTGAATCATGCGGAACAGGGGAGGCACGGGGAAGAGGTTGTCCTTCACCACATGCAGGTCGTCGATGAAGTGCAGCACCTTGGTCTGTGCGCCGCCACTGCAGTGTATCATGCCGTCGATTTTGGAGCGGTACTCATCCAGCACGCGGCGGATGATGGGGGCGTAGGTGCGGGTGGGGGAGAGAACCATCTTGCCGGCGTCGACGCCGGGCACCTCGGTGGGGTCGGTGAGGCGGCGGCTGCCGCAATAGACCACCTCGCGGGGTAGGTTGTTGTCATAGCTCATGGGGTAGTGCTCGGCGTAGTACTTGGCAAACACGTCGTGGCGTGCCGAGGTGAGGCCGTTGCTGCCCATGCCGCCGTTGTATTCCGTCTCGTATTTGGCCTGGCCAAAGGAGGCGAGACCCACGATGACGTTCCCGGCCTTGATATGGGCGTTGTCCACCACGTCGGCGCGGCGCATGCGGGCCGTCACAGTCGAGTCAACGATGACCGTGCGCACCAGGTCGCCCACGTCGGCGGTCTCGCCGCCGGTGAGGTAGATGCCTATGCCGAGGTCGCGCATCTGCTGGAGAAACTCCTCGGTGCCGTTGATGATGGCGCTGATGACTTCGCCGGGCACCAGGTTCTTGTTCCTGCCGATGGTGGAGGAGAGGAGGATATTGTCCACCGCGCCGACGCAGAGGAGGTCGTCGAGGTTCATCACCACAGCGTCGATGGCGATACCTTTCCACACGCTCATGTCGCCCGTCTCTTTCCAGTAGAGATAGGCCAGCGACGATTTGGTGCCTGCGCCGTCGGCGTGCATGATGTTGCAGTAGTCGGCATCGCCGCCCACGTAGTCGGGGATTATCTTGCAGAAGGCCTTCGGGAACAGTCCTTTGTCGATGTTCTTGATGGCGTTGTGCACGTCCTCCTTCGAGGCCGACACGCCGCGCAGATTGTATTTGAGGGTATCCATGGTTTTTAGGTTTGATGTTCAGGTTTTGGTGTTCAGGGTTAGGCTTTGTCCTGTGTGCCGAGGGTTTCGGCGGCCTTGACGCTGTTGTCGATGGCCTCCGAGACGTTGATGATATAGTCGCCCAGTTTCTCGTAGAGGGCGTAGAGGCTGCTGTAGGCGTTGCCGATGCCGAAGTTGTAGACACCCAGTTTGAGGGCGTCGAGGTGGCGGGCACGCAGCAAGTCGCGGTAGTGGTTGATATCCTCCTCGGCCTTATAGGCGGCTGCGAGGTCGCAGTGGTCGTAGTCGTGCAGGTTGGCGTCCATCACGTCGAGGGCTTTCTGCACGAGGTCGGTCATGTGTTGCAGGTTCTCGTTGAGTCCATCGTCGAAGTGGACGGCGTCCTCGCGTTTGCTGCGGCGCGTCATGGCAATTTGGAAGATGGCGTCGCCGATGCTCTCGAGGTTGTCGATGATGCGCATCATCGTGGTGACACGCTGCGAGGCGTGGGCGCTGATGTCGCCCGAGCCCACCTTGGTGAGGAAGTTGGATATCTCCATCTCCATGCGGTCGGTGATGCCCTCGTATTTCTCGATGCGTTCCATGATGGCGTCGAACTCCTCGTCGTCCTTGGCGGTGCGCAGGCCAGGCAGGAAGGTGTACATGCGCAGCACGCGTTTGCTGAACTCCTCAATCTCGCTCTTGGCGCTCTGCAGGTTGAGCTCGGCGGTGGATACGATGTTGGGCGAAATGTAGTTGAGGCGGAACTCCTCTTCGCCATCTTCCTTCTTCTCGGGCACCATCCATGTGACAATCTTCTCTATCTGTGGGATGAAGAAGGCTAGGATGACGGTGGTGACTACATTGAAGAGGGTGTGGAATACGGTGATAGCCAACGGGATGAGCGGGATGCTGGGTATCACCTTGTCCAGTTTCTCGCTGATGAACATGACGCCGTCGCAGATGGGGTAGAAGGGGATGATGAAGATGAGGGCGCCCACTACGTTGAACACCAGGTGGGCACGGGCGGTGCGCTTGCCGGTGGTTCCCGTAGTCATGGCCACCACCTGTGCCGTCAGCGTGGTGCCGAGGTTCTGTCCGATTACCAGTGCCATAGAGGTGGGGAAGTCAATCCAGTGCTGGCTGGCCATCAGCAGGATGACTGCTGTCATGGCCGACGAGGTCTGCAGGATGATACAGAGGATGGCGCCCACCACGATGAAGAGCAGGATGGACCAGTAGCCCCATTGGCCCCAGGAGGCGATGGTGTGGGCCACGTCTTCGTTGAGTGGCGGTACCGAGTCGCCCATAAGTCCCAGTCCGAGGATAAGGAGGGCAAGGCCGATGATGGTCTGTCCCAGATATTGCATCTTGTTCTTATTGCTGAAGATAAAGAATAGGCTGATGGCGCCAATGACCATGGGCATCAGGGGCACCTTGTCCTCTGTGCTGCCGCCGCCGAGGCCGAACAGGGTGATGATCCATGCGGTGACGGTGGTGCCGATATTGGCACCCATCACCACGGCGATGGCTCCTGCCAGCGTCAGCAGTCCGGCCCCGGCGAAGCCCACGGTCATCACTGTGGTGGCCGTCGAACTCTGGATGATGGCGGTGACGCTGGTGCCCGCCAGAATGCCGCTGATGGGCTTGCCCGTAATCTTGGTGAGGATGTGGCGCAGTTTGCTGCCGGCGAACTTCTGAAGGCCTTCGCTCATCAGTTTCATGGCGAAGAGGAACACGGCCAGAGCACCGGCCAACTTCAAGAGGATAAGGAGGATGTCTAAGAATTCCATAGGTGTTTACTGTTCTTTTCCGGCTGCAAAGATACAGCCTTTTCTCCACATATCGTCTTGCCGATTGTTACGTTTTTGTTACGTTTTACCTTCTCGCGGCGAGCTGCTGCGCAAAGGTTTGGATATCTGGGTTTTCTGCCGCGAGTCGGAAAAGGGCGCGGGTGTATACGGGCATCCTCTCCTCCAGCTGTCGGCGCATGAAGGCCTCGCGTTCTTCGGCATTCATCTCGGCCAGCAGGGGGCGTGAGTGGCGCGACCGGCTGGCGCGTTCCAGCAGGCAGGTCAGCGAGGCGTCGAGGTGTACGCTCACGCCGTGCAGGTTAATCCAGTCCATATTGTCGGCATAGCATGGCGTGCCTCCGCCGGTGGCCACCACCACATTGTCCATATCGGCCGTGGCGTGGAGGACCTGTTGCTCCAGCAGTCGGAAGGCGGCCTCGTCGTAGCGGTGAAAGAAGAGGGGGATGGTGGTGTGGTAGCGTTCCTCGAAGAGGTTGTCGGTGTCGATAAACCTCAGTCCCAGAGCCTTCGCCAGCTGTCGCCCCACGGTGCTCTTCCCGCTGTACATATATCCGACGAGGTAGATTCTCATGGGTGGAAGGGTTTTCTAGTTGAAATAGTTCTTCTAGTAGTACTAGTGGCTGCGAGGGTGTCGGGGGCGAGGGGGTAGGTCCTGCGTGCGTTGCCCGCGAAGATGCCCAGGGCCCCGTCGACGTTGGAATAGACTGGCGCGGGTTCCGAGAATATCTGCAGCTGGCTGGTAGCTGTGGCGATGTCTTTGAGGTATTTCACGCGCTCGGGGGTGACGCTCTCCACGTGCAGGGTGTATTCGTGGATGAAGGGCTCCACCTCCGTGGTGTCGCGCAGCAGCAGGAGCATGAGGCTCACGTGGTGGTTCTTTCCCTCGATGTGGTCGTCGGCGAAAATCAGGCGGTTGAAGAAGGCGTCGCCCATGCCCTGGATGGCCGCCACGTCGGGACTGATGAGTTTCTTGTCGAGGCACACGAAGTAGGTGAGGTAGGTGGTGTCGACGGTGTCGTAGGTGTTGAAATAGTTCCAGTAGTGGGTGCCGCTGTCGCGTTGGTCGACGGTGATGCAATAGTAGTCGTCGTGGTTGGGATAGTCCTGCAGGTCGAATCCTATGGCCAGCAGGCGGAAGGCCCCAAGGCCCATCGACTCGCCCACCTGTCCCGAGGTGTCTATCACGGCCATGAGGTTCTCCACCTGCGGCATGCGTGGCACGTAGGTCTTGGCGCTCACCAGGGTGCCGCCGACATCGACGCGCACCGTCACCGTGTCGTCGTCCTGCAGGGTGTAGGGGAACCAGTAGTTGCAGCGCACCATGCTGTCGGGCCTGTAGGAGTGCCCGTTCACCTCCATCGTGACCACGGCGCCCTCCACGGGGTGGTTGTTGCTCTCGTCGAGGAAGTAGCGGCTGTAGGCAAAGAATACCGACATCTGCCGTCCCGACGAGGGCACGCCGTTGAGTACCAGCATGGCCTCCGAGGTGGTGGGGTCGACGGGGATGACCTCTTCGCAGGAGGCGAAGAGAAGTAAGAGGTAAGAACTAAGAACTAAGAGGATGACGCGTTTCATGATTCTCAATTAGAAATAAAGTGTGTAGGCGACGGAGGGCAGGATGGGGAATATGGAGAGTTGGACGAGGGCGTTGGGGTAGCCCTGGAAGGAGTATTGGCTCGACACGTAGGTGATGTAGGGGTTGGCGCGGTTGTAGAGGTTGTAGACGCTGAAGTTCAATGTGCGCCGCATATTGCGTTTTGCAAAGGTGCGGTGCAGGTTCACGCTGATGTCGGCCCTGTGGTAGTCGGGCATGCGGAAGTTGTTGCGGCTGCTGACGTATTGTATGGTGTTGGTCACCCTGCCGGGGTCGTCGTAGTCGTCGGGGTTGTCGGAGGCCACCACGTACTGCTGTTGCGCCAGGGTGGCGGCGTTGCCCGACGAGAACACCCATGTCGCGCTCACATCGAGCCGCTCGCTGAATTTGTAGGAGAGCACGATGCTGATGTCGTGGCGGCGGTCGTACTTGGCGGGGAAAGGCTTGCCGCCGTTCAGTTCTTCGCCCGGGCGGTTGAAGAGGTGCGTGGTGCGGCTCCAGGTGTAGCCCATCCAGCCGGTGAAGTTGCCGAAGTCCCTCTGCAGCAGGAACTCCACGCCGTAGGTCCATCCGTCGCCGATGCAGACGATGTCCTCCCAGTTCTCGCGGGTGTCGAAGGGTGAGATGCCGTCCTTGTATTCTATCAGGTTGTGCATCCCCTTGTAGTAGCCCTCCACGGAGAGGTCGCCCACGGCGGGGATGGTGTAGCAGACGCCCAGGGCGCCTTGGTGGGCATTCATGGGGGATATCTTGGCCGTGGCGGGCACCCAGAGGTCGGTGGGCAGGCTCACGCCCGTTGTCGACAGGAGGTGCATGTACTGTGTCATATAGGCATATCCCGCCTTCACCGACAGGTTGTCGCCCAGCAGGGCGCGTCCCGAGAGGCGCGGCTGGAGGGAGGGATAGGCGGTGCCTTGCACGAAGAAGGTGCTGAAATGAAGACCGTAGTTCACTTTGAAGACCTCGTTGATGGTCCAGTCGTCCTCGGCATAGAGCACCGTCTCCCAGGCGGGGATGGCGGGCTGCGAGAGGGAGGTGTCGAATTGGAAGTTGTCGCGCATCTGTATCTGGTCGAGGTAGTTGATGCTGATGGTGTCGCTGTTGGGGCGGAAGAGGTGGTGGGTGGCGTAGATGCCGAACTGGATGTCGTGGTCGGGGTTGGGGATAAAGGAGAAGTCGGTGCGCAGGGTGATGTCGCGGATGCCCGACGAGTTGTCCATCATCATGGTCGAGACCTGCTCCTGCCCGTTGTCGAGGATGGCAATCTTCTCCATGCCTGCCTTCATGTGGTTCTTGTAGCGCGAGAGCGAGGCCGACACATTCATAAAGAGTTGGGGGTTGATGACATAGTTCCACCGCAGGCCGCCGACGATGTTGCCCCAGTCGTTGGAGAATTCCAGGTAGGTGTCCTCGGCTAGGCTGCTCTCTGTGCGCACGCGGGCGTAGGCGTTGTCGTTGCCCATGTAGAAGGTGGCGTGCAGGCGGCTGCGCTCGTTGAATGTGTGTGTCACCTTGGCGTTCACGTCGTAGAAGTAGTAGCCCGCTATCAGTTTGGTCTTGCCGTCGGCCTCGGTGGCCAACTGTTTCACCAGGGGACGCAGGAAGAAGTCGGCGTAGGTGCGTCGTCCCGAAAGGGAGAAGGTGGTTCCGGCAACCTTCTTGTGGAAGTCCACGGGGCCTTCGAGGCAGAGTTTGGCCGAGACGAAGCCCACAGACATGTTGCCCCGCAACTCGCTGTTGTTCCCGTTGTTGGTGGTCACGTCGAGCACGCTCGAGAGCCTGCCGCCGAATCGGGCGGGGAAGCTGCCCTTGTAGAGGGTCACGGCCTTCACGGCGTCGGCGTTGAAGGCCGAGAAGAATCCGCCCATGTGGTTGACGTTGTAGATAGGTATGCCGTCGAGCAGGAAGAGGTTCTCGTCGGGGCCGCCGCCGCGCACGTACATGCCTCCCGTGCCCTCGTTGCCCGACTGTACGCCCGGCAGCAGCTGGATGGCCTTCAGCACGTCGGCCTCGCCGAAGAGCACGGGTACTGATTTCAGCTGTTCCGTGGGCATGTCGAGGGCACTCATCTGCGACGACTCGCGCGAGTTGATGCGCTGGGCCGTGATGACCACCTCCTGCAGCTGGATGGAGGGTTTCAGCCGGTAGTCGCGCCGGGCGGAACGCCCCAGGTGAAGGGTGTCGAAGTGCGCCTCGTAGCCCACAAAGGTGATGCGCAGCACGGCATCGGACTCCTTGAGGGTGAGGGTGTACCGGCCGTTGATGTCGGTGACGGTGCCCTTGCCGCTTCGGGTGTCGTATATCGTGGCGCCGATGAGTGTCTCGCCTGTGGCCGCGTCGGTTACGGAGCCGTTGACGGTGTGCTGTGCCTGCAGGGCCAGGGGTATCAGGAGCAGCAGGAGAGCGTGGAGTTGTCGGGACATTCTTCGAGGAGTTGTTGGATGGTTTTCTTCAGGAGGGGGTGCTGCACGTCGGGGGCGATGTCGCAGAGGGGCTGCAGGACAAAGCGCCGCAAGTGCATGCGGGGGTGGGGGAGGATCAGCTCCGGCATGGCGGTTACCGCCATGCCGTACAGCACGATGTCGATGTCGATGGGGCGGGAGTGGTACTGTTGGGTTGGCTTGGGCCGAGATCGGCCCAAGTCCTTCTCAATGCTTTGGGTGGTCACGAGCAGTTCGTGGGGCTCCAGGTCGGTCTCCACGACGATAGCCATGTTGAGGAAAGGCAGGTCCTCGCCCTCGGCGAACTGGCCCCAGGGGGCCGTCTCGTAGAGGGGCGAACAGCAAACCACAGACCCTACGCGCTGGCGTATCAGGTCTGTGGCTTGCCCGAGGAGTGCCTTGCGGTCGCCCCTGTTGCTGCCTAATGAAAGGTAAGCCTTCTCCACCTGCTATTGCTTGACGAGGTCGATGGAGAAACTCTCGGGCAGATAGGATGAGACAACGTCCAGGATGGGCCACATGACCGTCAGGTCACTCTTGGTGACGGTGATGTTGATGGTGTTGCTGTTCACCTTCCTGAAGGCGAGGTTCATCTGCGGGTTCTCGACGGCTGTCAGCACCCCTTGGGGGTCGGCCCAGGTGTAGGTGCATGCCACTGTCGTGTCGCGGTCCACATCCAGGATGACGCTGGAGGCCAGCGCATGGAGCTTGGTCGTGGCGGTGCTGTCGTCGTGGAACACCAGGGTGTCGTCAATGGTGATGGGCACGTCGCCGATGATGGGAAGCGTGACGGTCTGCTGGGTGCTGCCGGCCCAGGTGGTCTGGTAGAGACTGTTGTGCTGGGGGGTCGGCGGGGTGTCGTCTTCGGGGTTGACGGTCTGTTTCTCTGTGCAGGCGGCGAAAGCCAACACTGCGGCGGCCATCAGGCAGCGGAAAAGGAATGTCTTTTTCATGGTATTGTTGTTTGGTGTGTTTTCTGGTTATCCGCAGTGGATGAAGGTTTCGACGAGGTCGAGAATCTTCTGCTGGTCGTTGCCGATTTGGGCGCGGAGGGTGCGGTCGTTGAAACTGCGGAGGCTCTGGAGCATGGCGTCGATGAGCTGGGGGGCGAAGATGCCGTCCTCCTCATAGATGGCGCGGTCGCGCTCCAGCACGTCGGCGCTGGCGGCGCAGCTGTCGGGCAGCACGTCGAGGCGGCTGAGGACATCCTCATGCTCGAAGATGTTGACGCTCACATAGCGGTCCTTGGCATACTGCACGGCGTTCTCCATCTTGAAGCCGTAGCGGGCGGCCACGGCCATGCCTGCCAGCAGCAGGTAGACGTTGGCGCTGCCGTCGGGGGTGCGCAGCTCGATGGTCTGCTTGTAGCTGAAGTCCACCGCGTCGTTCTTTTCCAATGGGTTGCAGTGGGCCATCATGTTGCCGCTGCCTGCCGTCCAGCCCAGGGGCACGCGCACCATGGCGCTGCGGTTGCGGTCGCCCCAGCAGATGTTGGTGGGGGCCTCCTGATGGGGCACCAGGCGGAAGTAGCTGGTGGGGTTTGTGTCGCCGAAGGCTGTCAGCGAGCCTGCCAGGCGCAGGATGCCTGCGATGACCTTGTGGGCCGTCTCGGTGAGGCCGTCGGGGGTGATGTACATATTCTTTCCATCCTTGCTCACGCGGGTGTGGATGTGCATGCCGCTGCCGGCCTTGCCCACGGTGATTTTGGGTGCGAAGGTGATGGTGATGCCATACTGGTAGCCCAGTTCGCGCATAATCCATTTGGCGATGACCAGCTGGTCGGCGGCGTCCTCCAGGCGGGTGGGGAGGAACTCAATCTCGTTCTGTTCGTACATCGTGTCGCCCACCGCGAAGTTGCCCACCTCGCTGTGGCCGTACTTGATGAGGCCGCCGCACTCGGCGATGAGCTTCATGGCCTGGGTGCGGAACTCCTCGAACTTGCAGAACGGCATCGAGGCGTGGTAGCCGCGCTGGTCGGCGGGCATGTACTGCTCGTCCTTGGGGGCGATGGCATAGTACTCCAGTTCGCCCATCACCTCGAACTCCATGCCGCCGGTGGCCTTGCGGAAGGCGTTGCCGGCCTTGGCCAGGGTATATTCGGGGGCCATCTCGAAGGGCTCGCCGTCCTTGGTGTAGAAGTTGCAGAGCAGGTCGAGGGTGGGAATCTCCGCGAAGGGGTCGATGAACGCCGTGCGGAAGCGCGGGATGACGTACAGGTCGCTGCTGCCGGCCTCGAGGAAGGGGAAGAGGCTGCTGCCGTCCACACGCTCGCCCGAGGTGAGAATCTCGTCGGCGTGTTCCAGGCTGTTGATGACAAAGTTCAGCGTCTTCAGACGCCCGTCGTTCGCCATGTAGCGGAACTTGATCATCTCTATTTCCATCTCCTCGATGACCTTGAGGATATCTTTTTTGGTGAACTCGCACATGGGTTTTTGCAGAAATGCCACCAGGCGGTTCGGGTTGAGCTTTAACTCTTTCTGTTGCATGTCAGGTGTATATGTTTAAGGTTGTTATGCTTCTTGGGGCTTTGGGAGCCGAAAACTTTTTTCTTTTGGGATTGCAAAAGTACAACTTTTTTTCGTATCTTTGCACTTTCAAAAGAAAATAATTCCTAATTGCTAATTCCTAATTCCTCATTTCAATCATGTTCAAGAAAGAAACTTACATCGCCCGCCGCGAGCAGCTCCGCAAGGACGTCGGCCACGGCATCATCATCCTCCCGGGCAACCACGAAGCCTCGTGCAATTATCCCGACAACACCTATTGGTTCCGCCAGGACAGCACGTTCCTCTATTTCTTCGGCCTTCAGCGGGAAGACCTTGTCGGCGTGCTCGACTGCGAGACCGGCAAGGACTACATCTTCGCCAACGACTACGACATCGACGACATCATCTGGACGGGTCCCCTGCCCAGCGTCAAGGAACTGGCCGCCAGCGTCGGCGTCGAAAACAGCGGCTCCCTCGCCGACCTCGAGACCTTCATCCACTCAAACACTCACACATTCACACATTCACACATTCATTACCTCCCGCCCTATCGCGCCGACATCACGCGCCAGCTCAGCGAGCTCCTTGGCATCAAGTATGCCGCCATCCCGCGCTACGCCTCCATGGAACTCATCATGGCATGCGTCAAGCAGCGCAGCATCAAGAGCGACGAGGAGGTGGCCGAAATCGAGAAGGCCATCGCCACCGCCTACAACATGCACGTCTGCGCCATGAAGCAGGCCATGCCGGGCCGCTACGAGTACGAGCTGGCCGCCATCATGCAGGGCGAGGCCTGGAAAGGCAACGGCCCCCTCTCGTTCCCCATCATCATGACCATCCACGGCGAGACCCTCCACAACCACAATCACGACCACGAGCTCGTCGAAGGCCGCATGCTCGTCATGGACGCCGGCTGCGAGACCCGCATGAACTACTGCTCCGATATCACCCGCTCCGTCCCTGTGGGCGGCAAGTTCAACGACCGCCAGCGCGCCATCTACCAGATAGTCCTCGACGCCAACATGGAGGCCATCCGCGTCACCCGCCCCGGCATCACCTACCAGGAGGTGCACACCGCCGCCAGCCGCATCCTCGCCCAGGGCTACAAGGACCTCGGCATCCTCCGCGGCAACCTCGACGACATCGTTGCCAACGGCGCTCACAGCCTCTTCATGCCCCACGGCCTCGGCCACATGATGGGCCTCGATGTGCACGACATGGAGAACTACGGCCAGATCAACGTCGGCTACGACGACGAGACCCGCCCCTCCACCCAGTTCGGCCTTGCCAGCCTCCGCTGCGGCCGCAGGCTCCAGCCCGGCTTCGTCATCACCGACGAGCCCGGATGCTACTTCATCCCCGCCCTCATTGACAAATGGCATGCCGAAGGCAAGAACAAGGACTTCATCGACTTCGCCGAGCTCGAGAAGTGGAAAGACTTTGGCGGCATACGCATCGAGGACGACATCCTCGTCACCGACAGCGGCTGCCGTGTCCTCGGCAAGCCCATCCCCAAGACCGTGGCCGAAATCGAGGCCGTGATGACAGCCTGACAAGGGGAAAAAAACTCCGCAGAACAACAAAGCGCCATTTTTTTTTGCGCAAGAATGGGCAATAATACAGCCCCTTAGAGCGCGCAAGAAAAAAAGTGCTTGCATTTCCCGATTATTCTGCGTAACTTTGCACCCGCATTCTGTGCCATACGCAAGGCCAAAGGAATGAAGGATATACATATCGATAAACAATAAACGTTCAACAATAGTATTAACCAACAACAAAGTCCTATGAAAAGACATTTACGAATGCTTCTGATACTGGCAGCGGTAGTGCTGCTGCCGTGGACCACACAGGCGCAAATCGTGAGCGGATGTGCGTATGCCACTGGTGTCGACACCACCAAGTGGGTCACGCTCTCCAGCTCCGCGACGGAAATCACCGCCATCTATGACGATGACGCCCCGTCGAGTTGCATCAACATCGGGTTCGATTTCTACTTCGGTGGAAATACCTACACCCAGTTCTCCTGCAACTCCAACGGTCGTTTCCGTCTGGGTCCGACGGCTGTCTCCAACTACTGGACAGGCCCCTTCACGACCCTGACGAGTGCCGACTACAACGACCTGCCCTTCGTCACCGCCTTTGGCGCCGACAACACCCTCGAGGGTACGGGCGTCTACTGCAAGTACGAACTGGTGGGCACCGCCCCCAACCGCATCCTCGTGGTGGAGTACCTCACTCCCTCCGTGTATGACGTTGACGGTGACCTGGTCAACTACCAGATCCAGCTCCTCGAGGACAGCAACCGTGTCCGCCTGGTCTACGGCACCACCGCCGCCACCTCCTACGACGACTACCAGATAGGTATCGCCGGCACGGCCACCGACTTCTTGATGGTCAACGCTACCACCCATGCCACCCTCACCACCCCCACCTCGTTCACCAACGATGGTTGGCCCGGTGTGGGACGCTACTATGAGTTCACTATGGGTATGCCTCCCGCCTGCCCCGCCATCACGGGCATCACGCTCGGCCATGTCAGTGTCGGCGCCGCGCTCCTCAGCTGGACTATCGGCATCGGCAGCCCCGTCGGCTACGAGGTTGAATACTACCCCCAGGGCAGCACGGCAACCCCGCTCTCCCTCACCACCACCGCCCCCAACGCCGTCATCACCGGCCTTGATTCCAACACCACCTACGTGGTCCGCGTCCGCGCCAACTGCGGCACCGACGGCTACGGCGCTTGGGACAGCACCACCTTCACCACCGAAAGCTTCGGCTGCGCCGGCTATGACCCCTCTTCGACACATTCCTTCACCAGCGGCACCGCCACCAGCCAGACCTCGGGCGTCCCCGTCAACTCCAGCTGGGGCAACACCCTCTGCCAGGGCATCTACACCGCCGCCGAACTGATTGCTGCCGGTTTCCCCTCCACGGGTGCCGACATCACCGACCTGACATTCACCTGGACCAACAACTCCAGCTATGCCAAGTACTTCACCATCTATATGGTCAATACCACCAAAGATGTTTTCGGCGGCACCACCGCCACCGAGTGGGTCTCCACGGGAGCCTCCGCCAAAGTGTATGAGGGTGACCACCCGCTCAACACTTCCGGCGCGGTCACCTATCACCTCACCACTCCCTTCCACTGGGACGGCACCAGCAACATCTGCGTGACCACCACCATGAACCAGCCCTCGGGAGCCTCCCACGCCTCCTCGGGTTTCTACGGCTACAGCACCACCCTTTCGAGCTACTACCGCACCCTGTACAAATATCAGGACAGCAACCCGCTCGACGGCTCCAATCCCGCCGCCACCGCTGCCAGCAGCCGCAGCTACTACCGCACCAACATCACCTTCCTGAGTCAGACCTGCACGGGTTTGGCCACCTGCGCCGCCCCGGTCATCTGGATTGACAGCATGACTGCCTACGAGGCATACCTCTCCTGGGTCCCCGGATTCAACGAGACCTCCTGGGATGTCCAGTACCGCGTGAAAGGCACCACCGCATGGACTACCGCCGCCACGGGTACCACCGCCACAACCGCCACCATCTCCAGCCTCACCCCCGGCACCCATTATGAGTTCCGCGTGGTGACTGTCTGCACCTCGGAGACCCATCCCTCGAATATCGAGGAAGGCACCACCGAATGTGTCCCCATAGCACACACCGCACTGCCGTTCACCTACGGATTTGAGGACCTCACCACCGGCTCGGGTGCACCTGTCGCCAACTGCTGGGCCCGCGGCTACTACACAGGCTCCTACAACCCCAACAGCTACCCATACGGCAGCACCTCCTACTACCACAGCGGTTCCAAGTCGCTCTATTTCTATGCCTCCGGCACCACCATCCGCAGCTGGGTCTGCCTGCCTGAGTTCGAGGACAGCATCAACACACTGCGCCTCCAGTTCTGGGCCAAGAAGAGCAGCACCTCCTACTCTGGAATGGTCAAGGTGGGCGTGATGACCGACCCCACCAACTACAACACCTTCCAGACCGTCTACACCGGCTACACTGATGCCACCACCAACTGGAACCACTTCGAGGTTGCCCTCGGCAGTGCCCCCACCACAGGACGCATCACCATCATGGTCGAGGGCGGTCAGGGTACTAATTATATGTATGTGGACGACATCACCGTCGACGAGATTCCCTACTGCACCACGCCCGTGGTCGACTCCCTCATCGTCACCACCACCGATGCCGACTTCTACCTGAGCGACATCGACCATGCCCAGTCCATCTCCGTCACGCTGACGGCAGGCACCTGGGACACCACCGTCGTGGATGCCTCGTCGCCCATCTCCATCTATGGTCTGACACCCGGCACCACCTACAGCTACTCCATCGTGGCCAACTGCGGCAGCGGCCAGACCTCGGGCATCCGCACCGGTTCGTTCACGACCCTCTGCACCCCCATCGCGCATGATGACCTGCCTCTCGAATACGGCTTCGAGGACCTCACCTCCACCGGCTCGGGCTATCCCCTGGCCGCCTGCTGGGACCGTGGCTACCTCAGCGGCTCCACCTTCTACAGCAACAACTACCCCTATTCCAGCTCCTCCTACTACCAAACGGGTACCCGCTCGCTCTACTTCTACGGCAGCGGCACCACCACTCGCAGCTGGCTCTGCCTGCCTGAGTTCGAGGACAGCATCTACAGCCTCCAGGTCAGCTTCTGGGGCAGGAAGACCAGCACCTCCTACAACGGCCGCATCATCGTGGGCGTCATGACCGATCCCCACACCTTCGCCACCTTCCAGCCTGTGGACACCGTCACCATCGACAACACCACCTCCTTTGTCCACTTCGAGGTACCGCTGACCAACGCCCCCGGAACAGGCTACATCACCATCATGAACCTCCCCGGCTCGGGCTCCAACTACTTCTACCTCGACGACATCCACGTTGATGTTATCCCCACCTGTCTCACCCCCACCGGTCTGGCAGCCTCCAATATCGGACTCAGCACCGCCACCCTCACATGGAACACCCGCACCGGCAACGAAATTGCTTGGCTCGTCGGCAACGGAACCACTGAGGTGGAGGTGTACGACACCACCTATGTCGTGACCGGCCTGATGGCTTCCTCCACCAACACCGTCACCGTGCGCGCCCTCTGCGGCGATGGCGACACCAGCGAGATGGCCTACCTCACCTTCTCCACCCCCTGCGGCCTCGTCCCGCCCTACAGCTACGGCTTCGAGGACATGGCCACCACCTCTTCCAGCTCGCATCCCAACATCCCCTGCTGGCACCACCTCAACAACGGCACCAGCTATCCGGGCTACCCCTACATTACCTCTACCGCACACACCGGCACCCGTGCCCTCTACTGGTACGGCTCCACCACCACCGGCACTTACGGCGACTACTACTATGTGGTCCTGCCGATGCTCGACACCGCCAACTACGCGATGAACACCATGCGCGTCAAGTTCTGGGCCCGTGCCTCGTCGACCGGCTATCATCCCATCGTCCGCGTGGGCGTGATGACCGACCCCACCAATGTCAGCACCTTCCAGGCCGTCAATAGCAACATCGCCATCAACCCCGGCAGCAGCACCGCCTGGGCTGAGTTCACCGTCGACCTCGACACCTTCACCGGCAACGGTGCCTATATCGCCATCGGCGCCGTGCGTCCCTCGTCGTTATGGTACATGTATATGGACGACATCAGCGTGGTCCAGATTCCCGACTGCGACGCTGTCTCCAACTTTGTGGCGACCAATATCACCACCTCGCAGGCCGACCTCAGCTGGATTGAGAACGGCACCGCCAGCTTCTGGACCATTGAATATGGTCCTCACGGCTTCACCCCCGGCTCCAGCGCCGGAACCTCCGAGGTGGTCTACACCCTGCCGCACACCATCTACGGCCTGAACGCCAACACCGAGTATGATGTCCATATCACTCCCGACTGCTACGGCACGGCCGAGACTGCCGTCTTCTCCTTCCGCACCGAGTGTGCTCCCATGGTCACTCTGCCCTACACCTACGGCTTCGAGGATCTGGCCACTGGCTCCACCACCGTGCGTCCCGTCATCTCCTGCTGGCACCACCTCAACAACAGCAGCTCATATCCCGGCTATCCCTACGTGAGCAGCACGGCCCACACCGGCAGCCGCAGCCTCTACTGGTACAACCCCTCCAGTTCAGGCACCTATAGCGACTACCAGACCGTTGTCCTGCCTGCCATCGACACCGACAGCTATCCCATCAACACCCTTCAGCTCAAATTCTGGGCCAAGGCCAGCAGCACCAGCTACAGCCCCATCTTCCAGGTGGGTGTGATGACCGACCCCAACGATGTCACCACCTTCCAGCGCGTGCAGACCATCAATGTGGGCAGTAGCGCCCAGTGGGCCGAGTATGTCGCAGGATTCGGCAACTACACTGGCTCGGGCCAGTACATCGCTCTCCATGTTCCTCTGGCCGGCGCCTACTGGTACGGCTACACCGACGACTTCACCATTGAACTGGCTCCCCAGTGCCCGCCCATCACCAATATGGCTGTCGAGTCTGTCGGCACCACCGGCGCCATGGTCACCTGGGAATATCAGCCCGGCACTGTTGGCACTCCGCAGGAGTACGAAATCGAGTGGGTCGAAGTGGGCAGCACCAGCACCCCCATCACAGCGACCGACACCGTGCCCTACTACTTCATCACCGGCCTCGATACCAACACCACCTACAAGGTGCGTGTCCGCGGCAACTGCTACGACTATGACTACGGTGGATGGGACAGCATCACCTTCACCACAACCAACCTCGGCTGTGCTGTGTTGGATACTACCACCACGAACACCATCAACTTCAGCAACGGCACCACCACCTACTCCGGCACCCTGGTCTACAGCAGCTATGGCAACACCATGTACCAGACCATCTACACTGCCGACGAGTTGAGTGCTGCCGGTATCTCTGCCGGTGCTATCATCGGTGTCGACTTTGGCTTCGGCACCAACAGCAGCTATGCCAAGGAGTTCACCATCTTCATCGGCTCCACCAACATGAGTTCCTTCTCATCGGCCACGGCATACGTCAATCCCGGTACCCTGCAGCAGGTCTACGGCCCTGCCGCCCACCCGCTGAACACTTCCGGCTGGCAGCATTACAACTTCACCCAGCCCTTCGTCTGGGACGGTTCAAGCAACATCATCATCTGCACCTTCATGAACCAGCCCACGGGCACCACCCACACCTCGAGCAGTTTCAGCGGCTACTACACCACTGGTCCCACCAACACCAGCCTCTACCGCTACAAGGATTCCAACCCCTTCACGCTGGCCAACTACACCACTTCCACGAGCGGATCCGTCAATACCTACCGTGCCAGTGTCCATTTCTACACCTACGGTTGTGGCCAGCGCGCCACCTGCGCCGCTCCTATGGTGCGTACCACCCGCGTCGATGCCTACAGCGCCGATGTGGAATGGGCTGCCGGTCTGAGCGAGACAGCCTGGGATGTTGAATACCGCGTGGCCAACGCCTCCTCCTGGACCAGCCTTGCCACCGGCACCACCAACACCAGTGTTGCCCTCACCGGACTCACCCCCGCCACCACCTACGAAGTCCGCGTGTCGCACTACTGCACCACAGACGACACCACCTACTACGGGACGCATTCCTTCACCACTCCCTGCGCCCCCTACACTATCCCCTTCACCGAGAACTTCGACTCCTATGTGGCTGGCAGTTCCTCGCAGCTCGGTCCCTGCTGGAACAAGTACTACAGCTCCCTCAACACCGCTTCCTACCCCTATCCCTATGCCTCTTACTACCACAGCGGCAGCAACTGCCTCTACTTCTACGGCTACAGCTCGTCCTATCCCTGCTGGCTCGTCCTGCCTGAGTTTGCCGACAGCATCCGCAGCCTCGAGCTCTCCTTCTGGGAGTACAAGACCACTTCTTCCTATGGCCTCGTCGAGATTGGTGTCATCACCGACCCCGAGGACCTGACCACCTTCGTCCCCGTCGACACCGTGCAGGTCCAGCCCACCAGCACCTGGCAGCAGTTCTTCGTCAACTTCCTCAACTATCAGGGCCCCGAAGGCCGCATCGCCATGGTCGCCCGCACCAGCAGCTCCTACACCTTCTATATTGATGACATCGAGGTGGGCCGCTACAGCACTTGCCCCCGCGTCCAGAACCTCGCCGCCACCCGCCTGACCAACGACTCGGCATACGTCTCCTGGCAGGGCGATTCGGCTGCCACGTTCTTCCGCGTTTGGTGGAGCACCACTGACAACTTCACCACTGCCACCGACAGCATGGACCTGACTGACGCCAGCATCGCCCTCGGATGGCTTGGCCCCAACACGACGGTCTATATGTGGGTCTCCCAGGCTTGCGAAGACGGCGCCATGAGTTCGCCCGTGCGCCTCGTCTTCACCACCGCCGCCAACTGCGAAGTCATCACCGACCTCTACATCCACAACGTCACCGCCACCTCGGCTGTCTTCACCTGGAACGAGCCCCAGAGCGGCTATGCCGCCACCTGGTACCGCGTCAGCTGGCAGACCACCGCGGGCATCATGACCGACAGCACTCCCAACCCCTTCTACTTCCTCACCGGCCTCGACACCGCCTCGTCCTACACCTTCTCGGTAATGGCCTTCTGCCCCCATGCCGGCGAACTCGACAGCAGCTTCGCCGTCAGCCGCACCTTCACCACCGCCAACGGTATCTGCAACTACATCGCAGGTCTCGGCAGCTCGACGACCTCCTCGACCTCGCCGCTCTACGTGACCAAAGCTTACTACTATGGCCACATGCTGTTCTTCGCCGAGGAGCTGGCCCAGATGGGCGACACCATCACCAGCATCACCTTCAACGTCACCACCAGTGGCTCCGTCACCCGTAACATCGACGTCTATCTCGGCAACAGCGACTACGAGAACATGTACACGCCCACCTTCCCGCCACTCTCGACCCTCACGCAGGTCTATAGCGGCAACTGGACCGTCTCCAACGGGCAGTGCACCATCAACTTCACCACGCCCTACGTGCGCGACCACAGCCGCAACCTCGTCGTGGGTATCGACGACAACACCGGCACGGCCAACAGCAGCTCCTTCAGCTTCACGGCGGCTTCCACCACCGATCGCAATACGGGCGACAATATCTACACCGTCCATTACGCGGGCACCGATGCCGATGTCAACCCGGCCACCGACGATGCCATCAATGTGACCTACGTGCGTCCGGTCATCACCTTCGGCACCTCCTGCGCCGACGAGTCCTGCTCGTCGCCCGCAGCCGTCGCCTACGGTGGCACCGACAGCACCATCAACCTCACCTGGAATGCCAACAGCGGCTCCTCATGGCGCGTTGAATACCGCCTGCCGACCGACACCGTCTGGACCGTGGCCGACTCCATCGTCACCACCAACAACTATGTCCTCGGCGGCCTCCGCGTGGCCACCCGCTACGCCATCCGCGTGGGCTCCATCTGCTCTCCCGACAACATCCTCTACACGCCCATCTTCGGCCAAACGGCCTGCGGCGACGCCCTGGTGCCTTACACCGACAACTTCGACGACATCGTCAACGGCTGGTACGAGCGTACCTGCTGGCGCGTGGGCAATGTCACCAACGCCGCCCGCAGCGAGACCTCCACGGGTTCCACCGGCAGCTACAACTATCCGCGCGTGGTCAACCTGACCCAGCACGGCCCGATGCTGCGTCTCTACAACGGTGCCTACGCCGTGATGCCGCACTTCGCCGAACCGCTCCACAACCTGCAGATTCGTTTCGACTTCCTCACCAGCTTCACCACCGACGGATGGTGCCTCTTCGGCTACCTGCCCAACCCCAACGACATCAACTCGCTGGTGGTCATCGACACCCTGCGTCATGGCCCCACTGATGGTGTCCGTCTCTACACCATCGACCTCGACCAGCTGGCCGACGATGCCGACGGCAACCTCTGCTTCGCCACGCCCAACACTGTCAACTACACGCATATCGACAACATCATCGTGGATGTCATCCCGCCATGCGCCATCCCCGACAGCCTGCGTTTGGTCTCGGCCCTCGACACTTTGGCCGACCTCACCTGGTATATGTCGAATATCGGTAGCGCCACCTACATGGTGCGCTACACCGCCTACCATTCGGGCGTGTACGACACGGTCTTCAGCAACACCACCTCGGTGACACTCACCGGCCTTATCCCCGGCACCACCTACGATGCCGAGTGCTACTCCATCTGCCTCCGCACGGGCGACACCTCGCAGGCTTCCAATGTCTGCCGCTTCACCACTGAATGCGCCCCGCTGCCCACACTGCCCTACTTCCTGACCTTCGAGGACATCCCGCTGTCGTCGACTCAGACCCTGCCCAACTGCTGGGAGATTGTCAATTCCAACACCACGGTGGCCTCGGCACTGCCGCGCTGCGTCTTCGACTACTCCTATTCGGCTGCCGGCTACTACGCCCTGCACATCTCGTCGCAGTCCGCCGTGGCCATGCCTGAGTTCATCGCACCGCCTGACTCGCTGCAGTTCTCCTTCTACCTGAGGGGCAGCGCTTCCGGTCTCCAGGTGGAAGTGGGTGTCATCGATACCCTCGTACCCTTCGCCTTCACTCCCATCGACACTTTCACTACCAGCAGCACCGCCTACGAGTTCCACTCGACCTACATGGTGGGCTACGTCGGACCCGGCACGCGCCTCTACCTCCGTACCCTCTCCGACAACACCGTCTACATCGACAACCTCCTCATCGACTACGCCCCCACCTGTCTGCCTGTCCGTAACCTGCAAGTCGACACTTTCACCGCCAGCAGCATCACCTTGGCATGGCGCGACTTGACAGCTGCCTCGCAGTATGAGGTCGAGTACGGCAACGCCGGATTCGACCGCGGCACGGGTGCCTTCACCACGGTCACCACCAACCCCGCGCACTTCCTTGGCCTCACTCCGATGACCAACTACGACTTCTACGTGCGTCCCATCTGCTCTGTGGGCGACTCCGCCGAGTGGAGCCCTGTCATCCATGCCTCTACGGCCATGTGCGACAACCTCGTCACGGCCAACAGCTGGGACAGCGCCTGGGCTGCCACCACCAACAGCTACTCGCCCATCGGCTATGGCTTCTACAACTACTCCTACGTCCAGACCATCATCGACGCTTCCCGTTTCGCAGATGTCGAGGCAGAAATCTCAGCCTTTGCCTTCGACCCAGCCGTCAGCACGGCAGGCGACGAGTTCAACCACATGGATGTCTATATGGCCAACGTCAGCGAGAGCGACCTCTCGTCCGGCTTCATCATGCCCGACTCGAACCACCAGTTCATCCAGGTGCTCCACGATGCTAATCTGAACTACTCTACCGTGGGCTGGCAGATGCACAGTTTCGACACTGCCTTTGTGTGGGACGGCCACAGCAATGTGCTCTTTGCCGTCAACCGCCGCAACGGCCATTACACCACTGGCGCCTCGTTCAATGCACATAGCACCACGGTGGCCAAGAGCCGTTATGTCTATACTGACGGCAGCCAGTACGACATCACCACCGTCACCGGCGGTACTGCCCAGAACTATGTCGGCGACCTGCAGTTCTACTCCTGCGCCGCAGCCTGCGACCGTCCCGACATCGCCTCTGTGACGGGCGACCACCAGAGCGCCACCCTCAACTGGGTGGGCAACGGCACGGCCTACGAGGTCTCCTACCGCACTGCCGCCGACACCAACTGGACCACTCCCGTGGCCGTGACAGGCAGCACCTACACCTTCACCGGCCTGCAGCCCCTCACCATGTACGAGCTGCGTGTGCGTCAGGACTGCACCGCCGACAGCATCGGCTTCTCGGCTTGGAACGCGATCCTCTTCCGTACCGACACCATGCCCTGCCATGCACCCGACACCTTCGGCGTGATTGGCACCACCAACGCCACGGCGACCTTCGCCTGGCTGCCCTCGGGCGACGAGACGGCCTGGGAGATCCACGTCTTCAGCACCACCTTCGACAGCCTCTACACCGTGACCACCATCCCGGGCACCGTGGGCGGCTTCACGGCCGGTGCGACCTACTATGCCTCCATCCGCGCCCTCTGCGGCGATGCCCATAACATCGAGGGCGAATGGGGCGACACGGTGCAGTTCACCGCCGCGACCTGCGAGTCTGTCACGAGCCTCACCTCGAGCGACGTGACCTTCAACAGCGTGACTCTGTCCTGGACAGCAGTGACTGGCGCCGTGGGCTACCGCGTGGTCTGCACCGACGGCCAGAACTACGACACCGTCACGGTGACGACCAACACGCACACCTTCACGGGCCTGTACGACGAGACCTCCTACACGTTCTACGTGCAGACGGTCTGCGGCACGGGCTGGTACTCGGAGAACTGGGCGCAGCTGACCGTCACGACGGCTCCCGCGACCGGCACGACGTACTATGTGACTGCCAACGCCAACAACGCGGCCTACGGCAGCGTGACGGGCGGCGGCACCTATGCAGCCAACGCCACGGCGACGCTGACGGCGACGGCCAACACTGGCTACAGCTT
>CAJOIV010000025.1:1816-29804 GCA_905234665.1 uncultured Bacteroidales bacterium | reverse complement strand
GATATGGATAAGGAGTGATAGTTTTGGCTCACACTTACACTGAATACCTGAACCTGATGAAACTCGACCCGAACGTAGAAATGTCGCTCCATGATTTCAGGCGCGTTTTTCAGAACGACCGGGATACGCTTGACGCGAACATGAAAGCTCTTGCGGACAGAATCCAAGCCGTCGCCGAGGCCGCCCCCGCAGTGCAGCTCAATGGCAACACTTTGACCTACGGCGACCATGTCTACACCGTGAACGGCGAAATCAACCACAAGTCAAGAGACCACAAGACCCCGACCGCCAGTGTCACCTTCACCAACGTCCCCTCCGACTATGCCGAGTTCGAGGCCGTCTACAACACCCTTCTGGGCAAGTCGCCCCAGGGGGCCGCGGCCATGATACCCATGGCCATCGAGCTCTATGCCCGCGACAATGCCGTCGGCAAGCAGTGCTTCGAGTTGCTCTGCAACGGCTCCGCCACCTCCGACGCCATCCTCCGCATCCTCAAGACCAAGCTGGTGGCCTCGCAGTACGCCCCCGAGAACGACTCGTATATCCAGCGCTACATGGCTGCCGCCCTGTTGAAGGGCGCCGACAACAAGAACGCCTACACCCCTGTCGAACCCTACACCGTAGAGATGTGTTCCAGCCCCAACGGAGTGAAGGACGCCCCTCTCACGGGTGGCACGGTGCAGTACCTCTACATCATCGCCCACGGCTGGGACGGCTTCCAGCGCTCTGTCGACATCCTCCAGCCCTACGACAGCGAGTACTACAAAGTCTCCAACTGCTCCTCCACCTACACCCAGTGCAAGAACATCATCGGCACCTGGCCCGGCCTGAAGTAGGTATTGGACAATAGCCGCGCCTTTATAATTATAGGTGCCAACTCGTTCGTGGAGAGTTGGCACCTATATTTTGTTTTCAATCCACGCCCCGCAGGGGGCGACCGTGTGGTGTACCGTTCGAACAACAATGCTAACGCGTTTCAATCCACGCCCGCAAGGAGGGGGCGACGCTGATGTAGGCGGGAACGACCGCGATTTCGGCGTTGTTTCAATCCACGCCCCCGCAGGGGGGGGCGACTATTAACACCACTACCATCAAACGATTTTTCACCGGTTTCAATCCACGCCCCCGCAGGGGGGGCGACTCCGGTGATGGCCTCAGTCTCGGCCTCGGATTTCAGGTTTCAATCCACGCCCCCGCAGGGGGGGGGCGACCAAGTACGGAGGCGCGGTCGCCACGCAGTACAAGTTTCAATCCACGCCCCCGCAGGGGGGGGGGCGACGCCGCTTGGCTGTTGAGGGTGGCGTATTCCACGCAGTTTCAATCCACGCCCCCGCAGGGGGGCGACTAACCTGTTATCAAAGAATCGTCCTCTTCAAATGGCAAAGACCCAAGATATCTGTCGAAATCGCTTTGGAACAAACGGTCTTGAACGATACGGTATTTCTCGAATTCCGTTTCCGCATGGTCCTTGGCTTCTTCTGCCGTCACGGTTCCTGCTGTTTGCAGCACTTCATTCCTGCCTGCCGCCAAGATGGTGTCTATCTGCTTGGCCCAGTCCTCCATCGTCATGGGAATGTGCCGTTTGGCCATACCCTCTGCCAACTCCAGTACACCGTTCACCAACTGACCCATATCAGCCAGTTCCATCTCTTTCAGATAATTCTTGGCTATCACCACGTCCGTCTTGACAATCTTCCCGTTGGGGGCATTCTCCCAAGTGGTCAAGCCCATGTGTTCCTGCTCGGCATTGGCTCTATCCATTATCAATTCTGCTGCCGTGCGGCCATGAACAGCATAGTGCATCTTGTTCTGCATCATCTTGAAGAAGAGCCTTGTCGTGGGCGCATCGGGATTGTAGTCAATGGCTGTGGCATAGATGTCCGTCAGTTTCTGGTAGAAACGGCGCTCGCTTAGGCGTATCTCACGTATCTCAGCCAACAGGTGCTCGAAGTAGTCCTCACCAAGGAACGTTCCGTTCTCCATGCGTTTGCGGTCAAGCACATAGCCTCGGATGGCAAACTCCCGAAGGACGCTGGTCGCCCATTGGCGGAACTGGGTGGCGCGGATTGAGTTCACGCGGTAGCCCACAGCGATGATGGCATCCAGGCTATAGAACAGGGTTTGATATGTTTTGCCGTCAGAGGCAGTATGTGCAAATTTTGCACATACTGCCTCTTCCTTCAGTTCTCCTGAGGCGAAGATGTTACCCAGGTGTTTTGTGATAACGCTTCTGTCGCAGTCGAACAATATCGCTATAGCTTTCTGTGTACACCACAGGTTCTCATCCTTGTAGAACACCTCAATCCCTTGTTCCTTATTTTCTATCTGGAAGATAAGGAACTCCGCAGTGCTGTTTCTTATTGTTAGATGTCTTTCGGCCATAAGCGATTAAATCAGAATGTCTATTATTTCTTTTAGGCGCGTTCGCGGCGTTTCAGGGAGAGGCCCTGAAGGGCGCGGACGAGTTCGTGTTATTTGGGGGATCGGGAGGCTGTCGTCCTTGTGTTGTAGGGTGTGTTGTCCATTTGCAGATGCAAAGATACATCTTTTTCCCGACATGGGCAACTATTGTTTTTCCTGCTATTGCAATGTACATAGAACAAGTGTTTTATCTGGGGATAATCTTTCTGTAATCTTCAAATAATATCCTGGGTATCCATCGCCTTTTCTCCCGTTTTTCTTCCATCTCAATATTTTTATGTATCTTTGCAGCCGGAAAACAATACAAAATAAGAGTACATTGAGATTATTGATACGAGGGATGCCAGTGGCATACTGAGCGTGAGCCCTGCGAGTGCCCACTCGCAGAAAAGGCGAGGGCGATAGGCAATTTCCGTTGTGAATTGCTTGAAAAGAGTACATTGACATTACTGATACGAGGGATGCCGGTGGCATACCGAGCGTGAGCCCTGCGAGTACCCACTCGCAGACAAGGCGAGGGTGAAAGGCAATTTCTGTTGTGAATTGCTTGAAAAGAGAACATTGAGATTACTGATAAACACCTAGTCACTTCGTGCCCTGGTCACTTGCTATGTTGTGAATTGCTTGAAAAGAGAACATTGAGATTACTGATAAACACCGGAGAATATTTTTAAACCTAAACAAAAATGGTTGTGAATTGCTTGAAAAGAGAACATTGAGATTACTGATAAACACCAGAGGTCTATGAGTTCCACTCCTTCGGGCCGTTGTGAATTGCTTGAAAAGAGAACATTGAGATTACTGATAAACACCATGTAGTTGTCAATCCTATCTCAATGCATCGTTGTGAATTGCTTGAAAAGAGAACATTGAGATTACTGATAAACACCAGAACCTCTATTAAAGAACACATCAATTCTGTTGTGAATTGCTTGAAAAGAGAACATTGAGATTACTGATAAACACCTCCTTTCCATTACGAAGTTCACCCGTACCAGTTGTGAATTGCTTGAAAAGAGAACATTGAGATTACTGATAAACACCGCAATCTCATTAATTGAAAGAGTATCATAATCTTAATAGAGGTCTCAATGGTAAAAAATCCTGCCCAAAGAGGCAGGATTTTTTGTTTTGTGCAGTTTTTTTTTGTTTTCTATTGGAAGTGTCAGAAGAGCTCCAACTGCTGCCCTGGGGCGTTGGGCTCCACCTCCTTCTTGCAGACGAATAGTTCTATGTCGGCAAACTGCTTGTCGGTGATGGTCAGGCAGCCCACCTGGCCATAGGCAGGTAACATTGCCTTGACACGTTTGAGATGTACGTCGGCATTCTCGCGACTGGCACAGTGCCGCACATAGATGGAGAACTGGAACATGGTGAAACCGTCGGCGATGAGGTGTTTGCGGAAATCAGCTGCGGCCTTGCGTTCCCGCTTGGTGTCGGTGGGCAGGTCGAAGAACACGAGAATCCACATGATGCGGTATTCGCTGAAGCGGTCCATCACAATTCGGGATAGGTAATGCGCCGGCTTTCGCCCGCGAAGCACCGCGCCAAAGAAGCTGTTGTCTGGCTTGCGGCCACCATCAGGGGACTGCGCTGTCCGCCAATGCGTACGTCGAGTGTCGGCACCGTCAGCAGTCGCCGCTTGATGTTGGTTGTCACCTCTACGTCGCAGCACTCTGACATGGTCTCCACCACCAGCCGGTCGACGAAGGGTCGGTAAGGTTCCATGATGTCGTCTGCCAGGCAGTAGGCGTTGTAGCGGCTGTGGTGGTGGATGCCGAGGGTGGGGAGCATGCCGCTGCCCACTAGGGCGCGGGCGATGACGGCCCGCAGGATGGCGTAGCCGTAGTTGAGCAGATTGTTGGGGTATTCTCCCTCGCGGCTGCGGGTGAAGTTGGGAAGGGTGGGGAACATCTGGCTCCAGTAGAATGCTGCTGCCCGTCCTTCGAGGTTGGTGCTGTCGCCGGAGTGTACGTCGGCGGCCCAGTGTTGCATATTGCCCGTCCCGGTGCCGTGGAGTTCGCGCAGCAGGGCGGCTTGGTTGAGAATCTTCTGCTGTACGGTCTGTTGCCACAGCTGTTTGCGTAGGGGCAAGGAGGCCGAGAGCTGGCTTTGGAAGCGCTCGCTCTGGATGGTGTTGCCTTCGAGGGGCAGCATCAGCCCCACGGGCATGTGGCTCTCGTTGCAGGTAATCACGGAGGCGTTGTTGTCGAGCAGGGCTGAGAGCGCCCCGTGGGTGATGGTAATCTGCCGGTGGTCAAGGACCACGAAGCCGATGTCCTCCACTGGTATAGTGGCCTCGCGTTCAGGTTCCCCGTCGTGCTTTTCCAGTCGTACCGACAGCTGCTTGTTGCGCAACGAAAGGTAGGCTGGGTGGGAGAAACAGAGGGTGCGCTTAATCATTTGTCTTCGTAATGTCCGTAGGCGGTGAGCACTAGCACCACCACTTCAGTGTCGTGAATCTCGTAGACGAGGCGGTGCTTCTCCGTTATGCGACGGCTCCATTGGTTGCATCTGTCGCCTTTCAACTGTTCGGGATGTCCGGTGCCTGTGCGGGGATGTACTGCCAGTTCATTGAGCAGTCTCGTCAGTTTCTTGAAGCTAGCGGGTTCGTTTCTTTTCAGCCTGATGAGGTCGGCTTGGGCTCGTGAGGTATAGTTGATGGTATACATGTCAGAGAGCGTTAAGCCAGGCATTCATGTCTTCAAGATTGCCGAAAGACACATATTCGCCTTTTTCGTATTCCTTTTTTGACTCGTCGACGCGGGCGAAGAACTCCTCTTTTGTCATGAGGGTGGGATCCTCTTTTTCTCTGACCAACCGTTTGGCGTAGCGTGTGAGGCGTCGCATCAGCGACTCGTTGTCGGCAATGGCTCCGATGCTCTGCCATAGTTCCGTGTTCATGGCATTTTGTTGTACTGCGGTCATCATGTCTTTGTTCCTCCTTGTTTTTGTATGTTAACGGCAAAAGGTTCTGTTTATTGTGAGTCTATCCAATCTTTGTGATGTTGCCCAATCGGTCTACCTGAATGGGGACACAGACTTCTTTAATCATTTCACCGGAGATTGCTCTCTCCATCTTGTTGGATGTAGTAAATTCCATCTTGTTGACAATAGGAGATGCTACTTGGTGATGTATACACATAAATTGAATGCCAGCCATCGATACTACCTTATATATCCTCTCTGTGTCCACTCGTTTAATCCCGTTCTTGCGCTCTTCTTCGCTCGGTACATACACCAAGTCGCCGGGTGAAAGGATGTACAGGACTTTTGATCCCGTAGGCATTAATCCTAAGTCTTCTCCTTGTAATCGCCCGGCAATATTTTCCTTCCAGTCTTTTTCATACTTTTTTTGCAAGTCAATGATGATGTTAAGGGGCACAGTGACATATCCACGGGCACCTTTGCTGTCAGTGTATATTACAAAGAATAGATTTGTGCCTTTGGCTGCCTCAACGTATTTTGTAGATTTCTGGCCAGCGCTTCCCACGCTGAATTTATTGGCTTGTTCGTATTTGCGGACGCACTTTATTGGCATGTGGTCATGGCCTCCGTTGAGGGTTTTGATATTGCGGTTCATGCGTTCTATTCCGTCGGCAGAGAAGGCTTCTTCGGGATTGTTTCCTTCTGTGGCCAGGTGTGCCCGTAGTATGGAACGAATGCCGCTGTCGGTGATACTATTGATGGCATCTTGTGCAGCGGCTTCCGTGGTGATACCTTTCATTAATTCAATAAGGGGTTTGCGAGATGCAAAATAGCGGTCGTTGGTGTCGGCTGTATAGTAGTATACCTCTATCTTACCATCGGCAGCCTCGCTCCAAATGTCTTTGTTTTTCCCAAGGAAGTCTTCAATTTGCTTGTTGGAATAAGTGATTTTCTTCTTCTCTTTAATCATTGCTTTCAGCTCTCGGTCTACAATGCTGTCGACATTATCGAGGGCCTTTTTGATGGGTACACGTTTCGTCAGTTGGAGATTTACCTCGCCGAAGACGGTTTCCTTGTGCAAAGCCTTGCGTATCGCCCAACTATCTCCTTTCTCCTGTTTTTTGTTGACTCGTTTCCCGTTCTGGATGATGGAATAGTAGTTTGAGGTCTTGTTGATGACGCGCAGGTTCTGTTTGAAGCTGACGATGATACCATCTAATGTGCGCTGCACATCTTCCGTGAAGGTATCCCAGGGCTTGTAGAACTCGCCGAAGCGTTCATGCTTTTGTCCGTCTGTGCCAATATAGTAACCCTTTACCCGCAATTTGTTGTTCAGGTCATAACGGGTGGAACTTCTTGCGGCCTCGTTGTTGAGGAGATTGACATGATCGCGCGTGGCACAGGCGATGACGAGGGCATCCATAGCGTGGTGGCGGTGGTCGATGCGCTTCTTCTTGAAGCCTTGCCGCATGTTGAGGGGTACCTGCGGGATGAGATGACCTCTCTCTGTTGTGGTGGTATATTCCGACGTCTTGTTGATGTCGTTCATCCTCTTGAATCTTGGCAGGATAATGCGGTTCCAAACATCATCGATGCTCCAATCGTGCTTGAGTCGATCGGTGACGGCACCATTGCATGGGATAACATTGCGTGAAGTGGTGCTATCTTCGCGGTTGCCATCCTCATCCTCGGCTCGTACTATGTTGGAAAGTAGATGCATCATCAGTTTGCTGATATATCGGCTATCGTTTAGTTGACGATTGATGAAGTCTTCAGGAATCTCATCCAGCATCAGCTTCTCTCGTTTCTTGTGGCTGTTGGCGAATGTCTCTTTGACCAATTTCTCGTAAGCCTCCAAAGAAAGAATCTCCACCTCTCCGCCTAAACTCAGTTGAACTCGTTCACCACGGTGGTGCATGATGAATTCATGTCCAAGTTCCCGGTCTTTTAGTTTGTTTACTTCGGCTTCGCAGATTACTTTGTTTGAAAGCGAATCGTCGAAATAGAGGGCTTGCGGTATGATATGCTCAATTTGGTAGGCGGGAGTGAATAGTTTTGCCAGAGGAATGTGCTTTCCCGTGTAGGGCGAGCGATATTTTTGGTCAAGCCACAACTTGTACTTTATCACCTCTGCATGTGTCGGCTGATTTTTGGCGGCTGAGAAGCGCTTCTGAATATCCCTGATGTCATCGGGTATCTCGATGCCGCTCTGCATCACGCCTTCCTCGTATATCTTCAGTAGCTCCAGTTGGGAAGGAGAATTGGGGCGAACATTCTCCACCTCCAGATCAGGGTTCATCAGTTCGGTGAGCAACAATCGTATGCGTTGGTTTGTGGCCTCGTTCTCCATAATGGTTTGGGAGATGCTTTCCCGTTCAGACTTTGTCTTTTTCAGCTCGCGCCCTAACTCAATGTGTATTTCGTCAATGTGTCCTGTCTGTTTCCAAATGTCGCGCACCACACGCAGACTTTCTGTCACTACCTGCTCGACAATGGGATTGTTCAGCGAGTTGCGGCGAAACTCTTTGAGGTATTCGTCAATATCTTCGGGACGAGTCCATTTCTTGGCTTCGGCGGCTTCTGAGTGGCGACCATAGACAAGATAGCAAGCTTGCCAGGGTTGCATGCCTTGGAATTGTTCTATGTTGTGCAAGCCTTTGAATATTTCACGCACTGATGCGGTCAGGTTCTCGTCCTCCTCGCCAGTGATGATATGTTCGATGCGATTGCGGGTCAGTCCGTCTATGTCGTCTTCTTTCCAGTAGCGACCTCGTCGCATCAATGGCAGTAGGCGGCCAATGGCTTTGGCAGAGTAGGCGCCATAGTCTTTCTCCTTGCATACTGTCAGCCGCCGGAAACTCTGTACAAAGGATTCGCATTGCGAATCTGTCCATCCTTGTTTGTGGGCGAAGGTCTTTAAGGCGTTTTCGTATTGTCGCTGGTCGTCAACGGAGTAGAGCATGTGCCATAGTTGCAGTTCTTTCTCAGGTGTAAGAAACTTCTCGGGAATGCCCGCTTTCCGCAATCCGCCCAGCAGAACCGCACGAGTCTCCCCGCAGGGATATTTCCGGTCTTGAACATATTTCCATCTGTAACTGGGCATGTCCTTTTTCCCGATTTTGAAGTAACGCAGTAGTCCGTTCTGATCTATCTCTTTCAGGCAAGCCAGATGGTTGTATAAGTCTGCGTAGGCATTTCCGTCGGGCAAGAGGGTAGGGGTGATGTCCTTGTCATCACGATAAACCCGCAGGTCGGCAAGGAACTGCCATAGACGATATTCTTGGAACAAAGGGTGTGATTTGGCAATACACTTGATGGGCTTTCCGTTGCGTTTCTCATACGGGCAGTCGGCAATGAGACTTCTCTTCGATTTCAGCGGTCTCTGGTAGAATAGGATGTCGTCAACCAACAAGTATTTGAAATCCCTATTGGCAATGCTGTTGCGGAATGCGTCGTTGCTCGGATAAAGCTCTTCGATGCAGAGGTCGTACAAATCATGGTCATTCAGTTCAGGAATAAAATTCCGTTGCTTGTCTATAATACGGTATAATTCATCTTTATACAGAGCGCGGTCAACGGTGCGGACGGCTTCGCCGATGATTTTCTGACTTGGGTTGGTCTTCAGAGTATTGTAGATGTATTCACCAACCGTGTGGCCTGATTGGCAAATGTCGTTCTCGGTCTTGATTTTGCGCAACCCCCAATCGTTCTCATCAGGAGACCTCAGGCTGGGTTGTTCCCCTTCTTTGCGTTGGCCGTCTTTGTCCAATTTGAAGGTTGCAATGAATCCCCTTGTCTTGCCTTCCCAATCGGGTGCAACACGACATACCCGGCGGTACACCCATCCGTTTTCTAACGTGATGTTGTGCCATGTGCCGCCCTTTTTGTATTTGTCCCCACTGTCCTCGACCTTGATAACCCGCAGTTCGAAATATTCCTTCTCAGTCCCCTTCTCGTCAGAATTGCCCATTTCTTCGTCATCCTTGCCTCGCAGCTGGTTGTATCCGCGTTTCTGGTTGAACTGCATCAGAATCCAAGCCAGTTCCTCTTTAGTCAAAGGCTGGGAGAGAGCTTTCTTCCTCAGGTAGTATATTGTCCAGTCGTAGGGAATGTTTTGACTGATGCCCGCTTGCCGGAATTCCTCGACCATCTCGTTGAAAGAATCTCGGAACAGGAATTCAGGCTTGCCGTCTTTCCCCTCACGCCAAGCAATGCGAGGCTCCAGATTCTCTGGCAAGTGCCCATAGCGTGACAATTGTGAGGCATAGTGTTCTGGCAAAAACTCCATCATCTTTAGTACCCTCAGCAACCGTTCCCTACGCAGGAGGAATCGTTCATGCAGTCGACGTGCACCACGATATTTGGTTCGGTCGGCTGTCTGCGATACAGAATTGCCTTTTTCAAAATCACTCAAACGCCCAGCATCCATTGGAATAATGCGAGAGCCGGCAGCGTCTATGCATTTCTTTTCATTGTCGATTACAGCCCATCCGATGCTGTTGGTTCCTAAGTCGAGTCCGAGAATTTTTGCCATAGTAGATGTGGTATTTGAAGATGCAAAAATACGATTTTTTTTTCAAAAAGGTGCATTATTCCAAAAAAAATGTGTATTTTTGCAGCACTTTTTAAGCAATTCACAATAAGGATTATTCCGTTGTGAAAACTACCAAGTGGGCAAATGTCATGAGCATTTGTCGCCTTTAAGGGCGGTTCATTTGAGCCGCCCTTTGAACTTTTGTTTTGCCACTTCTTTGTAAATGCCCAAAGAGGATTCATCCCCTTACTGAGATTTTGTCCCGTGCTTGTGGCGGAGTTTGAGGCGGATTGGATGTGGGTCGTGGTTGGGACAGTAGCATATCACATCTAAAGCGGTCTGCTTTTGGTTTTGAGTTCTTTCTTGTGTTTTTTTTGCCCGCTGGCTATCCTTTGGTTGACCACCGCAGTGACGGAGGAGCGTCGCTGCGGGGTCGTTTGATGGCTGTTTGTTCTTCGATTGTTCTTCGATTGTTCTCCGTTTTCAAAACGAAGAACAATCGAAGATGAATCGAAGAACAACACAAGGCGCGGCGAAGGCGGACTGGCGGCGCGGCGAGGGGACGGGCAGGACGAAAAAAATGCCGGACCTTTTGGGAAGGCCCGGCAAGGGGGTTGGGAATCTGTGTTATGGTTGCCGGTGGTTGCTGTCGTCTGTGTCAACCTCGGCAGGAGGGCGGCGGCGGTCAGAGGGTGATGCGCTGGGTGAGCATGATATAGCCCACACGGCGGTGCATGCCTTCGAAACGGCCGTCAGGGTATTTGTCGTTGAGGAAGTTGTGGAACGGCATGGAGAACTGGATGATGAACTGGGTGCCGCTGAAGGAGAAGTAGTTGAGGGCCACGTCGAGTCCCAGTCCGTCGGAGAGCATGGAGGTCTCGGTGTCGAAGGCGTTGCTCCAGCATCCGAAGGTCTTGTCGTAGAAGACGCCGGCTTCGATGGAGGTCTTGTTGCGTCCAAAGACGAGGCCCGCACGGGGCTGGAAGTAGAAGCCGCGCAGGTGGCTGTCGTCGTTATTGAAGACGATTTCCTGGCTCTTGAAGTAGCCGCCGGCGTAGAACCCGACGAACGAGGGGCGCCAGGAGAGGTCAATGCCCATGCCGAAATCGCCCACATTCTTGAAGGGGTTGCCAAAAGCGTAGTGGTAGGGGCCGTATATGTCGTAGGGGTCGGCGAAGCCCGCTTTCTCGATGCCGACAGGGAAGACGAGGCCGGAATTGGGGATGATGCGCTCAAGGGTGCGCATGTCGTCGGAGCCGTATTCTGTGGTGAGGAAAATCACGGTTCCGCGTGCGGCGCTATAGATGATGTCGGTCCAATAGTTGGTGGTCCAGGCGCGGGTGTTGAGGGTCCATTGGCTTTCAGAGCTCTGGGCCGAGGCAGTGGAGATGACCATAAGTGCCACAAGGGCAATAGATAGAGTCTTTTTCATTGTCGGTGTTTTTGTGGATTTGATGATGCAAAGATACGAAGAATAGTTGAAAGTTTGCAGTTGAAAGTTGAAAGTTGGGAAAAAATGTGTATTTTTGCAGGCTGAAAAATACACATCGTTATGGTATCATTCATCATTGCTGTAGTATTGTTAGTGCTTGGTTATTTGGTATATTCCAAGGCTATCGAGCGGATGCTGGGTGTCGACCCGGCCCGTAAAACCCCTGCCCTGGAGCACCCCGACGGGGTGGATTACGTGCCGATGAAGCCCTGGCGGGTCTATCTTATCCAGTTTCTGAACATCGCCGGCGTGGGCCCCATCTGCGGCGCCATCATGGGTGCGCAGTTCGGCACCTCGTCGTTCCTGTGGATTGTCTTCGGAAGCATCTTCGCGGGGGCCGTGCACGACTTCATCGCGGGCTTCATCTCGCTGCGCCGCGACGGCGCCTCGCTGCCCGAGATACACGGTTTCTACCTCGGCAAACGCACCAAGCTGGTGATGCGCATCTTCACGGTGGTGCTGATGGTGCTGGTGGGCGCGGTGTTCGTCAATACCCCCGCCATCCTGCTCAACAACAACTTCACCCCCGGCTGGAACATCTTCATCTGGGTGGGCCTCATCTTCGCCTACTACCTGATTGCCACGCTGGTACCCATCGACAAGCTGATAGGCAAGATATATCCCGTGTTCGGCCTCCTGCTGCTGGCCATGGCCGTCGCCATCGTGGTGGCCTTCGCCATGTACCAGCCCCACATCCCCGAGCTGTGGGAGGGCCTGCAGAACCGCCATCCAGACGCGGCGCACAACCCCATCTTCCCGATGATGTTCATCAGCATCGCCTGTGGCGCCATCAGCGGCTTCCACGCCACGCAGAGCCCTCTCATGGCCCGCTGCATGACCAACGAGCGGCAGGCACGCCCCATCTTCTACGGCGCGATGATCACCGAGGGCATCGTGGCCCTCATCTGGGCGGCCGCGGCGGCCTACTTCTTCGGCCCCGAGAGCCCGGTGGACACCACCGGCAAGGGCGGCCCCGCCATGGTGGGCGTCATCGCCAACGAGTGGTTCCACCCGGTGGTGGCGACGATATGCATCCTGGGCGTCATCTCGGCGGCGGTGACCAGCGGCGACACGGCCCTGCGGTCGGCGCGCCTGATTGTGGCCGACTTCATGAAGGTCGACCAAAAGCCCATCCGCAAGCGCCTCTATGTGGCGCTGCCCGTCTTCGCCGCGGCGGCGGGCCTGCTGGTGTTCTCGCTTCTGGATGCCAAGGGGTTCGACGTGATATGGCGCTACTTCGCCTGGAGCAACCAGGTGCTGGCCACCGTCACCCTCTGGGCCGTCACGGCATTCCTCTGCTACAAGCACAAAGCCTATATCGTCACCCTCCTGCCGGCGGTCTTCATGACCATGGTGACGAGCTGCTTCCTCCTCGTGGCCGAGAAGGAGGGCCTGGGCACCCTCATCCCCCATTGGCTGGGCTACACTCTTGGCGCCGTAGTCACGGCTGTGGTCACGGTGCTCTTCTTCCGGTATGTGAGGAGAATTGAAAAATGAAGGACACACTCCCTCCCCCCTTCGGGGTACTCCCCCTAACTTAGGGGGAGAGTGAGTGGAATCCGGTGAAAAAATGGTAGCACCAGCTGCTCCCCTAAGTTAGGGGAGCTGTCACGAAGTGACTGAGGAGTGTGTCAAGCCGGGATTCGGTGAAAAAAGACAGGAAGGGACAATATTTTCGGTGCAAACGCGTTTATGTAAAGAAAAAGTTGTATATTTGCATCGCGAAATAGTATAGACAAATCAAGTTCAAAATGAAGAAATATATTGCATTAGTGCTTGTTATGACGGTGATGGGCACCGCCTTCGCAGGCAACAAACCCCGCAAGTCGTCCCGTCAGGAGATGGGTATCAACGGCAATGCCGTGTATGTGATTGAGTACACCTACAACATCCATGGCGGCCGCAACGGACGCCAGTTAATCTGCATCGACTCGATCACCTTCGACAAGCGCGGCAACTTCCAGGACAAGTACCGCACCAAGGATGGCGAGTACACATGGTATTCCTACTACTTCGACGTGCACGGCTACGCCCTCGGTTGGAACGAGTATAACCGCGCCAAGGAGCTGACGGGCCGCACCGCCTACCTCAACGACAAGAACGGCAACCGCATAGAGCGCACCGTCTTCATGGGCGAGCACATGACCAAGAAGGAGACCTCGCGCTATGAGAACGACCGCCTCGTCGAGGAGCAGAGCTTCTCGCCCGACGGCACCATGACCGAGAAGCGCGTCTACAAGTACGACGCCCAGGGCAACAACAATATCATCGAGTTCTACGACCGCGACGGCGAGCTGATGCAGCGTTACCTCTATGCCTACGACGCCCACGGCAACCGCACCGAATGGCGCTTCTACGATGCCGACGACTTCCTCATGGCCCTGACGACCTACTACTACGACGACCATGACAACCTCATCGAGCTCTCCTCGTTCAACTACGACGAGCACCTCAACTGGAAGCACAGCTATGTCTTCGAGTATGACGAGGACGACAACTGGGTGCGCCAGACCATCTACCGCAACAACGTGGCCTACCAGGTCATCGAGCGCGAAATCGCCTTCCCGGCTTATTGAATTGAAAATTGAAAATTGAAAATTGAGAATTATGAAAAAGGTAAAAATCATCACTGCGATTATCTTCAGCATCGCTATCATCGGCGGCATCTGGATTGCCGGTTACTACCTCAACAAGGCCAAGGGCCAAGTGAAAACTGTCAGCGTCGTCGGCATGGCCGAGCGCGACTTCGACTCCGACCTCATCGTGTGGGATATCAGCTTCGATGTGCTCAACATGAACATCAAGGACGGCTATGCCTCGCTGAAGGAGATGACCAAGACCGTCAAGGAGTACCTTGTGAATCAGGGTGTCGCCGAGAACGAGATGGACTTCAAGGCCGTCACCAACTACAAGGAGACGGAATATCAGTACGACAACCAGACGAACCGCAGCTACAGCGTCTTCAAGGGCTACCGCCTCACCCAGCGCATCCGCATCGAGTCGAACGACGTGGAGAAAATCGAGAAGATCCAGCGCCAGATTTCCGAGCTCCTCGACCGCGGCATCAACGTGGAGGAGAACGATATGTCGTACTACTACACCAAGCTCAGCGACCTGAAGGTCGAGATGCTCGCCGAGGCTACCGAGAACGCCCGCAACCGTGCCGAGACCATCGCCAAGAGCGCCGGTGCCCACCTCGGAGGGCTGAAGACCGCCAACATGGGCGTGTTCCAGATCACCGCCCCCAACTCGACGGATGAGGACTACTCGTGGGGCGGCACCTTCAACACCTCCTCGAAGAAGAAGCGCGCCAGCATCAACATGCGCCTCACCTACAACGTCCGTTGACGCTCAACGAAAAATACACCGAAATGACCGCAACACCCGTCCGCCGACTGGTGTTGCGGTTGGCTATTCCCACCACCATAAGCATGATGGTGACGTCGCTCTACAACATCGTCGACGCCGCCTTTGTGGGACATCTCAGCACCGAGGCCACGGCCGGCATCGGGGTCTCCTTCTCCTATATGATTGTGGTGCAGGCCCTGGGATTCTTCTTCGGCCACGGGTCGGGCAACTATATCTCGCGCGAGCTGGGCGCCAAACGCCACGCCACGGCCTCGACGATGGCCGCCGTGGGATTCTTCACCCCGCTGCTGGTGGGTCTGGCCATGGCCTTGGGTTTCGGCTTCAACCTGCCGACCCTCGCCCGCTTGCTGGGAGCCACGCCCGACGTGGTGCCCTATGCCGCCGAGTACCTGCGCTATATCGTCTTCGCCACCCCCCTGATGATGACCTCGCTGACGCTCAACAACCAGCTGCGCCTGCAGGGCAACGCCCGCTACGGCATGGTGGGCATGGTGACGGGCGCGGTGCTCAATATCTTCCTCGACGCACTGTTCATCCCCGTGCTGGGGTGGGGCGTGACGGGGGCCTCGCTGGCCACGGCCATCAGCCAGACCGTGTGTTGGGGACTCCTGCTGTGGGGCACCATGCGCGACGGGAGTGTGCATATCAATCCGCGCAAGTTCCTTCCCACCTGGCGCGCCTACTACGAGATTCTCATGGGCGGGCTGCCGTCGTTGTGCCGCCAGGTGTTCAACTGCACGTCGGCCATCTGCCTCAACTATGCCGCAGCACATTATGCCCCTGCGGGACAGGCGGCTTCGGTGGTGGCGGCCTTCGCCGTGGTGACGCGCACCATGATGTTCGCCTTCTCGTTTGTGCTGGGCGTGAACCAGGGTTTCCAGCCTGTGGCGGGGTTCAACTATGGCGCCAAGCGCTACGACCGAGTGCGCCAGTCGTACCTCTTCACGGCCTCCGTCTCGACGGCCCTGCTGCTGGCCATCTCGGCGGCGGGATTCATCTTCGCCCCCGAGATTATCCGCCTCTATCGCGACCAGGACCCCGTGATGCTCGCCGTGGGCATCAAGGCGCTGCGCTACCAGTGTGTGGCGTTCACTCTCATCGGGTTGCCGACGACCACCAACATGCTCTTCCAGGTCATCCGGATGCCCATCCGTTCCACACTCATCAGCATCGGCCGACAGGGACTTTTCTTCCTCCCGCCGTTGTTCCTGCTGCCTCCCTTCATTGGCCTGCAGGGCGTTGTCCTTACCCAGCCCATCGCCGACGCCACCACCTTCCTCTTCAGCATCCCCTTCGCCATCTGGATCAGCAGGAAATTGAAAATTGAGAATTGAAAATTGAAAGACACACTCCTCCGGCCCTTTGGGCCACCTCCCCTAACTAAGGGGAGGAGTGGCGGGAGCCAGACAATTGAAAATGGAGAATTGAGAATTGAAAATTGCTTTCGCCCCATTGCAGGGATACACCGACGCCGTCTATCGTCGCGCCCACCACGAGGTGGCGGGCGGCGTGGATGAGTATTACACCCCGTTCGTGCGCTGGGAGGATGGGTCGTTGCGCCCCAAGGATCGCCGCGATGTCGACCCCGCGCAGAACACTGGGGTGCCCACCGTGCCGCAGGTCATCGCCCGCGCCCGCGACGAGTTCGCCCGTCTCTGCGACGCGCTGCAAGGCATGGGGTGGGGGAGGATAGACCTCAATATGGGATGCCCCTTCCCCATGCAGGTGAAGGCAGGCCGCGGCAGCGGCCTGTTGCAGAACGCCGACAGCGTCGAGGCCATTGCCGACGAGATGCGGCGGCGTCCCGAGGTGGTCTTCTCCGTCAAGATGAGACTGGGACAGGAGTCCGAGGAGGAGGGACTGCGGTTGCTTCCCATCGTCAACGCCATGCCCTTGCTGCATGTCACACTGCATCCCCGTTTGGGGCGTCAGCAGTATAAAGGTGCGGCCGACAGGGAGGCCTTCGGGCGCTTCCATGAGGCGTGCCGCCATCCCATGCTCTACAATGGCGACATCACCTCAAGGGAGGAGGTGGACGACCTGCTGGTGCGTTTCCCCCGACTGAAGGGGGTGATGCTCGGCCGCGGCCTGCTGGCGTGCCCGTGGCTCTTCTCGGACGGGGAACCGTGGCAAGTCGTTCACGACATGCACGAAAGGGTCTACCGCCATGTCTGCGACACCCTTCAGGGCGAGAGCCAGATGCTCCCCCACCTCCACGCCTTCTGGGAGTACCAGACCGCCCTCCTCGACAAGAAACAACACAAAGCCATCATGAAAAGCACCACCCTCCGCCGCTACAACGAGGCCGTCCTCCCCCTCTGGCGAGAGCATTATTTTTCGCGATAAGCGCCATATATCGGAAAAAAGTCGTACTTTTGCAAATTGAAATAGGAGAGACTATATGCCACAAATAAGTTCATTCTACGGGATTATCATTTTCATGAACTTCAACGACCACGCACCGGCGCATTTCCATGCATGGTACAACCATGGGGAATATAAAGTATCGGTTGACATTAAGAGCGGGGTCGTCAGAGGGTATATGCCGGGACGCGCTTTGAGAATGATACTCGAATGGCTCGATATGCATCAAGGGGAATTGTTGGAGAATTGGGAGAAAACCCGAAATGGCTCACAGCCGGATAAGATAACGCCGTTAACATAAAGCTATGGATATGTTTCTGGAAATAACAAAGGCTGAATACATCGGTGACCACCGTCTCCGTATATGGTTCAACAACGGAGAGGTGCGCATTGCTGACCTCGCCAACAGCTTGAATGGCGAGGTGTTCCAGCCTTTGCGTGACATGGATTATTTCAGTCGTTTCAGCATACCTTTCAACACTGTGGAATGGGAAAACGGGGCTGACTTTGCTCCGGAATATCTCTACGAGCATAGTGCCCGCACCTACGACTTTGACCACGATACACCCCTCCCCACTGCCGCAGAGGAATAAGGATTAGAACAGCGACATCTGGCGCACCCCTTGGGCGCAGTAGTGCTGGTAGGGGCAGGCGTAGGGTTCGAGGCAGTGCTGCCCAGTGGGGGTGGCGGGTTCGCCGTGGCGGAGGATTTCTTTCATTGCCTCGATATTGCGGGCTATCTCGTTGTGCTGCGTCGCCAGCTCCTCAGTGAGGTTTGTGACAACAAAATCGTCTATGCCACTATATACGACGTTGAATGTGCGCACCTCGCGGCAATGGGAGATGACATAGTGCTGCAGGGCGGCGTCGCGCTTGTAGGTCTCGCTTAAGGCATTGCCGCTCTTCACCTCGTAGATGTCGAGGGTGCCGTCGGCGTTCTGGTGCACCACGTCGGCAAGGACGAGGACGTCGTCGTAGAGGAATCCCGCCTCGAAGAGGGTTATTTGTTCATGGACACACTCCTCAGTCAGCCCACAAGGGGCTGCCAGCTCCCCTAACTTAGGGGAGCAGCTGGGTGGGGTCGGGCTATTCTGCTCTCCCCCTAAGTTAGGGGGAGTACCCCGAAGGGGGGTGGGAGTGTGTACGCCATCCAGCAACTGGGCGGTGCGTTCGGGGTAGGCGTCGACGTTGCGGTGGAGTTCGGCGCTGAGGTCGATGCCGTCGGGGAAGGTGGACTTGAAGGCGAACTCGAAGTCACGACCCCGATCGAAACGCTGCATCTGCTCGGCGGTGTAGCGGGCCAGGCGCGGGTTGAAGACGTCGAGCCATAGCGCGCGGTCGCACTGGAGACCGCGGATGTACTTGCTCTTGCTCAGGAGGTGCGCCATGGCTTACTCTAGTTTTCCTAGTTCTACTAGTACTACTAGTGCTACTAGTTAACTTAGTTCCACTAGATACTCCAGCACCTCCTGGACGGAGTCCACGGCGACCAGGCCTGCCTCGCTGCGCATGAGCCCCTCCTCTTTGACGAGGCGCATCTGCTCAAGAAAAGGATTGTAGAAGCCGTTGATATTGAGGAGTATCATGGGCTTGGTAATGTAGCTACCGTCCAACACACGCTGCCCGTCGTAGATTTGGAGCTGATTCATCACCATGACTTCGGAGACTTCGTCGAGGGTGCCGATGCCGCCGGGGAGGGCGACGAAGGCGTTGCAGGCTTCCATGATGCGTTCTTTGCGCTCGGCCATGCTGCGGACGCGGACGAGTTCGGTGACGGCCTGCGAGTAGATGATGTCGTCGCTGAAGAGGTTGGGGATGACGCCGACGACGCGGCCTCCCTCCTCGAGCGCCGCGCCGCTGACCACGCCCATGAGGCCGAGATTGGAGCCGCCATAGACGAGGGTGTGCCCCTCCTGCGCGATGCGGCGGCCGAGGACGGCGGCGGCCTCGACGATTTCCTTGTTGCGCGGCAGCGACGAGCCGCAGAAGACTGAGATGTGCATTATGCTATAGATTTTTTCCTGTTTGACGGGAAACGGCGCCCGGTTATTTCGATAGTTTGAAGATGCGGACGGCGCCGCGCAGGACGATGACGAACACCACGGCTCCGACGACGAGGTCGGGCACACGGCTGTTGAATATCCAGACCGCCACGCCCGAAAGAATGACTCCGAGGTTGACCACCACGTCGTTGGCCGAGAAGATGACGCTGGCGCGCATGTGCGCGTCGCCGCTCTTCTGCCGGTTGAGCAGCCAAAGGCAGTAGGCGTTGGCCAAAAGCGAGAGCGCCGACATACATATCATGGCCGCAAACTCCGGCGGCAAGGCGGGTGAGACGAAGCGTCGCACCACCTCGACCATCCCGGCCACGGCAAGCAAGGTCTGCAACAGGCCGCTCCACCATGCCACGCGTTTCTTGCGTCCGACAGCTGCGCCGACCACCATGAGGCTCATGCCGTACACCGTGGCGTCGGCCAGCATGTCGAGGCTGTCGGCCACCAGGCCCATGGAACGGCTCAGCAGTCCGATGGCCATCTCCAGGGCGAAAAAGACGGCGTTCACGAGCAGCACTCGGCGCAGGACGTGGCTTTGCGACATGTCGTCGGTCGGTTTGTCGGCAGCGTCGGCATCACGCGTCTCTATCATTTTTGCGCCCATATCCACGCTCTCCATCGCTTCTGCGAGACGTGAAGCCGAGCTCTCGCTGTGGGTCACCGCCAGTGTGCGCCTCATCAGGTCGAAGTCGAGCGATGCGATGTCGTCGCCCAGCTCCGCCAGTTTCATCCTGATGATATTTTCCTCGCTCGGGCAGTCCATTTCCTTCACCTTGAAGAGTGTTACAGCCATTTTTCTTTCACTGTCCATTATTGTTTGGTATTATTGTTTCTATTCAATCTATTTGCTTCGCTCACAGGTGCGGCGGCCTCAATGATTTCCTTGTTGCGCGGCATCGACGAGCCGCAGAAGACAGATATGTTCATCTCGTTGTGTTCTCGTTCTCTACCAACGGATCTGTTTGTCCCGTTTCAGCAGTTTGTCAAGCAGGGTGGCCTTCGTCACGGGCTTCTGTATCTCGAAGGTGCCGGAGGTGTTGATGAAACCGTGGGTGTCGCCGATACGGGCGTAGGCAAGTCCTTCGGAGAAGGGGTGCATGTTGTCGAAGCGGGCGTCGATGATGAGGTTGCCCGCCTTGTCGATGGCACCGTTTTTGTCGCCGATCTTGACCATGGCGCGCCCGTCGGTGAGGGTGTTGACATAGTCGAAACGCTCGTCGAGCAGCACCACGTCGCGGCCGTCGTGGTCGATGAAACGCCACCGGCCGTCCTTCTTCACGGGTGCCAGCCCTTCGGAGAAAATCTCGGCATCTTCGTACTCGGGCGCTATGGCAAAGTTGCCTTCCTTGTCGACGAACCCGAATTTGTCTTCCTCGTTGAGGACGACGGCCATAAGGTCTTCCTCGAAGGTGTAGGCAAACCAGTACTTCGGCTTTATCACCATCTTGCCGGTCTTGTCGATGGCCCCGTAGCGCCAGTCGTCATCTCCAACCTCGAATTCGGCGGCCGCCAGCCCGCAGGAGAAGTTCTCCAAGTCGGTACAGCTGTCGTCGAGTTCGGCGAGGACTTTGCCGCTCTTGTCGATGATGTGGTAGTAGTCGTCGACAGAGCATGCCGCCACCCCCTCGGTGAAGGCCAGGGCCATGTCGTACTTCGGCTGGATTACCCACCTGCCGTCGTGGTCGATGAAGCCGTACTTATTGTTGACCTTGACGGCCGCCAGGCCTTCGGAGAAGCCGCATGCCGCGGTGTACTGCGGCGCGATGGCGATATGCCCTTGCCGGTCGATGTATCCCCATTTGTTCTTTATCTGCACCGCCGCGAGCCCCTCCGAGAAGAGCCAATAGGAGCCTGCCTGATAGTTCTTCATAGGCTATTCTTTTTTCCAACGTTTGAGCATGGGGAAGTACTGGCGGAGTTGCTCCTTGTACTCCTCGGCGGTGAGGTGCTGGCCCGTGTTCTGGTTGAACTGGTCGACGAACTGGACGCAGAAGTCTATCATCTGCTCCATGGTGCAGTCCTGCGTGAAGTGGCCGTCGGCGAAGCAGTACTTGCAGTAGTCGGGGTTTTCGCTTGTGACCTCGTCGGTCAGGGGCATGCCGCAGCTCTGGCAGTAGCGTTGCTTGGGGGCGCCGGGCTTGCGCTGCAGGACGGCATAGACCTTGGCCATGATGTCCACGGCGCGGAGGTGGTAGTTGGTGAGCATCTCGTCGGGGGTGCCGCTCTCGCCGAACTTGTCGTCCACGGCCACGTACTCCATGGGTGTGGGGCAGTGGAGGGCGAGGGTCTGGGCGACGCTGTCGCCGAGGCCGCCGTTGAAGAGGTGCTCCTCGCAGGTGACGACGGCGCCGGTCTTCTTGGCGCTGGCCACGATGGCCTCCACGTCGAGCGGTTTGATGGTGTGGATGTTGATGACCTCGCAGCTGATGCCGACCTTCTCGAGCATCTCGGCGGCCTGCAGGGCTTCCCACACAAGGTGGCCGCAGGCGAATAGGGTGACATCCTTGCCCTCGTTCAGAAGCTGGGCCTTGCCGATTTCGAACTTCTGGTCTTCGGGCAGGAAGCAGGGCATCTTGGAGCGGCCGAGGCGGAGGTAGACGGGCCCGACATGCTCGGCGGCGGCCAGCGTGGCGGCCTTGGCCTGGTTGAAGTCGGCGGGCACGAGCACGGTCATGTTGGGCAGCACCTTCATCAGGGCGATGTCCTCCATGGTCTGGTGCGTGGCGCCGTCCTCGCCGAGCGAGATGCCGGCATGCGAGCCGCAGATCTTGACGTTCTTGTTCGAGTAGCAGACCACCTGGCGGATCTGGTCGTAGACGCGGCCGGTGACGAACTCGGCGAAGCCCCCGATGAAGGGCACCTTGCCGCAGAGGCTCAGGCCAGCGGCGATGCCGACCATGTTGGCCTCGGCGATGCCGCACTGGATGAAGCGCTCTGGGAATTCCTTGGCAAAGCCGTCCATCTTGACGCTGCCTTTCACGTCGGCGCTCAGGGCGACGACATTGCTGTTACGCTTGCCAGCCTCTACCAGGCCTTCGCCCATGCCGGCGCGCAACTCTTTGCTTGATTGTTTTTCGTAGTGGGTCATAATATTAATGTTTGTTTTGTTTTATTCGTCCGTTTCTTACACGTTCCAACCACCGAGGGAAGTCTGACTGTATCTTATAATACTTGCCGTTACGGTACAATATAGAACTATTGTAATATATTGTTTCCTGACGGTCGTAGAATTTTAAGATAAGTTTCCCACGGACATCTATGCCACAATTATCACATGGTTTGTATTCCATGGTATCAGTGTCCATCTTCCAGATAAGCTGATAAGTTTCGATAGGCACTTTAAGCCGTACCGTGTCAAGTTCCCATTGGTCAAACATCTCTGGTGTAACCCTAACGGCCGTCTGTAAATCCAAGTCTTCGGAAAGCATCACTATCTCTTGTGGGAACCGAGTGTGCTGGAGTTGATAATGTTTGAGCAGCGAATACATCCATTTACTCAAGGTTTCGAACTCTGGCGTGAAAATATATTCGGTCTCAGAAGTGATGTTTTTTTCATACACCAGATTTCCATTGGAATACACTTTGACACGCACAACCTCACCGTCGGTATAGCCATCCCCGACGGTTCTCACTATTGGACTTTTGTCGAAATAAGCAGCCTTCATCAGTCGCCTGAATTGTGCATCTGTGGTGTCGTCGAGTTGTTCTTCCCATTCATTGTCACCAATAACCACTCCATTCATGTGGGTTCCATTGGGAAGTATTAGGAAATCGACAAAAAAGTGTTCGCAATAATAATCCACCTTGGTGCTATCAGCCTTTTCTATAGGGATTCTCACCTGTGATGTAGCCGTCACCGCCACCGCACAGAGGAGTATCGTTGTCAAGAGTGCTTTTTTCATATTAGAACTGTATCTTTGTTGTCTGCGAGCTTTCGATGACGAAGCGTTTGGTCTGGACTTTGTCGTATTTGGTGGAGTTCTGGGGATGCAGCACCAGCTCATACTGGCCGGGTTGCAGCAGCAACCTCTCGCCGGCGGTGCTAGGGTTGAGGTCGGTGGCGAATTCCACCTGGCCGTCTCTTAATCTAAATATGGCGCCGGTGGTGATGCCCTTGGGCTTGCTGAGCACCAGCATACCGGGCATGGGCACCGAGAGCTCGGTGGCGGCGTTGCCGCGCACCTCGACGCCGCGCAGGGTGGTGACGGGCAGCGTCTGCACCTCCACGTCATAGCGTCCGGCGAGATACTGGCCTACTTCGCCGACCTCCTGTGCAGCCACGCGTTCGCCGCTGCCGGCACGGCGCACAATCACGTCGACGGCGGTCTGCTGCCATTGCGGCCGCTGGCCGCTGTACTGCACCTTGAGAGTACCCTCGCTGACGGTGATGTCGATGTCGTTTGGTCGGTCGATGCTGAACTGCATGGCCTCGCGGCGCAGCGGCGGATGGGTAAAGACGGCCATGTCGTAGGTCACCAGGGGGTCCATCAACAGCGTGTCGGGCTTCAGCTTGCTGTCCACGCTGTAGATGGTGCTGTGGCGTATGACGCCGGTGCGATGGTCGTAGAAGGCCACTGGGTGCTCTGTCTCGTAGAGTTCACCCGTAGCGTCGACCATGTTCAGAACCACCTTGGCCTTGTGGCCGCTGAGGCGGAATATATCGTATAAGGTTTTGGAAAACTCCTCCTCGTTAACTACGGGGAAAACGCTGCCAGCACAACTGGCATGACTGAATGCTCCACCTCCAATGCCCAGCACAAAGGTCTGCACCACCACGCCGGAAAGCTGCACCTGGCGCGCCACGTCGCATATCTCGGCGTCGCAGTCGTCCATACCATCGGTGATAATAAGTATCAAATTGCGGGATGAGCCTGTGGCGGGGAAGTCACTTAAAGCGTCCGTCAGTGCCGCCGCGGCTGTGCAGCCACCCTGCGGCACGAGGGTTTTTATCTTACTCTGCAGCTGGTAGATGTTGTCGCTACCAAAGGGCACCTCGAGGCGCGTACCGAACTGGTCCTTATTGAGGTGACCGAATACGCGCAGCGCCACGTCAACATCATGCTGCTTGGAAATGGAATCCAAGAAGGAGAGCAGCACCTGCTGCGTCACCTTAATCTTGGAATTGCTCTGCCAATGGTTCCACATAGAATTGGAGCAATCCATTATGAGCAGCAGACGGGTTTTCTCTGGCTGCTGTTGAGAATAGATAGCATTGCCGCAAAAAAGCAGCAATGCCAATATGAGCATCTTTCGCATAATCAGAAGTCGCCGAGGGTCTCGGGCAATTGGGCGAGGGCCTTGGGCAGGTCGTCGGCCGAGAGCACCGAGCCGTGGTACTTGTTGGTGTCCTGCATGAAGTCAACGCCGTAGCCCATCTTGGTCTTGAGGATGACACACACCGGAGCGCCCTGACCGCTCATTGCTTTGGCTTTGGCCATGCCGTCAAGCACCTGCTGCATGTCGTTTCCGTTGTCAATGACGACCACCTTCCAGAGGAAGCTTTCAAACTTGGCCTTGAGGTCGCCGAGGGTCATCACCTCGTCCACCGTGGCGTCAATCTGCTGGTTGTTGTAGTCGACGGTGGCGATGAGGTTATCGACCTTCTTGGCACCTGCGAACATCACGGCCTCCCAGATCTGGCCTTCCTCAAGTTCGCCGTCACCGTGCATGGTGTAAACAAGGTGATTGTCGCCCGTCATATTCTTGCCAAGTGCGGCGCCGACACCGACGCTCATGCCTTGGCCCAGCGAGCCACTAGCCATGCGGATGCCCGGCAGACTGTGGGCCGTAGATGGGTGACCCTGCAGGCGTGTGCCGAAGAGACGGAAAGTCTTCAACTCTTCCACGGGGAAGAAGCCGCGGCGCGCCATGGTGCTGTAGATGACCGGTGTGATATGGCCCTGCGAGACGAAGAGCATGTCCTCGCCCTCACCGCTCATGGTGAAGTTTTTAGGCTCGAAGTCCATGATGTTGAACTGCATAGCCACGAACCAATCGGCCGTGCCGAGCGAGCCGCCCGGGTGTCCGCTCTTGGCGTTGGTGGTCATACGGAGAATGTCGCGGCGTACCTGCGTCGCAATCTGTTGGAGTTCCTGTGTGGTTTTCATATATCGTTGACTTTTTTTATTTGCTCTTCAGTTTGAATACGTATTGGCGGGAGTTCTGGTCGACGGCGAAAAGTTCATCGCCGTGGCGTGTAACGCTGACAGTAAGGGTATTCTCATCCCAATCATGGATAGTTCCCGTGCCGCGGTCGCCCTTCATGGTGACGTGGCCCCAGACGCGACCCTGCGCGCCGTCGGTCTCGACGTAGATAGTCTCGGCCTGTGTGTTCTTCTGCTGTCTAGCGGCCTGCGTCGCGGCGGCGGGCTGAGCGCCACCGCCCTGCTTGACCTTGCGGTCGAAATAACTCTCGGCGGGAGCCGCCGGCTGGGGTTCTTCGACCACGGTGTCTTCCGGCTCCTCGATATCGGCCGCGACCACAGTGTCTGGCTCGGCCACGGGAGGCTCGTTCTTGGTGTTCTTGCAGCCGCAGAGGCTGGCCATCAGCACGGCTGCGATAAGGATATTGCTTATTTTCATAGTTATGTAATTTTATCTGTTGAAAATATTCCAATTATATTCATTTTCAGAAGCTTCAGGCAGTTGCGGGAAGAGATTGCACCCGACGACGGCCTCCACACTGTCCACTGTCACAGCGTATTGGCGCGGCGAACGCGACTGACGGTTATTCTCGACGAGGAATCCGACGGTATGCCACTCCTCGCCCACCTTGACAGCCAGTGCTTTGAAGAAGCGGTCGGGCACATGGACACAAGCCGGCCCGATATGGCGGTGGACGGTCGAATCGTAGATTGGGCCGCAGACAACCAGCACCGAACCGTAGCGGCGGGCCATGCGTCGCGTGAGTTCCTCCACCTTTCGCCATGCCTGAGAGTTCATCTCATGGTCCTGCGGGCAGATATTCGTGAAGTAGTAACTCTCCTCCAACGCCTGACGATTCCATTTCATATCGGCACGCGGCGCCATGTGACCCTTATCCCAACCCGAGTTTGAGTAGTCCTCACGCGAGGCTTTCGGGAAGTTGACGGCGGGATCGCGGCTGAAAGAATACTGCCCGTCGACAGTGCCAACGGCCTCGGCGGCAGTGAGTTCCCAAGCCACCCAGTCGGGGCATAGGGTCTGATGGTTATATGAGGCGGTGTAACCAAGATGGCGCACAATATCGTCAGTCTCAGCAATTTCGGGCAATTCCATGCCTGAATACGAGGTAGTGTCGGGCTCCACGGGGTCGGGAACGACGAATCCACACGCCGTCAAAAGCAGCGCGCAGAATGTAAGCATCAGTTCAACAGGCCTGGCCATTGTGGCGATTTGTTAAAATCCGGATGCAAAGATACGACTTTTTTATGATATATGGAGAAACTTTTTCAAAAAACATCAACCAGTTATAAACCAGCATGTTATAATATTAAAATTCACATAACTACAAGAACGCCAGCACGTTGACCCCACCTTCGCCTGATCAACGCCTGATCAACGCCTGATCAACGCCTGCCCTAAACCACCCCATTTTCATCCCATGGAGGCGACTTATTTGTTAAAAAAAATCACAGTCTGGAATTTTTTGCTACCTTTGTACCCAACGGCAAGCCCCCACGGGTGCCATAATGCCGTGCAAGACAGGAATATAAAACAAACAAACCGAACTATATGGCACTGAAAAGAGTGATGGTACTGACCGGTGGCGGCGACTGCCCCGGCCTCAACGCGGTGATTCGCGGCATCGTCAAGCGCGCCTCGCAGGCCACCGACTGGGAAGTCATCGGCTGCATCGAGTCGTTCAACGGTGTCCTGCGCGAACCCACCGAGATAGTGGAACTGACCGAGAAGACCGTCGAAGGTCTTCAGATACAAGGTGGTACGATACTTGGCACCACCAACAAGGGCGGCCCCTTCGCCTGGCCGGTGAAGAACGCCGACGGCACGTGGACCGCCGTCGACCGTTCGGACGAGATGCTGCGCAAGCTGCAGTACATGGGCGTCGACGCCGTCATCAATATCGGTGGCGATGGAAGCCAGCGCATATCATTGGGCCTGAGCAAGAAAGGCCTCAATATCGTGGGCGTTCCCAAGACCATCGACAATGACCTCTCGCTGACCGACTACACCTTCGGATTCCAGACGGCTGTGCAGATCTGCACCGACGCCATCGACAAGCTCGTGACCACCGCAGCCTCGCACAACCGCGTCTTCATCCTCGAGGTGATGGGGCGCGACGCGGGCTGGATTGCCCTCCACTCGGCCATCGCCGGCGGCGCCGACGTATGTCTCATCCCCGAGATACCGTATGACATTGAGAAAGTCAAGGCCAAGATAGAGCAGCGCTACAACAAGCGCCGCGGCTACTGCATCATCGTCGTCGCCGAAGGGGCTATGCCCAAGGGCGGCACGGTGGTGGGCAGCACCTCAACGGAAGTGGGCTACCAGCATATCAAGCTGGGCGGCGTAGGCGAGCAACTGGCCGCCGACCTCAAGGCCGCCGGTGTCGAGCACGACATCCGCTACACCATCCTCGGCCATCTCCAGCGCGGCGGCACCCCAATCGCCTTCGACCGGGTGCTGGCCACCGAGTTCGGTGTGCGCGCCATGGAGTTCGTCATCGAGGGCCGCTTCGGCCAGATGGTGGCCTACCACCACCCCGACGTGGTCGGCATACCCCTCGAAGAGGCCGTCCGTGAGCAGAACCTCGTGGCCCCCGACTCCCGCCTGGTCCACACCGCCAAGGGTGTCGGCATTGAATTCGGCGATTAACCCCAACTGAAC
>CAJOIV010000025.1:0-1703 GCA_905234665.1 uncultured Bacteroidales bacterium | reverse complement strand
CGGCGGCGGCTCCATCAAGCGCAACGGCATCTACGACGCCGTCGTCGCCGCCCTCCGCGAGGCTGGCAAGACGGTGGTCGAAGACCCCGGAGTCATGCCCAACCCAACCTACGAGAAAGTCCTCGAGGGCTGCCGCCTGGTGCGCGACAATCGCGTCGACCTCATCCTGGCCGTTGGCGGCGGCTCCACCATCGACTACGCCAAAGCCGTCAGCGCCAGCGCTTTCTGCGACGAGGAGCCGTGGGAGAAATACTGGGTCAACCAGGGCTGGCCTTCATGCAAAACCGTGCCCGTCGGAGCCGTCCTCACCATGGTCGGCACCGGAAGCGAGATGAACGGCGGCAGCGTCATCACCAACCATGCAGCGAACCTCAAGGTCGGCAAGGTGTTCGGCCCTGCGGTCTTCCCGAAGTTCTCGATACTCAATCCGCGCTTCACGCTAACCGTCCCGCGCCGCCAGATGGTGTCCGGATTCTACGACATCATGAGCCACATCCTGGAGCAGTACTTCAGCGGAACGGACGACAACACGAGCGACTACATCGCAGAAGGGCTCATGCGCTCGCTCGTCGTCTCCTCCCGCGCGGCGGTGAAGAATCCGGAGGACTACGAGGCCAGGAGCAACATCATGTGGACCGCGACCTGGGCGCTCAACACGCTCATCGCGATGGGCAAGTCCACGGACTGGGAAGTGCACATGCTCGGGCAGGCCGTGAGCGCGCTTACGGACGCGACGCACGGCATGACGCTCGCCGCGGTGTCGCTTCCGTACTACCGCCTCATAAAGCCGTATGGACTCGCCAAGTTCGTCCGCTTCGCGAAGAACGTCTGGGGCGTATCTGCCGAGGGGAAGAGCGAGACCCAGATTGCGGACGAGGGACTCGCCGCGCTCGAGGCGTGGATGCGCGAGATCGGCGTCGCGATGAACATCACGGAGCTCGGCGCGACCGAGGCGATGATCCCCGAGCTTGTGAAGGCGACGTTCCGCTTAGGCGGCGGCTACAAGCAGCTGACCGAAGAGGAGGTCGCGGAGGTCTTCCGGCAGAGCCTGTGATTGTCCGGAGGGCGGGGCGGACGCAGCCTGGGCGGGAATTCCGTTTTTTTGCACAGCGAACGAGAATTTTGGTATAATCTTAAACATTAAAAAGGAGAAAACTGTGAAAAAACTCGCAATTGTCGCTCTCGCCGCGTCCGTGATCTGCGGATGCGCACAGAAGGAATCCGATACTATGAAGATGATCACGGAGGCTACGTTCCCTCCGTACGAGTTCCTGCGCGGGCAGGAGATGAGATATGCCGCGCCGTCGCGCAGAAGCTCGGCAAGAACTTCCAGTGCGAGACCGTCGACTTCGACTCCGTTATTCCGGCGGTGATTTCGGGCAAGGCCCATCTCGCGGCTGCCGGCATCACCGTCACCGAGGACCGCAAGAAGAACGTGGACTTCTCCGACCCCTACGTCAAGACGGGAATCGTCGTCGTCTACAAGAAGGACAATCCGTTCAAGGACAAGGACCAGCTCAAGGGCAAGAAGATCGGCGTGCAGGGCGGCACGACGAGCGAGACGTTCGTCACCGACGAGCTCAAGCAGGAGCCCGAGCGCACCAAGTCCCCGGCCGAGGCCGTCGCCGCGCTCAAGGCGGGTCGCGTCGAGTTCGTGATTGCGGACATCGACCCCGCGAAGAACTGCGTGAAGGGCGAGGACA
>CAJOIV010000024.1:71643-101924 GCA_905234665.1 uncultured Bacteroidales bacterium | reverse complement strand
GAGGTGTCGGAGATTTCCTCGAGATACTTCATGGCCTGATAGACGGCGCGGTGATTCCTGATGTTGGCGGTGTCGGCCGGCGTGCGGAAGAAGAGCTCGAGGGTGGTGTCCAGCTTACCATCGGGAGCGAGGATGCCCATCAAGGCGGCCTTTTCGCGCACGATGGACATCTGCGACCGCAACGATACCTGCCGGGCCGAGAGGGGTCCCCCGACGGTCAGCACGACGCCGCAGAGGACAACGAGGGCGGTGGTGAGGTAATTGACAATTGGCCGGTGTCCGGCTGACGTTAAAAGGGCAATGAGGTAGAGGGTCATCAGGACGCCCACGACAACAAGGATGCAGCGGTCGATGGTGACGCCGTACTGGCCGATGCGGTAGCTGACGTCCACCCAGAAGAGGGCCACCAGCGGGAGGGCGAAGAGGGAGAACCAACGGAAATACCACTTGAGGGGCTGCTTGGCGAGGAGGGGTCGCACCAGCCGGATGGCAATGGCCACGAGGGTGAAGGCCAGCACCATGGTGGAGACGGAGCTCTGGGGCAGGTCCCAATTCACCAGGATAACGCCAAGGTAGACATATAGGATGGTATTATAGAGAAGGAGTATGGGGGTAAGGACGTAGTTGATGGTTATCTCAACGAAGAGAATGACCGCAGGCGGCTCCTCCTGGCTCTCCAGGCTGATGAAGAGCATGGGGGCCAACAGGATAAAGCAGAAATTGGCTGAGGCCATCTCGAACCGATAGCCCGAGTTGATGTGGAAGAGCAGGTCGACCGACGCAACGACAAGCAGCAGGAGGACATAGAGGATGCCGGCGATGCCGACGGAGACGGCCAGGGAACGCAACAGGCGGTAGAAGCGCTCGGAGAACCGCCCGTCTTCCCATGTGGGGTATGTCAGCAGGTAGGCGAAAGGCAGGAGGAAATTGAGGATGGCGAACTCGGTAGTCTTGGGCCACGCGTCGGGCAGCAAGGCCGTGAGGGCATAGAGCGGGAGGAGGGCAAAATAGACCCATTGGGCCCAGTTCATGCCCTTGCGGAAACGGGAGACGCAGAAGGCGGCCACGACGGCAAAGGCGGCATAGGAGGAGGACTGCTGCCACCAGGGGTTGCCGTTGAGAAAGGCCGAGGCGGCGGCATGCAACAGGATGAGGAGCTCGACGGGATGGCTCTTGAGGGCTGCCCACAGGCGGGAGAAGCCGTCGGCAAGGCGGGAGAAGAATGGTTTGCGATTTTTCATGGGATGGGTTTTATTGGTTAGAGCCATTGTGGATGGCGAAGGTGACTGAGGAGGTCAATTAATCATGCCTGAGGCGACGACGAGGTGGGCGTCGTTGTCGTAGATGGTGGCGTACTGGCCGGCGGCGATGCCCTGGATGCGGCTGTCGGAATGGATGCAGTGGCCCTCGGACGTGCGGACGAGGTGGCCCTGGGCAAAGTCGGGCGTGTGGCGTATCTTGAATTTGACATCGACGACCTGCCCTGCCTCCAGCCGGGCCTCCCATTCGGGCAGGGGGGCACTGAGATAACGGAAGCCGAGGAGGCCGATTTCGGTGCCGTACTGCGCGTCGGGGTCGTAGCCCTGCGAGACGTAGAGGACGTTCCCGTCAATGTCCTTCTTCACCACGAACCAGGGACCGCCACCGAGGAAGAGGCCCTTGCGCTGGCCGATGGTGTGGAACCAGTAGCCCTTATGGGTGCCGAGGACCTTGCCGGTCTCGAGCTCGACAATCTTGCCCTCCTTCTCGCCGAGGTAGCGGCGCAGGAAGTCGTTGTAGTTGATTTTGCCGAGGAAACAGATGCCCTGCGAGTCCTTGCGGTCGGCCGAGGGGAGGTGCGCCTCGTGGGCGATGCGCCGCACGTCGGCCTTCATCATGTGGCCGATGGGGAACATCAGTTTCCGTATCTGACTGTAGTCGAGCTGCGAGAGGAAGTCGGTCTGGTCCTTCACAGGGTCGAGGGCAGTGGCGAGGAAGACCGTGCCGCCGATTTCGGCGGTACAGGCATAGTGGCCCGTGGCGGTGCGGTCGTAAGCGTGGCCACAGCGCTGCTCGAAGGCACCGAACTTGATGAGTTTGTTGCACATCACGTCGGGGTTGGGCGTGAGGCCGCGACGGACGCTCTCGATGGTGTACGACACCACGTTGTCCCAGTACTCTTTGTGGAGGTTGACCTCCTCGAAACGGAGGCCGTACTTGCGAGCGATATAACGCGTTATCTCAATATCCTCCTCGGCGGGGCAGTCGATGTAGCCTTCCTCGTCCTCCATGCCGATGCGGATATAGAAAAGGTCGGGGTTGTAGCCCTGTTCCTTGAGCAGGTGGACCACCACCGAGCTGTCGACGCCCCCCGACACCAATGCTGCAATGTTCATGCCTTCTCCTCCTTTCTGGCGACAATTAGGATGACTGAACCGAGGATAAGGACGATACCCACGGCGAGGGTGGCCGTAAAGCTCTCGCCGAAGACGAAGATGCCAATAAGGACGGCGGTGAGAGGCTCGAGGGCACCGAGGATGGCGGTGACGGTGGAACCCACATATTTGGCGGCATAGACCATCAGCACCAATGCCATGATGGCGGGCACCACGGCCAGCCAACCCACATAGAACCAAGCCGTGGGCGTGGGCGGCAGCAGAAGAGGCTGCCCGCTGAGGAGGGCGTATCCCACCATGCCGAGGGCACAATAGAAGAGGACGAAGAGGTTGATCTTGAAGGAGGACATCTGCAGGTTGCTCCTGTTCACAAGGATGATGTACAGCGCGTAGGTCAGGGCCGAGACCAACACCAGCACCACACCCCCCAAGGGCAGCGTGGCTGTGCCGTCGCCCCAGTAGAGGAGGGCCACGCCGACAAAGGAGAGAACGATGGAAGAGACTGTCAGCCAGTTGAGCCGTTCGTGGAAGAAGATGGCCATGATGGCGGCGGTCATGACGGGATAGGTGAAGAGGATGGTGGAGGCCACCCCCGCCTCCATGACGCGGAAGCTGAGGTAGAGCGTCAGCGACGAGCCGATGAAGAGAAGCCCGAGGCCCGTGAGGACGGCAAACTCCTTGCGGCTTACGCGAAGCGTCTCGCGCCTGTCGCCTGCCACAGGCAGACACCGCACGGCCATCACCATGGCGATGATCACCCATGCCAGCGCAAATCGGTAGAAGAGCACGCTGGGGGTGTTCATCCCCTCGGCATAGAGCTTCAGGGCACCCAGCGGGTTGGTTCCGTATGCCACTGCAGCGGCTATGCCACAGAGAGTTCCGAATATCTTCTTGTTCTTCATTACGGGTGCAAAGATACGAAGAATAATTGATATAGCAAAAAGGCAAACGAAAAGGGCATCCACGAGGGATGCCCTTCAATCGGCGGGAGACGACGGCAATCAGTCGTGCGTCTCGAAGAGGTCAGGGTTCTTCTTGATGTTGCCGTCGGCATCGAGGTAGGTGCGCGACACATCGGAAACCGAAGAATGGGTCAACTCATAGAGCCGCTCGCCGGTGAGCTCCACAGGGTCCATCGACTCGACAATCTGGGCGCCGTTGACATTGTTGCGCAGAAGGTCGTGCATCCTTTTGATGCGCTCGGCACGGGAACGGGTCTCATTGTCGAGAGCAGAGGGATTGGGTGTATAGGCCTTCTCGTGGAACTCCACCTTCACCTCGTCGACAACGGGACGGGGGTCGGGGGCAGGAGCCACAGAGACTTCGGTCTCAACGGCATGGGAGATAATCTTGATGTCGTCGACAGGCGACTCGTCGTGCTTGGGTTCGTCCATCTGGGGCTCCTCGTCGTAGAGGTTGATGACGCGGGGGGCGGGAGCAGGTGCGCTCTCGGCTGGGAGTACATCAACGGCAGGGGTCTCCACGGTGTTCACCACAGGCGCCACGTAAGGGGGCTGCTGGACAAAAGGGGACGTCTGGTCGACCGGGCTCGCGGGGGTCTCGTCTGCCGGAGAGGTCTCGCGGCGGATGATGGTAATCTCGTCAATGGGAGCGGCGGGCTGGACGGGTGTGGTGTCCTGGGGCTTGTCGTCCTTCAGGAGAATCGTCTCGGGCTCCTTCTTCTTCGACTGCTCGAAGCCGGTGGCGATGAGGGTGATTTTGACCTCGTCGGTGAGGGAATCGTCAGAGCCGGTACCCCAGATGACGTTGGTCTCGGAGCTTCCGGTGCGCTCGGTGATATAGTCGGCCACCTCGCCCATCTCGTCCATCGTGATCTCGTGGTCGGGACCATAGGAGAAGTAGAGAAGGACGTTCTTGGCACCAGCGATATTGCTGTCGTTGAGGAGCACCGAGGTGGCAGCCTGCTCGACGGCCTGGCGGGCGCGGTTCTCGCCTTTGCCGGTGCCGATACCCATGATGGCCGTGCCGCTATGCTCCATGACGGTGTTCACATCGCGGAAGTCGATGTTGACGTATGCATTGAGGGTGATGATCTCGGCGATGCCCTTGACAGCGGTGAGCAGCACGTCGTTGGCCATGGCGAAGGCGTCGGACATGCAGAGGTTGCCGTAGGAGCGGAGCTTCTCGTTGTTGATGACAAGGATGGAGTCGACATACTTGCTCAACTCCTCGACACCCGCCTGGGCCTGCTGGAGACGGCGGTTGCCCTCGAACATGAAGGGCGTGGTGACGACAGCCACGACAAGAATCTGGCCGGGATCGTCCTCATCTTCGGCCTGGAGCTTAATCTCCTTGGCCAACTTGGCGATGACAGGGGCTGCGCCGGTGCCGGTGCCGCCACCCATGCCGGCGGTGATGAAAATCATCTTGGTGTTCTCGGCGAAGAGCTGCTTGATCTCTTCCGACTTCTCCTCGGCTGCCTTGCGGGCCTTCTCGGGACGGCCACCAGCGCCGAGACCTGTCTTGCCAAGGACGAACTTGGTGGGGACAGGACTCCCGTTCAGGGCCTTCATGTCGGTGTTGCTGACGATGAAGTCGACACCTGTGATGCCCTTGCGGAACATGTGGTTGACAGCGTTGTTTCCACCGCCTCCAACGCCTATCACCTTGATGTAGGAGGGCTGATTGAGGGGCGAATCGAAGGAGAAGAGTTCAGAATTGTTGTTGTCGTCCATGTGTGCTTATATTTCTATCTGTTTATTATTCACCTGATTGTACTTGACGGGGGTATTCCTTTTGAATGTGTAAAAGTACACTTTTTTTCTGTCATAGGAGGGGTTGGGGCGGTTTGTTTATCAACAAGTTGTGAACAACGCCGTTAATCGTCGAGATTGTCCTCGGTAAAGACACGCGTGAGGAAGTCGTTGATGGACTTGCCCAGGCCGGGTTTCGTACCGTCGGCAGGCTTCTTCTTGCGCTTCTCTTTCTTCTTCTCGGAGGTCTCCTCAGGCTCGGTCTCGACTGTCTCGGTCTCAGGCTCGCCCGTCTCGTTCTGGGCAACGAGGCGCTCTTGTTCTTCGGCCTCCAGGATGCCGTAGATGACAAGGCCGATACCCGTGGCGTACATGGGATGCGAGAAGTCCTCGAAAGTCACAGACCCCTGCTTGTCGAGATGCTCGTCGGGGGTGCCGATGCGGGAGTCGATGCCGGTGGTGAACTCGCAGAGTTCCTTGATGTTCTTCATGCGGGCGCCACCGCCGGTGAGGACCACGCCGGCAATGAGCTGACGCTCGAAGCCGGAGAGTTGGATCTCGTACTGCACCTGCTCGAGGAGGGTCTGCATGCGGGCCTTGATGATGCCTGCCAGCGTACGGACGGAAATCTCGCGCGGGGCCTGGTTGCGGATACCGGGGATGGCGATGATGTCGTCGGGGTTGGTGGAGGTGGTGAGACACGAGCCGAACTTGATTTTGAGGCTCTCAGCCTGATGCTTGAGGATCTTGCAGTTCTCGCGGATGTCGTTGGTGATGACATTGCCGGCGAGGGGGAGCACCGAGGTGTGGCGGATGATGCCGTCCTGGAAGATGGCAATGTCGGTGGTGCCGCCACCGATGTCCACGAGGGCCACGCCAGCGTCCTTGTCGCCGCCGTCGAGGACGGCATGGGCCGAGGCGATGGGTTCAAGGACCACACCCTTGATGCGGAGTCCGGCGTCGCGCACGGCATCGCGGATGTTGGAGACATTGGCGGCGTTGCCTGTGACGATGTGGAAGTTGGCGGTAAGGTTACGTCCGGCCACGCCCACCGGGTCGATGTCGGCAGGCAGAGGCTCGTTGTCGACGGTGTAGGTCTGGGGGAAGACATGGATGATTTCCTCACCCGGGTCGAGCATGATGCGGTACTGGTCGCCGATAAGGCGGTCGACATCCTCGCGCTCAATCTGGCGGTGGTCGTCGGGAATCATGACGCTGCCCTGGTTGGAACGGCTCTTGATGTGCTGACCGGCGATACCCACATAGACTTCCTCCACGGGCACCTTGGCCATCTCCGATGCGTCGGCCACGGCGCGACGGATGGAGTCGGCAGTGTCGCGGATGTTGCGGACAATGCCACGTTCAACGCCCACGGACTCGGTCTTGCCAAAGCCGAGAATCTTGATTTTGCCGTTTTCGGCGCGCTCGCCGATGAAACAGGCGATTTTGGTTGTCCCGATGTCGAGACCTACGATGTACTTGCTCATATTCTTAGATGTTATTGATTTGTACTCTTTGCTATTGTTTCGTGCGGCGGGTGGCCACCACCTGGCCGCGGTATTTGATGCTGACTTGCGAATAGGTGTCCCAGCCGGCCTGCGGGAGCCCGCGGGTGTAGAAGACCATGAGGTTGCGGAACTTCTCGTCGAGGTTGTCGGGCGAGCCCACCTGCACGATATGGGAACCTATCTTGGGGGTGAGGAAGAGGTCGCCGCGGCTGTCGCGGTAGATTTGGTCGAAGAGCACCCCGTAGTCGGGGTTCTTGTCGAGGTAGTCGGCCAGGGCCCATACGTCGTCCAGCCCCTTGCCTTTTTCGGGAATGACGCCCCCCGCGACGATGACATCGCTGCTACCGTAGGACGATACCGGCAGACGGTGACGACAGGCGGAGAGGTAGTATTCTGTACTGCCCGTGAAGACACGCACGATGGGGCGCCGCTGGCGTGCGAAAAGCACCACGGCACCGCCGATGGAGGTACCCGCCTGGCAGTCGTCGAAGTAGGGGGATGCCGCCACGGCCTTCTCGACAACCGCGAGGTCCACCTGCTTGAGGCGGGTGGTGTATATCTGAGGCATCGCCGCGACAACAATCTCCTTCACCCGTTCCGGCGGGACGAGGGTGTCGGCTCCCTGATAGTCGATGTCGACACGCACATCGCGGACCACGGTATGGCTGCGCCAGACGTTGGCACCGATAACGAGCGCCACAATCAAGACGACAGACAGGATACTGATTATGCGGGATTTCTTCATAGGGCGCGGAGGGTTTCTTCAAGGCGTGGGACAAGGCGGTCGATGTCGCCCGCGCCCATCGTGACGACGATGTCGGGACAGAGGGCGGGGACAAGTTCCAGGACCTGGTCGGGGGTGCAGAGGTATTTCGACATGCCCGCCACCTTGCGCAGCACCATGGCAGAGGTGACTCCGGCAATGGGCTTCTCGCGGGCGGGATAGATGGGGAGCATGATGAGTTCGTCGAGGGTGCCCAGCACCTCGGCAAACTGGTCGGCAAAGTCGCGCGTGCGGGTGTAGAGGTGAGGCTGGAAGATGCCAACGACACGTTTGCCCGGATAGAGGTAGCGGATGCTGTCGAGACAGGCGGCAATCTCCTGCGGGTGGTGGGCATAGTCGTCTATATAGATGAGGTCCTTGGTCTTGATGCGGTAGTCGAAGCGGCGGCGCACGCCCTTGTAGGTCTTCAACCCATGACGTAGCTGGTACTCGTCGAGGCCGAGGGTGAGAGCCACAGCGGCGGCGGCCACAGCATTCTCCACATTGTAGAGCGGACTCTCGGGAAGCTCGATGTCGTAGTACACCCCCTTGGGGGTACGGAGGTCGAAGAAGATGTTGCCACCATAGTTGCGGACATTCCAGGGATAGTAGTCGGCCTCGATGCCGTGGGCGGTATAGTTCAGCACATCGAAGGCTGAAGCCTCCAGGCCGAGTTCCTCCTTCAGGTCGTGGTGCTCATGTTCCTCTTCATGGTCGTGGCCGTGGCCATGGTCGTGATGGTCGGCGGTGAGGGCAACCCCCTGCTTGATAACAAGGGCTCCGTCGGGGGATATCTGTTGGGCAAACTGATGGAAGGCCTCGAGCAGGTTCTCACGGGTGCCATAGATGTCGAGATGGTCGGCATCGGTGGCAGTGATGACGGCGCAATAGGGATGGAGCTGGAGGAAGGAGCGGTCGTATTCATCGGCCTCCACAACGACGTAATCGCTTTTGGGGTCGACGACGATATTCGAGTCAAAGTTCTTGGCAATGCCGCCGAGGAAAGCGCTGCACCCGAGGGGGCTGTGGCTCAGCAGGTGGGCTATCATGCTGCTCGTGGAGGTCTTTCCGTGGGTACCCGCCACGGCGATGCATTTCTTGCCACGGGTCACCTCGCCCAGCACCTGCGAACGTTTCTTGATGGGGACACCCTTCTGCAGGAGGTGTTGGTATTCGGCGGTCTCGACGGGCACTGCGGGGGTGTAGACCACAAGGTCGACCGCCTCGGGAATGAGGGAGGGGTCGTCGGTGTAATGGACGGGGATACCCTCGGCTTCCAACTGCTGCGTGAGGGGCGAGGGGGTACGGTCGTAGCCGCTCACCTGATGTCCTTGCAGATGGAAGTAACGCGCCAGCGCGCTCATGCCTATGCCTCCGATGCCGAGAAAGTAGTAGTTCATACACTTACACATTTACACATTCATACACTTACACATTCACACATTTACACATTCACACATTATTTTGTCTATTTCGTCAACAATGCGCGCGGCGGCCTGCGGGGCTGCGAGGGCGCGGATGGCCTGGCTCATGGCGTCGCGCTTGGCGGGATTCTTCAGCAGGGCGAGCGCCTGCGGGAGTCCCTGGGTGCCACAGTCGGCATCGCGCACCATCAGGGCCGCGCCTTTGTTCACCAATGCCATGGCGTTCTTGGTCTGGTGGTCTTCGGCCACATTCGGCGAGGGGATGAGGATGACGGGTTTGCCTACAAGGCAGAGTTCGGAAATGGCGATGGCTCCGGCACGCGACACCACCACGTCGCCGGCGGCGTAAGCCATATCCATACGGCTGATGAACTGATGCACCTTCACCCACGGCTCCATGCCTGCCTCCTTGACGGCGCGGGCGGCCTCTTCGTACATCCATTTACCCGTCTGCCAGACAATCTGGATATCGTTCTCCTTGAACCACGACAGGTTGTCCAGCATCATGCGGTTGATGCTGCGAGCCCCGAGACTTCCGCCCACGGAGAGCATCACAGGACGCGTGGGGTCGACGCCGAAGTGGGCACAGCCCTCCTCGTGCGTGGCGGTCATGTTCTCTATGTCGGCCCGCACGGGATTGCCGGTCATGACAATCTTTTCTTTCGGGAAGAAACGCTCCATGCCCTCGTAGGCCACGCAGATGGTCCTGGCGCTCTTGGCGAGGGTCTTGTTGGTGAGTCCGGCGTAGGAGTTCTGCTCCTGCACGAGGATGGGGAACCCCATGCGGGCGGCCTCCTTGAGGGTTGGCTCGCTGGCAAAGCCGCCGACTCCGACAACGATGTCGGGATGGAAGTCGTTCAGTATCTTGTGCACCATCATACGGCTGCGCACCACACGGTAGGGCAGCTGGAGGTTCTTGAGAATGTTCTGCAGGGTAAGTTTGCGCTGCAAGCCTGCGATGGGCAGACCTTTGATGGGGTAGCCCGCAGCGGGCACCTTCTCCATCTCCATGCGGCCTTCCGCACCTACAAAGAGGATATCCACCTCGGGGTGTCTCTCTTTGAGCGCTCCGGCGATGGCCACGGCGGGGAATATGTGGCCTCCACTGCCTCCTCCACTGATGATTGCTTTCATTGTTCTATGGGGTTTTCGTTAAGGGGTTCGTTATCATTGTGAATGTCAGCCCGGACACCGGGTTTCTGGCCTTCGGCCTCGGCTTTCTGGGCCAGGCGGGCCTGTTTCTTGTTGTCTGCCGCCACGGACTGTATCACCCCGATACCCAAGCCGAGGAAGAGGTAGGCCGTGCCGCCATAACTGATAAAGGGTAGTGTCTGTCCCGTGACGGGCAGCAGGCCCACGGAAACCGACATGTGGACAAGGGCCTGGAGGAAGATGACTGTGCCGATGCCCGCCACGCTGAGGCTGCCAAAGGTACCCTGGCAGCGTGTGGCGATACGGATGCAGCGGAAGTAGAAGAGGGCGTAGAGCAGGAAGATGCCGATGGCCGAGAGAAGACCCGCCTCTTCGATGATGATGGCATAGATGAAGTCGTTGTGCGCCTGGGTCATCAGGCGGCCATGGATGGTGGTGCCGATGCCCGAGCCCCAGAAGCCTCCGCGCGCCACGGCCATGCGGGCCATGTTCTCCTGTGTCAGCTCGGCGGGATTGGGGTGCATCCATGCCTGCAGGCGGTGGCCCCAGGTGCTGGATCGCGCAAAGTCCATCTTGTCGCCCATCAGGTAGAGGACGATGAACCCCACCACGGCGACACCCAGGATGATTGCCATCCCTTTCCACCAGAGCTGCTTGTTCACCCCTCCGAAGAAGAGGGTGATATAGCAGGCCATGAAGATGATGATGGCCGTCGAGAGGTTCTCCGGCACAATCAGCAGGCATATCACCGCCACGGGCAGCAGCAGCATAAAGAAGGTCTGCTTCACATCCAAGGTCTCGCGGTTGCGCACGATGGTCCGTGCCAGATAGACCATCAAGGCAATCTTGGCAATCTCCGACGGCTGGAAACTCAAGCCGCCGGGAAGACGTATCCACCGCTTCGTGCCGATGAAGAGCACCAGGATAAGCAGGCCGATACTTATGTAGAACAGCCACTTCGACACTTTCGAGAAGTAGCGGTAGTTGATGTGCGAAAGGATGATGATGGCCACGTAGGTCGCCAACACGATGACCAGATGCCTGAAGAATACCGCTGAGGGCGACGAGAGCATCTCGCTGATGGCCGACAGGCCTATCGAGCTATAGACGGCTATCAGCGATATTCCGCTTATCAGGAAGAATATCACCCATAGCGCTGTGTCGCCGGCCAGTATATTCAGTTTGCGTTTCATGGTCTATACTCCTATAGTTCGTTCACTTCGTGACGGAACACCTCGCCGGACTGTTCGGTAGTGAGGAATCCCTCTGTGGCGGGGGAATAGATGACTTTGCATTTGTCCAGGTTGCTGTAGCAGGCCTTGTGCACCGCCGTGCCGATGCTGTCGGCATCGACGATATTGGGGATGATGCCCTTGAACGACTCGTGCAGGTGACGGTTGTCGTCGCCCACGCAGAGGAGCATCCGCACCTTGCGCAGTGCCACCGACCGCAACGGCGAGTAGTCCACATGGTTGTTGCCGCCCGTGGCTATCCAGATGATACCGCCCTCGGTGTTCTCCAAGGTGTACCAGGTGGCGTTGATGCTGCGGGCAGCGGCATCGTTGACAAATTCCTTGCCATGGATGCGGGCCACATATTCCATACGGTACGAGGCTTCGTCGAAACGGGCAAAGCAGCTGCGGAGGGTCTCGCTGCGCATCTGGCGCAGACGGGCAGAGTCGACGGCTGCCAGACCGGAATGCACGCGGTCGCGTCCTTGTCTTACTAATGTCTCTATGCTCATATATTCAAAAGATGTATTGTGTGCTTAACTATATTCCTAATTCCTAATTTCTCATTCCTAATTCCTACCTCAGTTTCAGTGTTACTATGCTTACTATGGCCAGCAGGATGCCGATGATGACAAACCGCTGCACTATCTTGGGTTCGGGGACACCTTTCTTCTGGTAGTGGTGGTGTATGGGGGTCATCAGGAAAGGCCTCTTCTCTACCGGGACGGATTCTCCTGCAGGCAGTTTATGCTTGCGGCGGTAGTGTTTGCATCCCCAGCGTTGGATGATGACAGAGGCGTCTTCCCACAGGTATATGCCGCACAGGATGGGCAGCAGCAGCTCCTTGCGGATGAGGAGGGCGAAGACGGCGATGATGCCGCCCAGGGCCAACGACCCCGTGTCGCCCATAAAGACCTCTGCGGGGAAGGTGTTGAACCACAGGAAACCCAGCGTCGCTCCCACAAAGGCGGTGATGAAGACGGTCAGCTCGCCGATATCAGAGAGGTAGACGATGTTCAGGTAGTTGGCCATGATGACATTGCCGCTCAGCCAGGCCAGGATGGCCAGCGAGCCGCCAATGACAGAGGCCGTGCCTGTGGCCAGGCCGTCGATGCCGTCGGTCAGGTTGGCGGCGTTGGAGATGGCCGTCACCACGAAGATGGCCACCAGCACATAGACCACCCACACCCAGTTCTGCGTCCAGTCGCCCATCCAGCTGATAAGCCACGCATAGTCAAACTCGTTGCCCTTCACAAAGGGGATGGTGGTCTTGGTGGAGGCGATGTCGGGGTGGAACGACAGCAGCAGACCCACGCCGAGGCCCAGTGCCACCTGGCCGAAGACCTTGAACTTGCCGGGAAGGCCTTTCTTGTCTTTCTTGAAGACCTTGATATAGTCGTCGATGAAGCCTATCATTCCCAACCACACGGTGGTCACCAGCATGGCCAGCACATAGACGTTGTCCAGCTTGGCGAAGAGCAGCGTGGGGATGATGATGGCCGCCAGTATCAGCAGGCCGCCCATCGTGGGGGTTCCTTCCTTCTCTTTCTGGCCTTCCAGCCCCAGGTTGCGCACCGTCTCCCCTATCGACTTGCGACGGATGAAACGGATGAAGGGCTTGCCGCAGAACAGCATGATGAGCAGCGACGTGATGGCTGCCATCGAGGCGCGGAACGAGATGTACTGGAACACTCCCGCCCCGGGGAAATCAAAAGCCTTGTCTAACCAATCGAATAAGTAGTAGAGCATGTTTTTGTCGTTATTGTCGTTATTCCGTTGTTTCGTGATTACGTGATTACGTCATTACGTGATTACGCCGTTTTAACCCCCAATTCCCGCTCCAATTCCTCGCGGTCGTCGAAGTGGTGCTTGACGCCCTTCACGTCCTGGTATTTCTCGTGTCCCTTGCCGGCCACGAGGATGATGTCGCCCTCGCGGGCCATCATCACTGCCGTCTTGATGGCCTGGCGGCGGTCGGTGATACGGACGGTCTGGCTCAGATCATCGCGGCTCAAGCCCGCCTCCATGTCGTCGAGGATGCTCTCGGGCTCCTCGGTGCGGGGGTTGTCAGAGGTCAGCACGAGACGGTCGCTCAGCCTGCATGCAATCTGCGCCATCTCGGGGCGTTTGGTCTTGTCGCGGTCCCCGCCGCAGCCCACCACGGTGATGAGCCTCTGGTTGGGTTTGCGGATGTCGTTGATGGTTGTGAGCACATTCTCCAATGCGTCGGGTGTGTGGGCATAGTCCACGATGGCCGTGATGCCGCGGCCGCTCACATATTGGAAGCGTCCCTCGGCGGCCTCCAGGCCGCTCAGCAGGCGCAGGGCTTCCTCCTCCTCCATGCCGCAGCAGCGCGCCGTGGCATAGATGGCCGTCAGGTTGTACGCGTTGAAGCGGCCCACCAGGCGGGTCCACACCTCTTTCCCGTTCTCTTCCAAGAGCATGCCCTGGAAGGTGTCCTCCAGCACTCGGCAGTGGTAGTCGGCCATGCGTTGCAGACTGTAGGTCACCACCTTCGCACGGGTGTTCTGCACCATCACCATCCCGTTCTTGTCGTCCACATTGGTCAGGGCGAAGGCCGAGGCGGGCAGGTTGTCGAAGAACATCTTCTTGGCGGCGATATAGTTGGCCATCGTCTTGTGGAAGTCGAGATGGTCGTGGGTGATGTTGCTGAAGATGCCGCCCGCGAAGGTCAGTCCCGCGATGCGGTGTTGCACCACCGAGTGGCTGCTCACCTCCATGAAGGCGTACTGGCAGCCCGCGTCGACCATCCTGCGCAGCAGGGCGTTCAGTTCCAATGCGTCGGGGGTCGTATGGGTGGCGGGCACTTCCTCTTCATCTATCTTGTTGACGATGGTCGAGAGCAGTCCCACATGGTAGTTCTTTTGGCGGAACATGCGGTGCAGCAAGGTCACCGTGGTGGTCTTGCCGTTGGTGCCGGTGATGCCTATCAGCTTCAGCTGGCGCGACGGGTGGCCGTAGTAGTTGTCGGCCATCATGCCCAACGCCGCGTCGCTGTTCTCCACCTGCACGTAGGCCACGCCTTCCTTGCGTTCTGCCGGCATCTGCTGGCACACTACCGCCACGGCTCCCTGGGCCGTCACAGCATCGATGTACTGATGTCCGTCCACGCGGGTTCCCACCTGCGCCACGAAGCAGCTGCCCTCCCCCGCTTTGCGCGAGTCGAAGCAAATCTCTTTCACCTCGGGGTCTCCCCCGATGGTCGCCAGCGGCGCAATGCCTTTTATTATCTCTGACAGTCTCATAATTCCTAATTCCTAATTCCTAATTTCCTAATTCCTAATTTCCTAATTCCAAATACACCGTTGCCCCCTTCTTGTAGGGAGTCCTCGCCTTGGGGGTCTGGCTCACCACTTTGCCCTGTCCTTTGTAGCGCACCTCCAGCCCCATGCCGCGGAGCAGGCTGAGGGCGTCGCGGATGGTCATGCCCTGACAGTCGGGCACCACGCCCGTGGGCTGTTCATAGCCTGTATAGCGGTTGCGGTTGATGTCGTAGCGCACCCATTCGCCACAGGCTGTACTGTCGGCCATGAAGGGGATGCCCAGCAGTTTGTAGATGCGGCGCACATGCTGCTGGTCGCCTTTGGTCACCACCGGCCGTCCCGTGCGGGTGCTGTCTTCCATACGGATGCTGCCCAACTCTTTGTCCAGCGCCACCACACAGTCGGCGATTTTCTTGAACACCGGCGCGGCGGCCTGACGGCCGGCAATGCTCGTGCGCTCGACCAATACGAGGCAGGTGTAGCGCGGTTTGTCTGCCGGGAAGAATCCCACGAACGACGAGTTCTTGATGCTCTTGTCGTGGATGCCTTGCGTGGTGCCGGTCTTGCCACCGATGCCGTAGACAGGGTTGTAGATGTTGCTGCCCGTACCTTTCTCCACCACACGCACCAGCATCTCGCGCATCTGCTTGGCGGTCTCGGAACTGCACACATGGTCTTTCAGCACCACGGGCTTGACGCTTCTGCTGCGTTCACCCTCGATAATCTCGCGGCAGAAGAGGGGCTTCACCATCTTGCCGCCGTTGGCCAATGCGTTATAGAAGGTAATCAGCTGCAAGGGGCTCACCGTCGCGCTGTAGCCGTAGCTCAGGTTCAGGAAGTCGCGGTCCGAATGCAGGGTCACCACATGGGTGTTGTATTCTTTCACCTTCAGGTCGGGACGCATCTGCCCGAAGGGGAATATCTCTTCGATGCCTTTCTTCAGGTCCTCGCGCCGGTCGCGGTAGTATTCCCAGGCCAGCTCGCACATGCCGATGTTCGACGACCGGGCCAGCACGCCCGTCAGGTTGGCCGTGTCGGTGGCGTAGCCGTGACCGTCGTTGATCTCGCCGCTGGTGGCGCTATAGCGTTTCACGCCTCCGGCGCGCACCCTTTTGGCGGTGTCTATGGGGGTCTTGCGGTCATTGAACATGGCGGTCATGGCCACGGTCTTGAAGGTCGACCCGGGTTCGTAGATGTCGCTGCAGGCCACATTGCTCCAGAGCATCTCGCTCAGGCGGCCCGAGGTGTCGCGCGTCAGGTTGCTGCAGGCCAGCACATAGCCCGTCTCCACCTCCATGAGGATGGCACAGCCGCGCTGCCCGCCGTACTGGTTCATCGAGTTCCGCAGGGCGCTCTCGGCGATGTCTTGGTAGCGGGTGTCGAGGGTGGCCACGATGCTCTTGCCGTCCACACGCCTCTGCACCAGGGTGGAGTCCTCGTCGGGAACGCTGTTGCCCTCCACGGGCAGCCAGATGCCCCGCGTCAGGCGGCGGCAGACATACTGTCCGTCCTGTCCGCGCAGCACGCTGTCGTAGTAGCCTTCCAGACCCGTATAGCCTTCGTCTTTGGGCACCTTGTAGTGCAACCCGATGGTGTTCTCTCCCAAATTGCCGTAGATATGTGCGCGCACATAGCTCTGCACGCTCCCTTCGCTGGTCTTGGTCACGATGCACTTGCTCCAGCCTGGCAGCCCGCGCATCCGTGCCCAAAGGGAGTAGGGCACCTTGTGCTCCACCACCAGACAGCGACTCGGCTCTTTCTTGGCGCGCTCGTTCATGATGCGGTTGTAGTAGTAGTCCTCCGACTTGGAGGGGAACTGCTCATGCAGCATCCGGCACACCGTGGGCAGGTCCGCCAGCCACAGCGAGTCGTTGGGTATGCACGACTCCATGACGGGCTTCCCCTCTTTTTTCACCACCTCTCCCCGGCTGTCCTTCTTCGGCCAGCGGCCCAGGTCCAGGCAGAGGTCGCACACCGGCACTGTGGTGGCCAGCACCTTCCCGTCCGACGAGAATATCGTGCCGCGCCGCGCAGGCTCCGACCGCTTGATATACTCGCGGCTGTGGGCTTTCTCGCGCCACATCTCGCCCTGCGCCACCTGCGTCCGCAGCGTGGCCCACAGCATGCCGCCGCCGACCACTGCCACAAGCACCAGGTACACCCCCAGCATCTTGCTGAACAAAGCCTTGTTATGTTGTTTCTTTTCCAATTGTTTCCCGTTGATATGTTGATACGTTGATATGTTGATATGTCCTGCGGCAGCCTTTCTATAACCTATAACCAATAACCTATAACCTTTTTCAATTATCAATTGTCAATTCGTATGGCGGTCCGGCCGTGATTCCTATCCCCGTGCTGTCCAGCAGCTTGGCAATCTGCGAAATCTTCACCGTCTCCTGGAAGTGCTTCTGCTGCTCGATGCGTTTCTGGCGCAGGTAGTTGATTTCATTCTGCAGCTCTATCTTCTGACGGCTCATGTCCTCTATATGGTAGCGGTTGTAGACCATTACTATGCCGAACAGGCAGAGCAGCAGAATCAGCGGCATCTGCTTCAGCACACCTTTGCTCTGCAGCACATCGCCGCCCAGCACTCGCCCCACCACATTCTTCCTTTTTTTCTCTTTATGTCCGTTTTCTTCCATGAATTCCTAATTCCTAATTTCTAATTTCTAATTCCTAATTTCTAACCCCGAGATACTTCCTGTTGCCCAAAATCTATCACGCCAATTCTCAATTTTCAATTCTCAATTTTCAATTTCCTCGCCACTCGCAGTTTCGCGCTCCGGGCCCGGGGATTGTTTATCACTTCCTCCGCACTGGCTGTCAATGCCTTCCTCTCTACAGGGGCGAGCGGGGCGATGAGGTTGCCGTAGAAATCTTTCTCGGGCTCGCCCTCGAAATTGCCTGTCTTCATATAGTTCTTCACCAGACGGTCTTCCAGCGAGTGGTACGACATCACCACCAGCCTTCCCTCTGGCGCCAGCACCTCCGCGGCCTGACGCAGCATCGCCTGCAGGGCCTCCAGCTCGCCGTTCACCTCTATGCGCAGGGCCTGGAAGAGCATCGCCAGGAATTTGTTCTCCTTGCCGCGGGGCAGGTTCTGGGCCACGGCGTCGCGCAGGTCGAACGTGGTCACAATCTCTTTGTCTGCACGGCGACGCACAATGGCGCGGGCCATCTGCGACGCGTTGGGCAGCTCACCGTACAGGCGGAAGAGGCGCGTCAGCTCCCCTTCCCCCGCCGTGTTCACCAGCGTGCGGGCCGTCAGTTCCTGCCGCTGGTCCATCCGCAGGTCCAGCTGGCCTTCCAGGCGGGTCGAGAAGCCGCGCTCTCCGGCATCCAGCTGGTGCGACGACACTCCCAGGTCGGCCAGCACCCCGTCGACACTCCTCACCCCTGCAAGACGAAGGAAGTTCTTCATGTATCGGAAGTTCTCGTGCAGCAGGGTGAAACGCGCGTCGTCAATGGTGTTGGCCAGGGCGTCGGCGTCTTGGTCGAATGCCACCAGACGGCCCTCGGGCCCCAGACGCTCCAGGATGGCGCGCGAGTGGCCGCCACCCCCAAAGGTGACGTCCACATAGGTCCCGTCAGGACGGATGTTCAATCCCTCGATGCATTCATCCAGCATCACCGGCAAGTGGTACTTCATTTCCAAGTCGTTTGTCGACGATCGACGCCAGGTCGACGGCCTCGTTGTTCATTCTGTCATAGGCCGACCGTTCCCAGATTTCCATGCAGCGTCCTGTGGATTGAAGTACTATCTCCTTGGCTTCACCGAGCACACTCTTCCGCTCCGGCGGCACCAGCATGCGGTCCGAGCTGTCAAGCTCCACCACATTGGCGCGCGTCAACTGGCGCATGATTTTGTTGTCCTCGATGTTGTAGAGATTCAACTTTCTTTGGAGCTCCTCGACTTCAGCCTGAAAACTGGAATAGGGCCATAGCTCCAAGCAGTTGGCGTTGACACTCTGACGCACCACAAAACGACCATCTTCCGTCTCCAGCTGCCGTTTTAGGGCAATCGGGAACTTGAAGCGACCGTTCGAGTCTATCTTACAATATTCAGTGCCAATAATTAACGCCATTCTGCTTGTCTTTTTTCGTTTTGCTAAAGTACGAAGTATTTTCCAAAAACTGCCATTTTCTACCAAAAAAAGTTTTCCACTGCCTTGTTGATAACTACCACCTTGTACGGATTGCCTGTGAAAAAGTTTCATTCCTCCCCATGTTTTTTTCTCCCGTCCTGCCGGGCCCCCGCTGTGGGGGTGTTTCGTCTATGCCGTTTCTTGCGGGTGCCGAGGGGGCGGCGAAGTATTTTTTTTCACTTTTTTCCTCCAAAAGATTTCTGTATCAAAAAAAAATGGTATCTTTGCATGTTGTAGTTCCCTTGCAGGAAAGCACGGAAACGCATATAATACTCTGATAACAAACAAAAAGGAATAAACATACAAATTACCACACAAGATGAAGAAAGCATTATTCACTCTTCTTTTGGTTGCCGCCACCTGCTCCGTGGCCATGGCTCAGAACAACAGTTCCCGCGTCCTCGTGTCGACGGACACCGTCGCCTGTGAAAGCTTCCAGTGGAGCGTCAACGGCCAGACCTACACCAGCGACACTGCCGTGATGCAAACCAACGCCACCAACGACACTCTCTTTGTGCTCAACCTCCAGGTCCTGCACACGGCCTTCGTCGAGGAGACCGTCTCCATCGACAGATGCTCCTACAACTGGCACGGTGAGACCTACAGCACTTCCGGCCTCTACAACGACACCGTCAGCGGCATCGGCGGCTGCGACAGCATCTTCGAGCTGATCCTCACCGTCGCGACCGCCGAGATGGACAGCAGCACTGCCCACGCCTGCGGCGAATACACTTGGCACGACTCCACCTACATCGCCTCTGGCATCTACTACGATACCACCATCAACGCCACGACCAACTGCACGCACATCGACAAGCTCAACCTCAACATCGTCACCCAGCTCGACCGCTACGACACTGTCTCCCAGTGCGGCGACTACACTTGGCACGACTCCACCTACACCGAGGCCGGCAACTACACCTACCTCTTTGAGGATACCGTCAACCTCTGCGACACCCTCTTCCACCTCAACCTCGCCATCGTCACCAACGACATCGCCACAGTCTACGACTCTGCCTGCAACAGCAAGACCTGGCGCGGACAGACCTTCACCGAGACCGGCGTCTACTACGACTATGACACCAACAACACCACCCACTGCGTCACCGTCCGCACCCTCGACCTCAAAATCAAGCCCTTCCGCACCCCCGTCAAGGATACCGTCATGAGCGGCTGCAACAGCGTCCGTTTCGTCGTCAGCACCATCACGGGAAGCACCACGAAGATCTTCACCGAGAGCGCCGACTTCGACACCAACATCTACAACCGCAACTGGGCCGTCTGCTCCGACAGCACCATCAACCTCCACGTCACCGTCCGCTACTCCTCGACGGTCGACACCGTGGCCGTCGTCTGCGACTCCTTCCTTTGGGACCGCAACAACAAGACCTACACGGCCAACAACGAGGTGAAGTTCACCCTCCCCGAGAAGAACCAGCAGAACTGCGACAGCATCCTCAACCTCCAGCTCACCGTCAAGAAATCCCCCGTCATCCGCGCCATCAACGGCGAATGGCGTCTCTCTGAAGGCGACACCGCCCGCCTCTATCCCACTGCCACCGCAGGCTCCACCTACCGCTGGACCGTCACTCCCAACCGTCCCACTACCATGGACGGCGACACCCTCGTCATCCCCAACGTGCAGGGCAATATCGATGTGACCCTCCTCGCCACGATTAACTATAGCGACGTCAACATCGCCTGCCACGACACCAGCTGGATCACCATCGTGACCTATGTGGGCATCGACAATGTCAACAGTCCCTCGGTCACCCTCTTCCCCAACCCCACCGCTGGCAAGCTCAACATCGAGTGCGCCGAGGCCGTCAGCCAGGTCTGCGTCTTCAACGCCCTCGGTCAGCAGGTGGTTCTCGCCGAGTACCTCGCCGCCAAGAGCGTCATGGACCTCTCCACCCTCAGCCGCGGCACCTACACCATGCGCATCACCTTCGCCAACGGCGAGAGCGTCATCCGCAAATTCGTCATCACGAAATAACCTACATACCCGGAGAACAAGAGCGTCCGGCATTCCCATGTCGGACGCTTTTTATTGAGACGCCATGAAACGATTCCTCCTCGGCCTGCTGGCCATCCTGGCCTTCACCGCCTGCCGGCACAACGCCGACGCCCCTTTCCGGCACAACGCCGACGCCCCTTTCCGGCTCTCCGGCGAGGCTCAGGGCACCTACTATAGCATCATCTACTACGACGACCGGGGTCGCGACCTCAGCGACCAGATAAAGCCGTTCCTCGACGACTTCGACCAGACCGCCTCGCTCTGGGTGGAGCACTCACTCCTGAGGCGCATCAACAGCAACGCCACCGACACCGCCAACCGCATCTTTGCCGACCTCTTCCAACTGTCCGACAGCATCCGCCGCTACACCCACGGGGCTTTCGACTGCCGTGTGGGGCGGCTGGTGCAGGCCTGGGGGTTCAGTTTCCGCCAACGCGAAGAACTCGACAAAACCACCCTCGACAGCCTCCTGCGCTCGGCCCACAGCAACGTTTGGCTCGACACCACCGCGAGCCACGACATCCTCATCCGCAAAGAGGACCCCAACACCGAACTCGACTTCAACGCCATCGCACAGGGCTATAGCGTCGACTTCCTGGCGGAATGGTTCGAGCACGGACTCGGCATCCACAACTTCCTCATCGACATCGGGGGCGAGGTCATCGCCAAAGGCCACAAGCCCTCGGGCGAGACTTGGAGCGTGGGCATTGAACGCCCCGCAGCCGACTGCTACGACCCACCCGAGGTGGAGACCGCCATCCGCCTGGAGGACGCCTCGGTGGTCACCTCCGGCAACTACCGCAAATACTACGAGCGCGACGGCGTGCGCTATTCCCACACCATCGACCCTGCCACCGGCAGGCCCGTGCAGCATTCCCTCCTCAGCGCCTCCGTTGTCAGCCGCCAATCCTGGTATGCCGACGCCATGGCCACGGCCTTCATGGTCATGGGCCTCGACCGTGCCTTGCAGTTCATCGCCGACCATCCCGACAACCCCGACATCCAAGCCGTCTTCTTCATCTACGACGACAACGGCACATACCGCACCCTTGCCACCCCCGCCTTCGAGAAACTGAGAATAGAAAACTAATGCCACTAGTACGACTAGTACTACTAGTACGACTAGTACGACTAGTCCACTCACACATTCACACATTCACACATTCACACATTAACACATTCAAACATCCACATCCCATGAAATCCATGACAGGCTTCGCCAAGAAGCAATGCAACGCCAACGGGCACAAATACACCATCGAGGTCAAGACCCTCAACAGCAAGGCCATGGACACCAATGCGAAGGTGCCCTCCCGATTCCACGCCCATGAGCTGGAAATACGCACCCTGCTCAACCGCCTGGAGCGCGGCAAGGTCGACTTCCTCCTCGTCGAGGAAGACGCCCAAGCCGACGGCCGCCAGTTCAACGCCAACCTCGCCCGCCAGCACTTCCAGGAAATCCGCCAGCTGGCAGAAGAGCAGCACATCGACCCCGCCACACTCTTCCCCTCAGTGGTCACCCTCCCCGACCTATGGGGCAACCCGGAGGAGAGCGACCTCGACGAAAAGGAATGGACACTCGTGAGGCAGGCCATCGAAGAGGCCATCGCAGAGGTCGACCGCTTCCGCCAGGAAGAGGGCGAAATCCTGCGCCGCGACATCGCGAAGCATGTCGACCTCATCGAAGAGAAACTCCACCAGATTCCTCCCTACGAGGCCGAGCGCATCGAGACGGCCAAAGAACGCATCCGCAAATACTTTGCCGAGGCCGCCGTCAAGGAGTCCGACCCCAACCGCTTCGAGCAGGAACTCATCTACTACCTCGAGAAACTCGACATCACCGAAGAGAAAATCCGCCTCCAGAAGCACATCGACTATTTCCGCCAGACCATGGCCGAAGAGAGCGCCAACGGCAAGAAACTCGGATTCATCGCCCAGGAGATGGGGCGCGAAATCAACACCACCGGCTCCAAGGCCAACCACGTGGAGATACAGAAACTGGTCGTCGAGATGAAGGACGAACTGGAGAAGATAAAAGAGCAACTCGGGAACATACTCTAAGCAAGCAGGCAGGCCCCGATGCTCGGGGCCTGCCTGTCGCCCGCAAAAAAAGAAGGCTGCCGTTGGGCAGCCTTCTTTTTGCGTATGCCGCTATATCGTTTAGCGGACGATGAGTTTCTCAACTTTGCTGAAGCTGTTGTTGGTGATGCGGACGAAGTAGGCACCCTTGGCAATGTTGCTCAGGTTGATGACCTGCTCGTTGGCGGCATTGAACGTGCCGTTGTACACCACGCGACCGCTCATGTCGATGATGGCGCACTCAAGCATACCCTCGACGCCCTCGACATTCAGAGTGACCTGCGAGGTGGCGGGGTTGGGCTGGAGGCTCATGTTGACGTTGGCAGCAACGGGATCGATGGAGATAATCTCGCAGGGCTCCTCGGTGAAGACAACCGTCACAGTGTGGTCGCTCGCGATGTCTCTGAATCTGTACTGCATGGCGCAGTTGGAGAGGGCGGTATAGTTCGGGTCGCCAGATTCACGCTCCTCGTTCCAAGGCTCGATCTCAACGCCGTCGACCTTGAAGCTCTTGACGCTGCAGCCCTGCATCGGGGAAAGGACGATGATGGGGGAAGCACCCTCAACAGGACGGATGGTAGTGCCGCAGACAGCCTCGCCGCCATAGGCAACATCACCAAAGTCGATGGAGTCGCAGTCGATGGTCACGTTGACGCGGGCCACTTCCTGCTGAGGACCGACCAGGAGGTGGATCATGGGTCTGTACTCATAGTTGTAGTCGGAGAAGAGACTACCGCTGGTACGGTCCGGACCGAAGTTGCCATCATACATATGCACCTCGTAGCCACTCTGCTCGAAGGGATGTGCATACTTCTTGGTAGCGGGGTTGTTACGGAAGTAGATGATGGTGTCCATCTCGGTGGGGTTGGTGGGGGAAGCCAGGCGATAGGAACCGTTGATAGACTCCTGAGCCAGAGCGAAGAAACCGTCTTCCTCAATGGAGTAACCAGCACGGAAAGTGGTGTTGGGACGGAGTGTGGGCTGCTCGGGGAAGGGGAGAACAATGGTGTTGTAGTTGCCAAGCTCCAGATAGCCGTTGCTCTCACGGCCAATGACGGTCTCATCGTTGAAGTCGGCAGTAGTGAGGGTGTGGACACCGGCGCCGGTGTTGGCACTAAAGAAGCGGACAGAATTCGGATCGTCGACTTCGCAGGAGTCGAACTGCAGCACACCGGAGATGGCGGTACCAGCGGCCAGGTAGTCAGAAACGGGAGTAGCGACGAGTTCAACGCCACGGACGGCCCAACCGGCGGGGACATTCTCACCGGTCTTGAAAGTGGTGGTCACGGTGTAGCCGGGAGCGTAGAAGTTGACTTCCTCGGGATCCTCGGTCACATAGGTTTTGTCATTGACCACGACCCAACCAAAGATCCAATAGTTGTAGGGAGAATAGGTCAGCACGCCATTGTCGTGGCCCCAACGGTAGGCACCGCCGTTGATGACGTTGTTGTCGATGCCGACAACCTGATAGTGCATGGTGTCGTAGTCGTGATCCAGCACATCGGTGGTGACATTGGCATAGAGGTAGTGCGAACCCAGCTCAGCAGTGGGCATGGGGTTACCAGTGCCATAACGGCCTTCAATCTCGCGGCCGAGGCAGGTCCAGCCACGATAATCCATCGTGTCATGATAAATCCAGCCATAGTGGTCGCAAACGATCTCCATCCGCTCACCGGCAACGGCAGTACCATTGTTATAGGTGTCGACCGTGGTGGTCTGGGACATGTCGTAATTCATGTGACTGATGGTGGCGGTGACGTTGGTCTGGTTGTTGGCACCATTGTTGAAGATGTTGCCATACCAAGCGGGGTTGATCTCCAGGTTCTGGGGGACGATACCATAGTTACCCTCGGTGTACTCCTCATAGGAATAGAGCAGACGGTCGGCCTCGGCGGCGATGATGCTCACGTCGTCAATCATCCAGAAGTAGCCATAGGCGTTGGAACGGTGGCTGTTGAGGCTGATGTAGCGGATACGGACATTCAGATCGGACTGGTGGGCGGCACCCAGAGGCAGGGTGTAGGTGATGAAACCACGCAGAGCGCTGTTGACGCTCACGTCGACACCGCCGACGTTGATTTCGGTCGGGGTCCAGCTGCCAGTGGAGCCGATTCTGTAATCGATGTAGCTGTAGTCGTAGAACTTGCGGATGTACTGGTAGAACTGCACGTCGATGACGCCGGCGGTGCTGGCGTCGACAGTGCTGAACTGGATGTAAGCGTTGAAGTTACCAGTCTGGTCGGTACGCTGGTCAACCATGCTCATCATCATGAAGCCGTTCTCGGCGCTGCTGGTGGCAGTGTCGCACATGGCAACAATGTTGCGGGCGAAATTGGCGGTGCCGCCGAAATAGTTCTGGTACATGTAGGAGTAGATGCTGCTCATGGTGTTGGCACCCGAGCCCTCGATGGTCGACTGGTCGACATTGGGCCAACGACGCCATCTGGCGAAGGGGAAGTTCTGGCCGTGGCCTTCAAGACCGCCGGTCACAACACCGGTGGTGTAACCAGTACCTGTCCAAACGCTGTTGGAGTCAACCGTACCATCGTGGAAATCGATGGTGAGGAGAGGAGTACCTTCCTTCACAAAGAGGGCTTTGTTCAGGTCGGTCTGAACTGCGGCGGCCTTGGAGGCAGCCTTCAGTTCCTGCGAAGAACGCATGTTTGCAGTCTGGGCGAACACGACGGTCGCGCAGAGGGCAAAACTAAGAACCATTAATGTTTTTTTCATTGTTTTGTTGGTTTTTGTTGATTAATAGATTTCTATTTCAATGTTTGCTAATAGCCTTGTTTTCAGTTACACTATGCCCACTTCCCACAGAATGGACATATTCCTTAATCCGATGCAAATATATAGCATTTTTTTGACATGGAGAACTTTTTTTCTTTTTTTTGCATTTCTTAACCTTTTGCCCTGTCTTCATTTTTTTTCTCTCATTATACAATAATATACCTTTTTTAGAGTTAGTGTTGCACAATCCAATCGCGATATGACCATCAACAAGGTTTTCTATATATCATTGCTCACCCTCCTGCTGGCCTCGTGCGGTGGCAGCCGCAAGGCTCCACAGGGGCAGAACCCCTACCAGCGCAAACCCATCACCGAGGTGTCGCAGCAGCAGCTCGACATCCAGGGGCTCATTATCGACGCCTCCGCCAAGCAGTCCATCGGCAACAACGACGAAGCCCTGGCGCTCTACCGCAAGGTGATCGCCACCGACCCCTCCGAGGCCGGGGCATGGTACCAGGCCGGCAAAATCATGATGCAGAAAGGATGGCTCGACAGCGCCCTCCACTACACCCTCCAGGCCCGGCACCTCGACGACTCCAACGTCTGGTACGCCCTCCAGCTGGCGCATATCTACGACCTGCGCCACGACAGCAGACAGCTCGTCGCCACCTGGGAGGAAATCATCGGCCAACATCCCTCTGTGCTCGACTACTACTACAACCTCGCCAACACCCATATCAAGAACAACGACTACGCCAAAGCCATAGAGGTCCTCGACCGGTTCGAGAAGCGCTACGGCGTGTCGGAGGAGGTCTCCATGCAGAAACAGCGCCTGTGGGGAGCCCTCGGCAAACCCGAGAAAGCCCGCGAGGAGCTGGAGCGGCTGGCCGCGGCGGCACCCAACGAGACGCGCTACAACGCCATCCTCGCCGAAGGCTACATGCAGGAGAAGAACTACAAGAAGGCGCTCCACTACTACAACCAAATCCTCGCACACAACCCCGACGACGAGTACATCCACATCTCGCTGGCCCAGTGCCACCTCCTCATGGGCGACCGCCGCAACGCCTACAGCCACCTGCGGCAGGGGCTCCGCAACCCCGCCATCGACTGCAAGACGCGCATCCTCTATGCCGGCGAAATGCTACGGGACGAGAAGTTCTTTGCCGAATACTCCCATCCCCTCTTCCTGCTCATCGACACCCTCGCGGCCGACTGCCCCCCCACGGCGGGCCACGCCTACGCCTATGGCATCATGCTGGCCTCGCAGGAACGCTATGCCGAGGCCGCCGTGCAGTTCCGCAACCACCTGGCCACCGACAGCAGCCAGTACGAAGCCTGGGAGAACCTCATGTACTGCGTCAACCAGACGCCCGACCACGAGGAGGAGCTCCTCGACATCGCCCGCCGCGCCACCAAGCTGTTTCCCCTGCATGCCCAGCCCTACTTCATCCAAAGCCGCATCCTCTTCTACAACGAGAAAACCGACGAGGCCCTCCCCCTGCTGGAACGCCTCGAGCGGCTGGCGGCGGGCAAGGACGACCTGATGGCCGAGACCTGCTACATGCTTGCCGAATGCTACAAAAGCAAGGGCGACACCGCCCGCGCCATCACCTACTACGAGAAAGTGCTCCGCATCTGGAAGGACAACCCCTACGCGCTCAACGCCTACGCCTACACCCTCGCCGAGCAGGGCCGCGACCTCGACCACGCCGCCGACATGGCACAGCAGGCCCTCCAAAAGATGCCCGACGACCCCAACATCCTCGACACCTACGCCTGGATTCTCTTCCGCCAGGGCCGCTGCCCCGAGGCGCTCGTCCAGATGGAGAAAGCCATCCGCAACATGAAGGAGGAGAGCCAGACCCTCCGCGACCACTACGACACCATCAAGCAACAATGCCAAAAATAGCGTCCACACTCCTGCCCCTGGCCCTCGCGGCCCTGCTGCTGGCGTCGGCCTGCTGCTCCCAACGGCAGCTGGCCGAGGACCCCGCCCCCGTGCAGCCCCAGCGCGTGCACCCCTACCGCACGGCCAACTTCACCTGCGCCGTGGCGGGCACCACCGTCAACGGACAGATCCGCCTGGCCGAGGACAGCATCATCTGGGCCTCGGCATCGAAGGTCGTCGAACTGGGACGCGCCGTGGCCACGCCCGACTCGGTCATCGTCTACGCCAAAGTGATGGGCAGCTGCTTCCGCGGCACCTACGACGACCTCTACCGCCGTTTCCACTACCGCACCTCTTTTGCCGACCTGCAGGAGATGCTCACCGCCCCCGACGCCGACGCACGCCTCCAGAGCCTCGCCCGACGTTTCGGCGTGGCTGCCGAAGTGCGCATCCAGCCCTGGCGCGAGAGCAAGGAGGCCTCTTTCCCCATCTACGTCCCACCGCACGTCAAAAGTCTCTAGTGGCTCTAGTAACACTAGTGGCACTAGTATAAAATAGTATGGTTATATGAATATGCAACGCATCACCTTCCTTCTCCTTCTCTGCCTCGCCGGCCTCACGGCCACGGCGCAGAAAGAATGGACCCCGCCCACAGCCGAAGACACCGCAAGGGGCATCAAGATTGTCGACCGCTACGCCAACTACGTCAACTACGAGCGCATCTGCCACGACAGCATCCTCTTCATCGTGACACACATCATCGACTACGAGCACCCCGAGGACACGATGACCATCTACCGCTGGTACCACTGGCCCAACCAGGAACGCTTCGAGATGTGGCAGAAGGGACAGATGGAGATGGGGGCCTACAGCGACGGACGCAAGATATTCAAGAAATTCAGCACCAAATACCGCGCCTGGCGCCACGCCCTGAACAGCACCTACTACGACTTCGTGGAGCCCTACGACATCCGCGGCCCCCTGGGCAAATGGCGCTCGCGGGGCGCCGAGATGTACTACGCGGGCGAGTACACCTTTGAGGGGCAGAAGGTCGACCGCGTCTATGTCTCTATGGTGGGGGCCCTCGACCGCCTCTACTACTTCGAGCGCGCCACCGGCCTCCTCTTCCTCGTCACCGAACTCAAGAACCAGATGGGCGGCGGCGTGCCCGACATCGACAACATGGTGGACTGGCGCGGATGGCACGAGTTTGTGCCCGTGGGCGACTGCATGATGCCCTCCGAAGAGTCGTACCAGGCCAACGGCCAGCTAGTCATCCTGCACCACTCCTACCGTCTCATCCCCTACGACGAGAAATGTTTCACTGAAGACTACTTCCACAAATGAGCATCTTCGACAACCCCGACGAGTTCTTCATGCAGCAGGCTCTGTGCGAGGCCCGCCTGGCCGCGGCCGAGGGCGAGATTCCCGTGGGGGCTGTCATTGTCAGCGACGGACGCATCCTGGCCCGCGCACACAACAACACCGAGAAGCTCAACGACGTCACGGCCCACGCCGAACTCCTGGCAGTGACCGCCGCCAGCGGCGCCCTCGGGGCCAAATACCTCACGGGCTGCACCCTCTACGTCACCCTCGAGCCCTGCCCCATGTGCGCCGGCGCCCTGGCATGGAGCCAGATAAGCCGCATCGTCTACGGCGCCTCCGACCCCAAACGCGGCTTCGAGCGCATCGGCCGCCAGCTGCTGCACCCCCGCACCGAGGTCACCGCCGGCATCCTGGCCGACGAGTGCGCCACGCTGGTGAAAGAGTTCTTCAAGGAAAGGCGCCACGGCGTAATAACGTGATAACGTAATAACGTAATAACGACACACCGACATAACAACAAAACCAACACCCATATGAAACCAACCTTATTAGTTCTGGCTGCCGGCATGGGCAGCCGCTACGGCGGACTCAAGCAGATGGACGGCGTAGGCCCCCACGGCGAAATCATCATGGACTACTCCATCACCGACGCCATCCGCGCCGGGTTCGGCAAGGTGGTCTTCGTCATCCGCCACTCGTTCGAACAGGAGTTCAAGGCCCGCATCAACGCCGGGCATTTCGGCAACAAAATCGAAGTCGAGTATGTCTTCCAGGAACTCGACAAGCTGCCCGCAGGCTTCACCGTCCCCGAAGGACGCGAGAAACCCTGGGGCACCAACCACGCCATCCTCATGGCCAAGGAGGTCATCCACGAACCCTTCGCCATCATCAACGCCGACGACTTCTACGGCCGCGACGCCTTCCAGGTCATCGGCGACCACCTGCGCACCCTCGAGGGCACCAAAGGAAAGTACTGCATGGTGGGCTACCGCCTGGAGAACACCCTCAGCGAGAACGGCACCGTCAGCCGCGGCGTCTGCAACGTCGACGCCAACGGCCTCCTCGCCGGCATGACCGAGCGCCTCGGCATCGGCCGCACCCCCGACGGCATCATGTACAAGGACAACGACGGCTCGCTCCACCCCCTCGAGGCCGACGCCACCGTCTCGATGAACCTCTTCGGCTTCACGCCCGACTATTTCGAGCAGAGCGAGAAGCTCTTCGTCGACTTCCTCAAGGAGCACGGCAACGAGCTCAAGTCGGAATACTATATCCCCTTCGCCGTCAACACTTTCATCGCCTCGGGCTATGCCACCATGCGCGTGCTGAAGACCACCGCCCAGTGGTTCGGCGTCACCTACAAGGAGGACCGCCCCATGGTGGTGGAACGCCTGAAGAGGCTCCATGAGGAGGGCATCTACTAGTAGCACTAGTAGTACTAGTAGCACTAGAAGTACTAGGAACACCAGCATGGATTTTCTCTCCATAGCCCATTTTGCGCAGGCGCACCGGGGCGACGACCCAGTGCGCCTGCTCCTTAACCGCCACCAACACCCCGAGGTGGAGATGGCCCTCGTGGCCGAGCAGCTGGAGGCCTACGCCACCGCACCGGCCAAGTGGCCCACCCTCGCGGCATGCCCC
>CAJOIV010000024.1:0-71554 GCA_905234665.1 uncultured Bacteroidales bacterium | reverse complement strand
ATGGGCATCGACACCCTCTTCTTCGCCCGCCGCGGACAAAAGACGCACTACTGCGAGCAGGACGCCCACCTCTGCCGACTCGCACGGCACAACTTCGCCACCCTCGGACAGGACAACATCACGGTGCACGAGGGCGACAGCATCGCCTGGCTCCAGGCCCAGCCCGAAGGGTCGCTCGGCACCCTCTTCGTCGACCCCGCCCGGCGCGACAGCCACGGCGGCCGCGTGACGGCCTTCGACGACTGCACGCCCGACATCATCCCCCTCCTGCCCCTCTTCCGCAGCCGCGCCAAGCAGCTGATGGTCAAGGCCTCGCCCATGCTCGACATACAGGCCGCCCTGCGCCAACTCGGCGCCATCAAAGAGGTGCACGTCGTGGCCGTCGGGGGCGAATGCAAGGAACTGCTCTTCCTCTCCGGCGACGGCCCCACAGAGATTGTCTGCACAGACATGGTTCGGGATAATCACCATAATTCGTTCCCAACCGGCTTTGCCAACTCCTCCCCTAAGTTAGGGGAGGTGCCCCAAAGGGGCGGAGGAGTGTGTCCTTCAATTTTCAATTTTCAATTTCCGGAGGAGCAGTCCGCCCGCTGCCCCGTGGCCGAAGGGGTGCAACACTACCTCTACGAGCCCCATGCCGCCCTCATGAAAGGCGGATGCTACCGCCTTATAGGCCAGAGGCATGGACTCAGCGTCCTCGACCCCAACACCCACCTCTACACCTCCGACAGCCCCGTGGCCGGCTTCCCGGGCCGCAGCTTCGAGGTGCTGGCCGTCACCGCCCCCTCGGCCAAAGCCGTCAAGAAGTTCTTCCCCGACGGCCGCGCACACGTCGTGTGCCGCAACTTCCCCCTGCGCGCCGACCTGCTGCAAAAGCAGCTGCGCCTGCGCGAGGGGGGCGACCTCTTCCTCATCGCCGCCACCATCCTCGGACAGCCCTCAGCCCTCGTCTGCCGCCCCCTTCCTTCAAACCCGGATTAAAAGCGTTTTTAACAAGGTTCATAATAGCATCAAAAACAGTATTATAACACATCATCTCCGCTATTACCCCGCTTTTTATCGCTCTGCGAGCGAAGCCGAGCGAAGAAAATGCGGGTAAAATCCTAGGAAATAGCGCGTTAAAACCGAACAAAAACCTATTTAATTGTTATTCAAGTATTTGTTAAATGAAAAGCCGTTTACTACTTGCAGCAACACTTCTGGCATTCTGCTCCGCGGCCGAGGGCCAGGAGGTGCACCGCTGGTGGGTGGAGTTCACAGACAAGGCCGGAAGCCCCTACAGCATTGAGAACCCGTCGGAGTACCTGAGCCCGAGGGCTTTGGAACGCCGCAACAGGCTGGGCATCGCCGTCGACAGCCTCGACCTGCCCGTCAACCCCGCCTACCTCGACACCCTGCGCCTGACGGGCGGCATGGTGTGGACCGTGTCGCGCTGGCTCAACGGGGCAGTGCTCTATACCCCCGACAGCACCGGCATCGCCGCCAGGCTGGGGGCCCTGCCCTTCGTGGCCGAAGTAAAATACTATAGCCATGACTCCATCGTGCGCGAAAGTGCGCACGAATACCTCGATGGCACCCCCGTCGAGCCGCAACCGTTCGACACCCTCTATGGGCCGGAATACTACGGCCTCGGCTACAGCAACATCGACATCATCAACGGCATCCCCCTGCACCGCGCAGGCTACAAGGGCGAGGGGATACTGATAGGGGTGTGCGACGGGGGATTCCCGGGCATGGACACCCTCGAAGCCTTCGCGGACCTTCGTGCCGAAGGGCGGCTGGTGGCCACACGCGACTTCGTCTATGGCGGTGACAATGTGTTCGATGTCCACAGCCACGGCACCCGTGTCCTCTCCAACATGGCCACCTTCCGGCCCGGCATCTACGTAGGCACAGCACCGAAGGCCTCGTATGCCCTCTGCCGCACGGAGGACACGTTCCACGAGTCGCCGATAGAAGAGTTGTTCTGGGCGGCGGCGATGGAGTTTCTCGACAGCCTGGGGGCCGACGTGACGAACACCTCGCTGAACTACATCTCGTTCGACAACCCGGACTGGAACTACCCCCCCGAAGCCCTCGACGGACAGACCTCCTACATCAGCCGCGCCGCCAATGTGGCCGCGACACGCGGCATCCTCGTGGTGGTGTCGGCGGGCAACACAGGATACAACCCTCCCCCCAACTTCAGCGTGCCGGCCGACAGCCCGGAGGCACTCGTCGTGGGCGCCATCGACGAGAACGGCGAGAGAGCCCTCTTCAGCTCCTATGGCACCACCGCCGACGGACGGCAGAAGCCCGACGTGATGGCTCCGGGGAAAAGTATCTGGACCATCCTCCCCGACGGCACTGCGATGAAGGCCAGCGGCACCTCCTTCTCTTCGCCCATCACGGCAGGCATGGCCGCCTGTGTCATAGAACGCTACCCCACCCTGGGGCCCGCGGCCTGGTGCGACAGCATCCGCGCCTGGGGCGACCGCGCGACAGCGCCCCACAGCGAGTACGGCTACGGCACGCCCGACTTCGGCCTTGCCCTGGGGACCGGCCCAGGGGTGGGCATTGGTGAAACTCCCCAACCCGCCGACGACGGCCCCATCCTCCGCATGGAACTCTACGACGCCACCGGCCGCTGCCTGTCGGTTCGACAATCCCAGCATAGCCCAATTCCCAATTCTCAATTGTCAATTCTCAATTCCCCCCTGCCCCGCGGTGTCTACCTCCTCCGCCTCGTCACCCCCAACGGCACCCGCACCCGAAAAATAGTGAAACCGTGAACAAGAAGAGGGCATCCTGCACAGGATGCCCTCTCGCTTTCAGGGTGGGAGGTGGGGCTCGAACCCACGACCTCCAGATCCACAATCTGGCGCTCTAACCAGCTGAACTACGCCCACCGTATTGACGTTTCGCGGGGTGTCCCCCACGGGAAATCGGCTGCAAAAGTACTAACTTTTTTGCACATGGCAAAAAAAAATGCAAAAAAAGTTGTATCTTTGTAGCATGATATCAAAGACAAAACTAAAAGAACTTGCTGGGTATAAGCAACAAAAGCGATGCTCGGAGGAGGGCGTTTTTGTGGTGGAGGGGGTGAAGACGTGTGCCGAAGTGCTGGCCGCAAAATGCCCCGTGAAATATATCTGCGCCACAAATTCGTGGCTCGCGCAACAGGCCTCCCTGCCCGCCGGGGCCGAGGTCTTCGAGGTGGACCGCGAGGGGCTGGAACGCCTCAGCGGCATGAAGACCCCCAACGAGGTCTGGATGCTCCTCCCCCGCCAGACAAATTCTCAATTCTCAATTGTCAATTGTCAATTCACCCTCGTCCTCGACCGCCTGCAGGACCCCGGCAACCTGGGCACCATCGTCCGCACGGCCGACTGGTTCGGCGTGCGCCACATCGTCTGCAGCCCCGACACGGTCTCGTGCTACAACCCCAAGGTGGTGCAGTCGTCGATGGGCAGCCTGCTGCGGACAAAGATAGAATACCGTCCACTGGCAGAATGGCTTGCAGGGTGCGGGAAGCCCGTCTACGGAGCCCTGCTCGACGGCGAAAGCCTATGGGACGGCACAGTGCCGCCACCCTCAGAGGAGGGCGCCGTGCTGGTGATTGGCAACGAGGGGGCGGGCATCAGCCCCGAGGTGCAGCAGTATGTCACCCACCGCGTCAAGATTCCCAACCTGGGCGGCACCGCCGAGTCGCTCAACGCCGCCGTGGCCTGCGCCATCCTCACCGCAGAACTCCTGCGCGGAAAAGTTTGCCAATCGAAATAATTGTCGTATCTTTGCAAAACAGATTATCGCACACGAAAACATGGAACACTTAGAATATCAGGAAGGACGCACAGAACTGAGCGCGATGGGGCAGTTCGCCCTCATCGACAGGCTGACCGACGGGTTCGCCCGTCATCACAAAAGCACCGTGAAAGGGGTCGGCGACGACTGCGCCGTGCTGGGCACAGGCAAGAAGAAGACCGTCGTGACCACCGACACGCTGGTCGAAGGCATCCACTTCGACATGATGTACACCCCGCTGAAGCACCTCGGCTACAAGGCCGTGGCCATCAGCCTGAGCGACATCTGCGCCATGAACGCCACGCCCAAGCAGGTGCTGGTGAGCATCGCCGTGAGCAACCGCTACTCGGTGGAGGCCATGGAGGAACTCTACGCCGGCATCCGCACCTGCTGCGACCGCTACGATGTGGACCTCGTGGGGGGCGACACCGCCTCGAGCCGCCTCGGCATGGTCATCACCACCACGGCCATCGGCGAGGTGGACAGCGACAAAATCACCTACCGCAGCGGGGCCAAGATGCACGACCTGATATGCGTCAGCGGCGACCTCGGCAGCGCCTACAGCGGCCTGCTGGTGCTGGAGCGCGAGAAGGTGACCTTCCAGGCCAACCCCGACTTCAAGCCCGACCTCGACAGCTACGACTACGTGCTGGAGCGTTTCCTCAAGCCCGAACCGCGCACCGACATCGTGGAGCTGCTGGCCAAGAAAGAGATTGTGCCCACCGCGATGATTGACGTGAGCGACGGCCTGGCCAGCGAGCTGCTGCACATCTGCAAACAGAGCCGTTGCGGCTGCAATATCTACGAGGAACGCCTCCCCATCGACTACCAGACCACCCGCGTGTGCAGCGAGATGAGCAAGAACATGCTGCCCGTGAGCAACGCCCTCAACGGCGGCGAGGACTACGAACTGCTCTTCACCATCGCCCAGAAGGACTACGAGAAGCTGAAGGACAGCACCGAGGTACACATCATCGGCCACATCACCGAGGAGGGCACCCCCGCCGTCATGGTCACCCCGCAGAACAGCACCATCGAACTCCGCGCCCAAGGCTGGCAAGCACAACAATAATCCCCATGCTCCCCGACACCCCGAAATACCAAGGCCGTCGCCGACAGATGGTCCAGCGGCTGCGACAGGATCGCGGCATCCGCGACGAGGCCCTGCTGCAGGCCATGGAGAAACTGCCGCGCCACTGGTTCTGCACAGAGACGCTGCTCGACGACCTGCTCTACGACATCGACCGCGCCATCAAGATAGACTGCGACCAGACCATCTCGGCCCCAGCCACGGTGGCCCTGCAGACCCAACTGCTGGAGGTGAAGCCCGGCATGAAGGTGCTGGAGGTGGGCACCGGCAGCGGCTACCAGACGGCCATCCTCTGCGAGATGGGGGCGCGCGTGTTCTCCGTCGAGCGACAGAAGGTGCTCTTCGAGAAGACCCGGCGGCTGCTCTCGGCCCTAGGCTACACGGCCAAATGCTTCCTCGGCGACGGCTACCAGGGCATCACCGAGGTGGACTACGGCCCCTACGACCGCGCCATCATCACCTGCGGCGCACCCTTCATCCCCGAAGGGGTGATGAGCCAACTGAAGGTGGGCGGCATCATGGTCATCCCCGTGGGCGACGACAAGGGACAGAAGATGTACCGCATCTACAAGGAGGGCGACGACCCCGAACAATGGCGCCAGGAATGCCACGGCGACGCCAGCTTCGTCCCCATGCTACCCGGCAGGAACTATTAAGGTTCAATTATTAAGGCTCAATTATCAGGACGCGCCTTAGCTCCTCCCCTAAGTTAGGAAGAGGAATGCCAGTGGCATTCCGGGCAGAGCCCTGTGCGTAACGCAGGGCCGGAGGAGTGTGTACCACCGGCGCTTCCAGCCCTGAGCCCAACACCTGTGGGCTTTGCAGTATGCGCACCTCGTCGTAAAGGCCCGAGGCGAGGAAGGCGTCAAGCACCTTCCGTCCCCCCTCGACGATGAGCGACTGTATCTTCTTCTCATAGAGTGTTGTGAGCAGCGACGGGATGTCGGGGCTGTCGAGGTGCAGCCAGTGGGCGGGGACATCGGTCAGCCGGTGACGGCGGTCGAGGACAATGGGCTGGGGCTGGCTGCCATGCCAGTGGCGCGCAGTGAGTTGCGGGCGGTCGTCGAGGTAGGTCTGGGAGCCCACAAGGATGGCGGCCTCCTCAGTGCGCCAGCGGTGGTTGAGCATGTTCTGCCCCGGCGTGGAGAGCCAATACTTCTGCCCCCCGTGTCCTCCCGTGGCCTCCCCTTTGTATGCTGCAATATTATTGCAGCAAACCTCGCCCCCCGAAGGAGCCATAAAGCCATCGGCGCTCTGCGCCCACTTCAGTATGACGTAGGGCCGCTGCTGCTCCATGAAGGTGAAGAAGCGGCGGTTCAGTTCGCGCCCCTCGGCCTCCAGCACGTGGCGCACCACCTCGATGCCCGCGGCCTCCAGCTTGGCAAAGCCACGCCCCGCGACGAGCGGGTTGGGGTCGTCGTTGCAGCAGACCACGCGGCGGATGCCGCGCTCGACAATGAGGTCGGCGCAGGGGGGCGTCTTGCCGAAATGCGAACAAGGCTCGAGGTTGACATACAGGGTGGCCCCTGCTGCGGCTTCCGCAGGAAGCCGCAACAGGGCGTTGCGCTCGGCATGGTTGTGACCATACTCCTGGTGGTAGCCCTCGGAAAGCACCGCGCCCTCCTTCACCACCACACACCCCACAAGGGGGTTGGGACGCACCCGTCCGAGCCCGTTGGCGGCCAGCTGCAGGCACCGCCGCATGTACATGATGTCAAGGTCTTCCTGTCTCATTTTTCTATCTGTAGAGTGTCGCGGGCATTGAGAGAGGTGACGACGGGCTTGCCCGTCTTTGCCTCCAACTCGGCACGGGCATTGCGGGCAATCTCGCCGCCTTGTCGGGCGACCTCGGCGTGTTCTCTAAAGGTCTCGGGGTTGCGGGCCTCGGAGATGTCTTTGGTGGAGAGTTCGGCAAGCATGTTGAGGACCAACTCACGGTTGGTCATGTTGTCGCGCAGGTTCTCTTTCTTCAGCCCCTTGAACTGCTTGTACTCTTTGGCAGTCATACCTGTCTGTGAGTGTGGCAAAATGTACCCCTTCTTTCAGTCCGTGGCGCTTCCATTCATCGGTGAGGTCCTTGCGTATCTCTATCGACTTCAGCCGTTGGTTAATCCAGTTGTCGGAATAACCCAGCCGTTTGTAGTCTGCCAGTGCCTGCTGGATGCCCAGTTCGGGGTCCTGTATCTGGTCGAGCCTGTCGGCTGCCACCTGTGCCATCCACTGCTTGAAAGGCTCTGCTTTGGGGGATGGAATGGACTGGATAAGGCGGAAGAGTTGTTCAGTGTCAGCAACATCCGTCAGGCGCATCTTGCCATCTGGTGCTTGCATTTTCAAACCGTGACAGTTTGTCACGGTTTCATTCCCCTCAGCTTTTAGACGTTGTTTCAGTTTGCGCCAATAAGCGGTAGGGTCTAAACTGTCTGTTAGTATCGCCACTGCGTCGACAATAGAAAAATACCATTTTTCCACCTCGTCGTCCCAAATGGTGCGCACTTTCTTCTCTTCAAAAAGTTGTATTGCCTGCTTTTTAGTCATAATAGCCAGTCTGTTTTACAGATGCAAAGATACGAAAAAATCCCCATTCTGCAAAGAAAAAGTTCTCCATGTTGAGAAAAATGTGTACATTTGCAGCGGATTTCAGAGAGAAATCAAGAAGCGTTATATCTTCGTCTATCTTAAGAATAGTAGGCTGTTAATCGCACCAGCATATTAAGGTTATAAAAAGACGTGATATACGATATGCCGCATTAGCAGCATTTAATGTCTTGCGTCGACACCGTTAGAACTCCTCCGTCAGGCGCAGTATGGGGTTTGTGTGTGCCGTATATCCCTGCGTGCCGGAGGCACGCTACTACGACATTAGAGGGGCGTGTCTTCGACACACAGTCTTAGAACTCGGCGGTCTTCGGCGTGCGCGGGAAGGGGATGACGTCGCGGATGTTGGCCATGCCGGTGACGAAGAGCATCAGGCGCTCGAAGCCGAGGCCGAAGCCGGCGTGCGGGCAGGTGCCGTAGCGACGCGTGTCGAGGTACCACCACATGTCCTTCATGGGGATGTTGAGTTCGGTGATGCGGGCCATGAGCTTGTCGTAGCTCTCCTCGCGGACAGAGCCGCCGATAATCTCGCCGATCTGCGGGAAGAGCACGTCGGTGCCCTGGACGGTCTTGCCGTCGTCGTTCTGCTTCATGTAGAAGGCCTTGATTTCCTTCGGGTAGTCGGTCATGATGACGGGCTTCGAGAAATGCTCCTCGACGAGGTAGCGCTCATGCTCGCTGGCCAGGTCGGCGCCCCAGAAGACGGGGAACTCGAACTTGTGGCCTTTCTTGACGGCCTCCTCGAGGATGGCGATGCCCTCGGTGTAGGGGAGATGCACGAACTCCGTGCTCACCACGCTGCGCAGACGCTCGATGAGGCTGTTGTCGATCATCTTGTTGAGGAATTCGAGGTCTTCCATGCAGTGGTCGAGGGCCCACTGGACGCAGTACTTGATGAACTCCTCTTCCAGCCCCATCAGGTCGGCCTTGTCGTAGAAAGCCATCTCGGGCTCAATCATCCAGAACTCGGCGAGGTGGCGCGGGGTGTTGCTGTTCTCGGCGCGGAAGGTGGGGCCGAAGGTGTATATCTTGCCCAGGGCCGTGGCGCCCAGCTCGCCCTCCAGCTGTCCGCTGACGGTGAGGGAGGCCTGCTTGCCGAAGAAGTCCTGCTCGTAGTCGATGCTGCCATCCTCCTTGCGGGGCGGGTTGGCCATATCGAGGGTGGTCACCTGGAACATCTCGCCGGCACCCTCGCAGTCGGAGGCGGTGATGAGGGGCGTATGGAAATAGAAGAAGCCGCGCTCATGGAAGAAGGTGTGGATGGCGTAGGCCATGTGATGGCGGAGACGGCAGACGGCCCCGAAGGTGTTGGTGCGGGGACGCAGGTGGCCTATCTCGCGCAGGAATTCCATGCTGTGGCCCTTCTTCTGGAGGGGATAGGTGTCGGGGTCGGCCTCGCCGTAGAGGACGATGTCCTGGGCCTGGATCTCGACGGCCTGTCCGGCGCCCTGCGAACGGACCAGTTTGCCGTCGACGCTGATGCAGGCGCCCGTGGTGATGCGGCGCATAAGGTCCTGGTCGGCCGTGGCCAGGTCGACAACTATCTGGATATTGTTGATGGTGGAGCCATCGTTGAGGGCGATGAAGGCGACGTTCTTGTTGCCTCGTTTGGTGCGCACCCAGCCTTTGACGTTCACGGTGGTGTCGATCCACCCCTCGGCCTGTGCGCTGAACAGTTGTTTAATCTCTGTGCGTTTCATATTAGGGATATCTTATTATTCGTGATGCTTGCCATGGTTCTTGTGTCTGGATTTGTCCGACAGCTCGGCCAACTCGACGTCGGAGGCGAACTTGACGATGCGGTCCTCCTGGTCGCGGCGGCAGACGAGGAGCGTGTCGCGGTCGCCTGCCACGATGTAGCCTTCCAGCCCTTGCAACACCAGGGTGCGGTAGGCGGGGATGTGGACGATGGTGTCCTTCACGTCGTAGGCAAAGACATTGCCCCGGACGATGCAGTTGCCATTGCTGTCGGGCGGGAGGGTGGAATAGAGGGTTTCCCACGACTCGACGTCGGACCAGCCGAAAGAGGCCTCCAACACATGGACGTTCGAGGCCTTCTCCATGATGCCGAAGTCGACCGAGATGGCCTCACTCTGCGAATAGATGTACTCGACTTCGTCGGGAGAGGAGTCGCGCGTCAGGGTGAAGAAGTTCTGCGCCACGGAGGGGAGGAACTGGCTGTAGGCTGCCTTGAGCACCGGCAGGCGCCAGACGAAGATGCCCGAGTTCCAGAAGAACTCGCCCGTGGCGAGGAAGGCCTTGGCCACCTCGAGAGGCGGTTTCTCGGTGAAGGTTATCACCTTGTGCAGCTTGTCGGCATCGGCCAGGGCCGCCTCCTCTTTGAACTGGATGTAGCCGTAGCTGGTGTTGGGCGACGTGGGGCGCACGCCGAGGGTGACTATCTGGTCGTATCGGCGGGTGATGTCCAGCGCCAGCTCCATGTCGGAGACAAAGCTCTTCTCGCCGAAGATGGCATGGTCGGAGGGGGACACCACGATGTTGGCCTCGGGGTTGAGGGCGCCGATGACCGAGGCGGCGTAAGCCACACAGGGGGCCGTGTTGCGGCGCACGGGCTCGCCAATCACCTGCCAGGGGGCCAGGCCGGGAATCTGCTCGTGCACATGCTTCACATATTCCTTGCCCGTCACGACGAAGATGTTCTCACGCGGACATACGGCCTCGAAGCGGCGGAAAGTGGTCTGCAGCATCGACTGTCCGATGTTGAGGATATCGAGGAACTGCTTCGGGTTTTCGGCCTGGCTCATGGGCCAGAACCGGCTGCCGGTGCCACCGGCCATGATGATGCAGTAAGTGTCGTTGCGGGTCATACGCTCACCTCCCCTTTGATATGTGGATGCGGGTCGTAGTCCTGCAGGCTGAAGTCCTCATAGTCGAAGCCGAAGATGCTCTTCACCTCGGGATTGATGACCATGCGGGGCAGCGGCCTCGGGTCGCGCGTCAGCTGCAGGCGGCACTGCTCGATGTGGTTGTTGTAGATATGGGCGTCGCCCAGGGTGTGGACGAAAACGCCGGGCTGGAGACCGCACACCTGCGCCATCATCATGGTCAACAGGGCGTAGGAGGCGATGTTGAATGGCACGCCGAGGAAGATGTCGGCACTGCGCTGGTAGAGCTGGCAGGAGAGGCGTCCGTCGTTCACATAGAACTGGAAGAGACAGTGGCATGGCGGAAGGGCCATGTCCTCTATCTCGGCGGGGTTCCACGCCGTCACCATGAGGCGGCGGCTGTTGGGGTTCTCCTTTATCTGGCGTTCCACGTTGGCAATCTGGTCGATGGTGCCGCCATGTCCGTCGGGCCATGAGCGCCACTGGCTGCCGTAGACGGGTCCGAGGTTGCCCTCGGCGTCGGCCCACTCGTCCCAGATGGTCACCTTGTGGTCGTGGAGATACTGGATGTTGGTGTCGCCCCGGAGGAACCAAAGCAACTCGTATATGATGGAGCGGAGGTGCAGCTTCTTGGTAGTCAGCAGCGGGAACCCCTCGTCGAGGGGGAAGCGCATCTGATAGCCGAAGACGCCCACGGTGCCTGTCCCCGTGCGGTCTTCGCGGGGGCTGCCGTGGTCGAGCACATGCTGCAATAAGTCAAGGTATTGTCGCATTACGTTATCTATATTATAGAGTTGTTAACGCCGATTCCCGAGGAATATTGCCTTAAGAGGAAATAATCTTTCCTACAATATTTCGATACGCACTGTGCGGAGGTTGGTGATGGCGTCGTAGAGGCGGACGCTCTCGGACTGGCGCACAGAGAGGTCGAGGCGGCAGTCGAGGTCGAAGAGCTGGCTTTCGGGCTTGAGGCCGAAGTCCTTGACGATGCGCATGACGTCGTTCATGGCGGCATATTCGAAGAAGAGCCGGTAGCGCACATCGATGGTCTTTTCCACGATGGTGGCGTGGTCGATGGCATCGCGCGCGGCGGTCTTGTAGGCGTTGGCGAGACCCGAGGCGCCCAGCAATATCCCGCCGAAGTAGCGCACCACGACGATGATGGTGTCTGTCAGGTCGGCCGAGAGCAGTTGGCCATAGATGGGGCGGCCGCCCGTGCCGGAGGGCTCGCCGTCGTCGTTGGCGCGCCAGGCATCCTTCGTCGGGCCGAGGATGTAGGCATGGCAATGGTGGCGGGCATCGAAATACTCTTTGCGCAGCCGTTCCAGATGGGTCTTCACCTCGTCGGCGGTGCGCACAGGATAGGCGAAGGCGAGGAATTTGCTGCCTTTCTCTTTGTAAAGCCCCTCGGCGGGGCCTCCGAGGGTGCGGTAGGTATCGTCGAACATGTTCAGCCTTTGTAGCGTATGGCCGTGCCGTACACGAGGACCTCGGCGGCCTGTGCCATGATGGCGGAGGTGGTGTAGCGCACCCCGATGATGGCGTCGGCACCCTGTTTGACGGCCTCGTCAATCATGCGGTTGGTGGCCATGTTGCGGGCCTTCTCCATCATGGCGGTGTAGCTCTTCAACTCGCCGCCGACGATGCTCTTCAGCCCTTGGCCGAAGTCGCTGACGAAGTTCTTGGACTGGATGGTGCTGCCGGTCACGATGCCGAGTTCTTCATAATTCATCCCCTTGAGGGTCTCTACGGAAAAAAGTTTCATGTCTTTAGGGTGTTTATGTTGTTAATGGATTGTCGCTTTCAGGTAAGCCTCGCGGTCGGCGGGCGGGAATTTCTCTATGGCGTACCGCAGCATGGTGCGGGGCATGGACTGGTAGCGGGTCTTGAGCCAAGCGCGGAGGCGGGCCTCGTCGCGCTTGCCGGCCTCGCGGAGGAGCCAGCCCACGGCCTTGTGGATGAGGTCGTGCGGGTGATGCAGGAGGATGTCGGCGATGGCAAAGGTGTCGTCGAGGTGCCCGTGGCGGATGAACTGCATGGTGCTGACGATGGCGATGCGCTGCTCCCAGAAGGTGCGGCCGTTGCGCGCCATGTCGTAGAGCAGGGATACCTCCCGTTTCGTCCCGCCTGCCGCAGGGTCCAGGAGCCATGTCCCGAGGATTTCGTAGCAGGAGAGGTCCACGAGGTCCCAGTTGTTGACGGCTTCCAGGTGACCGAGGTAGAAATCGACGCAGCGCTTCTGTTCCTCAGGGTCTTTTCTGGCATGATGAAAACGCTGGACCAAGGACAGCAGGCCCGCCAGCCGCACCTCGTGCCACTCGGAAGCAAGGCACTCCTCCAGCTGGTCGAAAGAGGCTGTGCGCCAGCACTCCTTCACCACGGCGCGCGTCACGGGCACCTTAATGCCGAGGAACTTGTCGCCCTCGCCGTACTCGCCCGGCTGGCATCTGAAGAAGCGCATCAGCCCTTCCACCTGCCCCGCGTCGGCATGCGCCATCATGCTATCCAGTAGTGTGTTCATCATTTTGCAAAAGTACGACTTTTTTCCGACATAGAAAGAAAAAAGTTCCCTCCGACAGTGGAGGAAACTTTTTCATTCTTGGTACTCCGACCGGGAATCGAACCCGGATCTACTCTTTAGGAGAGAGTTATTCTATCCATTGAACTATCAGAGCGCGGCGAACCGCCGCCGGTACTTTAGTCCGGCGAGGTTCGTTATAGCTTGCGCTTGATCTCGATGACTTCGTAGGCCTCGACGATGTCGCCGACCTTGATGTCGTTGAAGCCCTCGATGTTGAGGCCGCAATCCTGGCCGCTGACAACCTCCTTGACGTCGTCCTTGAAACGCTTGAGGGAGGCCAGCTTGCCGGTGTAGACCACAATACCGTCGCGGATGATGCGGACGTTGTGGGTGCGGGTGATTTTGCCGTCCAGGCACATGCATCCGGCGATGGTGCCCACCTTGGAGATCTTGAAGGTCTCGCGGATTTCGAGGTTGGCGACAATCTTCTCCTGCGTCTCGGGGGCCAGCATGCCCTCGATGGCGTCCTTGAGCTCGTTGATGGCGTCGTAGATGATGCTGTAGAGGCGGATGTCGACATGCTCGGTCTCGGCCATCTTGCGGGCGCCGACAGAGGGACGCACCTGGAAGCCGATGATGATGGCGTCGGACGACTCGGCAAGCATGACGTCGGTCTCGGTAATCTGTCCCACAGCCTTGTGGATGACGTTGACCTGCACCTCCTCGGTGGAGAGCTTGAGCAGCGAGTCGCTGAGGGCCTCCACAGAGCCGTCCACGTCGCCCTTGACGATGATGTTCAGTTCCTTGAAGTTGCCCAGAGCAATGCGGCGGCCAATCTCGTCGAGGGTGATATGCGTCTGCGTGCGCAGGCCCATCTCACGCTGCAACTGGGTGCGCTTGGCGGCGATATCCTTGGCCTCCTTCTCGTTCTCGGTGACGTTGAAGGTGTCGCCTGCCTGGCAGGCACCTGTCAGACCCAGCAGGAGCACAGGCTGCGAGGGACCGGCGGACATCACCTCCTGGTTGCGTTCGTTGTACATGGCGCGGACACGGCCCGAGATGGAGCCGGCCACGATGGGATCGCCTTTGCGGATGGTGCCGTTCTCGACAAGGAGCTTGGCCACATAGCCGCGGCCCTTGTCGAGCGAGCTCTCCAGCACGGTGCCCTTGGCGCGCTTCTTGGGGTTGCCTTTCAGTTCCATGATGTCGGCCTGCAGCAGCACTTTCTCCAGCAGTTCCTCGACACCGATGCCCTTCTTGGCGCTGATGTCCTGGCTCTGGTATTTGCCGCCCCACTCCTCGACGAGCAGGTTCATGTTGGCCAGCTCAGTCTTGATGCGGTCGGGGTCGGCACCGGGCTTGTCAATCTTGTTGATGGCAAAGACGATGGGGACGCCGGCGGCCTGTGCGTGGTTGATGGCCTCGACGGTCTGCGGCATGATTTTGTCGTCGGCGGCGATGACGATGATGGCGATATCCGTCACCTTGGCACCGCGGGCACGCATGGCCGTGAAGGCCTCGTGACCGGGGGTGTCGAGGAAGGTGATCTTGCGGCCTTCGGCGGTGGTCACCTCATAGGCACCGATGTGCTGGGTGATGCCGCCCGCCTCGCCGGCGATGACGTTGGTCTTGCGGATATAGTCGAGCAAGGAGGTCTTACCGTGGTCGACATGACCCATGACGGTGATGATGGGGTTGCGGGTGATGAGGTCCTCGGGACGGTCTTCCTCTTCAATACGGTTCAACTCGTCGACAACGTCGGCACTGGCGAAGTTGATCTCGAAGCCGAACTCGTCGGCGATGAGCTTGATGGTCTCGGCATCGAGACGCTGGTTGATGCTGACGAAGATGCCCACGCTCATGCAGGTGCTGATAATCTGGGTGATGGGGACGTTCATCATGGTGGCCAGCTCGTTGGCGGTGACGAACTCCGTCACCTGCAGCACTTTCTGCTGCTCCATCTCCATAATCTGCTCCTCCTCCATGCGCTGGTGCACCTTCTGGCGCTTCTCGCGGTTGTGCTTGGAGGTCTTCGACTTGCCCATGGGGCTGAGGCGCGCCAGGGTGTCGCGTATCTGCTTCTCGATTTCGTTGTCGTCGATCTCCACCTTGGCGACCTTCTTCTCCTTCTCTTTCTTCTTTTTCTTCTCGCTCTTGCTGTCTGTGCCCGGCTGTTGCTGCTTCGCCTTGGGCTGTGACTTGGAGGCTGTGGCGGCAGCGGCGGCGGCAGCAGCCTCGTCCACCTTCACACCCTTGTTCTTGATGCGTTTGCGTTTCTTCTTCTCGCCCGAGACGGGTTTGGTCTCCTTGATCTGGCTGAGGTCTATCTTGCCAATCAGCTTGGGACCTTCCAGCTTCTGGTACTTGGTCTCGATGAACTCGGGCTCGGGCTTGGCAGGGATGACAGGCTCGTGAGTCTCCTCGGCCTGCGGGGTGACAGGCGTCTCGGCCTCGGGCTCGGGATTGGAAGCGGTGGCCTCGACGGGTTTCTTGGCCTCCTGCTTCTTCTCTTTCTCCTTTTCCTTCTTCTTGCCTTGCTCGTCGGCAGGCTTCTCGGCTTGCTTCTTCTCCTTTTTCTCGTCCTTCTTCTCGCCTTTCTTCTTCTTGTCGGGACGGGTCTTCGAGTTGATGGCGTCGAGATCTATCTTGTTCACAATGCGGAGGTCGCCCACCTGTGTGGGGACGAACTCGACCGTTTCGGTCTTCTCTTCGACGGGAGTCTCCGTAACGACGGGTGTCTGCTCAGCCACGGGTTCCTTGGCTTGCTCCACCTTCTCTTCCTTCTTGTGGGCAGACTTCTTGGTCTCCTTTGCCTCCTTGACCTTGACAGGCTTGGTGGCCTCGGCTGGAGTGACGGCGGCCTCGGCGGGTTTGGATGCTACAGTTTCGGCAGGAGTGTTGTAGTTCTTGATGATGACCTCGTTCTGTTCGTCGGCGGGCTCGTCGGAAGTGGCCTCTACCACCACGTTGCTTTCCGTGCTGATTTCAATCTTGTCGGCCTGTTCCTTCACTTCGCGTTCTCTGGCGAACTGGGAAGCCACAAGGTCATACTGCTCCGGGGTGAGACGGGCGTTGGGGTTAGTCTCCACCTGATGGCCTTTCTTTGCCAGGAAGTCCACCAGCGTGGTGATGCCCACGTTCAGCTCGGTAGCCGCTTTTTTCAGTCTGATGCTTTTTGTTTCTTCTGCCATAGTCACTCCTTGTTTTTATTGTTAATTACTTCCCCTGCACTGGTCCACCCGCTCGACAATTGTCTTTCCGGTATTACTCTTCGGCCGGCTCATCCTCGAACTCGGCCTGCAGGATACGCAGCACCTCGTCGATGGTCTCTTCCTCCAGGTCGGTACGTTTCAACAACTCTTCCTTGCTGAGGTTGAGGACGCTCTTGGCCGTGTCGCAGCCAATCTTGATGAACTCGTCGATAATCCACTGGTCGATCTCGTCGGCGAACTCCTTCAGATCCACGTCGTCGGTGTCCTCGTCGCCCGTGCGGTAGACGTCAATCTCGTAGCCCACCAGCTTGCTGGCCAGTTTGATGTTGCAGCCGCCCTTGCCGATGGCGAGGGAGACCTGGTCGGGTTCCATGTACACGTCGGCCTTCTTGTTCTCCTCGTCGATGCGGATGCTCGAGACCTTGGCGGGGGCCAGCGCACGCTGGATGAGCAGGTCGACACGCGGCGTATAGTTCAGCACGTCGATGTTCTCGTTGCGCAGCTCGCGAACGATGCCATGGATGCGGGCGCCCTTGATACCCACGCAGGAACCCACGGGGTCGATGCGGTCGTCATACGACTCGACGGCAATCTTGGCGCGCTCGCCGGGGATACGGACGATGTTCTTGATGGTGATGAGGCCATCGTAAATCTCCGGCACCTCGGCCTCCAGCAGACGCTCCAGGAAGATGGGCGACGTGCGGGAGAGGATGATGCTCGGGTTGTTGTTCTTCATCTCCACCTTCAGCACCACGGCGCGGACGGTGTCGCCCTTGCGGTAGCGGTCGCCGGGAATCTGCTCCTGCTTGGGCAGCACCAGCTCGATCTTCTCCTCGTCGAGGACAAGGATCTCCTTGTTCCAGGGCTGGTACACCTCGCCGACAATAATCTCGCCGACTTTCTCTTTGTACTTCTGGAAGATGAGGCTCTTCTCATAGTCCTGTATCTTGCCCACCAAGTTCTGGCGGATGGCCAGGATTTCACGACGGCCGAACTCTTTCATGTAGATAGGCTCGGAGAGTTCCTCGCCCACCTCGAAGTCCGACTCGATCTTGATGGCGTCGCTGTATGCTATCTCCAGATTCTCGTCCTGCACCTGGCCGTCCTCGACAATCATGCGGTTGCGGAATATCTCAAGGTCGCCCTTGTCGATGTTGACGATAATGTCGAAATTCTCGTCGGTGCCGTAGCGCTTGGCCAGGGCGGCGCGGAAAACCTCTTCCAAAATGCGCATCAGTGTCTCGCGGTCGATGTTCTTGAATTCTTTGAATTCCTGGAAGGAATCAATCAGGTCTAACGTCTTCATTTGACTATATGTTTATGTGTTTCTATTCAGAATTTGATTATCACCTTCGTGCTCTTCACGTCGGCATAGTTGAAGGTCAGCACTTCGGGGGCGGTCTTCTTGGTGCCGCGGATGAAGAGGGTGAACTTCTCGTTGTCCGAGTCCTGCAGCTCGCCCTCGAACCGTTCGCCCTCCATGGTCTCCACACACACTTCGCGTCCTTCATGGCGGCGGTACTGGCGGGGCAGCTTCAAGGGGCTGTCGGCGCCGGCTGACGAGACGTTGAGCTCGAAGTCCTCCTCGTCGCGGTTGAGGCTGTTCTCCACCGTGCGGCTCAGCTCGATGCAGTCGTCGATAGTGATGCCGTTGTCGCCGTCGATGTCCACAAAAATGCGGTTGTCGGGCGTAATCTTGAGGTTTACAAGGTACTTGTCAGTGCCTTCCAGTGCCTCTTCCACCGTGCTTAATACTTTGATTTTCTCTATCATAACAATAAAACAGGGGGCCTCCGCCCCCTCATACAATTCGCTGCAAAGATACGAACAATTTCTGACATAGCAAAATAAAATACTGGTATATGGCAAAATTCGTACTCTTTGCCCATCGGCTTGGCGACCTCAAAGACAAACCGTCGGCCAGGCGGTATTGTCGGGGCGGATTACTCTACAATGAGTTTGTGGAGGGTCGACCCTGTGGGATGGCTCAGAAGAAGGAAGTACACCCCTCTGGGCAGGTCGTCCAGGTCAAGGCTCCTGGCATAACCCTCATGGCAATGGATATCCTCTTCCCGAACCACTCGCCCGGTCTTGTCCCTCAGGGCAAGATGGGCCGGGCCTTCTATACCGTTCACCATGAGTGTGGTGCTCTCCGTTGCGGGATTGGGATAGAGCCTGCTGAAGGCCCCCCCGCCGACACTGTCGATGCCTGTGGAATAGTCAAAATCGGCGATATACGTGATGTCGCCCGTGACCCTGACATTGCGCGGGTTTTGCGTGTTGTTGTCCTGCCACCGGACAAAACGAAAGCCGTCATAAGGTGTCGCCCTGAGCGTGGCCGTGGCTCCTGCCGGGTACACTCCACCTCCGGACACCGACCCCATGGCAGGGTCGGACGACAAGACGTTGATGACGTATGTCGTGGGCTCGTCCTGCGCGAAGGTGGCTATGTATGTGGAATCTCCTGTAACGGTCACCGTGCGCGGGTTCTGCGTGTCGCCGTCCTGCCATTGCACAAAATGGTAGCCCGCATTGGCCGTGGCAAGGAGTGTCACGGTGGAACCTGCCGCGTATGTTCCCCCGCCGGTCACCGTCCCCATGGAGGGGTCGGCCGGGATGGCGGTGATGGTGTACGGGGCAGGCGTGGTGGAGACCGAGACATTGTCTATCCCAACAGAATAGAACCCAGTTTCTTGATACCACCGGAACGCGATGCGGTGCGCCGAGGCAGGTGCGTCCTCCAGGCTGACCGTCGTCAGGGTCATCGTCTCGCTGCTGGCGATGGCCTGCACCGGCACAAACGACCCGGCAAAGTCACTTCCCGTCACATATCCCACCGTCAGGATTCCGTCCACGGCACTCTCCATCCTGTACTGGAATCTGATATTGAGGCTGTCTATCGGCGTGAGGAGCTCGGGCAGCACCACTATCTTGGTGTTCCCATAGAGACTGCTGCCCGATGTCATTGTCAGCGAATGGCTTCCGTCGGGAGAATAATGGTAGTTGCCACTGCCTGTCACATGCGGGAAGTAGTTGCTGTTTGTCCCGTTGCTGTATCCGTCCCAGCAGTCGGGCAGGTTGCCCGCGGCATTGTACTGGGCCGCAACCACGCCGTTGAAGTCCTCGAAATAAGGCTCCGACAGCGGCGTGCACGGGATGGGGTTTGGGGCAAAGGTGGCAGTATAGGTGGCGTCGCTCACGACGTTCACCGTGCGCGGGTTCAGGGTGTCGCCGTCCTGCCACTGCACAAAATGGTAGCCGTCAAAGGCCGTGGCCGTGAGCGTCGCAGGAGAGCCGGACGTGTATGTCCCCCCGCCCGTCACCGTTCCCATGGAAGAGTCGGCCGAGGTGACGGTGATGGTGTACGAAGAAGGGACGCTGTCGACCGAGACATTGTCTATCCCGACAGAATAGAATGACGTCGAATGATACCACCGGATGGCGAGGCGGAGGGCCGAGTCGGGCGCACCCGCCAGGCTGACCGTCGCCAGGGTTATCGTCTCGGTGCTGACGATGGTCTGCACAGGCACATACGTCCCGGAATAGTCGCTCCCAGTCACATATCCCACCGTCAGGACGCCGTCCACGGCACTCTCCATCCTGTATTGGAAACTGAGGACGAGACGGCTCACCGGCGTGCTGAACCTAGGCAGCACCACTATCTTGGTGTCCCCATAGAGAGGGGTGCCCGAGGTCATTGTCAACGAGGCACTTCCGTCGGGCGAATAATGGTAGTTTCCGTAGCCTGTCACATGCGGGAAATAGTTGCTGTTCGTACTGCTGCTGTATCTGTCCCAGCAGTCAGGCAGTTGTCCCGCGGAATTGTATTGCGTGGCCAACACGCTGTTGAAGTTCTCGAAATAGGGCACCGCCACCGGCGTGCAGGGGAGGGAATCCTTGGCGGCAGCGGCAGCCCCCGGCTGGGCTTCCACAAAGCCGGCCAGCAGCATGCCGAAGATTACAAAGACAGCCGCTTTCCTTATGACACTTAATGCGTTATCTATACTGGACATACCCATCTCTACGTTATTTCCGTTGCAAAGATACGAACAATTCCCGACATGGAGAAATAAATCTTCTCCCAAGGGAAAAATCGTGCGGGAACGGCACAATAAAAAGGGGTGTGCTGGCGTTATCGTTGAAAGCAACGATACAAATACATCCCTAAGCACTGTGAGCAATCTTCTTGACCAACTGAACGAAGCGCAGCGCGAGGCCGCGGCCTGCACCGAGGGGCCAGTGATGATCATCGCCGGAGCCGGCTCGGGCAAGACGCGCACGCTGACCTACCGAATAGCCCACCTCATCGAGCAGGGCGCCGACTCCTTCAGCATCCTGGCGCTGACATTCACCAACAAGGCCGCCGCCGAGATGAAGGACCGCATCATCAAACTGGTGGGCAGCGAGGCCCGCAACATCTGGATGGGCACGTTCCATTCCGTCTTTGCCCGCATCCTGCGCTCCGAAGCCCCCAAGCTGGGCTACCTCGCCACCTTCACCATCTACGACAACGACGACAGCAAGAGCGCCATCAAGCAGATTGTCAAGGGGCTCAACCTCGACCCCAAGACCTATTCGCCCGGCTACGTTCTCAGCCGCATCTCCATGGCCAAGAGCAACCTCCTCTCGCCCGAGGACTACGCCTCCAACCCCGAGATACAGCAGACCGACAAAGACTCGCACCGACCCATGATTGGCGAGATATACAAGCTTTACAACGCCCGCCTGCGCAACGCCATGGCCATGGACTTCGACGACCTGCTGTTCAACATGAACATCCTCCTGCGCGACTTCCCCGACGTGCTCCTCAAGTACCAGAACCGCTTCCGCTACATCATGGTCGACGAGTATCAGGACACCAACTACGCACAATACCTCATCGTCAAAAAACTCGCCGCGCGCTACCAGAATATCTGCGTCGTGGGCGACGACGCCCAGAGCATCTACGCCTTCCGTGGCGCCAACATACAGAACATCTTCAACTTCCGCCGCGACTACCCCAACCTGCGCCTCTTCAAGCTGGAGCAGAACTACCGCTCGACGCAGAACATCGTCAACGCCGCCAACTCCATCATCGCCAAAAACGTGGAGCAGATTCCCAAGGACATCTGGACAGACAACGGCGTGGGCAACCTCATCCGGCTGCTCAGCTGTGTCGACGAGCGCGACGAAGGCCGCCAGGTGGCCGACGCCATCCGTGATGCCCACCTCGGCGACGACCTCCCCTTCAAGTCCTTCGCCATTCTCTACCGCACCAACGTGCAGTCGCGCTCCATCGAGGAGGCCCTCCGCAAAGCCGATATACCCTACCGCATCTATCAGGGCATCTCGTTCTACGGCCGCAAGGAAATCAAGGACGTGCTGGCCTACCTGCGTCTCGTGGTCAACAACTACGACGAGGAGTCGCTCCTGCGCGTCATCAACTACCCACCCCGCGGCATCGGACAGACCACCATCGACAAGATACGCCTGGCGGCTGCCGACAACGAGATGTCCGTCTGGCAGGTCATGGAGAACCTGCCCGCCTTCGGCCTCGGCATCAGCAGCGGCATCATGCAGAAGCTGGGCGACTTCATGGTGATGATCAAGCGTTTCTCGTCGGTACTCCCCACCACCGACGCCTATTCTCTCGCCAAGCAGGTGGTCCTTTCGTCAGGCATCATCACCCTCCTGCGCAGTGACGACGACCCCGACAATCCCAACCGCATCGAGAACATCGAGGAGCTCCTCAACGGCGTCCAGGAGTTCTGCGAGAAGGAGGACCAGTTCGCCGAAGAGCCCGAAGAGGAAAACCAAGACCCCGATTCCGTGCATCCTGGCGGCGTTCTCGCCGCCACCGCCGCCACCGCCTCACCTGTCAGGACCCTCGACCAGTTCCTCCAGCAGGTGCTGCTCCTCACCTCCGAGGACAAGGACGACGACAAGGATGCCGACAAGGTCTCCATGATGACCATCCACGCCGCCAAGGGCCTCGAGTTCCCCTACGTCTTCGTGGTGGGCATGGAGGAGAACCTCTTCCCCTCCATCATGTCCATCTCGTCGCGCCAGGAGCTGGAGGAGGAACGCCGCCTCTTCTACGTAGCCGTGACTCGCGCCGAGAAGCAGCTGACGCTCTCCTACGCCAACACGCGATACCAGTACGGGCAGACCTCCTGCCAGGAGGTGAGCCGCTTCGTGGGCGAAATCGACAGCCGCTACATCCAGATGCCCCGCCGCCGCAGTGCCTTCCCTGGGGTGGGCGAGCTGCCCCGCGCCTTCCAGAGCGTCAAGGGGGTGAAATGGTCGCCCGAGACAGAGCGCGGCTTCCGCCGCAAGGAGCCCGCCTCCACCTCCACGGCTTCCGCCCCGCGACGCTCGCAACCGCGTCCCGCAGCCCCCCAGGGCTCCACGCAGATGAACTCCCCCGCCGACATCAACGCCATCCAGGTGGGCATGACCGTGGCCCACGCCAAGTTCGGCACCGGCAAGGTGCTCCTCATCGAAGGCTCCGGCAACGAACGCAAGGCCACCGTCTTCTTCGACAATATCGGCAACAAGACCCTCATGCTCGCCTTCGCCAAGTTGTCTATCGTGCAGTAATTCCTAATTTCTCATTTCTAATTCCTAATTATTCCCATGCGCCTCGTCATCCAACGCTGCACCCAAGCCTCCGTCGCCATCGACGGTGCCGTCGTCTCCTCCATCGGCGAGGGACTCATGATTCTCGTGGGCATCGAGGATGCCGACACCGACGAGGACATCGACTGGCTCTGCCGCAAGGTGGTGGCCATGCGCATCTTCGACGACGCTGAGGGGGTGATGAACCTCCCCGTCACCGAGGTCCCCGACAGCGGCATCCTGGTGGTGAGCCAGTTCACCCTCATGGCTTCCACCCGCAAGGGCAACCGCCCGAGCTACATCCACGCCTCTCGTCCCGAGGTGGCCATCCCCCTCTACGAGAAATTCGTCGCCCACCTCTCCGCCCTCTTCGGCAAGCCCGTCCAGACCGGCCGCTTCGGCGCCGACATGCAGGTCTCCCTTATCAACGACGGTCCCGTGACCATCGTTATGGATTCTCATTTACGCGAACATTTCTAATCCCAATAAGCCATGACCCGAGGAAAGAACATCTGCAACCAGTTGAAGGAGGTGCGCAAGCGCATCGCCGAGGAGAACGGCATCCCCTTGGAGACAAAGGAATGCACCTACAAGGGTGAATGCCGTGGCACCTGTCCCCGCTGCGAGGCCGAGGTGCGCTACCTGGAGAACGCCCTGGCCAACCGCATGAGCCTGGGCAAGGTGGCCACCGTGGCTGGCCTTGCCTTGGGATTGGCTGTCCCCGGCACAATCGCTGCACAAGACACCGTCAGACGGGACGAAGTGAAAATAGTGAAGCAGATAGCCAGCAGCATCAAAATCAAAGGTCAAGTCATAGACATCGAGACAAGAGAACCCCTCCCTTTCGTCTCAGTAACCGCAATCGACAGCACTGGCAAAGTGGTGATTGGGGCTTCCACTGACTTCGATGGATACTACACCTTGAAAGTACCCGAAGGCAGATACACCATCCGATGCATGAGTGTTGGCTACTATCGACTGGAACTGCCAGTGGACAACTACACCAAAGACCTCACACTACCAACCATCGAAATGAAAACCTCTGCCATCCTGTCCGAAGGTATAGTCATAATAGAAGATGACCCTGTCATAGAAATAGGTCCCACGGGTGGAATCAATACCGAGATACAAGGAGTAAAAGTAAAAGTACAATGACCGCCATGACACGAGGCAAGAACATCTGCAAACAGCTAAAGGAAGTGCGCAAGCGCATCGCCGAGGAGAACGGCATTCCCCTGGAGATAAAGGAATGCACCTACAAGGGCGAGTGCCGCGGCACCTGTCCCCGCTGCGAGGCCGAGGTGCGCTACCTGGAGAACGCCCTGGCCAACAAACTGAAGTTCGGCAAGGTGGCCACCATCGCGGGCCTCAGCCTCGGCCTCGCCGCCGGTTGCGGCCATCCCCTCGAAGGCGATGTCGCCGACCCGAACTATGTCGACACCACCCCCGACACCCCCGACACCGTGCAGCCCGCCGACACCGCCAAGCCCATCTGGCGCGAGCCACCTCAAGATGAACTCGTCGTCGTAGGGGAGGACATTGTATTGGGAGGACTAGAGGTTATCGATGAAGAAGCTGTCGCCATACCCGACAGCGATGCCTACTACGAAGAAGGAGAAATCGAGGGTGAGCCTGCGATTTACCCAGTTGTAGAGGAACAACCCATGTTCCCGGGCGGGCAGGAGGCGTTGGAGAAGTTCCTCCAGGACAACATTCAGTACCCGCAGCTGGCAGCAGAAAACAATATCGGTGGTAGAGTGTATGTGAGCTTTGTAATAGAGCCCGATGGCAGTGTAACGTTGCCACGCCTGTTGCGCGACATTGGCGGTGGCTGCGGCGCAGAAGCCGTGCGTATCGTCAAGATGATGCCGAAATGGACTCCCGGAAAGAACGGCGGCAAGGCTGTCCGCACGGCCTACAATTTGCCCATTTTCTTTGACATCGAGAAGAACCGCATCCCCATACTCGAAGGGAAGCCGGCACCCTCTGCCCCTCAGAAATCAGTACCCGACAGCGTGAAGGTCATTGTCCGCTGAGGGTAGCTGTCACCATCCGCGGCTTTCCTCGGAAGTCTTCGCGTACCTCTGTCGAAAAACCTTGCGACTGCAGAAGGGCGCAGGTCTCGGCGGCGAGGGCTTCGTTGATTTCCAATGCCAGCAGGCCCTGCGGGGCGAGATGCCCGGCGGCGAAAGCACTTATGGCGCGGTAGAAGCGCAGGGGGTCGTCGTCGGGGACGAAGAGGGCTATCGCCGGATCGTAGTCCAGCACGTTGGCGGCCATCACGGCGCGCTCCGACTCCCGCACATACGGCGGATTACTGACTATAATTGAGAATTGACAATTGGCCGGTGTCCGGCTGACATTTATTGACAATTGGGCGGGGTCCAACACATCCGCCTCAACAAAGTCCACCGCAGTCCCGTTCTCCTCCGCGTTGCGACGGGCAAGGGCGAGGGCGGCGAGGGAGATGTCTACAGCCGTCACCACAGCCTCAGGGAAGGCCTTCTTCAGCGCGATGGCGATACAGCCGCTGCCGGTGCAGAGGTCGAGGATGCTGTCGGGTACGCAAGCAGCCCGTCGGGCGCAAAGCCACGATACCATCTCCTCCGTCTCAGGCCGCGGGACCAGCACGTCGGGCGTCACGCGGATGCGGCAGCCGCAGAAGTCGGTGTAGCCGATGATGTGCTGGATGGGACGCCACCGCCGCAAGTCCTCCACGGCCCAATGGAACCGCAGCAGGTCGCTCTGGTCGATAGTTCCCTCGCGGTGCAGCAGCAGATGCGCCCTGTCCCATCCCAGGAACGCCTCGAAGAGCATCCCGACAAACGCGCGCACCTCCTCCTCGCCATACTGCGCGTCCAGCTCAGTGTGCATGTATCTCTCGATGTCCCGCACGCGGTTGGAAGGAATTCTCATGTCGGTAGTGTTCATATTAAACTAAAAACTAAAAGCTAAAAACTAAAAGTCTTGCCCAGGAAGTGATGCGGCAGCCCACTCCTCCCCTAAGTTAGGGGAGGTGCCCCGAAGGGGCGGAGGAGTGTGTCAGTGTTTTCTTCCAAAATCTGCAGGTATTTCTCCCCAATGGTCGGTGTCCCATTTGCGTATCTCGGTGGTGTAGCTGTTGGCCTGCAGCCATGCCTCGGCGCGGCGGATGAGAGCCCAGAGGTCGGCCGTCTGGGGCGTGAGGGGCAGCTTGGTGCGGCACTCCTTGCGGCGCACCCAATTGATGGCGTTCACCGAGTCGCTGTAGATTATCTGCTTCAGCCCTTTCTTCTTGAGGTAGGCCAGCCCGTGGACGATGGCGAGGAACTCGCCGATGTTGTTGGTCCCCACGGGTGCCTTATAGTGGAATATCTGTGTCCGCGAGGCCACATACACCCCCTGGTACTCCATCACCCCCGGGTTGCCGCTGCAGGCGGCATCCACCGCCAGGGCGTCCAGCACCGGTGGATTGACCGTCCCCTCGCGGATGGCCGTCATGCCGTTCTCGTCAATGTAGAGGACACTACTAGTGCCACTAGTCCCACTAGTGCTACTAGTAGTACTAGTCCCACTAGCAACCGCCTCGCTGTACGGCCTGTCGTAGGCCGCGCGCGCCAGCGCCAGCGTCTCGAAGCTCTTGTACTGCGCTCCGGCGACGCCCTTCACCTGCGCCTGGCACTCCTCCCAGCTGTCGTAGATGCCCGGCCGGTTGCCCCGCCACACCACATAGTATTTCTGTTTCTTCTTTGCCATTGCCCATTACTATTCGAATTGCAAAAGTACGACTTTTTCTTCATATATCGAAAATAATGTGTATCTTTGCATCGTGAAAAACATCTTTTTCCAGACATGAGCGAATCCATAATAAACACCATCCGCGACTATTTCGCGACGCAGCCCGTGCTGAAAGCATGGCTCTTCGGATCTTATGCCCGCGGTGAGGAAAATCCTGAAAGCGATGTGGATATATTGGTCAAATTCGACCATGACAATGCCACCATCGGATTATTCCAATATTGCCATATCATGAATGAGCTCTCCGAACGGCTCGGCAAACAGGTCGACCTTGTTGAAGACGGCACCCTGCTGCCTTTCGCCGAAGAAACCGCCAATCGTGACAAACGACTAATTTATTCACGCGCATGAGAGAAGAAGCCAGAGACCCCGGCCGGTTGGAACACATGCTCACCGCCATTGGCAATGTGGAACAATTCCTCGCAGGAAAAACCTTTGATGACTTACGCCATGATAAGATACTCTTCTTTGCTGTGGTAAAGAACATTGAGATTGTCGGTGAAGCCGCGAACAATCTTACCAAAGAACTACAAGCACAACATCCCGAAGTTGCGTGGAAAGATGTGATAAGTATGCGCCACGTGCTGGTACACGACTATTACAACATTGATGCCCGCACGGCTTGGCAAACCGCCAAAGAAAACCTGCCTTTCCTCAAGCAGCAGATAACAGAGATATTATCGTCATTCCGCAGACGGAGCTAGACCTGAAAGGTCATGGTAACAGCATGAGTTCGGCGACGTTCTCGACGTGCTGCGTGTGGGGGAACATGTCGACGGGCTGGATGCGGCCCACGCGGTAGGCCGGCGCCAGCAGCTCCAGGTCGCGGGCCTGCGTGGCGGGGTTGCAGCTGACGTATACGATGCGCCGCGGGCGCATGGCCAGCAGCTGTTCCACCACCTTCTCGTGCATCCCCGCGCGCGGCGGGTCGGTGACCACCACGTCGGGCGTGCCGTGGGCGGCGACGAAGTCGGGCGTGAGCACCTTGGCCATGTCGCCGGCATGGAACTCGACGTTGTCTATCCCGTTGTGCTGCGCGTTGTGGCGCGCGGCGAGGATGGAGTCTTCGACATACTCGATGCCCACCACCCGGCGGCACATCCGCGCCAGGAAGAGGGCGATGGTGCCCGTGCCGGTGTAGAGGTCGTAGACCACGTCGCCGGGCTGCAACTCAGCGTACTGCGCCACGAAGCTGTAGAGCCGCTGCGCCTGGCGCGAGTTGGTCTGGTAAAAAGTCTGGGGCCGGATGGCGAAACGCAGCGCGGGGGCGCCGGCATAGCCGTCCATGGTCTCCTCGATATGGTCCTTGCCGCTGAACACCGTGGCGGGCAGGTCGGCGTAGGAGTCGTTCATCTTGGCGTTGACGATGTACTGCAGCGAGGTGATCTGCGGGAAGGTGTCGCGCAGGTGCTCCATGAGTCCCTGCCAACCCTCGGCCAGCTCGGCGAAGATGACCACCACCATCCACTGCCCGTCGTCGGTGTTGCGCAGCACGAGGTTGCGCAGGCAGCCCGTATGGTTGCGGATGTCGTAGTAGGCCAGCCCGTGGGCGTCGGCATAGTCGCGCACGCTGAGGCGGATGGCGTTGCTCAGGTCGTCCTGCAGCACGCAGCGCTCGATGGGCAGCACCTTGTCGAACACCGTGGGCACATGGAACCCCAGGGCGGGGATGTCGACCCCCGTGGGCACCTCCTGCCACGAGCGCGTCGAGAAGGTGAACTCCAGCTTGTTGCGGTAGTGGAAGATGCGCTCCGAGCCGCAGATGGGCTGCATGCCCGCGCAGTCGACGCGCCCCAGGCGCTCGAGGTTGTCGCGCACCTGCTGTTGCTTGGACTCCAGCTGGTCGGCGTAGTTGAGGTTCTGCCAGCGGCAGCCCCCGCAGGTGCCGAAATGGGGGCACTGCGGCTCCACGCGCTTGGGCGAAGCCTGCTTGAGCAGCACCGCGCGCCCCTCGGCATAGCTCTTCTTTTTCTTGATAATCTTGATGTCGGCCACGTCGCCTGGGACGACGTAGGGGACGAAGACGACCATGCCGTCGACACGGGCGATGGCCTTGCCCTCGGCGCCGATGTCGGTGATGACGACGTCGGGGATGATGGGTTGTTCCTTCTGTTTGCGCATTTTCATGGTTCCAGGGGGATGAAAAAAAGAAGTACTGTGAGCAATACTTCTTTTTTTCTTTCCAAAAGAGTTTATGCCTTAGTGCGGCTGAGACTAACGCTCGCTGGACACTGTCAGTTTCTTTCTGCCTTTTCTGCGGCGGTTGGCCAGGACCTTGCGGCCGTTGGCGGTCTCCATTCTGTGGCGGAAACCATGCTTGTTGACTCTTTTTCTGCGTGAGGGTTGGAATGTTCTCTTCATTGTTTACGCGTATTTTGGAGTTTACTTATCTGTTGATTAGGCACCCAGTTCGAGACGGCGGAAGCCGGTGACACGGAGATCCTTGTCGGCCTTGGCGACGAACTCCTTGACCTTCACCTTGCTCTCCATGATGTACTCCTGCTCCATGAGCGTGTTCTCCTGGAAGTACTTGTTCAGGCGGCCGTTGGCAATCTGGTTGATCTGGTTCTCGTTGAGCTGGGCGGCCTTCTCGGCGGCGACAGTCTCCTTGATCTGGCGGGCCTGGGCGACCTGCTCTTCGGTGATCCAGCCTTTGGCGCAGTTGGAAGCCATGTGCTCTTCGCTGTCGACGTGGGCGGGGTTGATGCCGGCCTTCTTGAGGGAGGCGTCGACGGCCTTGCCGATGAGCTCTTCCTTGGTCTTCTCGACGGCCACGCGGAGCTCCTGGTCCTTAATCTCCTGGGGCACGTTGTCGGCGTCGATGGCCACGGGGCGCATGGCGACGACCTGCATGGCGAGGTCATGACCCACCTGGTCGAAACCGGCCTTGTTGAGTCCGACGATGGAAGCCATACGGTTGCCCGGGTGGATATAGGCGTAGACCTTCTCGGCGGCGAGGGTCTCGAAGTGGGCGAGCTCGATCTTCTCGCCGATTTTGGCGATCTGGTCGGTGATGGCGTCGGCCACGGTGCTGCCGTTGAGGTCCATCTTCAGCACTTCGTCCTTGGTGAGGATGTTCTGAGCCAGGGCGGTGTCGATGATGCTGGTGGTGAAATCGACGAAGCCGGCGTTGGTGGCCACGAAGTCGGTCTCGCAGCTCAGCATGATGATGGCGCCGCGGTTGCCCACGGTCTTGGCCAGCACGCAACCCTCGTTGGCGTCGCGGTCGGCGCGCTTGGCGGCCATCTTCTGGCCCTTCTGGCGCAGCAGTTCGATAGCTTTCTGCATGTCGCCGTCGCACTCGACGAGGGCCTTCTTGCAGTCCATCATACCCACGCCAGTGAGCTGGCGCAGTTCGTTAACCTGTGAAGCGGTAATTGCCATAATGTTGTTCCTTTCGTTTTAATGTTCAATGATTATTCGGCTTTGGCCTCTTCAGCGGGCTGCTCGGCCTTGGGTTCTTCGGCTTGGGGTTCTTCGGCTTTGGGCTCCTCGGCCTTGGTCTCCTCGCTCTTGCGGGGACGGCGGGGACGGGTCTTCTTCTCGACGGGGGCCTCCTCGACCTTCACCTCTTCCTCTTCCTCATTCTGGGCGTCCTTGTCGAGCATGCGCTCGTTCAGCCCCTCCTGGATAGCCTCGACCATGTGCTTGAGAATGGCGGCTATCGACTTGGAGGCATCATCGTTGGCGGGGATGGGGTAATCGATGAGATCGGGGTTGGTGTTGGTGTCGACCAGCGCAAACGTGGGGATGTTCAGACGGCGGGCCTCGGCAACAGCAATGTGCTCCTTGTTGATGTCAATCACGAAGAGGGCGCTCGGCAGACGGTTCAGGTCGGCGATGGAGCCGAGGTTCTTGTCGAGCTTGGCGCGCTCGCGCTGCACCTGGAGGCGCTCACGCTTGCTGATGTTGTTGAAATCCTTGTCGTGCATCAGCGCATCGAGGCTGTTCATCTTCTTCACGGCCTTGCGGATGGTGGTGAAGTTGGTGAGCATGCCGCCGGGCCAACGCTCGGTGACGAAGGGCATGTCGACGCTCTTGGCCATCTCGGCGACAACGTCCTTGGCCTGCTTCTTGGTGGCCACAAACAGGACCTTCTTGCCGCTGCGGGCAATCTGCTTCAGGGCCGTGGCGGCCTCGTCGGCCTTCACGATGGTCTTCTGCAGGTCAATAACGTGGATGCCGTTGTGCTCCTTGAAGATATAGGGAGCCATCTTGGGATTCCATTTTCTCTTGAGGTGGCCAAAGTGGCAACCTGCTTCCAGCAATTCTTCGAATTTCAGTTCAGTCATTGTTGATGTTTCTTGATTGTTTACTTTCCTTTTACTTTGAACCAACCGTGGAGTAGTCCTTCGGGGCCCGGTTTTCCGGCGATCCTATGCCGCCAGACTGGCAACAGGGCGGAGCGTCTCCCCGGTTTGGATTCTAAACATTGTTTGCTTCTGGGTCGGCCGACGGTTAACGTTTGCTGAACTGGAAGCGTTTGCGGGCCTTGGGCTGACCGGGTTTCTTACGCTCGACCATACGCGGGTCGCGCATCAGGAAACCTTCCTTCTTCAGCGCGGGACGGTCCTCGATGTTGTTCTCGCACAGGGCACGGGCGATGGCCATGCGCAGAGCCTCGGCCTGGCCGGTGATGCCACCGCCGTCGAGGTTGGCCTTGATGTCCCACTTGCCCTCGGCGTTGGCAACCTGCAGGGGCTGGTTGACGATGTACTGCAGCGGACCCGTGGGGAAATACTCCTTATAGTCGCGCTTGTTGACGATGATCTGGCCGTTGCCGGGGGTCATATAGATGCGGGCGACGGCGGTCTTTCTTCTACCGATGGTATTGATAACTTCTGCCATATCTTATTATTATCTTACTTCGTTAATATTGATGGCTTTAGGGTTCTGGCCCTGATGCGGGTGCTCGGAACCGGCATAAATGTAGAGATTGCGGTACAGATCGTCGCCCAGGCGGTTCTTCGGAAGCATGCCGCGGATGGCGTGCTCGAGGATGCGCTCGGGATGGGTGGCGCGCACCTTGGCGGGAGTGGTCTCACGCTGGCCACCGGGATAGCCCGTGTAGCGCTGGTAGATCTTGTCGGTCTCCTTCTTGCCGGAGAAGACCACCTTCTCGGCGTTGATGATGATAACGTTGTCACCGCAGTCAACATGCGGGGTGAAGCAAGGCTTCGTCTTGCCTCTCAGGATGTTGGCGACTCTCGTGGCCAAACGTCCCACGGTCTGGTTCTCGGCGTCGACAAGCACCCATTCCTTCTGGACGGTGTTCTTGTTGGCGGAGATTGTTTTGTAACTTTGCGTGTTCATTTTTTATTTTACGATGATGTCTTTTTTTCTGTTCAAAAATTCTTTTTCTCTAACGGTCCGCAGCCCTTTCTGTCAATGACGGATAATTGGCTTTAAGGCCTACTCGCCTACTGCACAACTCCTTGAACGGGTAAACAAGGATTTGTAACAGCACTTTAGAGGGTGCAAAGTTACGAACAATTTTTCAACCGACAAAATTTTTTTTCACACACCCCCGAAAAATCCCATCAATTCCACCTCCCGTCTCTCAGCCCCAAATGATAAAAAGCAGGGTTGTCATTGGGTGGCGCCAGCCTTTGGGCTTGCCTTTGCAGCCGACTGACCAAAAAAAGCAAAACGGTTTTGTCCGGCCTTTGTAGCGGGAAGGTATTGAAAAACATTACATTAGAATCTTATTCGCATTTAACGCACTATTGCTCAGGATTTTATACGGATTTTATCCGCTTGGATTCGCTCTCAGAGCGAAGCCAAGCGGGGAAATAGCGAAGAAAGTGCGTTACAAAACTGTTTTTCATCCCTTTACAATCCTTTGCAAAGCCTGTTTTAATACGGGTCTCTACCAAGATTGCAGACGGGACGTACATACCCCTTGGCCTGGAGAAAGGATTGTTGCCCTTTTTCTGATTTTATCGGACACCAATAAAAAGAACAGGTTTCAACCTGCCATATCAAAAGTTTCATCTATCTATGCCATCTAAAGACGCGTTCCGGTCAGGAATCCATCCCCATTTAAGTTAATAGTTCGCCCGTATATAAAAAAAATATTCGTACCTTTGCAAAATCAATCACGCACAGAAACACCCGCACAACATGGCCACATCACGCATTATCAGAATTTTCCTCGCCTCGTCCATCACTGAATTGAAGAGTGAACGCGACAATTTGAGCCAGTACCTTGCAGGTGCGGATATTCAAAATATGTTCCTCCACGACAATGTAATAATACAATTGATAAGAAGTGAGGATGTCTATTCTGGAGGTAATGGAGAGCCGGCGCAGGAGTTGCTCAATCAACGGCTGCGGGAATGCGAAATGTCGGTCTTTCTCTTCAAAACCAAGGCAGGGGAAAGAACCCGGGAAGAATTTGATGTGGCGAAAGAACTTCAAAAAGCAGGACAACACACGATGTATGTGTTTTGCCAGAAAGTTCCTGAGAAAAAGAGAAGCGAAGAACTTAAGCAAATCCTCCAAAGATTGGATGACGAAGGCCCCGATCGGGTGGCTTTTGAGAGTATAGGCGACGTGAAGGCCACTTTCATTCGGGGATTGCTCAAATATGAACACGAATTATTGGTGAGTCTGGGGGAAAGATATGAGGTGAGTCCCAAATCCACACAGTTCTGGTCTGAGAAGGAAAGAACTGAGAAGGCAGGAGATGAGCCCTTGAAACAATATGAATTTCATAAGAAGCATGAAGGAAAATTCAAAAAAGAGGTACACCAAGCTATAGAGGAATTGCTTTCGCAAGTGGGTACCATCATGGAGGACACATCAAAAACAATAGCCGACAAAATCTATCGAACTAAGGAAATCTACCAGAAAGCCGACCTCTGGGCCTCCAAGACCGACTACGACAAAGAGAAATACAGCCATCTGCTGTTCGACTATGCCAGTTTCCTTTATGACTACGGCATGTACAACGATGCCGAGAATGTCTACCTCCGCCAGATACCCCTTGCCGAAGAACTGTATGGCAAAGAACACGAGAACACCGCCACTTCCTACAACAATATCGGCGAGGTGTACCGCGCCCAAGGCGCCTACCCGAAGGCGTTGGAATACTTAAAGAAGGCCTTGGCGATACGAGAGAAAGTCCTCGGCAAAGAGCATCCCGACACCGCATCCACCTACAACAATATCGGCGCGGTGTACTATGCCCAAGGCGACTACCCGCAGGCGTTGGAATACTACGGGAATGCCTTGGCGATACGTGAGAAAGTCCTCGGCAAAGAGCATCCCGACACCGCATCCACCTACAACAATATCGGCGCGGTGTACTATGCCCAAGGCGACTACCCGCAGGCGTTGGAATACTACGGGAATGCCTTGGCGATACGTGAGAAAGTCCTCGGCAAAGAGCATCCCGACACCGCCTCCTCCTACAACAATATCGGCTCGGTGTACAAAAAACAAGGTGACTACCCGCAAGCGTTGGAATACTACGGGAGGGCCTTGGCGATAGTTGAGAAAGTCCTCGGCAAAGAGCATCCCTATACCGCCATCTCCTACAACAATATCGGCTCGGTGTATTACCAATGGGGAAAATACCCCGAGGCGTTGGAATACCTTGAGAAGGCATTGAAGATACTCAAGGCCAAATTGGGGGACAACCACCCAAATACCAAAGCAACCCAAGAATGGTTAGACGCCACCCAGGCCGCCATGAAGAAATAACTAAGAACACCCTAAATGCCGCAATATGAACGATGAACGCAGCCTCAAAGTATTCCTCGGATCCTCCATCACAGAGTTGGAAGATGAAAGAGTACGCATCAGTGACTCCATCAGCCAAGACTTGACACGACTATTCGAGAATAATAATATTGTCATTCGATTCCTCAAATGCGAGAGCATCCATGATGGCAATGACGGCACTCCCGACCAGGATAAGATTGACGAGATGCTGAGCAGATGCGACGTGTCGCTCTTCCTGTTCAAGGACAAGGAAGGAGATGGCACCATCCACGAATATGAAATCGCGCGGAAGATTCAGAAAGAAAAGAAACACAAGATATATGTATACTATCTCCTTGATGGGGAAAAGAAAAAGCCGGAGAAGTTGACCCCGTTTCAAGAACAGTTAGTAGCGGATGGTGTCTTTTGGAAATACTGTGACAGTCTGATTGACCTGAAATACCAGTTTGCCTTGGGCCTGCTGAAGGATTTCGGGGTGCATTGCGGTGCAACCGTCCGTGCTGCCGGCGAGGTGAAGAAAGACGGCGAAGCCCTCTTTGAGCAATGCCAGCAGGACCACCAGTTGATGCACCAGGAGATAGAGAAACTGCTGGCGCAGATTGGCCCCGTCATGGACGATGCCGACACCCCCATTGCCGCCCGCATCACCCAAGTCCTCGGCATCTACCAGAAAGCCGACCTCTGGGCCTCCAAGACCGACTACGACAAGGAGAAATACAGCCACCTGCTGTTCGACTACGCCCTATTCCTCTATAAATACGGCATGTACTACGATGCCGAGCAGGTCTACCTCCGCCAGATACCCCTCGCCGAAGAACTGTATGGCAAAGAACACGAGAAAACAGCCACCTCCTACAATGAAATCGGCGTGGTGTACAAAGCCCAAGGCGACTACCCGCAGGCGTTGGAATACTACGGGAAGGCCTTGGCGATATTTGAGAAAGTCCTCGGCACAGACCACCCCGACACCGCCTCCTCCTACAACAATATCGGTTTGGTGTACGATGCCCAAGGCAACTACCCGCAGGCGTTGGAATACTACGGGAAGGCCTTGGCGATATTTGAGAAAGTCCTCGGCAAAGAGCATCCCTCCACAGCCACTTCCTACGTCTGTATCGGCATGGTGTACTATAACCAAGGCGACTACCCGCAGGCGTTGGAATACTACGGGAAGGCCTTGGCAATAGATGAGAAAGTCCTCGGCAAAGAGCATCCCGGCACCGCCACCGACTACAACAATATCGGCACGGTGTACGACGACCAAGGCGACTACCCGCAGGCGTTGGAATACTACGGGAAGGCCTTGGCGATATTTGAGAAGGTCCTCGGCACAGAGCATCCCGACACCGCCACCTCCTACAACAATATCGGCTCCCTGTATTACCAATGGGGGAAATACCCCGAGGCGTTGGAATACCTTGAGAAGGCATTGAAGATATGCCAGGCCAAATTGGGGGACAACCACCCATATACCATCGGAACCCAAAAATGGATAGACGCCACCCAGGCCGCCATGGGGAAAAAGTAAGAACACTCTAGACGCTACAACATGCCCAACATACGCACAATTACAATCTTCTTTGCGTCAGCCATCGACGGGATGGAGGATGAGCGTCAGAACCTGAATACCGTATCCGACGAAATCGGCAATCTTCTCAAGCGAGACAACATCTTCGCGAAATTCATCAAATGGGAGAATTTCATGAAGTTGGAGGATTACCAGAGAGACCCGGCAGGGTGCCAGGCACGTATTGACCAAAGCCTTAGGAACAGCGACTTTTCGTTGTTCCTCATCAAGTCGAGAGTGGGAGAGATGACGCAACATGAGTTCAAGGTGGCACGTATCCTCCAGAAAGAGAATAAGAACCACAAGTTGTTCGTCTGCTGCCTGAACGTGTCGGAGGAGGAACGGGACGACAGCCTGACGGCCTTCCAGCAGCAGTTGGCAGATGCGGGTATCGATTGGGAGGAATGCCGGGACCTGTTAGAGGTGAAGCGTATCATCTCATTCCGTGTGCTGCACCACCTTGGGATAACCCTTCCCACCACTCCGGAGGTGGAAACGGCGGAGAAGGAAGGGGAACGCCTTCTCAGCCTATACAAGGCCGACATCCAAAAGCAAGCGTCGCTATGGCCACAACTGCACAGCGTGATAGACAGTCTGCTGGTGCAAGTCCCCATTGTCATGGACGCAACCACAGACTCTGTGGTTGCCAAAATCGTCAAGGCTATTGAACTGTATTACAAGGCTGACCGCTGGGCCTCCAAGACCGACTACGACAAAGAGAAATATTATAGACTATTGTCCGCCTATGCTGAATTTCTCAATGATTATGCGATGTATAATGATGCTCTTACCATTTTTCAAGAAGCATTATCCATTTCCAAAGAACTATATGGTATTGAACATGAGAAAACGGCTGACATCTACAATAATACAGGCAAGGTATACAAAAATCAAGGACATTTCAACCTCTCTATGAAGTATTTTCGGAAAGCATTGAAGATCCGTAAGGGCGTATTGGGTGAGAAACATTTCACGACAGCGACATCATACAATAATATCGGTGCATTATTGAACGATCAAGGTGACTATTCAAAGGCTCTGCAAAACTATTTCAAGGCATTGCGAATAAGAGAAAGTGTACTTGGTATAAACAATGCTTCCACTGCTAGCTCTTACAACAATATAGGCTTGACACTCTACAATCAAGGCAACTATTTTGAATCGTTAGAATACCTCTATAAAGCAATAGAAGTTAAGAGGAAAGTTCTAGGAGAAGAACATGAAGATGTTGCCAATACGTACAACAATATTGGAATAGTATATGATAAACTAGGAGAATACGACAAGGCTTTAGAGTATTTTGAAAAGACTCTAAATATTGACGAAAAATTAATTGGAGAGGAACATCCCAGTATTGCTACGGTATACAACAATATCGGCAGTGTATACAAGAATCAAGGCAATTACAAAGAAGCTTTGAAGTATTGTACCAAGGCATTGAAGGTACGTGAAATAAAACTTGGGGAAGAACACCCTCTCACGGCTCAATCATACAATAATATTGGAAGACTATATTACCAGATGAATCATTTTCTCAAAGCATTGGATTATCTTGGAAAGGCATTGGAAATTCGCAAGACCAAATTTGGGGACGACCACCCAAAAACCAAATTAACACAAGAATTGATAGACCTTGCTAAGGCCGCCATGGAGAAAGAACAAAAATGATACAATTATGAATAGATATGAATTTATCCGGAGGACGCTGGCCTCTTTTGTTAGGAAATGGAATTTGAAACTGTTTCTGAGCCGTATTATGGCAGGAGGCGTGTGGGGACAGATTCTGGTGGCGTTCCTCTTGTTCGCAATCGTATGCGTAATCGTGGGATGCTGCTATCGTTGGGATATGGGCGACCTGAAACGCGCCTATGTCGATATGCTGTCGCCTGTGTCGCTCAGGAGTGCCGCCTACGACACTTACAGCCTCACGGATGCGGGTGTGCCGGCACAGGTCAAGGCGGTGAAGGCCACGAACAGTGATATGTGGCGGCTGGTGTTGCTCTATCTGATAGGGACGGTACTCTTCTCGGGCGTGCTGATTGCCACCATCACGGGCATCTTGCGTTCTTGGGGCGAACGCTTCAAGAACGGCGAGATGGTGTTCCGCACCTTCTGTGGGCACTCGGTGTTTTTGGGATATAACGACATGGTGCCCGGGATGATTGAAAAGATATGCGGCAACCCGCAGCACCGACTGCCCCGAGGCATCCGCATCGTTATCGGCGTGCCCTCCGACGTGCAAGGGGTGTACCAGCAATTGCGGAACAGCCTTTGCTGGGAGCACAGGAAATGTGTGGTGGTGCTGAAAGCCGACAGCAACAATGAATGGGACTTGTTCAGGCGGATGCGGGTGCATAGATCCCAAGAGGTATACATTATCGGCCATGGCGACGATGCCTACCGCATGAACAGCTACGAGAAGATAAAGTCGCTCTGCGAAAGGATGAAGGTGACGATGCCGGAATGCCATGTCGAGATGCGGCACCAGTCGACCTTCGCCCTCTTCCAGACCTATACGGAGGAAGCGGGCTATGACCATCTCCATGCCTTTAACTTCCACGACGTGTGGGCACGGAAGATGGTGACGCAGAAAGAAATCGACACAAGGCAGGGCAAGAGCATCGGCCCTGATTCGGGCAAGCAGGTGCACCTTGTGGTGGTGGGCATGACGGAGATGGGCGAGGCCCTGGCACGCGAGGCGGCCTTCCTGTGCCACTACCCGAACTACGTAACCAAGGGCATCCGCACGCGTATTACCTTTATTGACCCGCAGGCCAAGGAGCAAATGACCTACTTGACGGGACGGTATCACCACCTGTTCAACCTCTGTCGGCATTCGTTCCGCAACTTCTACACAGGCGAGTGTACCTACCATACACCCAAGTGGGATTTCCTTGACATTGAGTTTGAATTTATTCAGGCCAATATCGCCAGCGAGGCCATTAGGAAAGAGATAACCCAGTGGGCGACATCGGACAAGCAGGTGCTGACCATTGCGGTGTGTACCGATATGCCTCACCGCAGCATGGCGGCAGGCCTTTACCTGCCCGACGAGGTGTTCGACAGGGACATCCCCGTATGGGTGTATCAACCCGCCAAGGGAGACTTGAAGCAATATCTGGACAAATCGCAGTTCAAGAATGTGACCACCTTCGGTATGTCGGGGAATGACCTCAACATCAAGAACGAAGAACTAATCCGTCAAGCCAAGCGACTGAACCATTTCTATTGGCATCTGGACGATCCGACCATCGACTACTCCAACGCGAAGATCATCGACGAGGAGTGGGATGGTTGCAAGGTGTTCGACAAATGGTCCAATATCTACAACGTCTCGGCCATCCCTGCAAAGTTGAGGAGTGTCGGCGGCGCGATTAAAGAGAATGACGTCGAGATCCTCGCCGAGGTCGAGCACAACCGCTGGAATGTGGAGAAGCTCCTGATGGGTTTCCGCCCCACCACGGAGGAGGAACACCAGGCCATCCTCGCAGATTCCAAGAAGAAGAAAGAGTACAAGAATAAGTTTATCCACGACGACATCCGTCCCTTCTCCGAGTTGGACGAGGAGACCAAGAAGATAGATATCCGGTTCACGCGGGAGATACCTAATATCATAGGAGCATGATGACAAACGACACCTATACCCCGCAGCCGGCGGACTTGACGCAGGTGGAGCTGCCCGAAGAATTACTCGCCCTGGCGGAGGCCATGGCAAAGAACGTGCATGAGGTGTGGGCGGCGACGCGCATCGCGCAGGGCTGGAGCTATGGCCCCGAGCGGGACGACAAGAACCGGCACCATCCCTGCCTCGTCCCCTACGAGGAGCTCCCCGAGGAGGAGAAGACCTACGACCGCAACACCAGCATCGAGACACTGAAGTTCATCCTCACCCACGGCTTCCGCATCAACAAGGCCTGAGGTCGGAGTGATTTTCGTTGCCTATAGGCAATGAAAAGGGGGAAATTCCGGTTTTTGTTGTCTATAGACAATAAAAATGCTACTCTTTGACCATCTTGAGGCTCTGCCCTGCGGTGCCCTGCGAGAGGCGGACGATGTAGTTGCCGGAGGGGAGGGTGCTGACATCCATCGTGGTGGTGGCGCCGTGGGCGGCGTGGGTGGCGACGGGGCGGCCCGAGAGGTCGTAGATGGCGACGCGCGTCCTGCCCTCCGGCAGGCCGGAAAGCACCACGCTGCCCGCCGCGGGGTTGGGATAGAGTGCCACAGTGGCCGCCACGGGCCCTTGCACGGCAGCATGGATGTCGGCATAGTCGTAGATATAGTCACAAACATACTGCAGCACATGGTCGACATCCAGGCTGTACCACGCCTCGCGCACACAGGCGTCGGCATTGCTGTAGGTGCGCGGACGGTCCATCTCGGGATTCCACGGCATCAGCGTGCTGGCCAGCGGCTTGGCGGCATCGTAGGTGTAGAGGCTGCGCTCCACCTCGCGGTTCATGTTGTCGTAGTGGTGATACTCGGTGCAGTTGCCGCGGCCGTCGTAGGCGTAGGTGTATTTGCCATAGTACGACCACTGGCGGCCATCGTCGCTGACGCTGTCGTACACCAGCGTCTTGCGGCCGTCGGTGTAGACGTTCACATACTTCTCTGACGGCAGCAGGACGTGCTCGTCGAAACTGTAGCTGTACCACACCTCCTGCACGCAGCCATCGCCGTCGTATTGGTACTCGACCTTCTGGTAGATCATCCCGCCCATGTTGAGCGTGGTGAGCACCAGCTGGCCCTGCAGGTTGTAGGTGTAGCTGTAGATGCCGCCGAGGGCCCAGTCGCCGTCGAAATTGTTGTAGTTAGTGCGCGAAGCAATGAGGCCCGCCTCGTTGTAGGTATAGTCGATGTAGTAGACATTCTGCCGCACCCCGTCGATGCGCTGCCAGCCCGACAGGCGCACCAGGTGCCCGTCGGCGTCGTAGGTCATCGAATCGATGACATTGTACTCGCCCCGGATGGAATCGCTCACCGCCACGAGCCGGCAGGCGGCATCGTAGGCGAAGGAGCATATCTGATAGTTGTCGTTGGTGTGGAAATTGGTCATCTTCCACTGGTAATCCGTACCCTGAGCCGACACGCCCAAAGCCATCATAGAGGCAACAATTACGAGGATTTTCTTCATCATGCGAAAGGTGTTATTGAATGTGCAAAGATACAAAGAAAAAAACAAATGACAAGGAAAAATCAGCGCAATTCTACTTATGTCGGGAAAAATGTGTACATTTGCAGCCGCAAAAGATACCGAAAAGAAAACATGAGACTTGTCAAAAACACCATTGTCACAGGATTGTTTGCCTTGCTGCTGGCCTCCTGCGGGGGCGGGAACGACTATTCGCCCAAGCCGCAGGCCTACCTGCGCATCGACCTGCCGCAACACGCCTACGAGGTGTACGACACCGCGGCGCTGCCCTTCACCTTCGAATACGGGAGGGAGGCCGCCGTCGTCTGGAAAAAAGACCTGCGGGGCGAGAAGTGGATCGACATCCGCTATCCGCGGCACAAGGGCTACGTGTTCCTCACCTACAAGGCGTTGCACGGTGCCAAAGAGCTGGCGGGGCAGGTGGACACCTCGATGAAATTCCTCGAAAACCACTATGCCTACTCCACAGGTGTGGACGAGCAGCAGTTTGTGGACAAGAAGAACCGCATCTTCGGCACCACCTACCACCTGAAGGGACAGAACGTGGCCAGCACCTATCAGTTCTGGGCCACCGACAGCACGAGGCATTTCCTGCGGGGCTCTCTCTACATAGACTGCACCCCCAACAACGACTCGCTCGCCCCCGTGCTCACCTACCTCCAGGAGGACATAGACCACCTGATAGAGAGCATCCGGTGGAAATAATGTGTGAGTGTGTAAATGTGTGAGTGTGTGAGTGGCAGCCGACCTACTTACACATTATCACATTAAAACATTCACACAATATTACAATATATCAAAAACTTTTGCTATCTTTGCAAAATCAAAAAGCAAAACATTAATAAATAAAATATTGGATATGTCGAAGTTACTCCTCTTAGGTGATGAGGCAATTGCCCAAGCCTTTATCGATGCAGGGGGAAGCGCCATCAACAGCTACCCCGGCACCCCCTCCACCCAAATCACAGAGTACGTCATCAAATCGAAAGAGGCCGCCCAGAAAGGCATCCGTGCCAACTGGTGCGCCAACGAGAAGACCGCTCTCGAGGCCTCGATCGGCGTTGCCTATTCCGGCAAACGCGCCATGACCTGCATGAAACACGTAGGTCTCAACGTCTGCGGCGACCCCTTCATGAATGCCTCCATCATCGGCACCAAGGGCGTCATCATCGTCGTGGCCGACGACCCCAGCATGTTCTCCAGCCAGGACGAGCAGGACAGCCGTTACTACGGCCACTGGGCCATGATCCCCATGCTCGAGCCCAGCAACCAGCAGGAGGCCTACGACATGGTCTTCTTCGGCTATGAACTCTCCGAGAAGATGGGCACCCCCATCCTGATGCGCATCCCCACCCGCCTGGCCCACAGCCGCGCCGGTGTAGAGCGCAAGGCCGTGCGTCCGCAGAACCCCCTGAGCAGCCCCAGCGACCCCAAGAGCTACGTGCTGCTGCCCGTCAACGCCAAACGCCTCTACCGCGACCTCATCGACAAGCAGCCCAAGTTCGAGGAGTCGTCCGAGAAGAGCGGCTTCAACCAGTACATCCCCGGCACCGACAAGAGCCGCGGCATCGTCACCACCGGCATCGCCTACAACTACCTGTGCGAGAACTACGCCGGCGGCAAGTGCCCCCACCCCGTGGTGAAAATCACCCAATATCCCGTGCCCACCGCCATGCTGAGCAAGCTGTATGACGAGTGCGACGAGATTCTCGTCCTCGAAGACGGCCAGCCCTTCGTCGAGGAGCACATCAAAGGCTGCCTCGGCAAAGGCAAGCCCGTCCACGGCCGCCTCGACGAGGTCATCCGCCGCGACGGCGAGCTCAACGCCGAGAAGGTGGCCATCGCCCTCGGCAAGCCCATGCCCAAGGGTCCCGCAGTGCCCGAGGTGGTCACCAACCGTCCTCCCGCCCTCTGCCAGGGCTGCCCCCATATCGACAGCTACCAGGCAGTGGTCGACGTGATGAAGAAATACCCCAACGGGCGCGTCTTCGGCGACATCGGATGCTACACCCTCGGCTTCAACATGGGCGCCATCGACACCACCGTCTGCATGGGTGCCTCCATCACCATGGCCAAGGGAGCCTCCGAGATGGGCATCTTCCCCGCCATCGGCGTCATCGGCGACGGTACCTTCGGCCACAGCGGCATGACCGGCCTGCTCGACTGCATCAACGAGAAGGCCAACGTCATCATCATGATTCTTGACAACGACATCACCGCCATGACCGGCGGCCAGCCCTCCAGCGCCAACAAGAAGCTCTTCAACATCTGCAAGGGCCTCGGCGTCGACGAGAACCACATCCGCACCATCGTGCCCCTGCCCAAGAACCACGACGAGTTCATGAAGATTCTCGAAGAGGAAATCGCCTACGACGGCGTCAGCGTCATCATCCCGCAGCGCGTCTGCATCGTCGAGAACAAAAAGAGAATTGCAGCCAATAAATAAGAAAGGACAACAACAATGAAGAAAGACATCATACTTTGCGGCGTAGGCGGCGACGGCATCGTCTCCGTGGCCAAAATCATCAGCGACGCCGCCCTCAACCTGGGCATGAACGTCAAGCAGAGCGAAATCCACGGTATGAGCCAGCGCGGCGGCTCGGTGTTCAGCCACCTCCGCATCAGCTCGGACCCCATCTTCGCCGACGTCATCCCCGAAGGCAAGGCCGACATCATCCTCAGCTCCGAGCCCATGGAGGCCCTGCGCTACCTCACCTTCCTGGCCCCCGACGGTGCGGTCATCACCAACAGCGACCCCTTCATCAATATCACGAACTATCCCGATATCGAGAAGGTCAACGCCGAACTGGCCAAGCTGAAGAAGTGCGTCAGCTTCAACGCCAACGCCATTGCCAAGGAAATCAACGCCCGCGGCAACATGGTGCTGCTCGGTGCTGCCGCCCCCTATCTAGAGATTCCCTTCGAGGAGCTTGAGAAGGCCATCAAGGCCATCTTCGGCCGCAAGGGCGACGCCGTGGTCGAGACCAACATCAAGGCCATCCGCGCCGGTCGCGACGCCAAATAATGCTCACCGCAGCACATATCATCGGTATCATACTCACCGTCGGCCTCCTGCTGGCGGTGAGTATACTTTCCGGACGTCAGGTCAAGGATGCCCGCAGCTTCACCACCGGCGGCACGTCGGGCAGCTGGATGGTGTGCGGCGCCATGATGGGCACCCTCATGGGTGGCCAGTCGACCGTCGGCACGGCCCAGCTGGCCTTCTCTTTCGGCATCTCTGCCTGGTGGTTCACCATCGGCGCCGCCCTCGGCGGCATGCTGCTGGCGGTGCTATATGCCGGCCCCATCCGCCGCAGCGGATGCTCCACCCTCCTCCAGATTGTGGCCCGCGAGTATGGCCGCAAGGCCGAGACGGTGGGCTCGCTCCTCTTCCTCATCGGCATCTTCATCAGCATTGTGGCGCAGGTGCTCTCGTCGTCGGCCATGATTGGCAGCCTCTTCCGCCTGCCCATGCTCTGGGCGGCCATCATCGCCGCCACGCTCGTCATGCTGCTGGTGCTCTTCGGAGGCATCAAAAGCGCCGGCGCAGGAGGCATCGTCAAGCTCATCCTGCTCTACTCCTGCTCCATGGTTGCCGGCGGCGTGGTGCTGCACATCGCCGGAGGTCTCGGCGGGATATACCACGACATCGAGACGGCCTACGCCTCCACCACCCTCGCGGAATTCAACGGCTTGACAGACATTGAAAGCATTCACCACCGCTACGGCAACCTTGTGGCCCGCGGGCCGTTGAAAGACCTCGGCGGGTGCCTGTCGCTGATGCTCGGCGTGGTCACCACGCAGACCTATGCCCAGTGCATCTGGAGTGGCGCCACCACACAGAAGGCCCGTCGCGGGGCACTGCTGTGTTCCTTCTTCATCCCCTTCATCGGAGCCGCCTGCACCCTCATCGGCATGTACATGCGCGGCCATTATGTCACCGCCCCCGAACTCGCCGCCCTCCAGGCCGCCGGCGAGAGCCTCCCCGCAGGCGTCGGTGTGATAGACAATTCCGCCCAGGCCTTCCCAGCCTTCGTCCTGGGGCACATGCCCGCATGGCTCGGCGGCATCGTCCTCGGCGCCCTCCTCATCAACATCCTCGGATGCGCCAGCGGCCTCTCCCTCGGCGCCGCCACCATCGTGGTGCGCGACATCACGGAGAACCTCCGCAGGTACTTTTCGCGACAGGCGCGGCTTTCCGTCCTGGCGGAGACGCGCCTCTCGATTGTGGCCATATTGGCCATCGCCGTGATTGTGGCCAACCTCTTCAACGGGGCCTTCATCAACGACCTGGGATTCCTCTCCCTCGGATTGCGTGCCGTGGCGTTGCTCTTCCCCCTGAGCTTTGCCCTGTGGCTACCCGGCAGGTTCAACGCCCGCGCCGTCCTCCTTTCCATGCCCGTCGGCACCGCCGCCATGCTCCTTGGCAAAGCCCTCGCCCTCCCCGGCGACCCCGTCTACTACGGCCTCGCTGCCTCGCTGATGGTCATCCTCTTCTCGCCGCGGCGCAAGGTTCTGTAACACTCAAGCGCCTGTCCTTGGAAATGAACAAACACGCATATAGTATATGACCAAACCAATCAACATTGCAGAAGTATTGAACCGGGGGGACCGGTTTGCGTCACTTGCGGGGTGCAGGGTGACGGAGGTGGACGACCACCATGCCGTGGCAGAGATGAGGGTGACGCAGGAGCACCTCAATGCCGGCAATGTGTGCCAAGGGGGTGCACTGTTCACGCTGGCGGACCTGGCGATGGCCGCACTGATGAACCACCAAGGAAACCTCACCTTCGGCATCAGCTCCAACGTCATGTTCGTGTCTAACGCCAAGGAAGGAGACCTGCTGCGGGCCGAGGCTGTCTGCATCGCCGACCACCACAAGATTCCCGCCGTGGAGGTCCGCGTCACCAATCAGGAGGGACGCCTCGTCTGCCACGTCACGGGGATGGGCTACCGCAAAGCAATCCCCCTACCCCGATAATCACCACGGCTCGTTGCCGGAGACAATCTGGTCGTAGATGCCGAGGTAGTTCTTGTAGCGTTCGGCGCTGATGTCGCCGCACTCAAGGGCTTCCTTCACGGCGCATTGGGGCTCGTGGCGATGGGTGCAGTTGGCAAAATGGCAGCCGTGCAGCACGCGCCGCATCTCGGGAAAAAAATGGCACAGCTCGGCGGGCTGGATGTCGACCATGCCGAACTCCTTGATGCCCGGTGTATCAATCAAATATGAGAGTATGGGCGTACCTCCGTGTACGCCCAATTGTATGGGGTGTATCTCGGCGAAGGTGGTGGTGTGCTTGCCCTTGAGACTCCAGTCGCTGATGTCGCCCACGCGGAGGTTGAGGCCTGGGGCGAGGGCGTTGAGGAGTGCCGACTTGCCCACACCGGAATGGCCGCTGAAAAGGACCGTTTGCCCTGCGAGGTCGTGACGGAGCCCCTCGATGCCCATGCCTTCGAGGGCCGAGAGGAGATAGACGGGATAGCCTGCGGCTCGGTATATAGCCTCTAACTCGGCATATTCGGCACGGAGCGTGTCGTCATAGATATCGGCCTTGTTGAAGAGGATGCAGGCGGGGATATGGTAGGCTTCGGCGGTGACGAGGAGGCGGTCGATGAAGCCCGTGGTGGTGCGAGGAGCCGCGAGGGAAACCACGATGCAGAGGCGGTCGATATTGGCGGCGATGACGTGGGTCTGTTTGCTCAGCTTGGTGGCCTTGCGGACGATATAGTTGCGTCTGTCGGCGACCTCCGAGATGACCCCCGTGCCGTCCTCCTGCAGGGTGTACTCCACATGGTCGCCCACCGCCACGGGGTTGGTCTGCTTGTTGCTCCGCAGGCGGTAATTGCCCCGCAGACGGCAGTCCACCGCCGGCGTGTCGCCAGTGACATTTTGCCTGTCGGGGTCCAAGGGTAACACCTTGTACCAACTGCCTGTTGTGCGTATCACGAGTCCTGTCATATCGGCTGCAAAGATACGGAAAAAAGTTGAGAGTTGAGAGTTGAAAGTTGAAAGTTCGTGTTTTTTTCGTATTTTTGCATTTCTATACTACCATATGAAAGCACACAGGAAAGCAATTATATTATTGTTGTTCTGCCTTTTGTGTGCGGGACAGGTGTCGCGCGCGCAGGAGGCATGGAACGATATTCGGGTTTTCACCCGCAACAAACAGGCGCCCCACGCCAACATTATGCCCTACGCCAACGAGGATGATATTGCCAGTTTGCGATACCAGCAGTCGCCCTTCTACCGCAGCCTCAACGGCACATGGAAGTTCCACGCCTACCAGAGCCCCGACGAGTGTCCCAAGGGTTTCTACAAACTAGGCTTCGACCTCTCAAACTGGGGCGACATCCAGGTGCCGGGGAATATCGAGCTGCAGGGCTACGGGGTGCCAGTCTACCTCAACATCCGCAATGAGTTCCCCTCCAACCCGCCCTACGCCCCCACCGACTTCAATCCCACGGGGTACTATGTGCGCGAGTTCGACCTGCCCGACAGCTGGCGGGGCCGCCGCACGCTGGTGAAGTTCGGCGCGGTGCGCTCGGCCATGTACCTCTTCGTCAACGGACAGCCCGTGGGCTATTCAGAAGACTCGAAGAGTCCCGCCGAGTGGGACATCACCAAGTACCTCCATAGCGGTCGCAACCAGATGGCCGTGAAGGTCATCCGCTTCAGCGACGGCAGCTACCTCGAATGCCAGGACATGTGGCGCATGAGCGGCATCACCCGCGACGTGTGCCTCTACTCCGTGCCATGGACCTACCTGGCGGACTACCGCATCGATGCCGCCATCGACGAGAAGACCGGCGAGGGGCAGCTCGACGTGATGGTCGACTTCTCGGGCGAGTTGCGCCAGCGCATGAACCTGGAGATTGTACTGCGCGACGCCGAGGGCAAGACAGTCCTCCAAATCGAGAAGCCCTACCAGGTGAAGAACTGGTTCGGCTTCTTCGACAACAAAGAATGTCCCGTGGGCAAGGTGCATCCCTGGACCGCCGAGACCCCCTATCTCTACACCCTCATCATCCGCCTGAAGAACGCCACCGGCGGCATTGTCGAGAGTATCGGCTGCAAAGTGGGCTTCCGCAATGTAGCCATCCTTGAGAAGGAACACCCCTTCAAGGACACCATCGTCCGCGTCAAGCAGCTTTGCGTCAACGGCCAGCCCGTGACCATCCGCGGCGTCAACCGCCACGAGCATAGCGCCAAGAGGGGTCAGTACGTGACCCGCGATGAGATGGTGGACGACATCGAGATGATGAAGGAGATGGGCATCAACGCCGTGCGCACGAGCCACTACCCCAACGATGAATACTGGTATGAGCTGTGCGACGAGTACGGCCTCTATGTGTGGGACGAGGCCAACGTCGAGTCGCACGCCCAGGGCTACGGCGATAACAGCCTGGCCAAGAGCGAGGACTGGATAGAGCCCATGCTCTACCGCGTCAACAACATGTACAAACGCGACCGCAACCACCCTGCGGTCATCGCCTGGTCGCTGGGCAACGAGTGCGGCAACGGCGTCGCCACCGAGCGCACCTACCGCTACCTGAAGGGGAAAGACCCCGGACGCCCCATCACCTATGAACGGGCCGTGCTGGACTGGAACACGGACATCGTCGAGGTAATGTACCCCACACTGGACTACCTCTCAAAATACTGCCGGCGAACCGCTGGTGGTGATAATAAGGCTGCCGCCAAAGGCTATGACCGGCCTTATATCATGGCTGAGTACTGCCACGCCATGGGCAACAGCATGGGCGGGTTATCCCGCTACTGGGACACCATCGACCGCTACCCGCAGTTGCAGGGCGGATTCATCTGGGACTGGGTTGACCAGAGTTTCCCAAGGGAGGATGGAAAATGGTATGCCGTGGGCGGCGACTTGGGCAGTCTGCCCGGCATCGGCAACGACGACGCCTTCTGCGCCAACGGCATTGTCACCTCCGATCGCAAACCCCACGCCCACGCCGCCGAGGTGGTACGGGTGTACCAGCCGCTGAAAGTAAGGAAGAGCATGACAGACGGGGAGGAGGTTTTCACTCTGGAAAACCGCTACGACTTCCTCGACACGGGATTCGTCTGCCATTATGTACTCTTCTCGACGCTGCGCAATCTCATCTATCAGGACACCCTTCATGTCGACACCCTGGGCGTACACAGGAGTACGCCCCTGCGGATCCGCCTGCCACAGGTCGAGGGGCTACCGGGCGAGCGGTTCTTCCTGCGCTTCAGGTGCTTCCACAGAGTAGACCTCCACTACTGCGTCAATGAGTTTGAGACCACCCTCCTCGACTCGCCCGTCGACACCGTCGAGGCGCCTGTGGCCCCGCAACGCGGGTTCAATTGGAATTACGACAAGGCACAGCGGGTTGTCACGCTCCATGCGGATGGTGTGTTCGACATAGTGATTGATGCCAATAACGGCTACATCACCAGCTATCAATACAAAGGACAGGAACTGCTGAAGGCCCCCATCCGTTGGAACTTCTGGCGGGTGCCGACCCTCAACGACCGCGTGGACCCCTACGGCGCACGGGCATGGCAGGGGCTCGACGAATTGCAGGCACGGCTCTCCGACTGCCGCATTATCCCCCCCACCGATAATCCCTATAGCCTGCCCAAAATCTCGCTCGACCTGATATTGAGCAATAATGACGGCCGCAATATGTTCCTCACCGAGACCATCGAGGTTGATGCCGACGGATATATGCAGCTGGGCTACCGGCTGGCCTCCGCGGGCAGCTACCGACTCCTCCCCCGGCTGGGCATCCAACTGGGTATGGACTCCAATTGCAGCCAGGTGCAGTGGTGGGGCAACGCCTTAGAGACCTACCCCGACCGGCAGACCGCCTCGTGGACCGGCCTCCGCACCCTGTCGCCGGACAAGGCCTGCGGCGAGCTGCACGTCGTACCGCAGGAGAGTGGCAACCACACCGCCCACTGGGTCACCTTCACCCTCGGCGACAAGCGGCTCAGTTTCTGCTCCGCCACGGAGAAGCCGCTGAACTTCAGCGTTAGGCAGTACGACGACAGCGTGATGACCCGTGCCCGCCGCATCAAGGACCTCTACCCTGCCGACCACTACGTGGTGAACATCGATGCCCGTCAGGCAGGCCTGGGCACCGCCACCTGCGGTCCGGGTGTCGACAAGCGCTACACCATCTCGGCCGACAGTGTCCAGCGGTTCCGCTTCAGCATCATTCCCTCGCTAGCCGCCGACAGCATAAATCTCTGGCGGTACTGCGACGGCTGGTTCGAGACCCCTGAAGAGCTGAAATCCACCAGCGACATACGCATCGAGAACCATGTGAAGTCCGTCGCCGCCAAAGCTTTCGGCGGCGAAATCCTCCAACCCGACAACCAGCCTGCGTCGCCCTACGACGCAGGGTTCCCCCAGGTGCTCTATGACCGCATGCTGGGAATCGCCGGCAGTTACCAAGACGGCTGGGCTGGGTTCCTCGGCTGCGACAGCCTCGTGCTGGAGGTGGAACTCGACGAAGCCATCGACCCCGAGAGTGTCCGCATCGGCTTCTGCCACAACGCCCCCGACTGGGTGCTGCGCCCCGAGCAGGTCAGTGTCCAATGGTCCAAGAACGGCAAGAGCTACTCCAGCCGCCGCACCCTTGCACCCCTCAGCCTTCCCAACGACGAGCAACACGACTGCCGCCGCATAGAGAACCAATACCAATTCACCACCAAGGGCTTCTTCAAATGGCGCGAGGCCCGCAAAGTGCGCTTCATGCGCATCACCCTACGACCCCAACAGAAACTGCCTTCGTGGCATCCCAATGCCGGAAGCCCGGCATGGCTAATGATAGACGAAATCAACGTACAATGACCCCCTTATCCCTTCTCTTTGTTTTCCTTTTCGGAGCCATGCTCATCTCCTTCATGTGCTCCATTCTTGAGGCTACCCTGATGTCCACGCCCCTCTCCTACATCAACATGCGGGAGGACGAGGGCTACAAGTACGCCCCCCGTTTCAAACACTACAAGACCGAGAACGCGCGTCCCATCGCAGCCATCCTCTCGCTCAACACCATCGCTAACACCATCGGCGCCGCCGGTGTGGGTGCACAGGCTACGGAAGTCTTTGGCAGCCAGTGGTTCGGCCTCGTCTCCGCCGTCACCACCATCCTCATCCTGGTCTTCTCGGAAATTATCCCCAAGACCATAGGCACGCGCTACTACAAGAAACTCATGGCCTTCACCACTAACACATTGCGCTTCATCATCGTGCTGCTCTTCCCCATTGTGTGGATAGTGGAGAAACTCTCCAGGTCCATCAGCGACACCGACGAAGAGGAGGCCGCCGTCAGCCGCGAGGAGGTGGCCGCCATGGCCGATATGGCCGAGGACGAGGAGGTCATCGACGAGGACGAGAACAAGATCATCCAGAACGTCATCCGCCTCGACGACATCAAGGCCGAGGACGTCATGACCCCCACCACCGTGGCCGCCATCGCACCCGAGAAGATGACCCTCAAGCAGTTCTACAAGGACAAACGCTACTCGCACTTCTCGCGCATACCCGTCTACAGCGACTCGGACGAGTTCATCACCGGCTATATCCTGCGCAGCGAGGCCCTCGAGCTCCTCACTGAAGACAAGTTCAACATGACCCTTGGCGACATCCGGCGCGACATCGTGATGTACAAGGAGCAGATGCCCGTGTCCGAAATCTGGGACTCCATGCTCAGCAACAAGCAGCACATCGCCTGCGTCATCGACGAGTACGGCTCCTTCCAGGGCATCATCACCCTCGAGGACATCATCGAGACCATCGTGGGACTCGAAATCATGGACGAGCGCGACGACGTGGCCGACCTGCGCCAGCTGGCCCTCGACCGCTGGCACCAGCGCCAGTCGCGCTTCAAGGTGATAGACATCCCCGACGACCCGCAGTCCGAGCAATCCGAAAAGCAATGAAACGCATCCTCTGCCTCTTAGTCCTCAGTTCTTGTTTCCTGCTTCTCTCGGCCCAGCCCAAGGGCTTCAAGATAGACAAGGGCTACAACCATTTCGTCTATGCCGTGTATGACTATGGCGAGCATATCGACACCCACTACATGCATATCGAGACCTACGGGGGCCCCGACTACCTCATCACCGACGGGAAACAGGAGATTGGTGAATACCGCCCGGCGGCCAATGCCCAAGGGCCTTTCATCCAAGGCTATTCGGTGGAGGACATCTTCGTCGACGAGCGCACCGACAGCGTCACCTACCTCACCACCTTCACCGACACACGCGAGTCCTTCCGCACGCTGGCACCCTTCACGCGCCACGACATACAATTCGACACCGTCCTCCCGGGCGCTCTGACCAAGTACCGCCCGGCACTGACCAAATACACCTGCCACATCAACAGCAACACCCTCGAGTTCTACGTCCAGACCGAGGGCATCCCCGCCGGCCGCGCCATCACGCCCATCCCCCAGTACGGCCGCATGCCGGGCCTGCTCGTCAGCTTCTGGCGCAACGGGCAGTGCCGCATGCAGCTGATGCACACCTACAGGGGCCACAGCTCCAAGTTCCTCTGCCCCAAGGATGCCCCCGTCGTCACCGCCCGCGAGCTCTCCAACATCAAACGCGACCGCATGGTCGTCACCACCCACGTGTTCGACTCCGTCCAACTCTGCTGGGGCATGAAGAACGACCACATCGACGGTGACTACCGCGCGAACACCCCCTTCGACAGCGTCCTACATTTCGCCGGCGGCACCCTCGCCCTCAAGCGCATCCGTCTGCCGCAGCTACCCGACCACTACCAGACTTTCATCGAACTGCACCAACGCAGCAACGGCGACGCCTACGACCGCACGGGGTCTGTCTTCGTCATCCCGGGGGCAGGGATAAGTCTCTGTCCCAACTTCTTCGACGGTATCAACAACCACCCCGACTCGCTGCCCCTCTTCATCGGGCGCGACGGGCAACGTTACCAAGGCATCAAGACAGGCATCAGCTTCTTGGAACAATACCGCATCTCGTCATTCATCTACGAGCCGCCCATCGAGCTGATGCGTTTCTTCACTTCCTTCGGCGTGGGCCATTTTAACGGCCGCGTGCAGCTCGACGGTCTCGACTGGGAGGAGGAAAACTACTACAAGCAGGAAGTCACCGACCTCGCCAACTGCCTGCAGGGCGAGGTGTGGATAGGCATCTGGATTGGCAACTACGACAAGGGCGGCCATATCGTCACCCTCGACATCAAGTCGTATCCCGGCGCGCGGGATGTTCCCACCGACAATAATTTGCGGGAGGTTGGCTTGTCTCTCTTCAACACCTGCAACGTCCTCGAGATGGCGGGGCAGAACTACGGCAAGCTCTTCGCCACCGACAGCCTGACCACCGAGTTCAGCCTCTGGGGCGACACCAACCGCCATGTGAAGCTGCGCTATATCGCCACCGGCCACGGCGGCTGGGAGGGTGGCGACGAGTTCAACCCCAAGACGCACACCCTCCTCATCGACGGCAAGGAGGCCTTCACCTACACGCCGTGGCGCAGCGACTGTGGCCGCTACCGCGAGTGGAACCCCGTGAGCGGCAACTTCTGGAACGGCCTGTCAAGCAGCGACTATTCGCGCTCCGGCTGGTGCCCCGGCACCGCCACACAGCCTGTCTATTTTGACCTCACGGAGTATTTCCGCAAGCACCACCTCCCCATCGCCGGCCGCCACACTATCACCGTCGCCATCCCACAGGGCGAACCCCAGGCCGGCTCGTTCAGCCATTGGTGCGTGAGTGGCGTACTGGTAACAGAATAACCAGCGCACACAATAATACGTCGGGTTCTCCGTTATTATCTTTGGAAACTAAACCGAAGAATATGAATCCGACTATTGCCCTTTCCCACAACGAGAAGTTCCTGAGGAGGTTCCTCACCAAGGAGCGCGTAGGATACCTCACCAGCGATGAGGTGGAACAACTGCGTCAGGCCGCCAAGGATGGCGACGCACACGCCCAGTACGGCTACGGCCGCTGGCTCTATTATCTCAATCCATACAAGGGCGCTGTGCGCGAAGCGGAAACCCTCTTCTGCAACGCGAAGGATGATATTCCCGACAGCCTCGCAGCCTACGCGCACATGCTGCGCTATGGCGAGACGGAAGTCACCCACCCCCCTATCATGGATCTTGAGGAGAGCCAGAGGCTCTTCGCCGAAGCCTCCCGTCGAGGCAGCGAACTTGCCGCCATGCAGCAAGCCCGTCAACGCATCTACGGCCAATTCTGTGAAGCAGCGCCTCAGCAGGTGATAGCGGAAATCGAACAGCGGCTGGAGGCACAACCCGATGCAGACCCCCTGTGGATCACCCTGCTGGCGTTCGCCTACGAGCGACAGGGAGAGACAGACAAGGCCGTCGAGCTGTACGAGAAGGCCATCAGCCTCGGCGAGGTGGAAGACTACGGCTATCTGGCCATCATCTACAAAGGGCGGGGCAACGAAGCCCTCTTTGACGAGTATATGGAAGAGGGCTTCGAGAAAGGCTCTACCTTCTGCTGCCTCTATCAGGCCGACACCGGCGAGGACGTATACGGCGAACTCGACGCGGAGAAACAACAACAACTGCACCAGGCCGTTGCCGAGCGTCTGAACCGCGGCCTGAACCGCGGCGACGGCACCTGCGCCTTCTTCCTCTGGCTGAATCACTACTATGGCTGTCTGGGGTTCGAGAAAGACGAGGAGAAAGCCTTCGCCTATCTGAAGCGCGGCGTGGAGCTGGCCGACAGCACCAGTATCTCGCAGTGGCTGATGGAGGAGGGCAACGGTTCCCTGCCCTCTTCCATGGCGATGACGCCCTTCGAGCGGGACCTGCTGCGTCTCCGTGCCGCCCGCTTTCTTCCCAACGACGAGGATGCCCTGCGGGAGCTGCAGAAAGCCGACGACCCAGCATTCCTCCTGCAATACAAGGAGGAGCTGGAGAAATACTGGCAGCCGAGATTTCCACTCTCCACTTCCCCCGCCAAGACCCCCATCGACCCGATGGTCATCATCATCTGGCCTACAGGGCATCTGGAAATCGCCAGGGCGGATGTCTACGAGATGAAGTCGCGCCACGAGATGGCGCAGGAGATTATCGGTGCCGAGGGGCTCGATGCCGTGTACTATTCGCCCCTGCTGCAGGAGGTGGCCAAGGCGGCGGAGCTGGACTTGGATCTCGCCATGTTTGTCGACCGCGACGCATACGCCAAGGACCTGCCCGACAACGCCATCGGTACCATGCTCTACGGGCAGGGGATGGAAATCCGCGGCCCCATCATCATCACCCAATGCGACCCCGTCCACGACTGCCACAGCTTCAAGACCCTTGAGGACATCGTGAGCACCTACAACGAGATCAACAACCACTGCGGGGGGCTCCTCATCATCAAGGACGAGGATGACGGGAGATATGACGCCTACGCTTGACCTGTAACCAGAACAATAATATGAATACTGCCGACAAGATTATTGCCCTCGTGGACGAGATGCGGGAGAACTCGCAGGTGCAAAGATTTTGGAAGAATGTCCCGCTGGCCAAGGAGTGCATCGGGCTGCTCCGCGCCCTCGACGACCCCGAGGAGGACTCGCAGGGCAAGGCCATGGTCTGCAACGCCATCTGCGAACAGCTGCCGGAATACGACATGCCCCGTTTCGTGCTGGACATCCTGCACTATGAGCGGGAGTTGCTGGTGGAGGCCGAAAAGGATGGCTGCGGCGACCCCGAGGCCCTCGAGGCGGTAGACTTCGACATCCAGCGGCTCAACGACTATATCGACATCCGGCATGTCGACGCCCGAGAATTCAAGAAGAGGTATGACCGCATGCTCGACTTCGACCCCGTGGAGCGCACCCCCGAGTGGGAGAAGCTCTACTGCGAGGTGGAAGAGGAGTGCGACCGCCGGCTCGGCGATGCCCCGCGTGGCATGGGATTCTGCTTCGGCTACTGGAGCGTCCGCCGGGAAGTTCTCGCCGAACACGGCATCCAGTGGCAGTCCCCCGCCGCCATGAACCCCCATGTGATGTTCGATTAATCGCCACCCTTAAACATTTCAAACCCTTTAAACCTTTATGTCAACAGCATGTCACATTAACGTTTATAATAGCCATGTAGACCGTGGCACCAAAGTAACCACCACGCCCCTTGAACACTACGAGGTCGACGAAAGTGGAATTGTCGTAGGCAAACCGCTGCCCAAATTGTGGTCGAAAAACACAGTGACGGCCTACGACGACAATCAGCTCGACTTGGAGATATATGGCAAGACCTTTACCATCAAGGTGGGCGAGGAGGTAGAGGTTGCCAGCAGTTCCTATGACGTGGGCATGGGCGTCAGCAGTTGCAAAGCCTATTGCATCAAACTCATAGCGACGGAGATTGCAGTGGGGCGACACCATCCGGCAGGAGCTGGCAGGACCCATCGGCGACGGGGAGGTGTTCTATCCCAACGGCGACCACTTCAAGGGCGTGTTCCACCTGAGCTATGCCAGCATCAACGGCCCGGCCTACGCCGCCGAGGGGCGCTACACCTTTGCCGACGGCAGCTACATAGAGCACGCATGGATCAACACCTCGAAGGACAAGAAACCGGAATGGTGGGGCCTGCACGGCGTGTTCCGCATCAAACATCCGTCGGGAGACACCCCCGACAGCATCGCCATGTTCCTGCACGGCGGCCGGCGCTATGGCTTTGAACTGTTCCTGGGGAAGTCTTTCTCCGGTGAGGATAATCCGTGGGTAAGAGAGTGGTACGCGGGTGACAAAATCGTCCGCTATCAGGGGCCCGACGACCTCTTTCGGTATGAGGTGCTTGACTGGCAACTCGACGAGGCGAGCCGTGAGGACTGCACCACGCTCCGCCTGACGCTCCGTGCCATCGATGGCAAGATATACAAGGTGGAACAGATGGGCGGCGACTATGAACTCAACAAGTATGACAACAGAATCTACAAGCTCTCCACCCGCGTCACGCTATGGCTGCCCAATGGCGACTCCATCGACCACTATGGCGACGACGTGAAGGACTTCCAGTCCTACGACGGCTATGTGGAGGTACATCAGGCAGAGAAGGCCCAGTGGCGTCGTGAGCACTGGGAGAAGGGCAAACTGGTGGAGGCTGGTGAATGGCGGCGCGACTGGCGTGCCTCGAAACGTGTGACACTGCCCGACCCCACGGGCGTGGGCGCTGAAATGCAGGCCAATGTGTGGGCCGACGGACACATCAGCTACAACCACAATGAGTGGGTCTATGACGGCGAGGTGAAGAACGACCGTCCCGACGGACAGGGTGTGCTCGTGGGAGACGACTATCATGGCAAACGCCGCTATGAGGGCAAATTCGTTGATGGCCAATACGTCAACGACGAAGAGACGTTTATGGGTAAGGTCATGCTGCATGTGAGGAGCGGTCACAAGAGTTGGTCGGTTTATAGCAATGGCGAATGGAAGTACAATGAATATGACATCGAGGCTAAGCTCGGCAAGCTGGACTTAGACGGCTTCTGGAACTACGAGATTACGAAAATCACCCAGGAAGCCATCATCATATCCTTCTACGACGAGACATACACGCTCACACCCGACCAGCCGCTGCACTTGTTCAAGTCGATTGACGGCGACGAGTACAGCGACGGCTGCGTGTATGACGGCGACGACTATTCGGTAGATCTGACGTGGATTAATATATAAATCAGTAATTCTCATTATGGAACCAAGAAAGATTATCCGATTGGAATACGACGGAGAAAGAGATGCCGACGGCCTGCCCCACGGCAAGGGCGAGTTGCGCTATGTTGTGGAGCGCCGTCCCGACGACACCTTTTCGGGTCAGGGCGACTTGTGCTACAAGGGCGAGTTTGTCCATGGTCTTCGGCACGGCGACGGCGACCTGCTCTCGCTGGGGACGATGTATAACCCCGTGAGTGAATACGAGTGGTATGCCGAAGGCGACTACGACAGCTGTGGCCGCTTCTTACATCCCGCCCACGCGCCGGGCTCGTATCAGCGCACCGTCAAGTGCTGGTATCCAGCCTTCCAGGGCATCTGGCAGGACGACATGCCCTTCAAGTCGCGCTGGGGCGACGGCACCCTCGACGACATCTCAAAAGCCCACTGGAAGGATATCCGCCGCACCGCCCGCGAGGCGCTTGGGGAATTGAAAATAGAACATTCATGATAAAGATAACCACACAGCCGGCTGACAATCCCCTCTTCGGACAAAGCAAGTGGTGGGGGCAGCCGGACATGCCTGAGGAACTCGAATACCCCGAGATTACGCTGGTCGACGACGACGGGGAGGAGTACCAGGACCCGCTGACCTTCGTCTGCCAGCTGCGGTGCGAGGAGTTGGCACCTCTCGACCCCGAAGGGCTGTTGCCCCATGGGGGGATGCTCTGGTTCTTTGCCGCCCTCGACTATTTCCTGGGGGATATGGACAGCCCCGCCTATCCGGGCTTGGGGCCATGGCAGCAGAAGTACTTCCGTGTGCTCTATTCGCCCAAGTGCGACGACCTCCACACCCACAGCATTGTCTACGACGACGGCACGCCTGTAGGACGCCCCGCCGAGGCCATTACCTTCTCGCTATGCGACGAGTCTGGCGACGGCATCCGCCTCTTGGGCGAGCCCTATATCGAGGAGGTTAGGGAAGAGATGCCCGGCAGGATGTCATTGCTGCAGATAGACGAGGACGACCGTTGGAACCTCATCTTCCACGACTGCGGAATGCTCAATTTCCTCATCACCCCCGACGATCTCCGCAACCGCAGGTGGGACAAGGTGGAGTGCCACCTATTCTCTTTCTGAATGTCTCAATCGAGACGAAAATAGCGCAACTGCTGCACCGTGATACCTTCCGGGGGCTGGTATCCCTCGGGAAGGGAAATGAGGAGCGACTTGTCTGTCGACTGGACTCCATCGACCGTCGCGGCACTCTCCATGAGGCCACGAAGCATATCGTTCTCCATCGTTTTTATCTCGACAATCTCCGCAGCCCGACTGCGGCATTGTGAAGTGGCTTTAGGACCGAGCTTGATGTATTTGCTGAAGGTGAACATCTTGTCGCCCAATGACGGCACAGAAAGGGTGGCGGAAGGCAGGTAGAGGTCGGCATCGACAATCTTTAGCTTCACCGTCTTCTCCATCTGTTTCACCTTCTCGTTGGCCTGGATGACATCCTGAAATCCCAGTTTGTTGCCCGATGCGTCGACCAAAGAGACGACCTTGTACATCGAGCCGTCGAGGGCGGTGACGTAGGCCTCGGACATCTTGTAGCTGACGGCCGACTTGGATATCATCTCCTGCGTGTAGTCCCACACACCCGTGACGGCCTTGAGGTAGTTGTCCATCTCCTTGACGCCGCTCATGCTCTTGCACTCCCAAGTGACGGTCTCCTTTTCCTTGTCTTTCTTCTTGCCTTTTCCTTTCTTGCCTCCCTTGTCTTTGGACTCCTTGGTTTCCTTGGTGGCTTTTGTCTCCTTTGCGGGGGCTGGCTGGGACTCTTTCACCCCCTGCGACTTCTTCTGCTGTCCGGAGGATTGTTGCTTGGTCTGGGTCTGCGGTTCATTCTTGGGCAGTGATTCGGGAGTCTGGGGGAGCTTCTGCTTGTCGACATACATATTATATAGCACATATTGGCCGGAGCGGACGCTGCCGCATTCGAGCCAGAACATGAGCTGGGTGCACTTGTTGATGGGGACGGTGTAGGTGGTGGGTTCCATCTTGTCGGTGAGCATGATTTCGGCCACCTTGACCTGGTCAGCGAAGATGTCGAGCTTTACGGGCGGGGCCTGGTGTACGCCGCCGACAATCTCGTCAAAGGGGTCGACATACTCGCTCTTGTTGGCGACGGTGAAGGTGACGCTCTCGTACTCGCCGTAGGGGTTGAAGGCGGCTGCCGACGACTGTCCACCGCCTTCATTGACCAATGAGAGGATCCCCATGCCGCCTGCCAGTCCACCGGCGCCGGCGGTGACACCCGTGAAGGCGCTGACGTTGCTGCTGCTGATGGCGCCGCCCGCCGAGGTGAGGAACATGAAGAGCGCCTGGCTCAGCGTGATATCCTCAAGACCCAGCGGGATATTGGTCTCAAGCATGATGCCTTTGTATATCTTGGTGCCGTCCTTCATGTGGAAGAACTCGCGTTGCGAGGTGCCGTTCTTGAAGCAGTCGTTGAAGTCGAAGCTGGTGAGCACGCTGAGGTAGCGTCCCACATAGTGGAAGTAGGGGCGCTCGCAGAGGTCGATGAGGTCGGCATGGTCGGGGCATTCGGGCTTCTGGTGTACGAAGAGCTTGTTCTCCTGCACCTTGCCGCGGTAGAGGACGGCGTCGGCGATGCCGAAAAAGACCTGCTTGCGGGCCTGCTGGCCATTGCCGGGCTTGACAAACTTGAGGATGCGGCATTTGTTGAGCGGCAGCTCGAACTTCTGGTTGGGCCAGGTGGCGTGGATGGTGGTCTCGAGGATGAGCTTGTCGTCGGCATAGACGCGGAGGATGTCGTCGTCGAGGACGCGGTGCTGAGTGAGGCAGCCGGCGGTGAAGGTGATGTAGTCATACTCGCCCGCCAGGTCGAAGGCGGCATAGGCGTCGATGTTGTCGTCGAAGAGGGTGGCGCCGGTGGTGAGGATGAAGCCTTCCCAGAAATGTTCACCGCCCATGGAGAAGGTGTAGTGGCGCGAGGCGCCATCGTAGTAGGTCTTGTTGTGCGCCGAGACTCCACGGACGGAATAGGGCGGGATGTTCTTGCACATGCGGCAAATGTCGGGCAGCTGGGAGATGCGCTCCTGCGAACCGTTGATGACCCCCGGGGTGGGTACGGAGGGGTCGCCCGCGGGGTGGGCGAAGATATTGACCACTCCCCAGGTGAGGCCGCCCTGGAAGTCGCTGCCCTGGTCGACGCTGTGGAACGAGAGCTGGTTGACTCCCTTGACGTCGAGGACCACCTGCTCGGCAAGGTCTTTCTGCGTGACGAGGTGCTCATAGATAATCTTGCCGTCGGCCTTGACGGTAATCCAGCCGCTGGCGTTGCTGCTTTGGTTGTCGCGCGGACCGACGATAAAGGAGACTTTGTCGTACTTCTTCTGCAGCCAGAAGTAGCACCAGGCGTTGCACTCGCCTATCAGTTGCTGTGTGGCGGAGAACTGCAGGCCCGAGGTGTATTGCACGCGGTTGATGCTGATGCTCTTCACCTTCTCGCCGTAGCCATCCTCTCTGTCGGTGATGGGGTGGATATAGCCGCTCTGGCGGAAGTAGTAGGGCCAGAGGGTCTTGACCAGCTCCACCTTGCCGGCAGGCAGTTTCTGCGGGATGGTGGCGGGGGTGGGTTTCTGCCCGGCTTTCCACAGGTGTATGGCGCCGAAGGCGATATCGGTTGTGCCACGAAGCGCTTCGAAGCGCAAAACCTTGACACCCTTCACGTCGAGTACCACCTGGCGTGGGGCGTCGTGGTGCCACACCACCTCGTCAAGGAGCGTCTCGTCGTCGCCCGTCACCGTGACGATGACGTTTTTATCGTCGCTGTTGCTGTTGGGACCGTTGAGCGAATTCCCCGTACCCCAATATCGGCCGCCGTAGGGGCCCATGACGAAGCTGATCTTGTCGTAGGCACCGCCCAGGTTGAACTCGACATGGCCGCCGGGGTTGTCGGTGCCGACCAGGCCTCCCTGGCCGGTGCTAAGTTTGAAGCCACCGCTATAGCCCCAGATGGCGATGCAGAAGGGGTCGTCTTTGGTGGTCCAGGAGAAATAACGATTTTCCTTGACAGGTTTCATGGTTTCGACCAGCTTGACTTGCGCAGGCACGATGCCCATACCGAGCACAACCATTGCTAGCAGGATAAGAGTCTTTTTCATAACGTTATTGTTTGTTGCGTAATGCATTTCTTTGCGGATGCAAAGATACGAAGTTTTTTTGATTCCGCAACACATCTTCTCAAAAAAGTGATTGTCAATGGCGGTACCCTGACAATAGTTTTTTCTTACATGGCTCGCACAGGCGGGTCTGTTTTTCCAGTTGTGGGTGCTTGTCGGCGTCGCAGATGTAGCAGGAGCGGTCTTTTTGTGCGCAATGCGGCAGTCCGAGGGAGTGGAGCAGCTCGTGGACGGCGACTTTATAGAAGAGGGACTTGTTCTTCACCCGGAAGGACGACACCACGGCACTCCTTCCCGGACGGTAGCTAAGTCCCAGGATGCCGAAGTCCTGCACCCCATGCACGGTGGTGGAGATGTCGCTGCTGGTGACCCCCATGACATAGTCGTGGGTGGGGAATGATTTTTGGTAGCGGATGATGGAGTCGGCCCGGAAGCGGTTGCGAGGGGTGTAGAGGAATGAGGAAGGCAGCGTGCGCTCCTCCAGCACATCGACATGGAATTTCAGTTCTGGAATCAGCGTGTCGAGGCAATTCTGCATGTCCAGTTGAAGCCTTTTTAGCTTGTCGGCGGGATATCCATTGTAAGGTTGCAGATAAACGGTAATTACTTCCGTCTTATGCTGTTGCATCGGGGGACTCGTGTTGTCTCCCCCGATGCACCCTGCCAGCAGCAAGAGAACAGCACATAACAGAATGGTAACCTTTGATTTCATCATTGTGTCATACAAGTATTTCTATTGTTTCAAAAATACTCCCTCACGGCAAACTCAAACTGTTCCTTGAAGATCTGCTTGAAAGCATAGAGGTTGTTCTGCTCGTAAAAGATAAGCATAGCTTTTTTGTAGTCGATAGAGTCGACCGAGCGGAAGCTCAGCGGACAATAGCCGTTGGCTATCAATATGGCGTTGCTTGTGATGCGGGCAGTCCGCTTGTTGCCGTCAGAGAAGGCTTGGATATACGACAGCAATACCAATGTCAGCAAGGCTTTCTCGAAAATGTTTTCTTTCCCGTTAATCAAGTCGCAGGTGTCGTGCAATGCCTCCCGGATTTGGAACTCGTTGTCCAGCGGATGGTAATTGGTTCCAGTAATACCCACACGACGGTGACGGATGCCTTTGTCCACCGAGAGTTCCTTGGTGAGTAGCTGATGGATATCCTCGATGTGACTCACGGTTAGTTCCTGAAGGTAATCGGGATTGTCGAGGATGAAGCGCAGGGCGTCCTTGTGATTCAGCAGCATCACGGCCTCCTCCTTGGTTTTTCCGCTGGCGGTCCTGCTTTCGCGCAGCAGACGTTCCGTTTCCAATAGCGAATAGGTATTCCCTTCAATTTGTGATGATTTCCAGCTGAGGTCGATACCCAGCCGTTCCATCTCCTTGCGGTATTCATTGTCCGTCATCTCGTCCACATGCTGGCGAAACTCCGTCTGCAATTCCTGCAAGTGAGCCATCTCTTCTTCCGTGAAAAGCGTTACTTTCGGTAACTGTTCCCGAATCAGTTCGAAGTTGAACGAATTCTGCACCTGGCGTTCGTCCACATCTTGTGCAAAATATGTGTCCAAGTTGAGCGGCATCAGCAAGTGCGCCTGGTTGGAGAGTCGATAGCGTGTGGCGCGGGCCTTCCCTTCTACATCGATGTCACCGTCTTGGATGGCCGCAGCTATAAGACGTTTCAATGTAGCATCGCTGCCCTCGAATGCTATCCCTTTTGCAATTTCATCGCGCGAAGAGAACGGGTGATAGTGCAGATATTGTAATATTTCCCTTGCTATATCCATGGTCATCATAAGCCCAAAATCGGTGCAAAGATAGCAATATTTTTCCAATTATCGGCTCATTCCGGCAAAAAAAATATGTAAAATCTCTATTTTTTGAGCCGATTCAAAACTGTAGTCAACCTATTTCAGAATACGAAATATCTGTGCATTCTTCCTTCAGCCAATGATGCATTGAGATTCGTTCACCGATTGGCCAAGGGTAAGCCTTACTCAGACATATAAATGTCAAAATAATATGATGAAGAGACTTCCCTTTCCAACTTGGAGTAATCCTTATATGTATTAGTTTCCGTTATTCGACTGACATTGTTTATTTCACTCTTTTGATAATATATGGAAACACCATTATTTGGAATGTCAGCAAGACTCCAATGATGTAGAGCAGAATCCATCCTGTACGCGGGATTTTCTTGTAGAATGCTACAGGAACAATATATTGTATTTCTTCTTTCGTGTCTTGAATGACAACATCGGGAGACTTATACGGTGCAGGGATGTAACCCCTAATCATTAAGGATACATTATCTCTTTCGTCAATCGAGATGCTTTGCATATTACTTGAAAGAGGCAGCGTGTCCGTTCCATTTATGAGGTAGTAGTTTTGCTTCATGTCGTTATAATTTTCTGGACCGTATTTTAATCCTAACGATAGTCCTTCCTGTTTTCCAAACCCTTTAAAACGTATCGAGGTTTTAAGTTCCTCTTCGAACAAACTATTGGAATAACGAATTGGTATTGGTGTTTTAGAAATCATCGGACAGGCAAATCCGCTATCTGCATCTAGCGCCTCAACCTTCAAGAAAGGATACACCGAAGAAAAAAGTTCGCTAACGAAAAGTCCTTTTGTGTGACTAGATGTATTGGATTGTTTAGGTTTGTCAGAATAATATAGTTTAATGTCAATATTTTTCTTTTGGAGTTCCCACATAAAGCGAGAAAAATCTTCTTTTAAATCAGCCTCGATTTCTTTACTCTTATTATCATGTAGAAAGTCACTAAAGAAAATGAGATGACATTCTCTGCGTTTATAGTAATTGGTTGGTCCAAAACTACTGATTATGTTATCCTGTAAGAATTCGAATAGTCCAACAAAATTTGACTCTTTACCGTCGAATGTCTGATTGTATATTATCTCAAAGGTTTTTTTAATGTCTTTTTCTGGACAAATTTCTGGATTACTTGAAAAAAGAATAATGGAATAATCCATTTTATCTTTTTGTGTATCTTGCAGTTTCAATAATGAATACATCAATCGTACTTGTAGCAACCTGCTGAAATCAATTTTCTTTGAGTCCTTGGTTAATCCAAAATTATATCCTTTATGGGGGCAGTAAGCCGATTTTTTTATTGCTTTGATTTGATCTTTGATATTGTCGTTCAATTCAACCGAGTTTGACTTGTCCTTTATCGATTCCGAAACATCCAAAATAAAATAATATTTTGGGTTGTCTATTTCGGAATCATCGCGGATATCTTCATAGTTTACCGTCTTTTTTGTCTGGATCAGATCCTTCAATATTACCAAAGGCTTATAGTCATATTGAGCAAAATAATCATTACCCATAGACAAGAGAAATCCCATCATAGTTAGTGCCAGAGTCATTGTGAAAGTGAATATCTTCACGGCTCTCTTTTGTAGATATGGCTTCAACTTGCCTTTGATTGTCGGCTGACGATAGGCGATTACTATTATGGCAATCGTGATCAATAATAAGATAGTGGTTGTTAGCATTTTTCTGTTTTTTTAATTGTTCGTGTTTTAATCAAAAAGTGGGATAAGGAATATGGATCAGAGGACAGACACCCGGCCCCCAAGAGCAGGGTTCGTAGTTGATGTCGCCTATAGATGGGATGATGTTAAAAGCCGTACCGATGATACCAATCCATAGGATAACGGCTAATACACTGTTTAATGGTAATGCTTTTCCCATGTTTCTGGTGATGGGTTTTGAATAAGTAGGATAAGCCAAACCTGTTTGTGGAAAAATGTTTTTTTTGCGTTCATAATGTTACAAAACAATGAATGATTGTCCATGCCACCAGGATTGTCCATACCGCTAATGCGATTGGCACACCTATGGTGAAAGCTGTGTGCAGCGTTTTGTGCCGGTATTCGTGCATGGCGCAGAAGGCGCCCAGGGCTCCACCGAGGAAAGCCACACCCAACAGGATGTATTCTGGAATGCGGAATTCTCCGTGTTCCGCACGTTTTTTGTCTATACGGTATAAATGGAACGATACCGTATTGATAATGATAATGTAGGAAAGTAATAAAATCATGGTCATTGACAATTCTTAATACATTGTAGCAACCGATTATCTACTTGATTTCTTTAGGGCTCGGACCATATTTATTGTGTTCTGGATTTCCTTTGGCAAATAACAGCCATAAATAATAGAATGGAATGAGTTGCCACCAGCCGCTGTGTCCCAAATCATGACAGCGTTTGGCACCTTGGGCATAAAAGATCCATAATACCAGAAGTAGAATAATCTCCCATAAAACAATAAATTCATCGCCGGGATCAATATCCGCTTCTACCAAGAATACGGGAATAAAATTATAGAGGAGATAAATGAGAAAAGTAATGCAATATTTGCGACGGCTAATCCTTCCTTTCGCGGAGAAGATACTAGATGATTGGGGAGGAGCGGGGGTTGTCTCTGCATCAGAGAGAGAAAGAAAGTCATTGTCAGTTACAGGTCTGTCCAGTATCTCTTTTTCGGATTCGTCTGTGGAGAAAGCATCAGAGAAGGTGTCATCCTTGGGTTCATCAGGGGATCTGTATTCTTCGGCTTCGTCAGAGAAAGAGAATTCCTCGGGTTCTACATCCTCGTTGTTGGCTTGTTCGTACTCGTCATATTGTGGAGTTTCTTCCTCGGCATCGGGTGTGGTATCCTGAGGTTCAGTGTCGGGTTCGGGCTCGGAAATATCCTCCATGGGATTGTCATCCATCGAAGGGATATCGTCAATTGCGGTGAAATCCTTATTGGCAGACAGGATGCGATTGCCGCAGAATACAATGTCAAATGGGGAGAAACATTCATTCCAGATATTGTCCAACATGGTTGGCATATCCAACGAACAGTAGGCACTTTCTGCTGAATTTCCATTCGTGTGATAGGAGGGTTGGATTGGAGCGTCGGTCAGTAGGCCGTACAGTTCAGATCCTAACGATTGCAAGAATCCCCAATCGGGCTTATAGAGTACAACGCTCTGCTGCATAAACTTTGGATGGTTCACCAGCAGACAGTGTTCTATGCGTCTCAAGGCTTCTGATGGTGCTTTCTTTCCATGGGGGATGAGGAATGACACCATCACATAGGCTGGGGTGTAGTTGGCATCGAAAGCGCGTTCTATGCGGCTGAGCCACATACCGTCGGATGCTGGCTGCAAAGCCCAGCCGGTCATGGGAGTGTCGTCGCCATATTGGGATGAGAGTTGGCGACGGATATCCTTCAGATACCTCTGGTTGTTGGCCGCCAGTCCTTCATATTCCACCACCACATCCTGTCGGTAGGCGGTGCCCATAATGCCGTGTGCTACTATTGGGATCATAACTACTTCAATCCTATTTCTATATAATATATTTTATCTCTACCATTAGCCTCCTGTGATCGTGTTTTCTTTGCTTTTTCATAAGCCTCTCTATACTTGGCTTCTCCCGCTTTATACGGGAGACCCTATTCTTCTTATCTTCAGGTGCCTTATACTTCTCATAAAAACCTTTACCGTTGTCTTTGACATTCTCCCAGGTCAACGCATTGAAGAGTTCATCTCTATTTCTTATTATTTTCTTTTGGATGTTTGTTGCTTGTGTGTTGTTTCGATTTCTGTATTCATAGGGTGACTGACTCAACTTTTCTTTTATTTTGGCCACATCCTTATAGTGCTGAGTATTCTTATCTTTGAATTTGGCGAAATACCTTTCACAATCTTAGAGTGTCGCTTTGGTCCCCATACATTTTGCATAGAGTTCTTCCTCCAACTTGTCGATAAGTTCCTTTTTCCTTTTTTCGACATCCAATTTGTGGATGCTATTGGGATACTTGGTAAGGAACTGGTTGCAATTCTGTATTGTACCACTTGGGTTCATGCATTTGTTGTACAGGGCATCCTCTTCCGCTTGTTGCCTGGCGTTTGCTTCGGCCTCTAACTTTTGTTGATGTTCCTGCCATTTGCGACTCAGGGTGTCGCGGTGTTCTTTGGACAAGACAGAAGTGTCTTGCATCAATTGATCCCATTTGCTGTTTTGAAATGAATTGGCTGGAACATCAAACAAATCTATGGCTTGAAAGAATATGGTGCTGTCTTGGATCCGATAGTCAGATTGTTTTGCAAACGAGTTACAAAAAATGATATACACCGAGTCATTTGTCAATTCTGCATTGTTTTTTGCCAATTCTTCATAGTGATGTTTAGTTTCTTTTGCTTTTAGAAACAAACTGTCACCACAATAGCAAGGAGAGAATAACATCTGTAGATTCTGAGAGATCATTGTATCTCTCAAGTTCGAGATTTCATCTTCACCACGATTCCCCCAAATCCGAAGAGCAACCAATGCAACAACTATTGCCACAGCCCCACCGACAATCATTATGTTTGACCAGGAGCTATTAGGCCTGATGTTTGAGCAATTGTGTTTCTTCTTTCTTTTTGCAACACTCTTTTTATGCGCCTTGGTATCGTGAAATGGTTTTGGGTCAGCCTGTCCGTTTCCTTTTGGAGTCGTTGTCTCATCGGCAGAATGGCCAGATGATTGGGTGCTTTCATTATCAAAAGAATGTGGGAGCTCTTCCTGAGGGGTTGGATTGGATGGCCTGGCATTTTGGGAGGGGTGCGAGGCGTTTTCATTACCCGCTGTCTGGGGGATGTCGTTTAATGAGATGAATCGTTTCTCTTTTGTCAGGATGCGTTTCCCGCAAAATACCATACGGCATTGGGCTATCCGACTGTCCCAAAGATTGTGGAGCATTGTGGAGATATCGCTTGGGGAGTAGGCAATGCCATATTGAGGGGTGACAGGCTTGGGGGGCATGGGACCGGAATGGTCCAAATAGGGCTCCAAATCTGTTGAGAGATCCTCCAAGAAGCTCCAGTCCACGACCTCCTGAATGACACTCTGTCGGATGTATTTTGAATGATTCTGTGTGAGGGTGTCGATGATGGGTTTGAGGAAGTCGTCGCCTTGTGGGATGCGTCCTGACGGGATGAGGAAAGAGATGGCAATAAATGCCGGGTTGTAATTGCCGTCGAAAGCACGTTCTATCCGACTGATCCACATACCTTTTGGTGCCAGTTGAAACGCCCAACTGTCCATGGGAGTGTTGTCGCCGTACTGCACCGACAAATAACGACGGACATCAAAGAGCGCTTTCAGGCTCCCCTCATCAAGGCCATTCCCTTCCGCCACCACATTCTGCCGGTAGGCGGTACCCATAATGCCGTGTGCTACTATTGGAATCATAGCGTTGTATTATTTCTTCTGTGGTTCTTCTTTCATCTTCTTCTGAACTGTTCCCCGTATCTTGTTGGCCAGATAGGGGAAATCAAACTCAAGGTCAATCCCAAAGTTGTCGTTAATGTAGGCAATCTCAATAGCCATGCTATATAATGAATAATCTTTGTCAAGTAGCCACAGAGCAACTTCATCGTTAATGTCCTTATATAGAGAGAGCAATCCTTCTAAATATTCTTTTGTAGGGCATTCTCGAACCCTCTGGCATTTTTGCAGACAAGTTTGGATTTGTTCTTCGTCATACTTTTTTTTCAGAGCCTCGGAGCATTCCAAAAGAATTTGTAATTCATCCATCACTTTAGGGTATCTCTTTTCCAAGATTTGTTTGTGGACCTTTAGTGATGTTGAATCGGAATGGGAGAATAGCGTGTCGATAGGGGTAGTAGAGTAATAATTACGGAGAGTTTCAATCCATTGTAATTTGGTTTTAGAAGTCTCAATAATGGCCTCAAGCATTGTTATATTATTGCGTAATAATGCCTTTTGTTTTGCCAATCCAGCAAAATATATTTGTCGGTATTGTTCATCGTTATACAAGTCATTATTCTTACCTTGCTTATACCTTTCGTGTATTTCCTGCTCAAGACTATCGATTTGTTTGTTGATGTCGCTAATTTCATTGGAAAAAGGCAAATCCTGAGCATTTGCGGCCATCATAGTGCTTATTACCGAAAGCAGAAAAACCATTCTCTTCATCATAGTCATAATCATAGTTGATCGATCAATTCTTTAATATCGGTGCTTGGGTCTTTTATTTTTTCGGTGATGGCCTTGGAGAGGATGCCATAAAGGTAGGGATACCCTTGCGGACTAACAAGCACCGGGTCGATGTATTTTCCCAATTCCTCAAAAAAATCCTTCGTGTAAGCTATTTTCCGAGAATCAGCACGCGTCGGGTCAACTTCTGGGCGAATTTTATTTGCCCGAGTCAGAGCATCTCTTAGGTTATCCGTCAGGGCTTCATAGCGATTCAGACGATTCTCAATATCTTTTGCTACTTCCGGGACATATTTTTTCTCATCAGCCATCATCTTTTGGGCCTTCTCTACATCTCCTTTGTCATACCGATGATTCAAAACATTCTCTGCACGATGGCATTGGAGTAATGCTTTCTGTTGCCGTTCAATGATGGAGTCGCCATAGCGTCCCTGGTTACGGATTAAAACCATGGTATCATATTGTCGATACATCAAACTAATCTGAGGGTTTCTCCTTTTATCGACAATAGTCATGTTCTTGAGCTGTGTTTGCAACCACTTCTGACGTTGGGAGAGGGAGTCTTTGGCTCTCTCCATTCTTATCGAATCTCTTGCCAATTTTTCTATAGCGGCGAGACTATCATCTATTTGAGCTTGTATTTTCCCCCAACCATAGATGGTTTCCAACTCTTTTTGAGATTCCTTATCCAACCATGGGGCAGATTTTAGCATTTTTTCCATGTCTTTCTGCGATGGTTGTGCGCTCAACGATGTTGAGAGCGCAAGAAGTACTGCTGCAAGTAGTCCCAGTTGGAATATTGTTCTATTGTTATTCATCATCTTTTATCTTTTTCTTAAATTCATCCAGTCGGCTATTGGCCTGTTTGGCTTTACTATCCACGAAAGTATAATAGTTTTTACTATACAACGAAGCCGCGTCCTTATCAAATTTTTCAATTTCCTTTGCGACGATATCCGACACACGGTTGTAATTGCTTCTTGTGGGATTCTTGTCAATTTCTGATTCTGCAAGGTTAACCAACGCATCCAGAAAAGCCACATGACCATTGTAGAGGCGGTCTTTCACATTGTCGAGCCTCGATAATGAGTACTGAGTCGTATGGTCGACCGGTGCTGATGTCGTCGGAGTTCTTCCCAACAGATTCCTTGTGTTGGAGAAATCCCAGTGGTCGCTCACTGTCGTGGGGCGTTGGTTACACTGTTTTTTGACAAGACTGTTGTAGTAAAGCACCTGCCCATATTCTTTACATACAGACTCGATGCGTTTCAGGTCGTCGCTGCCCTGAGACAACTCCTTCAGCAAGGCCGCGTTCATGTCCCGGATGTCAGAATAGTTCGGCCAGTCGGTACCATTGAATTCGTGGTCGGCCATTTGGACGAACCGAGACTGGTAACGGTTGCGGAGGATCAGCTTTACCGTCTCTTGGCATTGCCGCGGGTAATCCGACATCTTCCCGTTATAGTTGCCTTGCATCTCCTGACGGCGCTGTTTCAGGGTTTTAAACTGGCCATAGGGTATGGCGGAGTAGGCGGAGTCGATGTAGTTTTGATCCCATTCCAAGTCACACCCTTCGGGGATAATGATTTTCCCGTCATCGGGTTTGTCTATGTGATTGGCGATAATTTTATACAGGCCGAAGCCTAATGCGGCTACCAATACCGCAACAATTGTGATTTTTAGTGCTTTCATTGCAATCCTATTTCTATATAATATATTTTATCTTTACCATTAGCCTCCTGTGATCGTGTTTTCTTTGCTTTTTCATAAGCCTCTCTATACTTGGCTTCTCCCGCTTTATTAGCTTTCTGAATTAGACGGGAGA
>CAJOIV010000023.1 GCA_905234665.1 uncultured Bacteroidales bacterium | reverse complement strand
ACGCAGGGGAATCTGACGCGCCAGCTCTGCAACGAGAACCTTAACCTGCTGGACTATGAGTACTATTTCCGCTTGGTGGACTATTTCCGCGCGGGTGACATATCGAACAGTCTGCTCCTCTATCAGGAGGTGATCGGCAAGGGGTTCGACGGGCTTCATTTCCTGACGGGGCTGAGCGAGCACCTGCGCAACCTGATGGTGGCCCTGGATCCCGCGACCCATCGCCTGATGGAGGTGAGCGATGCCGCACGCGAGCGTTACGGCGAGCAGGCCGTCAGTTGCGGGTTGGCCCTGCTGCTGCAGATGCTGGAGATCTCCTCCGACTACGAATACCGCTACAAGGAGGCGGGCAACAAGCGCCTCTTTGTCGAGGTGGCCCTGATGAAGATGGCCGCCCTCCAGAACATATAGATTGCAAGGGCGCGGCAAGCGAGACATAAAAAGAGTCAACAGCGACAGGTGGCACCCACGGCGACAGAACCGAGGGGTGAGGCACCTGTGGCCACCTTGCCGTCAGCTGAGACACCTGTGGCGGCATCGCCGTCGGCACCCGTCGGCGCTGTCAGGCTGGCCTCCTCGTTGCGCGTCGCACCCAAAGAAACGCCCCGTCCTGAACCCGACCCTCTTCCAGCCGCTGAGGCCGAGAAGACCCCGTTTGGCAACGACGAGCTCCAGACCCTCTGGGCCGAAGTCATCGACCACCTGCGCCAATCCAATCCCGAGGCCTTCAAGCTGCTGGACGGGAGAGAGGTGCGCCTCGCCGAAGGCGACGACCTCTTCACCATCGTGGCCGACTCGTCGCTGCTCGACCAGGAGCTCCGGCCCTACAAAGTTTCCATTCTCGAATGGATGCGCACCCGCTCCCATCGCCCGCAGCTCAACTGCCAGGTGATTGTCGAACACGTGGAACGCGAGAAACTTATCTACGCGCCCCGCGACAAATACGAGGCCATGCTGGCCAAGAACCCGACCCTCGAGACCTTTCACGTCCTTTTCCCAGAAATAGATTATTGATATGATATATATCATTCTCGGCCTACTCATTTTCTGCGCGCACCTCTTCAGCGCCTGGTTCAGCCGTCGCAGGATTCCCGACGTGCTGCTCCTCATGATTATCGGCATCGTCATCGGCCCTGCAACGGGATGGGTCTCGCCTGGCGACCTTGCCTCGATAGGACCGGTATTCGCCTCGCTCACATTGCTTTTCATCCTCTTCGACAGCGGTCTCGACATGCGGCTCGACACCATCCGCAGCTACTGGACCGGCGTGGTCCAGGTCACCTTCCTCTCGTTCCTTACGGCCATGGCCACGGTGGCGCTGCTCGGGTATTACTATATAGGCCTCGAACTGACCCCCGCCCTCATGCTCGGCTCCATGGTTGGCGGCACTGCGGCGGCCATCGTCATCCCCCTCATCGCCCAGATGCGCGTCAGCCAGCGCACGCGGGTCACCCTGACCCTCGAGTCGGCCATCTCCGGAGTCCTCTGCATCGTGACCACCCTCTCGTTCATCCAGGGCTTCAAGGACGGCAGCCAGACCCCCGGCATCGTCATCGGCCGCGTCTTGTCCTCTCTCATCATCGCACTGCTCCTCGGCGTGGCAGGCGGCATCGTCTGGTCCTCCTTCATGCACCGCATACGACGTCTGCAGAACTCAATGTTCCTCACGCCCGCCTTCATCTTCGTCATCTACGGCTGCACCGAGGCCCTCGGATACAGCGGCGCCCTCGCAGCCCTGGCGTTCGGCCTCGTCATGGGCAACCCCGACTATTTCAGTCCCTCGTTTCTCAGCCGATTCAAGCTCCAGCCCATGACCCCCCTGATAGAGACCGAGAAGGGCTTCTTCAAGGAACTCGTCTTTATCCTCAAGACCTACTTCTTCGTCTATATCGGCATCTGCATCCCCTTCACCAACACCACGGCACTTCTCTATGGCCTCGTCATCGCCGCCGCCCTTTTCGTCGTCCGCTTCATCCTGATAGCCATCGTCGGCCGCAAAAACACTCCCGACGACCGCCTCACGGTCTCGATGATGATACCCAAAGGCCTCGTCTCAGCCGTCCTCGCCTCGATGCCCGAGGTGGTCAACATGCAGGCCGGCGAAACCATCATCCCTGGGGCCACCACCATCAAACACGTAACCTATGCAGTGATTTTCTGCTCAATATGCATCTGTTCCATCCTTGTGCTCGTCACCAGCCGACGGCTTATCAAGAATGAAAACGACCTGACCAATGAGAATACACTTCCATAAATTCGACGGCGCCGGGAACGACTTCGTCATCATCGACGCCCGCGGGCAGGACCTCCAGCTCACCACCGAGCAGGTGGCCCGCCTCTGCCACCGCCGCCTCGGCATCGGCGCCGACGGCCTCATGACCCTCTCTGACGACCCTGACGGGTCTGATTTTCTGATGCGCTACTACAACTCCGACGGCCGCGAGGCCACCATGTGTGGCAACGGGGGACGTTGCATCGCCGCATTCGCCCACATAGCGGGTGTCCACGGGGGTACGTCCCTACGGTTCCACGGCCCCGACGGGATGCATGAAGCCGACATCCTCCTCTGGGACGAGGAACGGCGCCTTGGACTCGTGCGACTCACCATGCGGCCCGTGTCCTGCGACGCTATCCGCCGCGAGCCAGAAGGGTGGCTGCTCGACACCGGCTCGCCGCACCTCGTCGTGCGTGTCGAGAACCTGGAACATTACGACGTGGTAGGGGAGGGGCGCCGCCTCCGCAACCTCACTGACCGCTGGCCCCTCGGCGTCAACGTCGACTTCATCGAAGACCTTCCCGACGGTGCCCTTGCCGTGCGCACCTACGAGCGCNNNCGAGGACGAGACCCTCGCCTGCGGCACTGGCGTCACCGCCTGCGCTATCGTCACTGGAAACCAGCGAATCAAAGCCCGCGGCGGTGACTTCAAAGTCACCTTCACCGCCACAGGCCAAGCCTACGAAGACATCCAACTCACCGGCCCCGTCAGCCTCAATTTTGAAGGAGACGTGGTGGTTTGAATGTGTAGAACACATTCAAACGCTTAAACATTCAAACATTCAGAATGGACCTCTTTTCCTCAATAGAAATTCCCAACTCCGCCCGCCAGCGGGTGGACGAACTCACCCGTCTCATCGACCACTACAACCATGCCTACTACATGGAAGACACCTCGCTGGTCAGCGACTTCGAGTTCGACGCCCTCCTCCGCGAGCTCATCAACCTCGAATGGCAGTACCCCGACCTAGCCCTTCCCACGTCGCCCACACGCCGCGTCGGCGGTGAGGTGAACAAGACTTTCCGCCAGGTCTCCCACCGTTTCCCCATGCTCTCCCTCGGCAACACCTACAGCATCGAGGAAATCGAGGACTTCGAGGCCCGCACGCGCAAACTGCTTGAGGACACACCGTTCACCTACACCTGCGAACTGAAATACGACGGCGTGGCCATCGCCCTCACCTACAAGGCCGGCCAACTGGTCCAGGCCCTCACCCGGGGCAACGGCTCGGTAGGCGACGACATCACCTCCAACGCCCGCACCATTCCCACCATACCCCTCCAGCTCAAGGGGCATTATCCTCCCGACTTCGAGGTGCGCGGCGAAGTGGTCTATCCCTTCGAAGCCTTCGAGGCCTTCAACCGACAGCGGGAGGCCGACGGCGAGGAACCCCTCGCCAACCCCCGCAACGCAGCCAGCGGCTCGCTCAAACTCCAGGACTCTGCCCAGTGCGCCAAACGCAAACTCCAGTTCTGCCCCTACTTCCTCATGCTTCCCAGCCCTTCCGGCGACGACTCACTCAACACCCACTCAGACCGTATCGAGGCGCTGCAGCAGATGGGCTTCCGCGTCCTTCCCTACATGCTCGAATGCCATAATATCGACGAAATCAAGGAATACATCGCCTATTGGGACATCCACCGCTGGGACCTTCCTTTCGCCACCGACGGCATCGTCATCAAAGTCAACCAGACGCTCCTCTGGGAGCGTCTCGGCAACACCGCCAAATCACCGCGCTGGGCTATCGCCTTCAAATTCAAGGCTGCCCGCGTCTCCACCCCGCTGCTCAGCATCGACTACCAGGTGGGCCGCACAGGCATCGTCACCCCCGTCGCCAACATGCAGCCCGTCCCCCTCGGAGGCACCATCGTCCGGCGCGCCACACTCGTCAACGCCGACAATATCGCCGCCCTTGGTATCCATGAGGGCGACCACCTCTTCGTCGAAAAGGGAGGTGAAATCATCCCGAAGATTGTGGGGGTTGATGTCTCGCAGCGACTTCCGTCAGCGGCTCCGGTCCAATTCCCCGACTGCTGCCCCGTCTGTGGCACCCCCTTGCTCCGCGCCGAAGGCGAAGCAGGCCTCTATTGTCCCAACCAGGACGGCTGCACGCCCCAAATCCTCGGCCGGCTCGAACACTTCGTCGGACGCAAGGCCATGGACATCGAAACCCTTGGCCCTGAACGTATCCGGCTCATCTACGATGCAGGCCTTCTCCACAATGTCGCCGACTTCTACGACCTTCGCTACGAACAACTGCTCGCGCTTCCCACCCTCCAGGAGAAGAGCGCCTCGGCCATCATCTCCTCCATCCAGGCCTCTACCCAGGTCCCCTTCCCACGACTGCTCTTCGCCCTCGGCATCCGCTACGTCGGCGAGGTAGGAGCCAAGAAGCTGGCGCGCCACTTTCACGACATCGACACCCTCATGGCCGCCTCCGTCGACGAACTGGCTGCCGTGGAAGATGTTGGCAACGTCACTGCCGCCGCCATCCACGACTACTTCCAACAGTCCCTCCACCGCGACATCATCCAGCGACTTCGCAACGCTGGCATGCAGATGCAGATACCCGATTCCGAGATGTCTGCAGCTACCCTCAAAGGACTCACTTTCGTCGTCAGCGGAGTATTCTCCCGCTTCACCCGCGACGGCATCAAAGAGTCTGTCGAACAGCATGGTGGCCGCATCTCCTCCTCACTCAGTGCCAAGACCTCCTACCTCCTCGCAGGCGAGAAACCAGGCCCCGAGAAAGTCCGCAAGGCGGAATCTCTCGGCATTCCTATCCTCTCGGAAGAGGAGTACATCAACCTTATATAACCTTCAACGCCTTGAGGGCATGTAGTATGCCCTCCTCGTCGACACTGGTGGTCACATAGTCCGCATGCCACTGAACCTCTTCGTCGGCATTCCCCATGGCCACTCCAATACCACAGTATTCAAGCATTTCGATGTCGTTACCCCCGTCGCCAAAGGCAATGCACTCACTCCGTTCCAGTCCGAAATGGCGCAGTATTGCCTCGATTCCTGAGGCCTTGCTGTTCTCGCGATTGACAAGGTCGCTGAACTCCGGATGCCAGCGCGGCAGCCGACAATGGGGAAGCATGACGGCCACCTCGGCGTCTTTCTCTGCGGGCATGACGGTGATAATCTGATATGTCTCGCGACCCAGCATCAGCGTTGTGTCGAGTTGTGGCGGCATCGTGAACTCCAGCTGGTCGCGGATGGCATTCGCCACGGGGTCGTCAAGCCGGTTGATGTACATCGCGTCCTCGGTGAATATCATGGTACACAACCCTTTGTCCATGGCGTACCGTAACCAGCGGTCTGTCTCCTCCTGCGGGATAGGGTTGCGGAGCAGCACCTTGTCGCCACTGAAACAATAGCCTCCGTTCATTGTCACGTACCCGTCGAAGGCGAGGGGCATCTCGGGAATAAGCACCTTGGGGCGCCCGGAAGATATGAAGGTGCGGATGCCTTGGCGGTGCAACGCCTCGAAGGCCTCCACCGTGCCAGCCGACACTTTGTGGGTGCGGAAACTCAGAAGGGTCCCGTCAATATCGAAAAACGCAGCCTTAACCATCGCCCTTGAGTGCCCTTATCTGGTCCATAATCTCCTGCGCACGTTCATAATCCTCATTCTCTTCACATTCCCGCAGGAGGGCTTCAAGCGCCTCGACACTCTTTCCTGTGCCGTCAATCTTGTTCTGCGGCAGGTTGTTGAAGAGCGCGCCCGCCTCCATACAAGTCTCCTCGAAGACCGAATCAATCATTTCTATCCCGGCCCTCTGCAACAGGGCCAGCACCACCGCGTCGCTTGTCCGGCTGTCTATCTGCTTCTCGCTGAATCCGTCACTGATATGCAGGGTGGAATAGAATATTCCCTCCTCGAAACGGTCTATCGTCACACGCTTCAGCTCCAGCAGGTACGATTCCATGATGTTCGAGAGCAGGTCGTGCGTCAGCGGCCGTTTGGCCTGCTTCCCCTCCACCGCCATGATAATCGCCTGCGCCTCGTTCTCGCCGATGAGGATGGGAACCTCGCGTCCCGCGTAGGGACTATCTTCCCCTCCTGCCGTGAGAACCAGGATGTACGAGCTTCTCTCCGACATGGCCTGCGAGATCTGCGACGGGTATACCTCTATGTACTTCATAATTTCTCTATAAGCCGCGTGAACAACCCGGTCATCTTCTCCGAGGCTTTGTCGGCCTGCACAACGACATCGTTTTCGTCGTTCTTGCAGTCCTCTCCAAGGTCGTTCGACTGGTTGGTTATCACGCTTATGCCGAATACCTCCATCCCACAGTGGTGTGCAACGATAACCTCCGGAACGGTCGACATGCCTATGGCGTCGCCCCCAAGCATCCGGAACATGCGGTATTCTGCTGGCGTTTCATAACTCGGGCCTGTCTCGGCCACGTACACACCTTCCCGTAGCGCGATACCCATCGCCTCGGCCTCTTGGGCCACTAAATTGCGCAGCCGTCGGCTATAGACTTCCGTCATATCCGGGAACCGCGGTCCTTGCATGTTCACATTGGGACCTATCAGCGGGTTGGGCATGAAGTTGATATGGTCGGTGATCACCATAAGGTCGCCCACACGATAGTCGGGATTCAAGGCACCAGCCGCATTGCTTACAAGCAGTGTGTTGATGCCTATCATCTTCATTATTCTGATGGGCAGCGCAATCTCATCCATCGAGTAGCCTTCGTAGTAGTGGAACCGCCCCTGCATGGCAGCCACCTGCTTCCCGCCGAGCGACCCCAGAATCAGGTTGCCTTTGTGTCCTATCGTCGACTGGCTGGCACCACGTTTCAGGGGGATGGCGAAGGGGTCCTTGATTGAGTCCCCCAGGCGTCCCAGACCACTGCCCAGGATGATTCCCACCGTGGGTTTGGGCCGTCCCTCAAAAATATGGCTGAGGTAATTGTAGGGGAGGAGATAATGGGTAAAAGGGTTGTCGCTCATCTTTTAGTTTTTTGGTTTTCAGATAGGTATTCCACAAGAGCTTGCACGGCACGCCCGCGGTGACTGATGCTGTTCTTCACTTCCAGAGGCATCTCGGCGAAACTGACGGCGAAACGGTCGGGCAGGAAGACGGGGTCGTAGCCGAATCCCTCCTTGCCGTAGCGCTCGGTGAGGATGACGCCGTCGACGCGCCCCTCGAAATAACGGGGTTCGCCGTTCTCTATCAGGCAGATGACGGTGCGGAAGTCGGCACGGCGGTTGATTTCGCCGTCCAGGGCGGCAAGGAGCTTGTCGATATTGTCGTCGAACGAGCAGTGCTCGCCGGCATAACGCGCGCTATAAACGCCTGGCGCGCCCCCAAGGGCCTCGACCTCCAGACCCGTGTCGTCGGCAAAGCAGTCCATGCCCGTGCGGTCATACACCCACTGTGCTTTCTGCAGGGCATTGCCCTGCAACGTGTCGGCGGTCTCGGGAATATCGCCTTCAAGTCCCATCTCCGCCAGCGAGCGGATGTCGACAATTCCTTTCAACATCTCGCTGACCTCTTGCAGTTTGTGCCTGTTGTTGGTGGCAAATATCAGTGTTCTCATTAGTTTTTTGTGTTATTTCAGGAGGGTAACGGCGCCAAATGCCTGCTGTTTTTCATTCTTGATGACGGAATATCGGCACAGGTAGGTGTAGGCGCTCTGTTCGCACATCTGTCCGCGGTATGTCCCGTCCCAAGCCTCTTCGGGGTCGGTGGTATGGAAGATGCATTCGCCCCAGCGGTTGAAGATCCAGAGCTCGTAATCCAGGAGGGCGACATATCTGGGGCCGAAGGTGTTGTTGGTCTCTTTCCCGGGGGTGAAGATGTTCGGGAACCATACGGGGCTGGATTTGACTACGGGGAGCCATACCGTAGTGTCGGAACAGCATCCGTAGGAGGTGCAGGAGGTAAGGGTGATCCAGAGGCTGTCTTCATTGCCTACCTGGAATTCATGCACGACGTTGTTCCCTTGCTCCGAGAGGTTGTCGCCAAAGCACCAGAGGGAGGTGTGCGGGTGCGTGTCGCAGTTGTTTAAGTGGACGCTGGGGTTGCTCTCGTTGATGACAGCCGGGGTGTATGAGATGCAGCAAGGGTAGGGGTGCTGCACATCGACAATTGCCGAGTCAATCACGCTGCCGTCGGCCGCGAGGAGGTAGTAGACTGTCGGCACTTGCGGGATGACACGCAGGGTACCCATTCCTTGCTGAGTCGCCAATCGACTGTCTTCAGGATTCGATGCCCATTGGGGATGGCTGACATTCACCGCCGTCAGTGTTACAGTGTCTCCGACACAGATTTCTGTGGGATAGACAATAAGCAATGGTTTCTTGAAGTACAGGTGGAGGGTCACAGTGCTGTCGCATCCGTTGGCGGCGGTGAAGGTGTGGGTGTAGTCGCCCGGCTGCGTGAGGGGGATCCTGTTCCAGTAAAGAGTGTCGCCGATGAGGATGCTGTCGGTGATGTCGCGGCTGACGTTGGGCAGCACGGTGAGGCTCAGCGCGAAGACGATGCACCTGCTGGAAGAAGAATCCATCCGGTAGAATAGCTGTGTGCCTGCCCTGTCGAGGCGAGAGGAATCGATGTTGAAGCCGTTCCCCCGGTATGGGTGGCCTTGGCAGACGATGTCGCTGAGGGAGATGGTGTCGCATCCTGTCCGGAATCCAAGGGTGAGTATCTCGATGCTATCGCATCCCGATGCGGCTGTCAAGGTCTGCCGGTAGGTGCCGGGCTGCGTGAGTGGTCGCCCGTACCAGTGGAGGGTGTCGCCTTCGGAGATACTGTCGGTGAGATACCTGTATACCGTTGGCAATACGGTGAGCGCCAATTGGTGGACGACGCATGTGGTGTCATATTGTGTCCGGTGGTAGAAAGTGTCGGTGCCTGGGGTGGACAGTTGGGTGGCGTTGATGTCGAAGCCGTTTCCCTGGTAGGGATGGCCTTGGCAGACAGTGTCGCTGAGGGGGACGGTGTCGCAGACGATGTGGCTGAACGTCATCCCGACACTGTAACAGTAGTCTTCCACCTGCCCCACTCCGTAGACCCACGCCACAAAGGGCGCGCCGGTGCTTACTATCTCGCGGGTGTTGCCACCCTGGTTGGCGATACCGATGCGGGCATAGCTGTATCCCCCGCTGGTGGTGAACTGGCCACCGATATTGCTTCCGTTCATGCTGATGTTGTTGGCGTTGCCTGCCTGTGTCACGATATTGAGGTAGGTTGAGGAAATCCTCGATGTCATGAAGCCCTTGACGATGGCCCTTTTCACCCCGCGGTCCATTGGCGGAAGCATCATCTGCGACGCATCGCCTATAGGACCGTAATAGTCGGATGAGAGGTGGTAGTATCCCACACAGATGGGCTTGTCCGAGGTAAGCACCCGCACGCAGTTGTAGGGTACGTCGATTTCGGCGGTGCCTCCGGCAGAGAGGGTGAGGTTCACATCGCCTGTCACATGACAGTTGTTTTCGAGAGAAGTAATCAGCGCTTTGGCACCTTGCTGCCGGTTGCCGTTAGAAACAATGACGTATTCCGTACCCCAGTAGCGGGTGGGGATAGCCTGCTCAAAGATTAAGTCGCCGCTGGGTGACCCCGCAGGTATCCCCGCCAGCGAGTTGCCTTGGAACATGGCGAAGGGCTTGCTGCCGTGTACCATCAAGCCCGAGAAAGAGTGGGGCGCAGGGGTAGTCAGGACAAATGACTGGCCCGCGTTGAGGACTATCTGCGTCATTCCAGGTCTGGTAATGATGGTGCTGTCCTGTATGGCCAGGAAACCCAACTCCGCACTCGAAACATTGGATCGGGTTGCATCGCCGGGCCAGGTCTGTGCCATATATTGGGTGTCGAGATATTGTGTCGGAATAACCATGGTGACACCTGCGCTGGCCAGGTCGCGATAGTAGGCATAGAGACTGATGTCGTCTGTGGCGGTCACATGGAAAGCGTTGTTGGTGGCAGCCCCAATCGTATTAGGTATGGCAATACTGTTAGGCAATATAATCGTATCTGTCGTGTAGGAGGCCAGGCTCTTCGAGACGGTCCAGTTCGTGGCGGGATGCGTCACCGTCACCGTGCAGGCTGAGGCGGCAGATGCTTGCAGGAACAACACGTCCTGATTCTGACCGCTCTTGTTCTCGATAAACATGACCCAAAAGTCGCGCCCCGCCGATGTCTGCGCCGACAGCGTGCATGGCAGCAGTCCCACCAACAGCAAGAGAACACTTATGCCATAATACTTGTATCTCATTGTCGTTTAGCCTGTTGTTTTCAATACCCCTTTTCTCTCTATTGTGCAAAGGTACAACTTTTTTCCGTATATTCAACAAAAAGTTGTATCTTTGCATCTTGAAATACCTCATCCACATGTACCAGATTGTACGCAAACGCCTGCTTAACAGCAACGAAATCTATCTGATGGACATCAAGGCCCCTTGGATTGCCCGTGCGGGCAAACCCGGCCAGTTCGTCATCGTCATCCCGAAGGACAAGGGGGAGCGCGTGCCCCTCACCATCTGCGACCTCGACACCAAGCGCGAGACCGTCACCATCGTCTACCAGGTGGTGGGCGACAGCACCCGTACCCTTGCGGCCATGAACGAGGGCGACAGCATATACACCATCGTAGGCCCTCTGGGACAGCCCAGCGAACTTCTCGCCGCCACCCCGGACGAACGTGCCTCCATGCGTCTCCTTTTCGTTGCTGGCGGCGTGGGTACAGCACCCGTCTATCCCCAGGTGAAATGGGCCCACAGCCAGGGCATTCCTACTGATGTCATCATCGGCGCACGCAACCGCGACCTGCTCTTCTTCGAAGAGGAGATGCGCCCCGTCTGCGACAATCTCTACCTCATGACCGACGATGGCTCCTACGGCGAGAAAGGCCTCGTGACGAACAAGATCCAATCCCTCGTCGACTCAGGCAAGCAATACACACATTGCATCGCCATCGGCCCCCTGCCCATGATGAAGTTCGTCTCCCTCCTCACCAAGAACCTCGGCCTTAAGACCATCGTCAGCATGAACTGCATGATGGTCGACGGCACCGGCATGTGTGGTGCCTGTCGCGTGACGGTGGGCGACAAAGTCAAGTTCACCTGCGTCGACGGCCCCGAATTCGACGGACATCTCGTGGATTTCGACGAGGCCGCCAGCCGTCTCCGCCGCCCCGACGACCAAAAGTACCGCATCGCTACCGTCACCCCCGGCCACCGCTGCAACCTGGCCGAGGCGGTGGAATTAGGAATGAGGAATGAGGAATTAGGAAATAAATCGTCGGCCGGGACTCCCGGCAGGCAGAAGCCCCGCGAGCAGGACCCCGCCGTCCGTGCCGCCAACTTCGAGGAGGTCTCCTTCGGATTCACCCGTGAACAGGCCGTCGCCGAGGCGCGTCGCTGCCTCCACTGCAAGAAGCCCATGTGCGTCTCCAGCTGTCCCGTGAGCATCAATATCCCCGAATTCATCGCCGCCGTGGCGCAGGAGGACTTCTCCCGTGCCGCCGACATCATCGCCCAAGACTCGGCACTCCCGGCCGTCTGTGGCCGCGTCTGCCCCCAGGAGACGCAATGCGAGGGCAGCTGCATCCTCGGCCGCAAAGGCGAACCCATCGCCATCGGCGCCCTGGAACGTTTCGTGGCGGACAATTGTGATAATGTGTCAATGCGTGAATGTGTAAGTGGGGCTGCCGCCACTCAAACATTAACACATTCAAACATTAACACATTCAAAGTGGCTATCATCGGCTCCGGCCCTTCGGGCCTCACCTGTGCGGGCGACCTGGCCAAGAAGGGCTACAGCGTCACCATCTTCGAGGCGCTGCACCATCCCGGAGGAGTCCTCGTCTATGGCATCCCCGAATTCCGCCTGCCCAAGCAGAAAGTCGTCGAGCGCGAGATCAACAAGCTCCGCGCCCTCGGCGTCGACATCCAGACCAACGTCATCGTGGGCAAGAGCGTCACCGTCGACGAACTCTTCGACCGTCACGGCTTCTCCGCCGTCTATATCGCCTCCGGCGCGGGACTGCCCAAGTTCATGGGCATCCCCGGCGAGACCCTCGTGGGCGTCATCTCGGCCAACGAACTCCTCACGCGCACCAACCTCATGCACGGCTACGACGAGGAGTACGACACCCCCATCTATCTGGGCAAGAAGGTCGTGGTGGTCGGTGGCGGCAACGTGGCCATGGATGCCGCGCGCACAGCCAAACGCCTCGGCAGCGACGTCACCGTCGTCTACCGCCGCGGCGAGCAGGACATGCCCGCCCGCCGCGAGGAGGTGCACCACGCCATGGAGGAAGGCATCGAGTTCGCCTTCATGACCAACCCCACCGAGTTCCTCTCCGACGACAAGGGCAATGTCCGTGCCATCCGCCTCGTGCGCATGGCTATGGGTGAGCCCGACGCGAAGGGAAGACGCAGCTTCAGCCCCATTGCGGGCAGCGAGTTCGAGATGGAGGTCGACAATGTCGTCGTGGCCCTCGGCACCAGTCCCAACCCCCTCATCAAGAGTACCACGCCCGGCCTCGACACCGAGAGTTTCGGCGGTCTCAAGACCGACGCCAACGGACAGACCTCCCGCAAGGGGGTCTTCGCCGGAGGCGATGCCGTCAGTGGCGCCGCCACCGTCATCCTCGCCATGGGTGCCGGCCGCGTGGCCGCCAAAGCCATTGACGAGTACTTGCAGAAGTAAGAGCTAAGAAGGGAAAAAACACACTCCTCCGGCCCGTTGGGCCACCTCCCCTAACTTAGGGGAGGAGTTAGCTGCCGCGTTTCAACTTTTAACTTTCAACTCTCAGCCACCATCTCCTCCTGCGCCTCCTCGAGCCGGGCTTCCAGCTGGCGGCTGACGGTGCCTTTCTCTACTTCGAAGGTGAGTTTCTCGCCGTCGGGGGCGGCGGTAATCTTGATGGTGTCGCCCTGGAGGATGTCGGCCTTGATGATTTCGTCGGCGAGGTCGTCCTCGATGTGCTGCTGGATGGCGCGTTTCAGCGGGCGGGCGCCGTACTGCTCGTCCCAGCCTTTCTTGAGGATGAAATCCTTGGCCTCGCTGTCTATCTCGATGCCGTAGCCCATGTCGCGGACACGCTTGAAGAGTCCCTTCAGCTCGATGTCGATAATCTTGTGGATGTCTTCTCGTTGCAGTGTGTTGAAGAACACGATGTCGTCGATGCGGTTGAGGAACTCGGGGGCGAACTTCTTCTTCATCTCCTTGTCGATGACGGCGCGTTCCTCGGCGGCGCGGCCGGCGATGCGGGCGGCGGTGTTGAATCCCACGCCGGTGCCGAAGTCTTTGAGCTGGCGTGTGCCGATGTTCGAGGTCATGATGATGATGGTGTTCTTGAAGTCCACCTTGCGGCCCATGCCGTCTGTCAGCTGGCCGTCGTCGAGCACCTGTAGCAGCACGTTGAAGACGTCGGGGTGGGCCTTCTCGATCTCGTCGAGGAGCACGATGGAATAGGGCTTGCGGCGCACCTTCTCGGTCAGCTGTCCGCCCTCCTCGTAGCCCACGTATCCCGGGGGTGCCCCGATGAGGCGGCTGACGGCGAATTTCTCCATATACTCGCTCATGTCGATGCGTATCATGTTGGCCTCGCTGTCGAAGAGGTACTTGGCCAGCACCTTGGTGAGGTAGGTCTTGCCTACGCCCGTGGGACCCACGAAGATGAACGAGCCGATGGGCCGGTTGGGGTCTTTCAGTCCGGCGCGGTTGCGGCGGATGGCCTTGCACACCTGCCTGACGGCCTCGTCCTGGCCCACGACGACGCCCTGCATCTCACTCTCCATCACCATCAGGCGCGAGCTCTCGTTCTCGGCGATGCGCTGCACCGGCACGCCGGTCATCATGGCCACCACCTCGGCGATGTCCTGGTCGGTGACGGCGGGCCGCTTGTCGCGTTCCTCCTCCTCCCATTGCCGTTTGCGGTCCTGCAGCTTGTCGCGGAGCTGGCGCTCCTCGTCGCGGTACTGGGCGGCTTCGTTGTAGCTCTTCTGTGCCAAGACCTTCTTTTTCAGTTCCGACACGCGGGCTATCTCATTCTCCAGTATAAGGATGTCCTCCGGCACCTCGACATGGGCGATGCGCACGCGGGCGCCGGCCTCGTCGAGGGCGTCGATGGCCTTGTCGGGCAGCAGGCGGTCGCTGACGTAGCGTTCCGTGAGGGCGATGCATGCCCTGAGGGCCTCGTCGGTGTACTGGACCAGGTGGTGGTCCTCGTATTTCTCCTTGATTTTGCGGAGGATGGTGAGTGTCTGTTCCGGCGTGGTGGCCTCGACGAGCACCTTCTGGAAGCGGCGTTCCAGGGCGCCGTCCTTCTCGATATACTGGCGGTATTCGTCGAGCGTGGTGGTGCCTATGCACTGGATTTCGCCGCGGGCGAGGGCGGGTTTGAACATGTTGGAGGCGTCGAGCGATCCGCTGGCGCTGCCGGCACCCACGATGGTGTGTATCTCGTCGATGAAAAGTATCACTTCAGGATTCTTCTCCAACTCGTTGAGCACGGCCTTCATGCGTTCCTCGAACTGGCCGCGGTACTTGGTGCCTGCCACCAGCGAGGCGAGGTCGAGCGAGATGACGCGCTTGTCGTAGAGGGTGCGCGGCACGCGTCCCTCGACGATGCGCAGGGCCAGCCCTTCGGCGATGGCGCTCTTGCCCACGCCGGGTTCGCCGATGAGGATGGGGTTGTTTTTCTTGCGGCGCGAGAGGATCTGCGCGATGCGCTCCAGCTCCTTCTCGCGGCCCACGATGGGGTCGAGCTTGCCCTCGCGGGCCAGCTGTGTGAGGTCGCGGCCGAAATTCTCGAGGGCGGGGGTCTTGCTCTCGCTCTTCTGCGTGTTCACCTGGCCTATGGCGCCGCGCACGCGTTCCGTCTCGGGGTCGGCAAAGGGGTCGTCGTTGTCGTCGTCGCTGGTCTGCGAGCGGAAATCGGGCAGGCGGGAGGCGCTGTCGTCCGCCGCGGGCTGGTCGGGGGCGAAGCCCTGCTGGCGCATGGTCTTCAGGCAGCGGTCGTAGTCAATCTTATAGTTGGCGAGCAGTTGCGACACCAGGTTCTCCTTTTCCTGCAGGATGGCGAGGAGCAGGTGGATGGTGTGAATCTCCTTGGCCTTGAGGCGCGAGCTTTCGAGGAAGCTGAGGCGGAGGATCTTCTCCGTCTGCCGCAGCATGGGAATCTCGCTGTCGTCGCTGTATTTGATGTTGCTGTCTATCTGTCCCACGGAAGACTCGATGCGGGTCTTCAGGGCTGGCATATCGGCCTCCAGGAGGCCCAGGACCTGCAGGGCCGAGCAGGTGTCGAGGCGCATGATGCCGAGGAATAGGTGTTCGACGCCGATGGCTCCGTTTTTCAGGCGGATGGCCTCGTCGCGGCTGTTTGCAATAGCCTGTTTTACATTGTCGCTAAGTCTGGGTTGTTCCATTATGGGCATTATTTTCCGACTGCAAAAGTACGACAAAATCCACATATAGCCGCCTTCCGGGCGACTTTCTTTTCAACATGCCGTTGTTTACGCGGGGGAATCTACCGCACCACGAGGCGTTGGGTGCCCGTGGCCGTGGGGGTGGAGAGGGTGACGAAGTAGATGCCTGCCGCGAGGCCCGAGAGGTCGAGGGTGGTTGAAAGTTGAGAGTTGAAAGTTGAAAGTTCCTTGCGCATCACCTCGCGTCCCGCCGCGTCGGTCAGCGTGAGTATCAGCTGCTCCCCTAACCGCGTCAGCCGCTCCTCCCCTAAGTTAGGGGAGGTGCCCGCAAGGGCGGAGGAGTGTGTCAAAGAGCCCACTGTCACGGTCACCGTCCCCGTCGCGGGGTTGGGGCTGAGGGTGAAGAGGCCGTCGGGGCAGCCCTCCACGGGGGTGATGGACGTGGTGGTGTCGGGGGCCGTCGAGCCCGTGTAGAAGAGGATAGTGTCACTCCACGGGCTCCAATAGGTGGTGTCGTGTATCGGGCAGCCGTGCCGATGCTGGGAACGGAAACGGACCCGGTAGTATCTCGTAGCATCGAAATCCGCAAATATCTTGAACCGGGCATCTTGCATCGCAAAATTCGTTGCCGTGTCCCACGTGTCGCTGCCCACGGGTGCATACTGGACTTCGTAGCCGACAGCCTCCTCGTCGGTCGTCAGGCTATAGCTGAACCAGGGAAACCCCGACACCGAAGTCAGGAACCTCAGCGTTGGCGGCTGGCATCCCACCGCGTCGGTGTCAGGTGGTACGATGATGGGATGGGCATAGAGCGTGGTGATACCAGAGAAATAAGATAAATCAGGATTCGTCATCCCTGTTTGGTATTGGTATTTCACATGAACATGTCCCGGACAGGATACAGGGTTGTTTATCACGCTCATCCTGTGGTAAGAACCATCAGCATCTGTACAATCGTCTTCTATTGCTTCACCCCTTACCGACATGCATACAAAGAATGTGTCATAAACCGACAGAGGGTGGGCAAAGAAAAACTCGCATGCATAGATCCCAACTTCGTTTGTGTCGTGTGTCGCTTCCCACACTATGTCGGGCCGACTCCGGTAGTGCCATCGGACAGAATCAACCCGCCGGAAGGAATCACCCCGCTTCTCTATCAGAATGGCCCAAATCTGGAGGCTGTCCATCCTGTGGACAAGCGGGTCGCAATAGAGGTCTGCGATATGGACCTCGTCAGGTCTACCGGTACAGCCCCATCGGATGGTGCTTACCGAAGCCGCAATGCCATAGACCAACACGGGTTGAGGTGTATAATACGCATAGCCTGTAATTGATTGGGACAAGCCATAGGCATACATGCCTTCCCCAGGCGGGTTTGTATTTTCACAATTAAACCTAGTCCTGGAATAATCAGAAGGGATATAAGTCCAATATCTGGGAGTATTCCATGGGATAACCGTATCCTGTGCTTCAGCCACAGAAAACAAGAGCAACAACGCTGAGATTATCAAAGGGAAATGTCTGTTCATGGTGTAATGGTTTGACGCTGCAAATATACACTTTTTCCCCGACATGGCAAGTGCCGGGGGAGGTTTTTAACAGTTTCCATTTGTAAACATGGGTGTACAGACCGAAGAAACCAGTGAGTTACGGCGGCGGGGAGGAGGGTGTGTTTACAATTGGAAACTGGCTCGGGGCGGGCTGGCGGAGGCTTGAGGACTGATAGTCAGAGGGGTTTCATGTGGGTGCTTTTGTATTGTTTTGTGGGACAGTTCGTTGAGTGGGGTTGTTCGGAGTGTCTTCGCCTTTTCTTCGCTAAAAAAGCGAAGAAAAGGCGAAGAAGAGGTGTCCGAGACAGGACGAAGAACACAAGCAAAGGCGAAGGAGGCTGGTTTCTGTTGATTTTGCACCGGAAGGCGGCAGGCAGGGCGCGGGAGAATGGCGGGAGGGCAGGGGAGAGGCCGACGGGGCATCGGGGGCGGGCGGGAAAAGGATTGGCCGAAGGGTCGGGAAGGGTTTTTAACAGGCTGTGGATAAAAAATGGGATAATTGTGGGGAAAAATCTCCGCAGGCGTTGATGGAATGGAAAAAAAATCGTACTTTTGTATTTTGGAATTCCGACGGGATTCTACATTTATATTTGTAACACAATAATATATATATAAGAGATGGTTTCTGAAAACGAAAAAATCACGCGCGTAGACATTGAAACTACCATGAAAACGGCCTACATCGACTATGCGATGTCGGTCATCGTGTCGCGTGCGCTGCCCGATGTCCGCGACGGCTTCAAGCCGGTGCACCGCCGCATCCTGTATGCGATGAACGACATGGGCATGTTCTACAACACCCCCTACCGCAAGTCGGCCACGGTGGTCGGCGAGGTGCTGGGTCAGTACCACCCGCACGGCGACTCGTCGGTGTACTACGCCATGGTCCGCATGGCGCAGCCCTGGAGCATGCGCTACGTGCTGGTGGACGGACAGGGCAACTTCGGCAGTGTGGACGGCGACAGCCCCGCCGCCATGCGTTACACCGAATGCCGCATGGCCCAGCTGGCCAACGAGATGATGGCGGACATCAAGAAAGACACCGTCGACATGATGCCCACCTACACCAACGAGCGCGAGGAGCCCACGGTGCTTCCCGCCCGCATCCCCAACCTGCTCATCAACGGTTCCAACGGCATCGCGGTAGGCATGGCCACCAACATGCCCACGCACAACCTGCGCGAGGTGCTGGACGGCTGCATCGCCTATATCGACAACAACGACATCACCGTCGAGGAGCTGATGCAGTATGTCAAGGCCCCCGACTTCCCCGGCGGCGGCATCATCTACGGCTACAAGGGTGTCCAGGACGCCTACAACACCGGCCGCGGCACTATCATCCTGCGTGCCGACACCAGCATCGAGGTGGACCCCAAGGGACATAACCTCATCGTGGCCCACACGGTGCCTTACGGCGTCAACAAGAGCGAGATGATCAAGCGCCAGGCCAACCTGGTGAAGGAGGGCAAGATTGTCGGCATCACCGACATCCGCGACGAGAGCGACAAGGACGGCTACCGTGTGGTGTATGTGCTGCGCAACGACGTGGTGCCCAACGTTATCCTCAACAAGCTGTTCCAGCTCAGCGAGCTGCAGAGTTCCTTTGCCGTCAACAACATCGCCCTGGTGCATGGCCGCCCGATGCTCCTCAACCTCAAGGACCTCATCCAGAACTTCGTCGAACACCGCGAGGACGTGGTGACGCGCCGCACGCAGTTCGAGATGGCCGAGGCCGAGAAGCGCGCCCACCTGCTGGAGGGCTTCCTGCGCGCCATCGACATCATCGACGAGATTATCGCCCTCATCCGCGCCTCGAAGACCGTCGAGGAGGCCCGCCAGGGACTCATGGACCGCTGGCAGTTCAGCGACCTGCAGGCCCAGGCCATCGTCGAGATGCGCCTCCGCCAGCTCACCGGCATGGAACGCCAGAAGCTGCAGGACGAATACGACGAGAAACTGCGCTTCATCGCCCGCTGCAAGGAAATCCTCGGCGACAAGAAAGTGCTCTTCGAGGTCATCAAGGGCGAGCTGCTGGAAATCCGCGAGAAATACGGCGACGACCGCCGCACGAGCATCAAATACGACGCCTCGAACTTCCGCATCGAGGACACCATCCCCGACGACGAGGTGGTCATCACCATCTCGCACATGGGCTACGTGAAGCGCACGCCCCTGGCCGAATACCGCACGCAGACGCGCGGCGGCGTGGGCTCGAAGGGCAGCTCGGTGCGCAGCGAGGACTTCGTCGAGCATATCTTCATGTGCACCAACCACAACTACCTCCTGTTCTTCACCGAGAAGGGCCGCTGCTACTGGATGCGCGCCTTCGAGGTGCCGGAAGGCGAGAAGAACACCAAGGGCCGTCCCATCCTCAACATGATCAATATCGAGCCGGACGACAAGGTGAAGGCATACGTCAACGTCAAGGACCTGACCGACGCCGAGTACCTGAAGGAGCACAACATCGTGATGTGCACCAAGAACGGCATCGTGAAGAAGACCTCGCTGGAGGCCTATTCGCGTCCGCGCACCAACGGCATCATCGCCGTGGGCATCCGCGAGGGCGACGAACTGGTCACTGCCTGCCTCACCGACGGGAAGAGCGAGCTGCTGCTGGCCTCGAAGAAGGGCAAGGTGGTGCGCTGTCCCGAGGACGAGTTCCGCGAGATGGGCCGTGGCGCCTCGGGCGTCAAGGGCATCACCCTCGAAGGCGAGGACGACGCGGTCATCAGCATGCTCTGCTCCAACAATGAGGAGGAGGACGTGATGGTGGTCAGCGAGAACGGCTTCGGCAAGCGCTCCAGCCTCAGCGAATACCGCGTGACGCATCGCGGCGGCAAGGGCGTGATGACCATGAAGGTGACCGACAAGACCGGCGGCATCGTGGCCCTCACCAACGTCAGCGACGAGGAAGACCTGATGATCATCAACCGCTCCGGCATCACCATCCGCATGAAGGTGGCCGACTTGCGCGTGCTGGGCCGCAACACCCAGGGCGTCAAGCTCATCAACCTGCGCGGCAAGGACTACATCGCCTCCATCACCAAGGTGCCCACCTCCGACGAGGAAGAGCCCGCCGCGGAGACCCCTGCCGAGGGCGAGACTCCTGCCCCATCGGAAGAGTAGGGGAGTGGGGATGCAATTTTCCGACCCTAACAGATACAAAATAGCAAACAAACAAGAAACCTAACAAACAAACACTATGAAGAAGATATTTTTCATGATGGCCTTCGTGGCCATCGGCTTAGCAGCCACCGCACAGACACTGAACGTCCAGAGCGCCGCCCAGGACATGCGTCGCGGATACCTCAACAAGGCCAAGGCCGCCATCGACAAGGCCTGCGTGCACGATGCCACCAAGAACGATGCCAAGACCTGGTACTATGCCGGCCTCATCTACACCCAGATCGGCGGCGAGCAGAGCAACCCCAAGTCGAAGTTCAAAGACCTCGACCCCGACTGGCTGACCAAGGCCAAGGACGCCGCCTTCCGCTGCAAGGAGCTTGACACCGACAAGGAGTATGCCGACAAGATCAACGAGGTGTTCTCCTATGTGGCCAACGTGTACCTCAACATGTCACTTGCCGCCATCAATGCCCAGCAGTGGGACAGCTGCATGGCTCTCTGCGAGCAGGCCATCCAGATCTTCAACGAGTCGGGCAACAAGAAGTTCGTTGGCGAAGCCTACCTGATGGCAGGCAGGGCCGCCATGAACGCCCAGAACAACGAGGCCATCCAGAAATACTTCAAGCCGCTGGTGCGCATGAGGACCAAAGAGAACCTCGTCTACAAGACGCTCTTCAAGATGTACCTCAATGAGAAGGACACCAACGCCGCCCTCAAACTGGCCCAGAACTACACCAAGGCAGCCCCCGAGGACTACAACGCCAACATGATGATGGCCGAGGCTTACATGCTGATGGGTGACATGGAGAAGGGTAACGAAGAAATTCAGAAGGCCTTGAAGGTCGCCGAGGGCAATACTCAGGTCCATGCCCAGCTGCTGGCCGCCGCAGGTGCCACGATGGAGTCGGCCAAGAACTTCGCCGGTGCCGAAGCCAGCTATAAGCAGTCCATTGCCGAGGAGCCCAACCAGTTCCTGGCCAACTACGGCCTCGGCAAGATGCTCTACAACCACGGTATCGACAAACTCGAAGCCGTCAACGCGCTGCCCCTGGAAGACGAGGAAGGTGCCACACGGCTGACCAACGAGTGCCTCGACCTCTGGCGTCAGGCCATCCCGTACTTCAACAACGCCATCGCGTACATCGACAAGCTCGATGCCGAGACGCAGTCGTACAACCGTTCCAACCTGTTCGGCTGCCTGGGCGCATTGAAGAACGTCTACGCCCGTCTGGAGATGTATGACGAGCTGAAAGTCGTCAACGCCCGCATGGACGCCCTCCAGGCCGCTGCTGCACAGCACTAATCATCATTCCATAAATATTGAAGGCAGAGACGCAAATCTCTGCCTTCTTTCTTTGCGCCCCGACTGACCGAGTATCCATGTTATGTTAAGTAAAGAGTGATTATAGGTTAAGAACACACTCCTCAGTCAGCAAAGCTGACAGCTCCCCTAACTTAGGGGAGCAGCTGGCTGCCGCGTCACTATTCTAATACAGCGGTGACGGCAACTGAACGAGAATTGGCTATTTGGAAATAAGTAGCACCGTCGGTCGGAATACGGAAAACTGAGACGGTGTCGTCGGGCGGCGTTTCCTGGAAATATTCGATGATGAAACGGAAATCTCTGTGCGTGTCCTTGAGCGTGTCGGGCGCGAGATTGTCGAAGACCCACTTGATGTACTCGGCGTTGTTGACGTGGTTGTTGTGGTCGAGCATCGAGGGCTTGACATGGAACTGGTCGACGGCCTGCGGCTCTGTTGCCTGACGCGGGACTCGGACGCGGCTGAGTGTCTCGCGGTCGGTGGCGAGGTCGGGATGATACTCGAACCCGTCCATGAGGTCGTGCATGCGGACGGCCTTGCGTTCCAAATAGTTGATAATAACCCAATAGGAAGAACCCGAGACCAGGCGTGTGCCGTCGGCGGCGCAGAGGGTATACTCGCGGAAGGCGAAAAGGCCGTCGGTGCCGCGCGACCATGTGGTGATGGTCACCTCCTCCCCTTCCCTCGGCAACCGTTCTACCTTATAATATACACGGCTGAGGACCCATGCTTTGTTGTCCTGGCTCAGTTGGGCGAATCCGATGCCCGAAGAGGCGGAATGCTGGTCGGCGGCCTCCTGGAAGATGCGTGCCAGCCCCCACATGGAGAGGGTGTCGTGGCGGTCGCAGAGGTAGTTGGGGATGGTGGTTTTGAGGGAATAAAACATACGGATTACATTCTTTCAGGCACTTCGATGCCGAGAATCATCATGGTATTTTTCAGGGCTTGGGCCACGACGGCGCAGAGCTGGACGCGGAACGCCTTGAGGTCGGCGTTCTCATCGCGGAGGATGGGGGTATCCTGGTAGAAACTATTGAAGGCTTTGGCGAGGTCGTAGGCGTAGTTGGCAATCATTGCGGGGCTGAAATTCTCGGCCGCGGCCTGGATGGTGCCGGGCATGTCGTGGAGACATTTGATGACCGCACGCTCTTTGTCGGAGAGAGACGGGATGCCGGATTGAATGTCGGCCCGGACACCGGGCGCTTTGCGGACGATGCTGCGGATGCGGGCGTGGGTGTACTGGATGAAGGGTCCCGTGTTGCCGTTGAAGTCGATGCTCTCGGCGGGGTTGAAGAGCATGTTCTTGGTGGGGTCGACCTTGAGTATAAAATACTTTAAGGCACCGAGGGCAAGCATGTGGTAGAGAGCCTTTTGCTCCTCCTCCGGCATATCGTCGTTCTTGCCGTGGCTGCGGCTCATTTCGGCAGCGGTCTCCTCCATCTCGGCGATGAGGTCGTCGGCATCGACCACGGTGCCCTCACGGCTCTTCATCTTGCCCGAAGGCAGTTCGACCATGCCGTAGGAAAGATGGTAGACCTTGTCGGCCCAGTCGAAGCCGAGCTTGCCGAGGACAAGCTTGAGGACCTTGAAGTGATAGTCCTGCTCGTTGCCCACGACATAGATAAGCCTCTCGGCGTCGAACTCATTGTGGCGCAGCTGCGCGGTGCCGAGGTCCTGGGTCATATAGACGCTGGTGCCGTCGCTGCGGAGGAGCACCTTCTGGTCCAATCCGTCGGAGGTGAGGTCACAGCAGACGGCCCCATCGGCCCGGCGGTAGAAGACGCCCATGTCAAGACCCCTCTGGACGAGTTCCTTGCCGAGCAGGTAGGTGTTGGATTCGTAATAAATCTTGTCGAAGGAGACGCCCATCTTGCGGTAGGTCTCGTCGAAACCGGCATAGACCCATCCGTTCATCATCCCCCAGAGGTCGCGGATTTCCTTGTCGTCTTCCTCCCAACGTTTGAGCATGCGTTGCGCTTCCTGCATGAGAGGGGCCTGTTTCTTGGCCTCTTCCTCTTCCATGCCTTTCTCCATGAGCTCCTTGACTTCGGCCTTGTAGTGTTTGTCGAACTCCACATAGTAGTTGCCCACAAGGTGGTCGCCCTTGATGCCGGTGTTCTCGGGAGTCTCGCCGTTGCCATAGAGTTTCCACGCCAGCATCGACTTGCAGATGTGGATGCCGCGGTCGTTGACGAGGTTGACCTTCTTGACGTTGGCGCCGTTGGCGGCGAGGAGCTGGCTGACGGACCATCCAAGGAGATTGTTGCGGATGTGGCCCAGGTGCAATGGCTTGTTTGTGTTGGGCGAAGAGTATTCCACCACCACAGGCTTGGCATCAGGCGACGCGGCTTTGAGACCGAAATGTTCATCGCCGGCGATGTCGCCGACGAACTTGGCCCAGTAGGCATCGGAGACCGACAGATTGAGGAATCCCTTCACGACGTTGAAGTCCGCCACCTCAGGCACGTGCTCCTTGATGGCTGCACCGAGGTCGTTGGCCACCTGTTCGGGCGCCTTGCGGGCTGCTTTCACGTAAGGGAACACAACAACGGTGTAATCGCCCGCGAACTCTTTCTTGGTGGTCTGCAGGACGACGCTTTCCGGGGTGCAATCATAATTATATAGTTCTTTGAGGGCGGCCGCAACGGCACATTGAAGGGTCTGTTCTATCATGTTCTGTAGTGTGTTATGCTGGGTTGTGACATGTCGGAAAACGGATGCAAAGATACAAAAAAAAGTTGAAAGTTGAGGGTTGAAAGTTGAAAGTTGGAGAAAAAAGTGTATCTTTGCAAATCTTTTACACTAACTAAGTATCGACTAAAACTAATGTCTATGAAAAAGTTATCGATTCTCATCAGTTCCATGTTGCTGCCTCTCCTCACCTTTGCGAGCGAGGCGGACCTGGAAATGCCTGCAGGCTTTGCCAACGATCCCGGGACCCAAATACTCTACTGGGGCTTTGCAGTGGTGGTGTTGGGCCTGCTCTTTGGCTTCTGGCAGTTTGGCAAGGTGCGCAAGTTGAAAGCCCACCAGTCGATGCTTGAAATCGGCGAGGTCATTTTCAAGACTTGCTCTACATACCTCAAACGCCAAGGCCGTTTCCTTGTCATCCTCTTCGCCTTCATCGGCGCAGCCATCGCGCTGTATTTCGGAGTCCTGTCGGATATGGCGTGGGGCTCTGTCTGCCTGGTGCTTGCTTGGACCGTCATCGGCATCCTTGGCAGCTACGGCGTGGCCTGGTTCGGCGTCAGGATGAACACCTACGCCAATGCCCGCATGGCTTTCGCCTCGCTGAGGAGAAAGCCCCTCGACCTGCTCAATATCCCCCTGCGCGCGGGTATGAGCATCGGTATTGTCCTTATCTGTGTGGAGCTGGTGCTGATGCTCACCATCCTCCTCTTCATGCCTGAGAATCTGGCAGGCAGCTGCTTCATCGGCTTCGCCATCGGCGAGAGCCTCGGCGCCTCGGCCCTGCGTATCGCCGGTGGCATCTTCACCAAGATTGCCGACATCGGCAGCGACCTGATGAAAGTGGTCTTCAAAATCGGCGAGGACGACCCGCGCAATCCGGGTGTCATTGCCGACTGCACTGGCGACAATGCCGGCGACAGCATCGGACCCACAGCTGACGGTTTCGAGACTTACGGCGTCACGGGCGTGGCCCTTGTGAGTTTCATCCTCCTGGCTGTCCCCGAGCCCTCCATGCAGGTGCAACTCCTCGTCTGGATATTTGTCATGCGTATCCTCGGCATCGTGGCCTCCGTGCTTGCCTATTATATCAACGGCGCCCTCGCCAAAGCACGATATGGCCGCGCCGACAGCCTCGACTTCGAGAAGCCCCTCACCAGCCTCGTCTGGATAACCTCCATCCTCAGCATCATCGGCACCTTCTGCGCCAGCTATTTCCTGCTGCAGGGCCTGGGCGGCGGCTATTGGCTCGCCTTGAGCATCATCATCAGCTGCGGCACACTGGGCGCAGCCCTCATCCCCGAATTCACCAAGCTCTTCACCTCTCCCACCTCGAAGCATGTCAAGGAAGTGGTCACCGCCTCCGAGCAGGGTGGCGCCTCCCTCAATATACTTTCGGGTCTGGTGGCAGGCAATATGGGTGCCTTCTGGACCGGCATGGTCTTTGTGGTGCTGATGCTTATCGCCTACCTGGCCTCCTCGGCCTTCGGACTGGGCGACGTCTTCGGCGTCTACTACAGCATCTTCGCCTTCGGCCTCGTGGCCTTCGGCATGCTGGGCATGGGTCCCGTGACCATCGCCGTCGACAGCTACGGTCCCGTCACCGACAACGCCCAGAGCGTCTATGAACTCTCACTCATCGAGGACGACATTGAGAAGACCACCCGCGAGGTGAAGGAGCAGTTCGGTTTCACGCCCGACTTTGAGAAGGCGAAATACTATCTTGAGGCCAACGACGGCGCAGGCAACACCTTCAAGGCCACTGCCAAGCCCGTGCTCATCGGCACCGCCGTGGTGGGTGCCACGACGATGATATTCAGCCTCATCCTGCTTATCCAGAAGGCTCTTGGCATCGACCCCGCCAGCGTCCTCAACCTCCTCAACCCCTACAGCATCCTCGGCTTCATCCTGGGCGGCTGCGTCATTTTCTGGTTCACGGGTGCCTCAATGCAGGCTGTCACCGTGGGTGCCAACCGTGCCGTGCAGTTCATCAAAAACCACATCAAACTTGACCCCAACGCTCCCAAGAAGGCCGACACAGCCAACTCGCAGGAGGTGGTCAAGATTTGCACCGACTACGCACAGAAGGGCATGATCAACATCTTCATCGCCATCTTCTGCTTCGCCTTGGGCATCGCCTGCTTCAGCGCCCCCGGCACTGCTGCTGACGGCACTCCCGACAACGCTCCCGTATGCCTCTTCATCTCCTACCTCATCTCCATCGCCGTCTTCGGCCTTTTCCAGGCCGTCTTCATGGCCAACGCCGGCGGCGCGTGGGACAACGCCAAGAAGGTTGTCGAGGTCGACATGCAGGCCAAAGGCACCGAGCTGCATGACGCCAGCGTTGTGGGCGACACCGTGGGCGACCCCTTCAAGGACACCTCGTCCGTGGCCCTGAACCCCATCATCAAGTTCACCACCCTCTTCGGCCTGTTGGCTATGGAGATTGCCATCAGCGACGGTTTCCGCACCCTCGCCCCCTGGTTCGGCATCGCCTTCATCGCCGTGGCCCTCTACTTTGTCTACCGCTCCTTCTACAAGATGCGCAGCGAGAAAGCTGTAAAATAAATGAACCAAGAATAATTTTAGAAAACCATGAAGAAGATATTCGTCACCCTGCTGCTCTGCGCAGCCATCTTCCCCGCCACATGGGCGCAGTCGGAAACCGACTCTCTGGCCCTCTGCGGAACAACGCTCTATTCTGTCGACAAAGGCGCCCTGCTCGATGTCGCCGTGGGCAAAAACGACCGTCCCGCCACAACTCCCCAATGTACCGAAGGCCTTGACGCATTCAAAGACTATTATCGCCTCCATCCCATCAAGGATGGCCGCGGCGCAGGTATGATATTCAAGATATCCATTGCCTTCCAGGTCACATGCAACGGCGAGGTCGGGAACTACCGCGTCATTTCCGTCTACAACAACCAGCTTTTCCCACAGTTGGCAGAGAAAGCCCTTGACGTTGTGAAGAACGCGCCCTTCCATTGGTCGCCCGCCAAAGACGCCGATGGGAATGCCGTGGACTGCTGGCAGGTCATCGACTTCACCGTAGTGGAGTGCTCATTGGCTAAGTGCGACTATATCCATTAGTCACACGTATCTGCCGGGTAGCACGGCTTACCATATTGTCGACATAGGCCCCGGTAGGAACCGGGACAGGGTGAGTTTCGCCTATAGAGTCCCAGAATGCCGGAAGCATCTCCGCCACCTCGGCCGACTTGTACCCCTCCACATACCTCTTACAGAGGGCAAAACGACGTGTCGCTGACAGGCATTCCAGCATCCGCTCCACATAATCCTTTTCCTCCGTATGCCGTGCAGGGTCCTCCGATGGAATTTCTCCGACAACATCCATCGTCACTGTGGTACAGCTCCCATGCACGCCATAATCGCGCATTCTCATCTTCTGCAGCAGGTTGCGCTCGAGGATATAGAGATATCCACGCACCTTCTCTACATCGCGCGGAAGAGCTTTCATCCAACCCACTTGATGCAGGTAACAGTAGAGTTCGGAAACCAGTTCGGCTACCAGGCGGTCACGGCAGTCGCGGTCGGCATACCTCTCCGCCAGACGCAACAGCACAACGCCGTAACGGTGGAAGACAAGGAAAACCGCCGCGTCATGATCGCCTGACCGTACAGCGGAAAAGAGGTCGGAGTCGCTCAGCGGACGGTATCTGCCGGCAACATTTGCATCGAGGAGCATCAGCTCGCCTTCGTGAATCTTGATTACAGTGTTCATGATTTTCAGCTTTGATTTCAGGATGCAAAATTACACCTTAACCCTTTGCTATTTCCCCATTTTACAAGACGTTGAAACGCCGCTGAGACAAAAATCCACATCGCTAAACCCCTGCTGATAAGGCGTGTAGAATGACGCTGAAAAAATATTTCTCAATATTAGCGCTAATAATGGAAATAATTCCATATCTTTGCAGCGTGAATACACCTCGGAACAGCAACAAGTTATCCATACTCTATGAGCTGGATGGAGACGACAATATTGTCGTGAAAGTCCGCTATGGAGAAAGGGAGCGTGATGCCGAAGCCTCTTGGATCTCAGTCAGCGCTGCCATGGACAGACTATTGGTTCCTATGTCCGAGCGCATAACGTATTTAAGACAAGAGTATAACCAAGCCCCCACCGAGAATCTCTACACAGAATACCTGGATGCCTTGACGCGCTTCAGCGAGAAGATGCAGGCATTCGAGGAAAATCAGCGGTCAGCCACAGACACAGAGTCTGGCGTTAGCGTTCAACAGCCGCTAACAATCGCCGCTAAGAAGGTGCCCTTGCACGGACACAAAACCATGCAATTGAGGGAACATTTCACCCCCGTGGCGGAGGTGTCGTCGCAGGTGGCAAAGGTGACCCTCGACAATCTTGTGGAACACCAGTATATCTCGCCGGAGAGCCGTTCCGCCCTGGCACAAGCCTTCGGATGGACCACGTCCGCCGGAGCGCAAGGACGCACGCAACGTCCCTCGGCCGACATGGTTATCTGGCAGCGCAACGTCTATATCCTCAGGTACATGATACTCACCCTCCTTGGCAAAGAGGAGACGGAACTCGACCATGAAGTCATGAGCTGCGGGCGCCTCACCGTGCTGCCGGTCGGCACTTACGGGCGACGCCCCATCCTGGCGCCCCCCACAGCCAGCGACCGTCACTGGCAGGTGGTTGCCTCTTGGTTCATCGACAGGAAAGGACGGACCATCAACGCCGACTCGCTCCGATCCACGCGCTATCCCTCCTCCCCTGTAGAGCGGGCCAACTTCAAGGAAGAACTCCTCAGTTGCTTTGCGCCCATCCTCCTCGCCCCGCCCAACCGCAAACTCATCCTCCCTCCCCCCCAAAAATCGTCCCTCGCCAGCCAGCGCAAACTTGTCCTGCAAGGCTCCGCCGTGTATCAGGACTGAGGAGACTCTCCCCCACCCCAACAGAATTGCATGTGAATCGCGCAGAGAAAAAGAATATTTTTCTCCGAAATGTACATTATATTAAAAAAAGTTCGTATCTTTGCATTTCGGACTATATAAAGAAGAAACACAAAACCAACAAATTAACTACAAAAATGAACATTACAAGAGAAAAAACCGGGGATTTGGACCTCTGTATCAAGATGGAAATTGCAGAAAGCGACTATGCAGAGAAGGTGGCGAAGCAACTGAAAGAGTACCGCCAGAAAGCCACGGTCCCTGGTTTCCGCAAGGGTATGGCCCCCATGGGTTTGATTCAGCGCATGTACAAATCGGCACTCACTGCCGATGTCGTGCAGAACCTCATGGGCGAATCCCTCTATAAATACATCGACGATGAGAAACTTGACCTCATCGGCTCGCCTCTCGCCAACGAGGAAAAGAATGGCGCACCCGATTTCAACAAGGGCGGCGACTATACCTTCTGGTTCGATGCCGCGTTGATGCCCGAAGTGAAGATTGACTGGGAGAAGATTGACACCAAGCTGTGCTCCATCAAGGTTACCGCCAAGGAGACCGACACCCAGGTGAACGAAATCACCCGTCGTTTCGGAAAATTCGAAGCCCCTGAAACCGTCGGTGAAGGCGACTTCGTCTATGGCAAGGTCGTTGAGTTGGCCAAAGAAGGTACAGAAAAAGAGGGTGGCGTGAGCACCTTCACCTCCTTCAACCTTGCAACGTTGAAAGATCCCGAAATGAACCAGCTTTTCGTCGGACACAAGGCCGAGGACAAAATCGTCTTCAACCCCTCCAAAGCCTTCGCCACCACCGAACTTGAGCGCGCCCTGCGCATCGATAATGCCGCCGCCAAGAAATTCAAGGCCGACGTGGAGTTCACGCTGAGCGGCTGCTCGCACATCATCCCCGCCGAGATGAACGAGGAACTCTTCGAGAAGGTGTTCCCCGGCAAAGGCATCAAGGACGCCGCCGCTTTCCGCAAGGCTGTCGCCCGCCAGATTGAAGAGGCCAACGACGAGCAGTGCCACATCCTTTACGTCAATCAGGTGCGCAAGCAGCTCCTCGACAACTTCGACGCCCCCATGCCCGAGGCTTTCCTGAAACGCTGGATCCTCTCGCGTGGCGAAAAAGACCTCACCGCCGAAAAACTGGACGAGGAATGGAACGACAAGTACCTTCCTTCGCTGAAGTGGGAAATCCTCGACGCCACCCTCAACAAAATCCAGAGCATCGAGCCCACCCAGAACGAAATCGTGGACGAAATCAAGAGCATCCTCAAAAAGAACGACACGCTCATGGAAGGCGAGGACGAGAAAAAACAAGACGAGCGTTTGGAACAGAGTGCTCGCAGCATCGCCAGCGACCGCGCCAACGTGCAGCAGATTGTCGACCGCCTCTATGTGAACAAGACCTTCGACCTCTTCAATGCCCAGGCCAAACCCGAGACAGAAAAGATATCGGCAAAGGACTTCGCCGAACGCGCCAAGAGCTGATTCACCCTTGCAGGCAGACTTCTGAATAAAACAAATATACACCGAATAAATCCGCGGAGTGATTCCGCCCCGAAGAATGAAAAAGACAGTACTGACCTTAATGATGCTTACCGCTGCAATAGCGGCAAACGCACAGGGAATTGACCCCCGCTTCTTCAACAATCAGTTTCTCTCGATTGGAGGCGGCGTGACGTTGTACGGCAACGATGCTGGAATGTCCACCGGCTTCAACGCCGAGGCCACCATCGGCAACTGGATATTGAGGGATATGGCCATGCGCGTCTCTTTCGGTACCGCGAGTGCCGAGAATGCGCTGAAGTTGCCCTCGTCATTCTATTACGGACACTGCGACTTCATGTGGGATGCCATTGGCACCATCAGCGGTGCCCGTCATGCCAAGAATGTCGTGTCGGTGTATCCCATGATTGGATTCGGCTTCCTCTATCGGACCGACATCCCGCTTCCCAACGATGCCGACACCAGCATAAGACCGCCTTCAGGCTTGTATAACGCCGACACTACAGGCTACCGTTTCGATGCCGACTTTATGGCTGTCGTCGGGGCACATCTGGAGTTCCGCATTCCCACACCTGCCATGAGGACCTGGCCTCTGTTCCTCGAAGGCAAAGTGTTCATTCTGCCGCAGGACTACGACTTCAACCATAAACTGTCGACACTTACCAACATCACCTTCGGTATCAAGCACGACATCAATTACGACCCATACCACAAGAGTATCCCCGGCGAGTCGCGAGGGTGGAACTACGACTGGTTTGTCGGACTCGGTGTCGGTCCCAATTTCTCGGTGATGGGTGTCCAGAGTCCCGAGGTCACCGCCTGGGACCGCGTGGGTATGAATGCCGACGTCACCTTCGGACGCAACTTCAGCAGTCTGTGGACGGTGCGCATCGGACTCTCCGCTATGAAGGGCACTACGGAGAAGAAGTTTAACGCCAACTTTGACGCTGAACCTTACACCTACGCCTTCTTCAACGGAAGGGCTGACCTGATGTTCAATGTGGTCAATATCGGTGGCATGCGCCGCGGCCGCCATCTCGGCATTCTCCCCTACGCCGGTGCTGGTTTTATCAAGCGTTTCGACCAGAAGATTGTCGTCATGCAGGCGGATGCCGGTGTGATGGCCCGCTGGTATATCAGCCGCGGTCTCGACATCTATGCCGACGGGCGCTATATCATGGTGCCGCCGCGTTTCAACTGGGGCCACGAGATGATGAACAACGGATATCCCTTGCTGAACGTGGGTATCATCTACAACTTCGACCCGAGCAGCAGCCGCTATGCCAAAGCCGCTTTCCGACTCAGGAACTAAAAGAAGTCAAAAGATAAAGAGAGGCCCGCCTGACGGCGGGCCTCTTCTATTTTATTCGGCACCGCCGAACTGCATGAGGTATGCTTTGATGAAATTGTCTATCTTGCCATCCATGACACCGGTGACGTCGCCAGTCTGGTAGTTGGTGCGGTGGTCCTTGACGCGGCGGTCGTCGAAGACATAGCTGCGGATCTGTGAACCCCACTCTATCTTCTTCTGGGAAGCCTTGATTTTGGCCTGTTCTTCCATGCGGTGCCGCAGTTCGCGCTCATAGAGTTGGGAGCGGAGCAGTCGCATGGCATTCTCCTTGTTTTTGGGCTGGTCGCGGGTCTCGGTGTTCTCGATGAGGATTTCCTCTTCCTCGCCGGTGTAGGGGTCTTTGTACTGGTAGCGCAGGCGCACGCCGCTTTCCACCTTGTTGACGTTCTGTCCGCCCGCCCCACCACTGCGGAAGGTGTCCCAACTGAGGCGCGACATGTCGACGACCACCTCGATGGTGTCGTCGACGAGGGGTGTGACGCTGACAGAGGCGAAGGAGGTCATACGTTTGCCTTGGGCGTTGAAGGGGCTGACGCGGACGAGGCGGTGGACGCCAGTCTCGCTCTTGAGGTAGCCAAAGGCGAACTCGCCCTCGATCTGCATGGTGACGCTCTTGATGCCCGCGCCTTCACCGTCGAGGCTGTTGGAGATGGCCACGCGGTAGTTGTGGGTCTCAGCATAGCGGATATACATACGCATGAGCATCTCGGCCCAGTCCTGTGCCTCTACGCCGCCGGCGCCGGCATTGATGCTGAGAACGGCATCGAAGCGGTCGCTCTCGCCTTGAAGCATATTCTTCAACTCGAGGGCTTCGACGAGAGGCTGGGTGATGGCAATCTGCTCGATGACCTCCTCCTCGGTGGCGTCACCGCTGTCGAAGAAATCGGCGAGGACCTGCAGGTCGCCGCAGGAGTTGTCGACCTCGCGGAAGGCGTTGATCCAGGACTTTTTCGACTGGAGGGTCTTCATGGCTTTCTGGGCTTCTTTGGGGTCATCCCAGAAGTCGGGGGATTCTGTCTTTTTCTCTTCTTCGTTGACTTGAGCGGTGAGGTCGTCAATCTTCAAAAATCTGCGCAAAGCATCGCGGCGTGTAAAGAGGTCTTTTATGGTTTCTACAGTTGTCATAAGCACTTGTTGTTAGAGAGGATATATCTCGGGACAGCCTGGGGTGAAATAGGCAGCCACGAAGGCAATGAGAATAAGCGTGAGTTTGGTCCAGGAGAATGTGTTGTGGTCGTGGTCGAAAAGGATGCTGACAGAGACGTGCAGCAGGATGCCCACCACGACGCCCATAATAAGGCCCTGCAGGGTCTCGTCGGGCGGAATGAGAAAGATATTGCATAGGGAGCCGAGAGGCGTCATGACGGCGAAGAGCGCCAGCAGGAGGAAAGACCGCCAGAACCCATATCGGTTGTTCATAAAGAGGGAGAGCAGGACAAGGGAGATGGGAATGTTGTGGAGGACAATGCCATAGAGGAGGCCTTGGTGGATGTCGCCGTCGGGGGCGACGAGAGGCATGCCCTCGAGGAAGGCATGGATACAGAGTCCGATGACAAGGCCACCCAGAGGCTGGTGAGATGTGGTCTCTTTGTGGTTGTGTCCATGCTCGGCGCCATGGGTGAGTTGTTCAAGCAGGAGCTGGATAAGGTAGCCGACGAGGACGGCGGCAGCAATCTTGAAATGGAGGTTGGGGGTCACGAAACGGTAGTCGCCCTCGCCGAGGAACATGTGTGGTACGAGGTTGATGAAGCAGGAGGCCATGAGGAAGGCCCCACCGAAGATATTGATATAGTTGAGGGTCTTGGGAGAGAACCGCTTGCCAGAAGGAAGCAAGGCTACCCAAACGAGGATACCGACGATGATGAGGGCGTATGAAAGGATGACAAAGGGGTCCATTGTGAATGTTTGAATGATTGAATGTATGAATAGGGTAAGCTGTTTATATCGCACCGCTACAACCAAACACCCTTGCTGTATTCCTACCCTGGGGGATTCAATGGGAGCTGGTCGTATAAGACTTACCCAAATGCAAAAGTACAAACTTTTTCGGACATAGCAAGAAAAAAAAAACAATTGAATGTGAGAATGTGTGAATGTGTGAATGTGTGAGTGGAGGAATGTTTAGCGTATTTTTCTGTCGTTTAATGCCTTGTGGAAGCGAGCAGCATTGCGCTGATGCTCGGCGAGAGAGGAAGAAAAATTGTGGCGTCCGCTGAAATCCTCCTTCGCGCAGAAGTAAAGCCAGGACGTTTTCTTGTTTTTGAGCACTGCGTCGATAGAGGCTTGCGAGGGTATGCAGATAGGGCCAGGAGGGAGTCCGACGATGCGATAGGTGTTGTACGGGCTGTCGACAAGAAGCATGTAATTCAAGATTCGCCGGATGGAGAAATCCTGCAAGGCATACTTGACGGTCGGGTCGGCCTGAAGGAGCATGCCTGTGCGGAGGCGGTTGAGGTAGACAGAGGCGATATCGGCTTTCTCGTCGTTCACATTGGTCTCCTCCTCAACAATGGAGGCGAGTGTGATGACTTGCTGGCGGGTGAGACCGAGGCTTTGCAAGGCTTTTTGCCGCGGCTGCCAGAAGGCGTCGGACTCGCGGCTCATGCGGGCAAGGAACTTCCGAGGCGTGGTGGTCCAATAGACCTCGTAGGTATTGCGCAGGAATAGACCGAGGATGGTTTGGGGCGTCTCGCCGTAGTCGGCGCATACCGCACTGTCGCGCAGAAGGGCGAGCATCGAGTCTGCCGGGAACTCCATCTTCTCGCCAAGGAACTGGCAGAGGCTTTCGACGGTGCGGTGCTTGTTGATGGTGAGGCGGATAGGGTCTTGACTGCCAGAGTTGAGTTTGCCCACCAGCGAGAAGGCAGTCATGCCTTCGGAGACGATGTAGCTGCCACCCTTCACATGGTTAGGGAGGCCGCGCAGTCGGGCGAAGAGGTTGAAAGCCGTGTGGTTGGGCATACAGCCATTTGCACTCAGTGAGTCGCAGAGGTCGTTATAACTGCTTCCCGTGGGGATATTGATGCGACGGTCGGACTTGTCGCCGTCGAGGGAGACATGGGCGCGTGAAATCCACAGTCCGACGCCGAGGGCGAGGAGGATAAAAATCGCGAGGGTTATCAGGAGGTATTTCTTCATCTTTCCAGAATGAGTTGGTAGCGGAGGGTGTCGACATAATGGTCGGCACGGATCACCCAGTCGTGCATGGTGGCGCAGAGGAGGTATCCGGCTTTTTGGAAGATATGGATGGAGGTTTCGTTGACGGCGGCGATGTCGGCATAGACTTGGTGGAGGGAGGTGTTGGCCTTGCAAAACTGCGTGAGTGCCGCAAGCATGGCTTGGCCGTATCCGCGATGGCGGTATTCGTTGGAGACGACGATGCCCACTGCGGCGCGGCGGTTGACGGGGTCGTAGTCGTAGAGTTCGACACATCCGACAGGCTCTTCCTGAGAGGTGAATGCGTACAGTTTGAGTTGACCGGAAGAGAGCGATGTGCCAGGGAGTGCTTTAAGTGTTAGCTGATTCTGCTCCATTGCGAGATACTGGAAGGTTGGTTGATATGCTTTCTGAGCATGATATTCTGAGGCTGTATGAGGTCGGGGTCGACCTGGAGTATGTCGTGGATTTCGTCGCGGGTGGCGCGGACCAGGGGCTCGTCGTCGACGAGGTCTGCCACTTTGAGGCTCAGGATGCCGCTCTGCTGAAGGCCCATCATGTCGCCAGGCCCGCGGAGGGCGAGGTCGGCCTCGGCGATGAGGAATCCGTCGGTGGTGGAGCACATGGTCTCTATACGTTTGCGGCTATTGGAGGAAAGGTCGTCTTTGGTCATGAGGATGCAGTAGGACTGTCCTCCACCGCGTCCGACGCGGCCGCGCAGCTGGTGCAGTTGGCTGAGGCCGAAGCGGTCGGCGTTCTCGATGACCATGACGGTGGCATTAGGCACATCGACTCCCACCTCGATGACCGTGGTGGAGACCATGATATGGGTCTCGCCGCGCTTGAAACGGTCCATTTCGTAGGCTTTGGCCTCGGCAGGCATCTGTCCGTGGACGATGCTGAGTTGGTATTGCGGCTGGGGGAAGCTGCGCGAGATGCTCTCGTAACCGTCCATAAGGTCTTTGAGGTCCATCTTCTCGCTCTCGTTGATGAGTGGGTAGACGACATAGACCTGTCGCCCCTGGGCTATCTGTTTGCGCATGAAGTCGAACAGCAGGGCGCGCTGTGCGTCGGTACCGTGGGATGTCCTTACTGGCTGACGTCCAGGAGGTAGTTCGTCGATGACGGAGCATTCAAGATCGGCATAGAGGGTCATCGCGAGGGTGCGCGGGATAGGCGTGGCGGTCATCACCAGCATGTGAGGCGGCACATCGCTTTTGCGCCAGAGTTTGGCGCGTTGTTCCACGCCGAAGCGGTGTTGTTCGTCGATAACGACATATCCGAGGCGTGCGAAGCGCACAGTATCCTCGATGAGGGCATGGGTGCCGATGAGTATGTCTATCTCGCCTTTTTCAAGGCGTGCTTTGATTTTCTTCTTTTCCGAGGCTTTTAGCGAGCCGATGAGGAGCTCGACACGGATATCCATGCCGGCAAGGAGTTTCTTGAAGCTGTCGAGGTGCTGCGAGGCAAGAATCTCGGTGGGTGCCATCAGGCAAGTCTGATAGCCGTTGTCGAGGGCTATCAACATGGTCATCAGCGCCACCAGGGTCTTGCCGCTTCCCACATCGCCCTGCAACAGGCGGTTCATCTGCCGGCCGGTACGCATATCCTCACGGATTTCCTTGATTACACGCTTCTGTGCCCCGGTCAGGGGAAACGGTAGATGCTGGTTATAGAAGGTGTTGAACCTCTCCCCCACCATGCTGAAGACGCGTCCCACGGAATGGAGGCGCCGCGACAGGCGGCTGTATTGGTAGTCCAGCTGGATGAAGAACAGTTCCTCCAGTTTCATGCGGTACTGAGCCTGCTGCCATTGCTCCTTGCTGTCGGGATAATGCATGGCGCGCAAGGCTGTGTCGCGGTCCATTAGATGGTATTTCGCCACGATGCCTGCCGGAAGGGTCTCAGCCAGCGGCCGTGGCAACTGCGGGAGGAGGGTGTCGACCACACGCGCCAGAAATTTGGTCGTGATGCCTTTGGTCTTGCCTTTCTCTGTGGTATGGTAGACGGGGAGGAACTTGTGGTTGCCTTGCTCCTCGTCGAAGCTGGCGGCCTCGATGTCGGGATGCACCATCTGCAGGACTCCGTTGTACAGTGCGGGCTTGCCCATCACGAGATACACCACGCCCGACTTCAGCTGGTCTTTTATCCATTTCAGTCCGTTGAACCAGGTGAGCATCATCTGGCCCGTGCCGTCGAAAAAGGTGGCCTCTATCCGCGACGTGCGGCCGTTCACGATGGTGTGGAGGTCGCGTATCACGCCACGGAATACGATGTAGGGCTCGTCGGGGTCGAAATCGTCGACCGTGCTCACTTTCGAGCGGTCGAGAATCCGGAAGGGGAAATACATCAGCATGTCGCCGCATGTGTGTATATCCAGCTCTTTGCCAAGGAGTTCAGCACGGGTGGGCCCGACGCCTTTGAGGTATGATATGTTGTCTGTCAGCTGCACTGGGTATGGAGGAGTTTTTCTCGCTCAAGGGTGGAGCTGATGTCTTTATACTCCGTGTCGGCGAGGAGGATAACGGTGTCTATCTCAGGTGCGAGGGTGCGGTTCACCGCCGCCACAGTCTGCTCATATTCCATATCCTGGGTGTTGCGCACACCTCGCAGGATGCAGTGCGCCCCCACTTGTCTGCACACGTCTACGGTCATCCCGCTGTACGAGACCACGTCCACCCTGCCCCCTTCGGGAAACAAGGCACGGATGCGGCCGACACGTTCTTCGGTCGAAAACATATACTTCTTGTCGCTGTTCACTCCCACGGCGATGACCACTCTGTCGAAGAGGCGCAATGCACGATCGACGATATTCCTGTGTCCCGTGGTGAAGGGGTCGAACGAACCGGGAAAGAGTGCTGTGGTCATATATTTCTTTGTTAGGGTGCTATCTGCGACGACGGACGGTGACCTTCGGCTTGTTGCCTGAATGCGGCTTATGCGCCTGACTTCTCTTGTGGTTGGAACGTTCCGGCTCCCCGAACTGCCAGATGAGACGGAACATCACCGACTGGTTGTAGCAGTCGTTCTGCCACTGGTGTTCGCCCTCAGTGAAGGTCCATCCTTTCTTGACCGGGAAAAGCGAATGCTGGTAGCGGACACTCAGTTGCAGGTTGTTCCAGATGGTGAAACGCAGCTCACCAGCCAACGACAGGTCGTTCTTCAGGAATGCCATATCGGTGGTGTCGGGGAAAAAGTAAGACGGGCGACACTGGATAGTGTCGTGGGGCTGCTGCACAAGGCGGCCATAGACAGGACCCAAGCCGATACGCAATCCGCCGAAGGGGTCCTTGAAGAATACCGTGACGGGAATGTCGACATAATGAAGGACCATGTCTATGTTATAGAGGTTCTGCGAGGTGTGAAGGTTGTTGTATACTCCGCGTCCCGCATAATCGGCTTCCACACTCATTGACCAGGTGCCCTCTTGGTCGAACCGCACAAAGGCTCCCACTCCCCCTGTAAACCACCATCGGTTGAATCCCTTCAGTTCGTCTCCCTCTATCTGCGAGGTGATGGCCCCGCCCGTCACGTATGCGTTGATAAACTGGGCACGTCCCGTGATGGCTGCCGAGGCAAGAAGCGTGAGGAGTATGGCGGCGCGTTTTCTCATATTCTCAGCAGGTTTTTGGCCACAATCATCGCGTCGGCCGCCAGGCGGTAGTTGCGACTGTATCTCAGACGGATGCGGGCGATGTTGGCAGGTGTCAGCGTCTTGGCGCTTGAGTGTCTCAGGGCCTGTTCTGGCGTGAACACGGCGCGGTTCTCCTCCCCCACCCAGCTTTTGCGGCCTGTGAGCACCTGTAGGCAATGGGCGTAATAGTGCCCTTTCTCCTTCTGGAACCACACAAGGATGGGCGACACAACCAGCAGCAGCAACGCCGTGGCAATGTCGAACATCCTCTTGTTCCGCCTGTTAAGAGGCGACGCCAGGGTGTTCAGTTCTTCGGTATAGAGGTCTTCGGCGCTGTGGATACGGGTGCTGCCGATGACAAAGGTGGAGCTGTCGGGCGCTATTTTGAACTCGACCTGTCGTTTGATGCTGCCCGTCTGTCCGATGGCTGTCATCTGGTCGATGATGTGCTGCACCGGGATGTCTTTGCCGCAGAACACCACTTCGTCCGCCTTGTGCACCCTGATGGCGTCAGCCAGCCGGGAGGTGTCTGGCAGCGTCGAGAACTGATGGTTGTATCCTGATTGGATATAGAGTTCCTCTATGCGCGTGCACTCTGCAGGACTGCCGACAATGAGGCAGCGCCGTGGCCGCCGTGGCCTGAGGTCGTACCCCGGCACTCGCAGCAGGCTCAGCAACCCACGCACTCCTATCGAGGAGGCCAGCGTCCATCCGCACCCCAGCAGCAGCAACGCTCGCGAGTATCGCATGCTTTCGTCCAACAGGGAATAGAACAGCACCAGCAGCGCGCTCCCGATGGCCATGCCTTTCACTATGCGCAGCAGTTTCACGGGCTTTTCATACCCGCCATACAGCCAGCTCGCCGCCATCAATATCAGGATATAGACGGGGATGACCACCCACGTGTACTCCGGCGGGTAGTAGTTCACATTCTCCGCCCAGTAGGAAGCCCACAGGTGCTTGATGCCCACGAAACCCGCAAATGCCACCGCAAAGTCCGCCAAAGGCAGGGCCACGGCCTTCAGCAGCCGCTGCACGAACGACACTGTCGCACGTCCCCAGATGGCCACATGCAGCAGCAGGTTGAACATCCGGGCGTTCTTCCCCGAGAAGTAGTGCTGCACGAAGATGGACATCGCGTTGTAGAAGGTGTAGACATAGTTCAAACTCCCCCGCTTCGTGCTCTCTCCTTTATAATGTATTATGCGCGCGGTGGGCACATAGTAGTTCTTGTATCCCGCCAGCCGGATGCGCCACGAGAAGTCGATATCCTCGCCGTACATGAAATACGACTCGTCCAGCAGCCCCACTTTCTCCAGCGCCTCTCTCCTGACCATCAGGAACGCGCCGGGCAGGATATCCACCTGATTCACTTCGTCGTCAGGCAGGTGTCCCATATAGTAGGCCGCTATGCGCCGGTTGTGGGGAAACAGGCGGATGAGCCCGCTGACCTTGAAGAACGAGGCTTCCGGTGTCGGAAATCCCCGCTTGCTTTCTTTCAGATACTCCCCTTCGCCGTTGATCATCTTCACGCCCAGCCCGCCGCAGTCCGGATGTTCTTCCATGAAGTCCACACACTTCACCAGCGTGTCCTGCTCCACCACAGTGTCCGGGTTCAGCAGCAGCGCATACTCCCCTCCGCACTCCCGCAACGCTTGGTTGTTGGCTCGGGCAAAACCGACATTCTCGAGGTTCTCTATCAGGTGCACCTGCGGATAACGGCTCCTCACCATCTCCACCGACCCGTCCACCGAGGCGTTGTCCACCACCCACACTTCCAACTCAAGGCGCTCGCCCTTCACGGTCTCCACACAAGAATGGTACACCGACTCCAGGCACTGCTCCAGGAAGTACTTGACGTTGTAGTTTACTATGACGACGGACAGCCTCAACCTTTCCTGTTTTTCTTCTGCTTGTTGGCTGTCGTCTCTATGATAGACACCGCCTCCTCAAAGGTCAGCTTCTCCGGATCCATTTGCTTCGGCAGGTGGTAGTTCTCATGGTTGCACGACAGGTAGAAGCCGAACCGGCCATAGTTCATCGTCACCATGTTTTCTCCATACATGCCCAGCTCTTTCGGGTAGATTTCCATCAGGCGCGCCTTCTCTTCGTCGGCTTTCCTTTTGTTCTTGATGATTTCGATACAGCGGTCGAGCTTGATCTCGTAGGGGTCGTCCACCTTCGACAGCGAGTAGAACTGGCCGTCGTGCCGCACATAGGGGCCGAACTTGCCGATGCTCACCACCGTCTCTTTGCCTTCAAACTCGCCCACCGTCCGCGGCAGGGAGAACAGCGACAGCGCCTCCTCGAGCGTGATGGTCTCTATGCTCTGGCCTTTCTTCATGCTTGCGAACTGGGGCTTCTCCTCGCTGTTCGTCTCGCCTATCTGCACCAGCGTCCCGTATCGGCCTATCTTGGCATACACGTTCTTCCCGGTCACAGGGTCCACTCCCACCAGCCGCGAGCCGCTCGTCCGCGTGCTGTTCTGCTGTGTCTGGTTGATGTTCTTGTGGAAGGGGATGTAGAATTTGTCTATCACCTTCCGCCACTCTTTCTTGCCGGCGGCGATGTCGTCGAAATCCTTCTCCACCGTGGCGGTGAAGTTGTAGTCGATGATGTCCGTGAAATGCTCCATCAGGAATTTGTTCACCACGCTTCCGATGTCCGTCGGGAACAGCTTGCTCTTCTCCGAGCCGGTCCGTTCCTGCCGCTTCACCTTCTGGATGTGCCCGTCTTTCAGCACCAAAGCCTCGCTCTCGGTCAACTCTCCTTCGCGGTCTTCTTTGATGACATACTCGCGCTTCAATATCGTGCTGATGGTCGGCGCATAGGTCGACGGACGGCCTATTCCAAGGTCCTCCAGTTTCTTCACCAGGCTCGCCTCAGTGTACCGCGGTGGGTGCTGGGTGTGGTGCTCGGCGGCCTCGGCCTGGTCCAGGGTCAGTTGCATACCTTCCACCATCTTCGGGAGTCCGCCGGTGTTGGCGCCCGTGTTCTCACCTTCGCCGTCGTCGGTTCCTTCCACATACACTTTCAGGAATCCGTCGAATCGCACCACTTCGCCTGTGCAGGTGAACTGAGGCGTGTCGCCGCCCATGATTTTTCCGTCCACGGGCGACACCTGTCCTATCTTCACTTCCGTGCGTTCCAACTCCGCGTCCGACATCTGCGACGCCACCGCGCGCTTCCATATCAGCTCGTACAGCCTGCGTTGCGACGCGTCCGCGCCGGCGGTGTGCTTGTCCATATAGGTCGGGCGGATGGCTTCGTGAGCCTCCTGGGCGCCCTTCGTCTTCGTCTGGTAGCGGCGCGTCTTTACATAGCTCTCGCCATACAGCTTCGTGATTTCCTCTTTCGCCATCGTCAGCGCCAGGTCGCTCAGGTTCACACTGTCGGTACGCATGTATGTGATGTATCCACTCTCGTACAGCTGCTGCGCTATCTGCATCGTTCTTGCCACACTGTATCCCAGCTTCCGGCTGGCCTCCTGCTGCAGCGTCGACGTCGTGAACGGCGGCGCCGGGGGCCGCTTCGCAGGCCTCGTGTCTATCGTCAGCACCTTGAAGCCGCAGCCCACAAGGCTCTCCAGAAATGCCTTCGCCTCGTCCTGACTCTCGAATCGCTTGTTCAGCTCCGTCAGCACCTGAGTCTTCGCTCCCACCGGATGGAACTGTGCCGTCACCCGGTAGTAGCTCTGGCTCACAAAGTTCTTGATTTCTTCCTCACGCTCCACAATCAGGCGCACCGCCACGCTCTGCACCCTGCCGGCACTCAGCGCGGGCTTGATTTTGCTCCACAGGATGGGGCTGATTTCGTATCCCACAATCCTGTCCAGCACCCGCCGCGCCTGCTGTGCGTCCACCAGGTTCATGTCTATCCCCCGTGGATTCTCTATCGCGTGCAATATCGCCTTCTTCGTGATTTCGTTGAAGACTATCCTGCGCGTCTTCTCGGGGTCCAGCTTCAGTGTCTCCTGCAGGTGCCATGCTATAGCCTCTCCCTCGCGGTCCTCATCACTCGCCAGCCACACCTGCTGGGCCTCTTTCGACGCTTTCTTCAGGTCCGCCACCAGCTTGTGCTTCTCTTCTGCAATCTGGTACTGCGGCTCATAACGGTTTTCAATGTCGATGCTCATCTCTTTCTTCGCCAGGTCGCGGATGTGTCCTTGGCTCGAAAGCACCGTGTAGCCCTCACCCAAGAACTTCTCGATGGTCTTGGCCTTCGAGGGCGACTCAACAATTACTAAGTTTTCCATAATGACTATTTCTTTTTTCGTTTTTTGCAATTCCCGATTCTCACCCCCGCAGTGTCCTCTTCTCTTTAATACTTAATTATATATATATATTGTACCCAACATGGGCGGCAATGCAAAAATACACTTTTTTTCTCAATTACCAACTCCACACCTCATTTGCGCACCTCTTTCATCGCTTTCGGCCCCGCCTCACCACGTCAGGCCGCGCTTCACCAGCCACGCCTGGGCATCTTTCTCCCCCAGCCGCGCCGCTTTCTTGTACGCGCTCTGCTGTTTCCGTTCCCCCTTCTTGTCTTTCCCGTACAGCTCCGCCAGATACATATATGTCTCTGGGTCCGTGCCGCACAGGTTCGTCGAACGGATGAAACTCTGGATGGCCTTGTCCGGCTTTCCCCACTCCAGATACGCCTTTCCGATATATTTGTATGCCGTCGCGTCGCCGGGTCTGATACCCAGTGCCCTCCGGTGGAAAGCTATCGCCCGCTCGTAGTGTCCCTGCGAGCAGTACAACGTCCCGATTCTGTTGATGGTTGGCGTGTGGACGCTGTCATACTCCAGTATCTGGTTGTAGCACTCCATCGCCTTCGGCGCATCGCCGCTCTGCCTGTATGCCTGCGCCAGCGCTGTGTACAGCCGTATGTTGCGCGGATTGCGCCGGATGCCTTCCTTCAACAGCTTGATGGCCGACATCGGACTGTTCCTCAGGCAGTAGAGCGTCCCCAGGTTGTAATAGGCCTCCGCCAGAGTGCTGTCCAGCTTCACCGCCTGCTTGAATCGGCGCATTGCCTCCGTGTCATTCCCCTTGCGGTACTGCACATACCCCATCATGTTCTCCCCGCGGGCATACCCCGCACGCGCCTTCAGCGCCCGGTTGGCCCACGCTATCGCATTGATATGATGGTCGCGGTGCGACTCGACATAGGCCATCACCGTCATGGCCAACGCCGACGATGTGTCTTGCTCTATGGCCCGTTCGGCGCAGTGCAACGCGCTGTCCAGCATATTCCGCTGCACCAGGCATTGCGCCGCATGGGCCTGACTCTCGGCGTCACTCCCCTGCACAAGCAGGGCCGTGGCCTCTTCGTAATACTCTTTCTGTTCCAGCAGAACCCCCAGTCGCAGGGCCGCGGCGCCATCGGCGCCCGCCGTCAGCGCACGACGGTAATAGTTCTCCGCCAACTCCATCAGGCCGAGACGCTCCGCGTTCAGGCCCTTCTCTGTCAGCTGCGCGCCCGAAAGACCCTCGTCTCCCTGCGCCCACGCCGTCAAGCCCCACAGCAGCAGGGCCAGTAGTGTCAGTGTTTTTCTTTTCATCACCACCCTATAACGCAGGCGCGTCTCTTTTATTGTATAAAAAAAGGATACCCCTTCCGAGGCATCCTTTTTTTTCTGTCGTTGCGGCAGGATCAGAATCCGACCATCAGGCCGAAGAAGGGGCCCGCGGTCGTCGTCTTGGTGTCGTCGTAGTTGTCAAGGTCGATCAGCCCTCTGCTGTAGCCGCCATAGAGGTGGAAATGCTGAAAGGCGACATCCAGTCCGAAGGTGGCACTGACGCCGAAGTGGTTCATCGGCTTCTGCAGGCCGTTCACCTCTTTGTCGTCCTCGAACCATTCATAGATGTGGTGTCCGTCGGCCCGGCGGGAGGTGCCCTTGATGTAATAGGTGAACTTGGCACCTGCGAAAGGCGTGATTTTGAAGTCTTCGAACACCTCCAGGCAGTAGTTGAGCAGCAGGGGGATCTCTGCGGCGACGATGTTCGTGCTGTGGTTGGTGTCTAACACGAAATACGCGTCCTCGCCGCTCTCGGTGCTCCAGCGGCCCTGGGCGCCGACGGTGATGCCGAATCCGCCAATGATGGGGGCTCTGAAATCGACACCCGCCAGATAGCTATGCACATTCATGCTGTTGTCTCCCATAAACCAAGTCTCGGGCGAGTAGCCCACATGAACGGCCACTCCAGAAGTGCTCTGGGCGTTGGCATTGCCTGCGAAGAGGAACCCCGCGACAACGGCCATCATTACTAAAGTCTTTTTCATAGTATCAGTGTTTTTTAGTTTGTAGTTTCTTGGTTTTTCTGTTATTTCTCGAGACGGATGCGGGCGTCGACGGCGGTCACGTAACGGGGATTGCCCAGGAGCGGGTTGAGGTCCATCTCGGCAACGAGGGCGCTGACGCGTGCCACCTGCTCGGCATAGAGGTCGATGTTGACGCCCTCCTGTCCGCGGACACCTTCGAGGATCTTGTAGCCCTTGAGTTTGGTGAGCATCTCCTTGGCCTCGTCCTTGGTGATGGGTGCCAGGGCGGACTGGACGTCCTTGAGGACCTCGATGAAGATGCCGCCGAGGCCGAAGAAAATCTGGTGGCCGAACTTCGGGTCGCGGATGGCGCCGATATAGACGTCGGTGCCGTCGAGCATCGGGTACATCTCCACAGCGTAGGTCTCGGGGATGACGATGAGGCGGTCGAACTCGCGGGCGACTGTGTCGAGGTCCTTCACACCGAGGGTCACGCCGCCCACGTCGCTCTTGTGCAGCGGGCCGACGACCTTCATGACGAGGGGCACATCCTTGGAGCAGCCCACCTCCTTGGCGAAGGCCAGGGCGTCCTCCTTCTTGCTGACCTCCACGCTCTTCTTGCGGCTGATGCCGGCGGCGTCGAGCAGCTCGTTGTAGTCGGAAATCTCCATATAGCCGTCCTTGCAGCGTTCGACGGTGGCGCGGATGCGGGCCACGTCGATGGCGGGCTGCTCGACCTTTTCGGGCTGCGGCTTGGGAGTGTTGTAGACCTTCACGAGAGCGTTGCCGAGGACGCACTCCTCGGGGAAGTTGATGTTGCCCTTGGCGATGAAGTCCTCGATTTCCTCCTTCACATTAATAATGGAGGGGAGCACGGGGAAGATGGGCTTTTTGCAGGTGCGCATCTTGGCGTCGAGCAGGTCGTAGACCTCCTTGTTGCTGAAGAGTCCGGGCGAGCCGAAGATGACGACGGAGAAGTCGATGTCGGTATACTCGTTCTCGACGGTGTCGATGATGTAGCCGAGCTGCTCGGCGGTGCCGGTGGCGAGGAAGTCGATGGGGTTGCCCACGGAGGAGCCGCCGAAGAGTTTCTCGAGCAGTGCGGGGCTGGCGGGGTGTTCCTTCAGCGAGGGAACCTCCATGCCGCCGTTGGAGAGCACGTCGGTGAGCATGACGGCGGGACCGCCGGCGTGGGTGATGACGGCGCAACGGTTGCCCTTCAGCTCGGGATACATGAAGACTCCGCAGACGGTGGTGAGCTCCTGACGGTTCTGGCAGCGAACGATGCCGGCCTTGCGGAACAGGGCGTCGACGGCGGCGTCGTTGGTGGCCAGGGCGCCGGTGTGGCTGCTGGCGGCACGGCTGCCGGCGGCGCTGCCGCCGCTCTTGATGGCGGCGATGTGGCAGCCCTTGTTGATGAGGCTGCGCGAGTGCTTGAGGAGGCGTTGCGGGTCGCCGATTTTCTCCATATAGAGCATGATGACATGCGAGGAGGTCTCGGGGTTGAAAGTGCTGTCGAGGTGTTCGAGGACGTCCTCGATGCCCAGCTGGGCGCTGTTGCCGACAGCCCAGACGCTGTTGAACTTAAGACCGTTGCTCATGCCGTACTCCTTGATGAAGACGGCGGTGGCACCCGAACCCGTGATGAAGTCGACGCCCTTGGGGTCGAGCTTGGGGATGGGGGTGTCGAAGCATCCGGCGTAGTTGGTGTTGAGGAAGCCGGTGCAGTTGGGACCGATGAGGGAGCCGCCGACGGCGTTGATGGCGTCGACGATGTGCTTCTCGATGGCGGCGCCCTCGGCGTTCTCCTCGGAGAAGCCGGCGCTCACGATGATAAAGCCCTTGGTGCCCTTCTGCTGCGTCAGCACGTCGACCGTCTGGGCGCAGAACTTGGCGGCGATGCAGAGGATGGCGCAGTCGACCTGAGGCAGGTCATCGACCTTGGCGTAGCACTTGATGCCCTGCACCTCGGTCTCTTTGGGGTTGACGGCATAGACCTGGCCTTTGAAGGGGCTCTCGAGGAGGTTCTTCAGAGCCTTGCCGCCAGGCTTATGGATGTCGCTTGAAGCACCGCAGATGACGATACTGCGGGGATTGAGAAGTTCTTTTGCAATCATGGGATTGTGTTGTTTTCTGGTTATTACTATTGTTAATTATTTTCAATTGTGATTCCGTGTTCTATAAGCAGTTCTTCTTCTTTCTGGCAAAGCAGGACAGCCCGTTGGGATAAAAAGGTGTCGTAATCCTTATCGGATAACAGATTCACCATCTCTTCTGTAAGGCAGAAGGCATTGTAATCAAATGGTCTTCGTTCCCGCAATGCCCCACGAAGCAACTGATAGTCATTGGCATCCACCAAAGGCATAACGCCGGCAGGATCCTTTGTGACGAATGTGTAATTTCCAATGTACATTCTTCCTGTCACATCCCCATGTCTTAACCTTTGTCGTATCATGGTTAGTAGCAGGAAACTGGATTTCGCTGTTCCTGTCGAGAAAGAGAAGTCGAGCCGTGGCAGCTCTACTGGCTTATATTCATCGTTTGCCGTGTCTATCTGTCCTTCGGCAAACTCGTCAAAGCGCTCAAATATTTGACGCAGGACTGTTAACGATCCCGCCAGCTGTTGGGTATAAATAGTATATAATACCCATCGCTTTAATTCCCTCTTTTGTTCTTCAGTGGGACTGGCATTGCACTTGAAAAAGTAGCAAAGGGGCACAATTTGTTTGGCATAGGGAAACAGTCGTGGGGAAAAGATGAAGCATTCGTCGTGCAAGAAGCGGGTGGCAAGACGCAAGTCACGTCCGACATCATCCAGATAGGACTTCACTTCCACCTTTTCCAAGTCTTTAACCTTTTCCAAATATTTACGTCCAGCATACTTATAACAGCAGGCAAGAATTTCATCTTCCTTGATGTCCTGAAATCCGCAAGGTTGGAGGGATTGCCTTAATTCGTTCAGCGACTCATTGAGAGCCCTGTCATCTTCGCTGTCATAGGATAGCGCCTGCACCATATCCCAGTCTGAGATAGGTGTGCCTTTTGAATTCAATCGGGTAAAGGCCACTTGGGCCTCTTCCAGGCTGCCGTCATTTATGATAATTTCCCCCACGACATACTGTTGAAGGTCAGAATTAATCTTGCGCGCCCTGTCGATATACGTCTGGGCATCTTGCTCACCCAGTAGTAACTGGCTTTTCTTGAGCAGGGCAAAAGTATCAAATATGTCGCTCAGCCGCCATAACCATTTCTTATAACGGGAATAAGTGTATGTGAGTTCCTCTTTCTCCAGGTCATAATAAAGACAGAAATCATCCTTCTTGTTTTCATCAGGAGAGACGCAACCATAAAATGCCGTCAAGCGCTGTCGTCCGTCCAATATGCAATATTCTGCATTATGGTTTTCCGTCAGACGGTCTGACAAAATGTCCTTATATCTGAAAGTCTCATCGGCGGGAGGCTTCCATAGAAGAATGGTGCCTATCGGATAGCCATTGAGGATACTGTCGAACAGGTCAATTATCTGGCTCCTGCTCCACACAAAATCACGCTGGAAAACTGGCACTGCATATTTACCCGACGCAATGTGGTTCAAAATCTCATGGAAATATTCCCTGTCAGCTTTGATATTTATACCTATATTTCTCATCTTCTATATGATTCTTGCAATCTTTAGCAGCAATAATTGGAGCTCCGACACCTTGCAGGTCTCGCCGCCTATCTCAATGTCGAAAGTGTGCAAACCTCTTTCAAAATCTTCCCTTGTCATGCTTATTGCAATTTGCGTCATTTGGGACTTGTGATACCCGACACTCTTCAGCTCTGTACCCAAATCGTAGTAGTCTCGTTTCGCCATATCACTTGACAGATACTGAAAGTTCCGCATGTCTACCCCGCACTTCTTGTATTGCTCGTCGGTAAAGTAATTCTCGATGGCACGCTTGTACCATACATGCCATATATACGGGTGCTGGTCAAGGGTGTAGACATCCTGTTCTGTCACCTGGTCTGATTTTTTGCCGCACAAACGGTTCAAGAGGGTATTCTGATTTGGATCATACTTAGTGGCACTTTCAGTGTCCCTATCAAACACTATTACATGTTTCATTGCAAAGACACCATCAGGATAGCACTCCTTTTCCTCCATGCCTATCAATGCGTCAAACGTTGAGACTCCTCCACCATGTAAGCAATACAAATCGTGATTCTTTATGGCTTGGCATATCCATTCAGAAACATTACCGAATCTACGGTCTTTCTTGTAGGCCAACGCCATCTGTTTGTGTATGGGCCATTCGTATGGCCCATTCTCTATCAAAAGTCTGGACTTTTCTCCGGCCAAAAGCGACAACTGATTGAAACGATATTTTGAAGTATCGATAGTCGTGAGGTAACGTCGCTGTTCATCGTTGATGTCAAACAACGATTGAGACATCCGACGGACATCATCACTGAAGCACTCCATTATCTCATTTCGCAAATCAGTGCCGGCACAATCTATGAGATGATGATGTAGGACCATATTCCATATCAGCCGAGTCCTTTTGCGCTCGTCCCACGAAATAAACGTACTATGGTCTATACGGAATATCATATCGCCTTACCCCAATATGTCATTCAACAAGTCATAGGCTTCTCCGAACACCCCTGTTGGCCACCACGAAAGAGAACCATTTTCATTTACACCAATGGGCTTCACCACAGCTTCACCTGACTGTTCGTCCATGTCGACATAGGCTATCGACACATCATCTTTCGACAATTGTCTACGCCTGACCATACGGCGCAAGGCAAGTATCATATTCTCCGAATGGGTCTCGATAACATATTTGCACCCATGTTGCATGGCCGAGTTGGCCAAACATTCCATGACTGCCGCATGGGCTGACGGATGAAGGTGCAATTCGGGCTCCTCTATTACGGTAACGTCGCCTTGCTTCTGTACGAAGGCTTGAACGATGAGTGGCAACACCTGTGAAATGCCCTGCCCGACGTCCTGTATGCGCACACTGTTTTTGGCTCGTACAATCCGAAATTCAAAATTCTCCAAGTCGGACTCGATATCCAGCTTTTGTCCATCAAGGTTTATTTCCATCCATTCCGCCACTTGTGGGAACAACGATGAATCCTTTTTCAAGAAGGAATCCAGAAGCATCGGGTAAGCGTTGGAACCGTCGTTCCCAACATTCCCGTAGCCATAGGCATCCCCTTGGCGATATACGGTTTTGGCCGTTGCGCGCAAAGACTGAATATAGTTCATTCCAAAGGAAAACATCCCCCTGTCCAAACCGACGTCACCCAACATTTCCTGATCCAACAGGGCATTACCTTCTTTCCTCAAGGCATCCATGTCATTTCTGACCGATTTTTTCTCTCCCTTACTCACACTGCGGGACAGAACCTTCATTATCCTCTTTGCGTCGAGCGCGTCGAGATAGTATTCTGTTCTGAATTCGATACCATCATTGAAATCAGCTCCAATCATCAAGGGACCTGATGTCATGCGCCCGAAGAAAATATCTGACCCTCCGAAAGAGAATCCGACAGAGGACGCGTCCAACGATGGCCACTCGTCCGCTGTCAGGGCAACGGACAGAAACTTTATCAAACGGCAAAGAGAGGATTTGCCACTGCTGTTGCGCCCTATGAGCAACGTTACAGGCCTAAGGACGAGGTTTCCCTCGTCCTTAAAGGCTCTGTAATTTGCAAACTTTATCGATTCTATCATCGGGAATTACTTAACGGGGATGGCTTTGAGGGTGGCGACGAGGAAGTCGTAGAACTTTTGGCAGCTCTCGATGTTGACGCGCTCGTCGGGGCTGTGGGGGCTCTGGATGGTGGGGCCGAAGGAAATCATCTCCATGTCGGGGTATTTGCCGCCCAGCAGGCCGCACTCAAGACCCGCGTGGATGGCCATGATGGCGGGCGTCTTCTTATAGAGCTTCTTATAGGTGTCTTTCATGGTCTTCAGCAGGGCGCTCTGCATGTTGGGCTTCCAGCCGGGATAGGCACCGCTGAGTTGGCAACGGCCACCGGCCAGCTCGGCCAGGCAGACGAGGCGCTCGCCGAGGGCGTCCTTGGCGCTGTCGACACTGGAGCGCAGCAGGGCCTTGACGGTGAAGTTCTTGGTGGCGGCGTTGGTCTTGGCAATGGCGATGTTGAGCGAGGTCTCGACAAGGCCTTCCATGTCGCGGCTCATGCGGATGACACCGTTGGGGATAATCATCATGGTGTTGATAATCTTCTGTGTGCAGGCCTCGGTCATGACGGTGGGATTCATGCGCACCTTCTCGCAGGTCATGCAGAAGTCGGGCTCGACGCTGGCGAGTTCTTTCTTGACCCATTTGGCGACCTTGTCGAACTCCTTGAGGATGCAGTCGACGTGCTCCTTGGGCATGGCGATGACGGCTTCGGCATCGCGTGGGATGGCGTTGCGCATATTGCCGCCCTCGATGCTGATGAGGCGGATGCCGCATTCGGCCACCCAGCGGAGGTGACGGAAGAGAATCTTATTGGCGTTGGCGCGGCCGGTGTTGATTTCCATGCCGCTGTGGCCGCCCTTGAGGCCGCCGATGCTGAGACGGTAGGCCACCATGCCGGCGGGAGCCTTCTCGGTTTCGTAGGGGATGGTCATGCTGGCGTCGAGGCCACCGGCGCAGCCCACATAGAGCTCGCCCTCGGTCTCGCTGTCGAGGTTGAGGAGATATTTGCCGTTCAGTTCGCCGCGTTTCAGGCCGAAGGCGCCGGTCATGCCGGTTTCCTCGTCGGTGGTGATGAGAACCTCGAGGGGACCGTGCTCGATGGTCTTGCTTTCGAGGACACTCATGGCAGCGGCCACGCCCATGCCGTCGTCGGCGCCGAGGGTGGTGTCAGTGGCATAGACCCAGCCGTCGACGATGCGGGTCTCGATGGGGTCGGTCTGGAAGTTGTGCACCTTGCCTGCGCGGGCCTGGGGAACCATGTCCATGTGGGCCTGGAGAACGACGGGCTGGCGGTTTTCCATGCCCTTGGTGGCGGGCTTGCTCATGATGACGTTGCCGATACTGTCGACACGGGCGGCGATTTTATGATCCTTGGCCCACTTCATGAGGAAGTCGCGGACTTTCTCTTCGTGCTTCGACGGACGGGGTTGACGGGTGAGGTGATAGAAGTTGCCCCACAATTCTTTTGGCTGTAAATCTTTGATGTTCATAGTATAATAATTGTTTGATTGATTAAATACGCGAGAGTTTCAATGGTGCGAAGTTACACTTTTTTTTTGATATAAAAAGAAAAAAAAGTATTTTTGCAGCATGAAATGCACTCTTTGTCCACGGGGCTGCGGGGTCGACCGCGCTGTCGTTCAGGGATTCTGCCGTGCCGGGCGGGAGCCTGAAATTGCCGCCGTTTGCGCCCACCGAGGCGAGGAACCGCCCATTTCCGGCCGCAGGGGCATCTGCAACGTCTTTTTCGCCCACTGCAACCTCCAGTGCGTCTACTGCCAGAACTGGCAGATTTCGGAGGGAGAAGGCTCTGTTCCCGGCTCCCGGCTTTCGACACCTGCGATTGTCGACCGGATTGCCTCGGTCCTGCCTACGACAGAGAATGTCGTTGGATTCGTGACTGCAACGCATTACGCCGATTCAATTCCATCGATAGTTGAAGAGCTGCACCGCCGCGGGATGCACCCCGTGACGGTCTACAACAGTTCGGGCTACGAGACCGTCGAAACCCTCCGCATGCTCGAGCCGTATATCGATGTCTATCTGCCCGATTTCAAGTACGCCGACCCCGGCATCGCCGCCCGCTACAGCCATGCCCCCGACTATCCGGAACGCGCCCTCGCCGCCCTCCGTGAGATGTACCGGCAAAAAGGCTCCTCCCTCATCACCGAACCCCTTCCCGGAGCCGACGGCGAGGAGGAAATCGCCGTCAGCGGCATCATCGTGCGCCACCTTGTCCTCCCCGGATGTGTCGACAACAGCATCAAGGTGTTGGACGCCATCGCCGACCTCTCCATGAACCTCCATGTATCCCTCATGGCGCAATACTACCCTCCCCGGCCCGGTCTCCCCGACCAATTGAACCGCACCCTCAAGGCCGACGAGTATGACACCGTCGTCAATCACTTCCACGCCACCGGCCTCCACAACGGCTGGCTTCAGGAACTCTCGGCCCAGACCACATTCCGACCCGACTTCTCCTCCTCCACCCCGTTCAGTTCTTAACCCGTCCCGTTCCAATGAAGCACACCACCCATCTGCAAGACTCGGTATTCAAGTTTGAAGACACTGCTATAGTGTTAATTCAGACAGACTACCTGAACTATCAGTTCATCTACGCCCTTAACCAGGCCTACCGTCTCGGGATGGAGCGGGTGGACGACATCGAAATCGCCGGAACAACGCATCCTTGTTTTCTTGCTTTCAACGAATTGGCGCGGTTGACTTATGTAGTGCTTGATATACCCGTGGCGCCCTACAATCTGATGTTCCTCATCCGCGGCCGCGACGCATGGGATTTTCAGGAGACGTTCTACAGGAACTTCTCCGAGGGGGTCCCCGAACCCGACCCAACCGACATCCGCGACCATCAGGACTGGGAGTTGCTCAACGAGTTGAAGAGCAACCTTTTCTCGGTCGACACCTTCTGCTTCTCGCCCACCCGCGGACAGAGCTCCTCGCTGGTGTTCAGCACCAATCCCACCGTCCTGAGGGCCCGCCAGACATTCCTGCACCGCCTCCGTCAGTTCGCGGGCGAGGTGTTCGAGACCCTCGAATGGCACCTGTGCGAGGACAATGACCTCTGAACCAGCCTCATTCCCTTCCCCTCCCCTTTTCTTCGCCTTTACTTGTCCTTTGAAAGGCCTCTTGTTCGCTTTTTCTTCGCTAAGAAACCGAACAAAAGGCGAAGAAAAGGCGAACAAGGCCACTTAATAAACTGATTCCAAGTACAATTAATGCAGAAGCAAAAGAAACCTCCCAGATTTTCAGCACATTGCCTCCTGTCGTTCGCTCGACAACGGCGAAGCGGGTGTTTCCAAATGGAAACTGAGCCTAAGATTCAATGCGATAGAGTTGGCTGGGCAGGACAGCAAAGTTGAAGACGCCGTGAGGCAAAGATGCAGGTGCAGGACAGGAATGGGTCGATAAAAATTTTCGCGCGTATGTGGGTATATCAATAATTTTGCGTACCTTTGCAGTTCCAAACACACAAAAAGACTATGCAGCCGAAAGACCTCATCTCCACCATTGTCAAGCATTTGCCGATTATCACCAAGACATTGCTGATGCTGTGTACGGCGGCACTTATCCCGCTGATGTTCCCCTCGACGGGCAGCGGCGAGCATTACGACTATGCCGAAGGCGGCATCTGGCGCAACCCGGATTTATACGCCCCGTATGACTTCGATGTGCTGAAGACGGCCGACGAGCTGGAGCAGGAGTTGAACACGGCCCGGATGAAGTCGCTGCTGTACTATTCGGCCGACAGCGGGGCGCGCGTAAAGGCCTACGCCCGGCTGGACGCCGTGGCGCGCCGCCACGCCGAAATCGATGTACGCCGGATGCATCACAGGCTGGACAGCATCTACCGAATCGGCTATATCGAAAGGCCGGAGTCAATGCCCGATTTCGAGAGCCATACCATTGTGCTGCTGACGGGCAACATAGGCTCGGAGCATCTGGCGACAGACTTTGTCACGCCCCTCGACATCCGCGACACGCTACTGAGGGACAGCATCCTGGTGCCGAGTATAGCCTACGACGCGAGCCGGACGGAGATGGAGCTGGACTCGAGGCTGTCGCTAATCACCGTGGCGTCGGACCGCATACAGCAGGGCGAGCTGGTGATTTCGAAAGGCGAGTTTGTGTCGAAGGAAAAGGCGCAGGTGCTGAAGTCGTTGGAGGAAGAGAACGACGAGCGCTACCGCGACCACTACTCACCCTGGGGACGCTTTCTGGGACAGTTCATGCTGTGCGTCATCTCGTACATAGCGCTATACATGTTCCTGAAGAACACGCGCCACAAGCTTCTGGACGACAACCGCAAGGTCATCTTCGTGCTGGCGCTGACGCTGATCATGTCGGCCGCCACGTCGATGGTGCTGCAAATCAATCCCGACTGGGTGCTCATCGTGCCGCTGTGCATTGTGCCGATCATGATGAGGATATTCTTCGACATGCGGGTGGCGTTGTATGTGCACGTGACGACAATCGTCATCCTGGCCAACATGGTGCCCAACCCCTTTGAGTTCATCTTCTACCAGCTGATTGCGGGCATGATGTCGATAGTGACGGTGCGCAACTTCGAGAGCCGCAGCAAGTTCTTTGTGGTGAGCGGGGTCATCTTCCTGGCATACGCGCTGATTTACACCTTCGGTGTGCTGAGCCAGGAGAGTGTGCTCGACGCCATCACCTCGCAACGGTACATCATCTTCTTCCTCAACGCGTTGCTGACACTTCTGGCCTACCCGCTGATTTATATCTTCGAGCGGCTGTTCGGACTGACCACCAACCTGACGCTGATGGAGCTTTCGTCGACGAACACGCCGGCACTGCGCGAGTTGAGCCGCCGTGCGCCGGGCACCTTCCAGCACGCGATGCAGGTGGCCAACATCAGCGAGGACATCGTCAATGAAATCGGCGGCAACGCCCTGCTGGCCAAGGTCGGAGCCCTGTACCACGACATCGGGAAAATCGAGGCACCCCTCTACTTCACCGAGAACCAGAACAGCGATTTCAACCCGCACAACGAACTGGACTACCGCGAGAGTGCGGGAATCATCATCCAGCATGTGAGCGACGGCCTGCAGCTGGCACGCAAATACCACATCCCGGCCGCCGTGGCCGACTTCATCAGGACGCACCACGGCACGACGGTGACGGGCTATTTCTATGCCAAGCAGAAGGCCGAACATCCCGACGAGCCGGTCGACATTGCCGACTTCAGCTACCCCGGCCCGAGGCCCTACAGCCGCGAGACGGCGGTAGTGATGCTGGTCGACAGCGTGGAGGCGGCATGCAAGAGTCTGAAGAGCCACGACAAAGAGAGCATCGACAGGCTGATAGACAGAGTGGTGGCCGACAAGGTGGACCACAACCAGCTGCAGAACTGCGACCTGACCTTCGGCGACCTGACAATGATTACGAAACTGCTGAAGCAACGGATGCTGAGCATCTACCATGCCAGAATAGCGTATCCGACGGTGAATTAATGAATGTGTGAATGTGTGAGTGGGCTGCCGCGAGACATATCAACGTATAAACATATCAACATACATATATGAAGAAGAACATTTTTACCCATATCGGGATTATTGCAGGGCTGCTGGTGGTGGCGTGCGCCTATATGTCGCCGGTCCTGTCGGGGAAAGACCTACGGCAAGGAGATATTCAGAAGGCCCAAGCCATGTCGTACCAGCAACGCATGGAGAAGGAACGCACAGGCACTGTTCCCAACTGGGCCGAGGGCATGTTCAGTGGCATGCCTGGCTACCAGATTGTCACAGAGCAACAACAGTCGGTGTTCCAGGTACTGAGGAACATCATCATCATGCGCCATATAGGCGTCGAACGCACCATAGGCGTACTGTTCCTCTATCTGATAGCTTTCTACCTGGCGATGCTGGCCTTCGGCATATCGCCCTGGCTGGCGCTGATTGGCGCGCTGGGGTTCGGTCTGGGGAGCTACAATATCATCATCATCGAGGCCGGACATATCACGAAAGCATGGGCCATCAGCATGATAGCACCCATCTTTGCGGGCATGGTGCTGACCTTCAGGAGCGCCCTTGATGAGTCGCTCGACAAGAAGAGACGCACCCGCCGGATACTTTGGGGTGTGCTGCTCTTCACGATGGCATTGATACTGCAAATTGCATTCAACCACTTGCAGATAACCTACTACACGGCCATCGGGTGCGTGGCGCTGGGGCTGGCCTATTGGGTATATGCCATCGTGCGGAAACGACTTGTCCCCTTCCTGCTGATGGTGGCCCTGCTGGTTGTCGGCGCGGGTCTGGCCTTTGGCTGCAACGCCCGCCTGTTGCTTGTCAACGAGGAGTACGCCCGCTACACCATGCGCGGAGGCAATGAGTTGACCATCACCGCCTCGGATATGTACGGAGACCAGGAGCCCGCAGAGCAGAACACCTCGACAGGCCTCGACATCGACTACGCCTACAGCTGGAGCTACGGCATCGGCGAGACCTACACCCTGCTGGTGCCCGGCGCCATGGGCGGCGGTAGCGGCGAGAAGGTGGGCAAGAAATCGGCCTTCTTCAAGAATTTCCGCACAGAGCAGGCCCCCCTCTATTGGGGCGACCAGCCCTTCACCAGCGGTCCGGTCTACTTCGGAGCCATCCTGTTGATGTTGTTTGTGGTGGGCATGATACTGGTCAAGGGGCCCGAACGGTGGTGGCTGCTGGCGGCGACGCTGATAGCTGTGGCGCTGTCGTGGGGCCGTCACTGGATGGGGCTGAACGGATGGTTGTTCGAGCATCTCCCGCTGTACAACAAGTTCCGCACCCCGAGCATGGCACTGGTGTTGGCCAACGCATGTGTGGGCATTCTGTCCGTGCTGGCGTTGCGCGAAGTCCTCGCCAAAGAACGTGACCAGAAGCGTGTGAACCGGGCCCTGTACATAGGCGTGGGGTCACTGGCTGCCATCATCCTCGGAGTGATGCTGTTCTCCAGCGGATTTAGTTACACGGGAGCCTCCGACCGCCAGATGGAGCCCCAGTATGGCAACCAGTGGAGCATCATCTTCAGCGCTTTGGCCGAAGACCGTGCACACCTGCTGAAGAGCGACTCGTGGCGTTCCATCATCTTCATCCTGCTCGCCGGCGGCGTGCTGTGGCTCTACAACAACGAGAAAATCAAAAAGTCTTCCGTAGTCATCGGCGCTGTGGCTCTGCTTGTGGTTATTGACCTTTGGGGCGTGGACCGCCGCTACCTGAACAAGGACAATTTCTGCGACAAGCGTCAGCTGGAGCTGCGGCGCGACCAGTGGGACTATGACATCGACCAGCAGGCCGCGCGCTACGGCGACCACGACTTCCGTGTCTTCAACCTGGCTGTCAACACTTTCAACGACTCGAAACCCTCGGCCTTCCACAACCAGGTGGGCGGATACAGCGCTGCCAAGCTGAGCCGCTACCAGAACCTCATCGACTTCTACATCGGCCGCCACATCAACCCGAGGGTGCTCGACATGCTCAACACAAGGTATATCGTCATGCAGAACGGACAAGTGCAGCGCAACCCCGAGGCGCTGGGCAACTGCTGGTTTGTGGAGGAGGTGAAGACCGTCGGCAGCGCCAATGAAGAGATTGTGGCCTTGGGGGAAATCGACCCCGCTACCACTGCCGTTGTGGACACCACGCTGTTTAGCATCGCCAATGTCAGGTTTGCAGCCGACAGTACTGCGGCCATTGTGCTGGACCAGACAGCAGCCCCGTCGGCCGACTACAAGCGATACACTTCAAAAAGCGCCACTGACCGTCTGGCGGTCTTCAGCGAGATATACTATGCGCCCGACTGGTTCGCCTACATCGACGGTAATCCCGCCGAATATCTTCGCGCCAACTACGTCCTGCGCGCCATGGTCATCCCCGCCGGCGACCATGTCATCGAGTTCCGCAACGAGGCTCCCCGCCTGCACCGGCTTGACCGCGTGACGCTAATCATCTCCATCGTCACGCTGCTGGTGATGATAGGAAGTATCGTACTGGTGTACAGACGGAAGAAATAGAATGAGGCCCGCGTCAGCGGGCCTCATTCATTATCTCAGACCGTGGGCTTGGTGAGCCTCACGTATGCAGGAAGCACACAGAGGGCTGTTCGCGGACAGCACCGGATGAGGTGGACGAGTGCCCGCAAGGCAGTGCGGCGACGCAGATAGGGGTTGGCAGCGTAGTCGGGGACTTGACGGTCGAGCTCTTCTATAATCTCGGCGAGGACTTCGCGCTGCGGTTCGGAGGTGTTGTAGATGTAGTTGAGCACCGACGAGAGGCATCCCTTCTTGAGGTAGATATAGTCGACCTCGGTCTTGTATTCCTCATAGACGCCGTGGCTCTTGGCATACTCCATCAGATGCCCGAAGACGGCCAGGCGTTTCTGGTACTTGGTGCTGTTCTTGGTGGTGACCACCGAGCCCGGGCGGATGAGGTAGTGGTAGAAGGGTTTGTCGACACGGGCGATAGTCTTGGCCGTAAGGAGATTGCAGGCCACGAAATAGCTGTCGTCGGCGGAACGCTCCTCGGGGTAACGGATGGCGTTGGCATCTATTTGCTCACGGCGGTAGATGAAAGTCCAGAAGTAGGAGACGTAGTTGGCCAGGAAATGGCGGCGTTTTTCTGGGGTGAAATCGCCGGGCTCCACTTCGGGGCTTTTCAGTATCTCGGAGGGTTTGCCGTCGAGGTAGTCCTTGGAGGCCTGGCAGTAGCAGAGGTCTACCCCACCCTGCCCGGTGTCCGGGCTGACATTATTCTGAGCCGCGTTGTAAAGTTCCTCGAACATCGTGGGCTCTACCCAGTCGTCGCTGTCGACGAAGGCGATGTATTCACCCTGAGCCTGGGGGATGGCGAAGTTGCGGGCCATGCCGGCGCCCATATTGTACTCGGGCTTGAGGAAGCGGAACTGACCCTCGCGGGGATGGCCGGCGATAGTCTGCTTGACCAACTCGATGCTGTTGTCGGGACCATGGTCATCGACATAGATGAACTCCATATCGTCGAGGGTCTGCGCCAGCAGGCTCTCGGTGCATTTGACTATGTATTGCGCCACGCCATAGACGGGCAGGATGACTGAGACTTTTACCATAATATGAATGTTTGGGTGTGTGAATGTGTTAATGTGTAAGTGGCTGCCGCCCTTTTAGTTTTTACCTTTTAGTTTCCTTCAGCCAGGGGTGGTTGAGCACTTCGGCGACGACCTTGTCCATGTCGTAATATTTGTACTCGGCCAGGCGACCACCAAAGCTGACGTTCTTTTCTTCGGCGGCGAGGGCCTTGTACTGCTCGGCGAGGGCGTTATTGCGGTCGTTGTTGATGGGATAGTAAGGCTCGGAACCCTCGTGCCACTGCTCGGAGTATTCGTAGCTGACCACGGTGTCGGGTTGCTTGCCGAACTCGAAGTGCTTGTGTTCGATGATGCGGGTGTAGGGCACCTCGGCGGCAGTGTAGTTGAAGACAGCGTTTCCCTGGAAGTTCTCCACGCCCTCCATCAGCTGGTGGTCGAAGCGCACGGTGCGGAACTCCAGTTTGCCGAGTTTGTAGCCGAACCAGGCATCTAGCGGGCCGGTGTATAGCACACGGTCGGCCATCGCGAGATATTCCTCCTTCTTAGCCAGAAAATCCTCACCCAGGCGCACCTCGATGCCGTCAAGCAGGCGCTCGAAGATTTGGGTGTAGCCGCCGATGGGGATACCCTGGTGGGGGTCGTTGAAGTAGTTGTTGTCGAAAGTGAAGCGCAGCGGCAGGCGGCGCAGCACGAAGGCGGGAATCTCGGTGGCGGGCATGCCCCACTGCTTCTCGGAGTAGCCCTTGACGAGACGCTCGTAGATGTCGCGACCGCCGAGTTTCATTCCCTGCTCCTCGAGGTTGCGGGGTTCGGCGATGGAGGCATACTCGGCCTGCTGCTCGGCGATGCGGCGACGGGCGTCGTTGGGGGTGATGACATCGGACCACAGCTTGCAGAAGGTGTTCATGTTGAACGGCAGGTTGTAGAGCGTGCCGCGGTAGTTGGCGATGGGCGAGTTGACATAGTGGTTGAATTGGCAGAACTGCTGCATATACTGCCACACGCGCTCGTCGGAGGTGTGGAAGATATGGGCACCGTACCAGTGCACGTTGATGTCGTTCATGCGGCGGGTGTAGCAGTTGCCGCCGATGTGGTCGCGTTTCTCCACCACCAGACAGCGTTTTCCCTGCCCCGCGGCCTCATGCGCGAAGACGCTGCCGTACAGTCCCGCGCCTACAATGATATAGTCATATTGTTTCATAGTCAATCAAAAAATAAGGATTTAGGATTTAAGGAAGAGAAGGAATAAACGCTTGGGAAGAGAAAGTCCATGGGGAGTAATTTTCAATGATGAAAACAACGATGCACACGAACCTCCTTTCCTTTTCAATTCACGGAACAATGAGAGTGTGTGGAGGAATCCATTCTTTTTGCTCTCTCTCAAAAAGGATGTATAGAAGCACTTTACTGCCAACTGAGACAATGCTACCTGTACATCCGGCCTTTCCATCCTATTTTTCTCTGCAATAGATGAGGCCAATTCCACCGCGTGTTCAACCTTATGGAATGCCCAATGCGAATAGCCAAGATTTGTGTTGCTTCCTGAATTTCTATGATGATAGAATTCACATGGCACAACTGAGAAGTTCTCCCTATCATCCATAGCATCCAGAAATGTCAGATTGAAAAGGGTGTCTTCTATTGAACAAACATTGTTATCGACGACTCGGATCCCCTTTCCTTCAATGAATTGACGGCGATAGATATGAGGTGTTATATGTGTAGTGCTGCGTCGACCCAAAAAGGAGCAGAACAGCATACTCCATGATGCATTATTGTTACAGTATTTAGCCATTGGGCCTGACAATACCATATCACGTTTACCCTCTTCTGATGCATTCCACAATTCCTGATACATATTCAGTTCATGGAGGTCATCCTGGTCGGAAAAACCGATATAGATGCCCTTGGCATGGCGGATACCCACGTTTCGGGTTTCTCCTATATTCAGATTACGCTCATTCCTCACGACCACCACCCTATTATCCAAGGCGGCATATTCGTCGACTATCTTGTCCGACCCATCCGTAGGGCAATCCAACACGCAAATTATCTCAATCTCGCGCAACGTCTGGTTGATAAGCGAGTCAAGGCACGGTCGCAAATATTCTCCTGCGTTATAAACTGGAACTATCACAGAAACTTTTATCATAGACAGGCATTTATTGTCATTTCATTTTTACCAATCCCAGAACTTTATTCTTGAAGTCCTTCACCTTCCGGGGTATTCTTCTGTTTAACTTCATCCGCAGATTACTGTCACGTTTATACAGGAGATTCTCGAAAGTGGCATCCGGCACGATGTATGGGGAATGCTTTAATGGCATTTCCAGTTCTTTCGACTCGAAAGTGATGTTCGTGGCTTTTGAATTATGGATGGCATCTTTGTCGTTCCCGATATTGGTTGCCAGGTTTACCGCAGGGAAGATGCACAATTGGTTTTGGGCAGAGAGCGAGAAATACCATTGCCAATCCCATGACGAGACATAGCCATGGTCGATGTAATTGAGTTGCCAATTCCATCGGAAGACATCCTTTCCTCTGTTTTTGATGATGGATTCTTTCAATGGGGTGCTGCGCCAACTCATTGCGTAATCCATATTCTTCCATCTGTCTCGCCAAGAAGCCCAGCCCCAACAAACATAATATCTTGAAAAGAGATACGAGTATTCCGATTTATACGATTGGAAAGGATTGAAGGAGCTAATCATTCCAACGCGCCGGTCGTCCTTGTATGTTTCAAGCATAGACTCCATGAAGGTGAAGAAACTATCCCCTGCCATAACATCATCCTCAATGATTATTCCCTTCTCCTCATTGGTGAAAAGCCACGAGATTGACTCGTAGACATTGGGGCCACAGCCTTTGTTCTCCGAGAGGAAGCGTGTTTGGACATCGCAGCCCCAGTCCACCATGGACAGGATCTTTTCTCTCAGGCCGAGGACAATGTCAGCCTCTCCCTGCTTGCTGGCTCTCGGCCCATCGGAAGCGAGATATAGTTTTTTCGGCTGGTATTTCTTTATCTTCTCAAATGAGCGGATAGCAGTCTTCTCTCTATTGAAGAATACAAACAATACAGGTACTTTATCCATGGCATTAAGCATTTATCATCTTTTCTATTTCATAGATAATCCTCTCCGACGGCATCATCCCATCAATGGGCTGGAGGTATTTTTTGAAGAAATCCTCACGCTGTTCCATCATGGGATCATTACCAGCAAGTATCACATTGGACAGAAAAGCATCAATTGCTTCTCGTGTTGTGCCGTGGTAATGGCACCCATATGACTTAATGCCGAAAGGTCCAAACCGTTTGCTCGCAACTTTCTCATCAGTCAAATACATCACAGGCTTGCGGGTAAAGAGGTATTCGGTAGTGAATGAGCCGCTGTCATGTATCATGGCATCGGATGTAAGGAAAAGGTCGATATAGGAGGACTCCTCAAGCTGAGTATTTTCTCCATTTGCCCATTTATGGTAATACTCTTCCGTCTTTCCCTTTCCCCACTCCATTTGCAACTTGAACTTCAAGAGCTGATGTGGCTTGAATGCAAACTGGATTTTGTCTTTGTATTTCTCTGCCAATTCAAGCATATCATTACATATCAGCAGGAATGTAGACCCCTCAATGTCAAAATTGATTGTGTGATGTGGTGCCCATATAACCTTCTTCTTTTCTGTGGATTGGGGTTTCCATGAGTAGGACGGGCAATAATCTTTCCTAAGGAAGACCTCCGTGCCAGGATATCCGGTAACAACTGCATTCACCCCGTTGTTCCTGCCAAAATCCGCTGCCATTTGCCTGTGCAGCTCGGTCTCAACAACATGAAGCCCGACAAGATTATGGAATATCAAGTCGTAATTGATTTTACTCAGTTCTAAGGAAATAAATCCGTAGGGAATATAGCAAGTCAGTCGGTTGCGGAAATGGTAGACGAAGTATTGAGGTAGATGGTCTTTGTAGGGAGTAGAGAACAACACTATATCCGGATTTAGAGTCTTCCTCACATCTTGCCACTTGCGACGCTTCGAATCGTATGGAATATGATATTCGAAACCCTTGTTTTTGATGAACTGCTCCGTACGACGGAGTGTTTCTTCGACTTCCTCATTGCTGAATCCTTTATACGACGAGTAGGGATATATCACCACATATGGATGATACCGGGGATTGTCGCGCATTGCGCGGAAGAGATAGTCGCTTTTCCACATTCCCGGAATAGTGAGGAAGAATGCCACATCTATCTGTTCCTTGTCTTTCAATCTCCGTGCTGCTGCAAGTTGCGATTGGCGAAAGTGTTTGATGTACCATCGCGATACAGGCGGAAAATAATTGCGTAGAACATCCTTGTATGCCCAAACAAGGCGCAACTTGTATTTAAAGGATCTATCAGGTGAAATCATGAGATAACCTTTCTTAATTGTGTACTGCTGGTTCCCTCAGTATAGGGGAAATAGACAATCTTTACTCCTGTATTCTCAAACAGTTTCTCATATCGATTGAAACGTTCAGTTCCTTTATAGTCCGACCCGACAAAAAGATAGTCGTATTTTACTATATCCTTGAAATAGACATCTGAATCTTCTCGCTCGGAAAGAATCACTTTGTCAACATATTTGATGTTGCGAACGATGTCCATACGTTCTTCCAATGGTATGAATGTCTCCTTGCCTTTGTGCGACGCATCACGATGTACACCTACTACCAAATAGTCGCAACAATGTTTTGCCCGACGGATTAGATTGAGATGACCGACATGGAAAAGGTCGAAAGTGCCACTCATGTAGCCAATCTTCATTTGCGGTTTCTCGTTAAACCGACCACTCTGACACTTGTAGTCATAACTATGCAGTCCGTATGAATGGGGGTCGTCGTGGTATTGGTTTAATACTGACTTAAACACTTCGTCATACTGAGGAATGAATAGCGTCTCATGATTGAATAACCTTTTCAGTATTTCCGATGCTAATTGTTCTGTGGCATGGATGTCATTATCGCCTCCGTTGAAACGTGTTCCCTTTATAGAACCAGGAGCGACAACAAGTATTCGGTTCTTGCTACCTGCTTTTTCAAGTTCAATATTAAGACTTTCCAAACCATTGCATATAGCGGCTTTTGTGGCGCCATATACGGTAAAAAGAGGTGAAGATACAAGCCCGGCTATTGAGCCCATAACTCCACAATAGAATTCGCCATGCAGCAACCTTTCATAATAATGACGCAATATCCGGAATAACGGTATAGTGTTAACCTTGAAAAGATTCTCTATCTCAACAGGATGGATTGTCTCGAAACGAGCCACTCTCCCGAATCCTGCCGTATAAATTAATGTGTCAATATCCGTACACTCGTCGAGAAAGGAATAATCACCCTCAATTAGGTTTACTTGAATGAATGATATCTTTTCCGCACCCACGACAGCGGTATCAGGAGCCGTCTTGTCAACCACCGTAACCTTGTGTCCTTCTTTCAAAAGCAGCAATGCCATAGAAAGACCTATCCCGTTGCTGCCTCCTATTATCAATACCTTGTGCATATTCCTGTTCTTTTTTATTTCACTATCTATTTGTCATTATTCCGTATTGCCAGTACGGCCGCCCATCTCCATGTCCTCCGGAAAGGTGATTTTGCGGTTCGCCTCGTCGCCTTCGACGATGTGGATTTTCATCTCGGGCATGTATTTGCGGACCACGCCGCAGTCGTCGGTGGCGGCGAAAGAGGGGTCTTGGAGGGCGCGCTGGTAGGCGTCGCGGATAACCCACAGCCGGAATGCCTGCGGGGTCTGGGCGCGCCACATCTGCTTGCGTTCGGGTATGCGAGAGATGAAGCGGTCTCCACTGGGTTCCTGCCGCACCTCCCAAACGGTGTCGGTGCTGGGGATGCCGACGCCCACGGCTTCGTGCTTCTCCAAGGCTTTCACCACACGGTCTATCACCTCATGCGACACCCAGGGGCGGGCCGCGTCGTGGAAGATGAGGTTGGTGTCGTCGGGGCAGTCCAAATATGCCGCCACGGCGTTGAGGGTGGAGAGGTAGCGCTCGCTGCCGCCTTCGAGAATACGGAAAGCGGGAAACATCCTTTTCGCGTGTTCCATCCAGTCAGGATGCACCACCACCGCCACCTCGTCAATGGCGGGATGGCTGGCAAAGGCTTTGACGGAATGCTCTATCACCGTGCTTCCGTCGAAGTCGAGGAACTGCTTAGGCACCGGCGAGCCCATCCTGCTACCGGTACCTCCTGCCAGCACTATGGCAATATTCTTCATCTTGTTTGCTTGGCGATTAACACAAACAGTCCACTCCAAAGCAACATCGATCCCGCCTGCATCCACACGTCGGTGCCGACGAGAACGGCAGGGGCTATCAAAATGGCTTTGAGGGCATAGTAGACCACCTTGCCCGCCAGCATGGCCAAAAGCATGGTGAGGAACAGCCTTGTGGAGGTCTGTGCCTTCGTGGACGCGAAGCTATAGACCGCCACAAGCGTCGAAAACTCCGCAGCCATGCAAATGGCTTTCATCGGTGTCGGCATCCCCACCACGAGGGCTGAGAAAGCAGGCAAAAGCATTGCCAGAAAAAAGGCGTTGGCCCGCCCCAGGACCCGGTGTCCGGGCTGACAACTGAGCAGCATGCCCGCCAGGAGGAGGAGAAGCATCGGGTTGAGGGCCACCGCCCAGGGGGCATACACATGCAGCCAAGGCAGCAGACAGACGGCGCCCACCAGGGCGGCGTCGACAGCCGCGGTCCTCAGAAGGCCGGCCGCGGCAGAGCGGGTATCAAATATAGAAAGCGACATAGGCAAAAAGAATTACAACTGTCGATAAACGGACGAAATCGGGTGCAAAAATACGAAAAAAGTTTCAAGTTCCAACTTTTTTCGTACATTTGCATCCCCGCCATACGCCTCCACTGCCTCCCAACCCCGTCAATCTCAACCCACAACCCACGCCCTTTAGTTTTCAGTTTTCACCTTTTGGTTTCCCCATGAACATCCTCTTCCTCCTCTGCTGCCTCCCCCTCCTCCTTGCCGACAGTGCCCAGACCATCCCCCTCCGACAACGCCTCGGCGGCACCGCCGACCCCCTCCAGGTCTACCAGACCATCCTGCGAGCCCATCAGGAAGCCGACTCGGCCGGAACGACGGTCAGCTACGAAGGCATCGACACCCTCCGCATCGCTATCCCGCCCGACGCGCAGAGCATACCCCTCCAGCCCTTCAACGACTTCGGCGGCGCAGTATTCATCGTCACCAACAACGCCAGGAACCTCCACCTCTTCGCATCCGCACCCCCAGCCCGCACGCTCCCCATCGCCGACACCGCACTCCTCTGCCGCGCCATCGACAGCGGCGACTTCCGCAACATCGAACCCCTCAGCCACGGCCACTGGCTTCTCAACGTCGTCGACAGCACACCCTGGGTCGACCAACGCCGCGGCTACGCCTACGGACACTACCGACAAGACATCCTGCGCATCCACGACGGCATTTCCACAGACCGTCCCGCCGCGCCCTACAACGACGGCGAGTCACATCCGCACATCCTCGCACGACAGCTCGACAGCCTCGACCCGGGCCTCTTCTTCGGCAACATCACACTCCTGCGCGACAGCGCCTCCACACGCGCCACCTACCTCGTCAGGCTCGAAAACCTCACAAGCGCCACACTGCAGAACATCACCGTCTCCACCCCCCGCAGCAACACCCTCACCGCCAACGACGCCATCATCACCATCTACAACTCCACTCAAATACTCATCGACTCGGTTTCCCTCTGGGGCACCTACTCCCGTCCCAACCACTCAGGCTACGGGTTTCTCCTCAACAACCTGCGCCACACCCTCATCCGCAAGATAAAAACAATCTCCGACTGGGGCATCTTCGGCACCAACAACATGACCGACACGCGATTCGAGCACTCCCACTTCAACCGATTCGACATCCACTGCTACGGCCGCGACGTCCTCTTCGACCACTGCCTGCTCCGCGACGGATTCAACCAGTTCTCGTCCCTCTTCGGCACCCTCACCTTCCGCAACTGTACCTTCGACAACTTCACCCCCATATACATCGAAAACTCATATAACGCTTCCACCCACTTCCTGGTCCTCGTCGACAGTTGCGTCTGGTGGCCCACCTCACAGCACAGGTATTTCTTCCATGGCGGCAGCATCGACGCCCCCGTCAACAGGCGCAAAGAGCTGGCGACCACCTCCCTGCCGAGCTTCGAAATACAAGGATTGGCAATCCGGACCTCGCGCGGCGTGCAGGAAATCGAGTTTCTCCACCTCAGTGGCAACGAACGCATCGCCAACACCCATGGAGGCCTGGAAAAACTCACACTGAAAGAGGTCTCACTCGATGGCGACGACCGGACCAAGATAATCTTATGCAACAAAAAGATACGTCTCTCCAGCACGGCATTCCCCTCCGTCGGCCCCGAAGTGTTGGACATCGAAAGAAAAGCCATCCGACAAAGCAAAAAACAAAAATAATGGCGTAGTATCGAAAAAAAGTCGTATCTTTGCAAAATAATTCCGTCCTTTCGGATACCAATAAATAGAAACAAATCAAACTCATACTACGATGAAAAAGATAGTTTTAGCCCTTGCCCTCATGTTCGCGACACTCGCCGCGGGGGCATCGAACACATTGTACTTCACGTACAATCAGGCGTTGCGCACCGTGACGCTCTTGAACAACCAGGACGAACTGATGATCTACTGCGGCTATGCAGACGAACTGCCCACCTACGTCCTCCTCAACGAGGTGTGGGCCGAGCAGATATCCTCGTCGTTCTATGAAATCTGGCTCTACGGCTACGACGCCTACACCGGCGAAGAGGTCTACATGCCCATCGACCTCGAATGCATCTGGCTCGTCAAAAACGGCCACATCTACAGCGCGGCCCAGACCCTCAGGTTCCGTTCCTCCCATGCCCGTCCCACATTCGCCTGGAGCATCCCGCGGTACAACCCCTACGTCCGGGCACACCGTCCGCCGACGTTCTACTACTCCTACCACTATGATATCCACCGCCCGGGCTGGCACTGGCGCCACCACCCGCATGCACACTACCATCCTTATTATATGCGTCCGCCATCGAAACCCGCACCGCTTCCCCCCGCTCCCTTCACCCCTGGACACGACAAGCCCGGATACAAGACAACGACCTCACCCAATGGCGAAATCGGCTATGAATACATCCCGTCCAACACTACGGGCAATATCGCGGCAAGCCGTTCCCAGACCATCGTGAAAAACGACCCCACCTCGCGTGCCGGCAACCGCATCACCTCCGCCGCCAACATCGAGTACCACG
>CAJOIV010000022.1 GCA_905234665.1 uncultured Bacteroidales bacterium | reverse complement strand
CAGCGGCACCCTCTGGGGCTACCCCGTCATGGAGAAGCTCGGCCTCTACGGCATCGGCTACGAGAACAACGGCCTGATGATCATGCCCCCCATGGCCCTCATCCTTGTCGGCCTCATCATCTGGATCCACCGCACCCGCAACAAAGACCTCTGCGAGCAATGAAACAGTCCAAAAACATACTCTGCCTTCTACGATCCTTCGGCGATCCTTCGACGGAGCGAGATGGTTTTGTAATCTCTAAATATAAAACAATATGAAAAGACTATTGATTTGCATGGTAATTTGCTCTTTTGGACTGATAGCACATGGGCAAGAACGCGTTAATAGAGAGAAAGTACATTTCACTCGCCAAAGTGAAGTTTTATTGAATGCCACTGGTTGGGCATACAATGAAACTCTTGGCGAATGGATAGATTACAAGAATCTTATTTCGGACAACAAAGATTACAAAACAAAATATAAGTCTTTGTGCGAATCTCCATACATGAAAAGCAGGTGCTCTAATTTTAATTCAATTCAGGTAAAAACATTCACGTACAATGGTGCAGAATATGTTTGTTTGATAGTAAACGCATGGCGAGGTGCATGGAAATATCCTGCAATAAGAGAAGATTGGTATGAATATAAAGTCGATATTTATTACTTTCTTTCAAAAAAAGAGTATGATAAACTATTTGCCTTATCAAGTATCATAACCGAAATCCAAGGTTGGTCGGAAATTCAATATGAATATAACTCTGAACCAGCTGAGGATTTTGTGATTTCTGCAATAAAAAAGAAAAAAGAAAAAGACTGGTGGAAATCAGAACAGGAAACTGTTTTACAAGTTTATAAAGCAACCGATGGCAGCATACGTTTTTTATTTGAATCTCCAAATAAGTATTTTGCTGGAATTGAAAAAAAATATTTTGAAACCACAGAAAAAGAATGGGTAAAGTTGAAAATAGCACAAGATTAAAGGTTTAGGCAAGCATATGCACATAAATGACAAAACGGACAAAATCTTTTTGAAACGTCTTTGGAAGTCCAGAGCCGATGACGATAAAAAAATGGAAGGTGACAGTCTCGATGATGGTTGCCATTTCGGTTTACTCCTCGATTCGCTATTTGATGACATTAATGAGACATTGCTTTTCCAAAGAAACTCCAATTGGATTGATGTTTATGTAGACTATAACGAAATACCCAAATGGGGACTCGTTGGCAGTAAGGATATGGTATATGGGAGTTATTCGGAGAAAACTAAATTGAAGATTTTGATTATAGAAAGAATACAATTATTACGACAACTGGAAGAACACCGAATGGCGGTTTGGAGTTACGATGGCCGTGATAGTAGAAACCACAAACATTCTTCCACCGCTCAAATTTTTTCATTTGGAGGAAATGAAAATGCAGACTATTTGATGCAACATATTAATGAAACATTTATCCCGACGAGGAATCTAAAGGATTTTATAGATAATAGTTTCATGGATAATGACGAAAAGCGAAATCGAAAACTGCTTCGCCGCTCCACTATTACAACATGGGTAGCCATTTTAACACTAATTGTTGCTATTATTACTATGCTTCTCTCATATATTATCAACACCTTTAATTGAAAAGCTTTAAGCAGTAATGACCCACTAACGTAACAACACACTAACACATTCAAGATTATGGACTACATCAACATATTCATCAAGTCTGTCTTTGTCGACAACATGATTTTCGCCTTCTTCCTCGGCATGTGCTCCTACCTGGCTGTGTCGAAGACGGTGAAGACCTCGGCGGGATTGGGCATCGCCGTCACCTTCGTGCTGCTCATCACCGTGCCGGTGAACTATCTCATCAACAAGTACCTGCTGGCTCCCGGAGCGTTGGCGTGGATATCGCCGTCGCTGGCCACGGTCGACCTCTCCTTCCTGAGCCTCATCATGTTCATCGCCGTCATCGCCGCCATCGTGCAGATGGTCGAGATGATAGTCGAAAAATTCTCACCTGCCCTCTACAACTCGCTGGGCATCTTCCTTCCCCTCATCGCCGTCAACTGCGCCGTGCTCTCGGGCTCTCTCTTTATGCAGGAGCGCGGCTACGCCAACCTCGGCGAGGTCACCTGCTTCGCCCTCGGCAGCGGCGTGGGCTGGTTCCTGGCCATCGTGGCCATTGCCGCCATCCGCGAGAAGCTGCGCTACAGCCACATCCCCCCCGCTCTCCGCGGTGTGGGCATCACTTTCATCATCACCGGCCTCATGGGCCTCGCTTTCATGTCTTTTATGGGAATTAAACTATGACAACGACAATACTCTCTGCCCTCGTCATCATCCTGGTGGTAATACTGCTGCTGGTGGCCCTGCTGCTTGTGCTGCGCGCCAAGCTCATTCCTCAGGGCAACGTGAAGATAACCATCAACGATGACAAGGAACTGGAGGTGCCCACCGGCGGCACACTCATCAGCACCCTCTCAGAACAGCATATCCACCTGCCCTCGGCCTGCGGCGGCAAGGGCTCTTGCGGACAGTGCAAATGCCGCGTTCTCAAGGGCGGAGGAAGCATCCTCCCCACTGAGCTCCCCCACTTCTCGCGCCGACAAGTACAGGAAGGCTGGCGACTCGGCTGCCAAGTGAAGGTCAAGGAGGACATGGCCATCGCCGTTCCCGCCAGCATCCTCAGCATCAAGGAATACGAATGCACCGTCATCTCCAACCGCAACGTGGCCACCTTCATCAAGGAATTCAAGGTGCAGCTGCCCGCCGGCGAGCACATGAACTTTGTCCCTGGCAGCTATGCACAAATCAGGATTCCCAAGTTCAAGCTTGACTACGCCGACTTCGACCGTGGCCTCATTGGCGACGAATACCTGCCCGCCTGGGAGAAGACCAACATGTTCTCTCTCCATTGCTCCAACCCCGAGCCCACCGTGCGTGCCTACTCGATGGCCAACTATCCTGAAGAAGGCGACGTGTTCATGCTCACCGTCCGCATCGCCACACCGCCCCTCAAGCCCGACCGCAGCGGTTTCCTGAATGTCAACCCCGGCATCTCCTCATCTTACATCTTCTCCCTCAAGCCCGGCGACAAGGTCATCATGTCGGGCCCCTACGGCGAGTTCTGTGTCCGCGGAACGGACAACAACACATGGAACGACGACCCCAAGGGCAACGAGATGATATGGGTCGGCGGTGGAGCAGGCATGGCGCCCCTGCGTGCACAGATCATGCACCTCACACGCACCCTGGGCTGCGTCAACCGCCCGATGCACTACTTCTACGGCGCCCGCGCCCTCAACGAGGTGTTCTACCTCAACGACTTCCTCCAATTGGAGAAAGACCATGCCAATTTCCATTTCCACCTTGCCCTCGACCGTCCCGACCCTGCCGCCGATGCCGCCGGAGTGAAATACGCCGCCGGCTTCGTCCATAACGTCATGTACGACACCTACCTCAAAGACCATCCCGCCCCCGAAGACATCGAGTACTACATGTGCGGTCCCGGTCCCATGAGCAGCGCCGTAGTCAACATGCTCGACAACCTCGGCGTCGCCCCCGAGAACATCGCCTACGACGACTTCGGCGGCGGTGCCCCGAAGAAGTAAATCTTCCTCCATCATCCCGTCTCGAATTCCACAAAAACAACCCGAGGTTCAACCGCATGAAGTTTCAGTTCGAGTTCGCAAAGGGCGAGGTGCTGAAGCTGAAGTTGCATGAGCATTTGTAGATTGGTTGAATATAATAAATATCAATGACTATCCGTTTAGAACAACCCAAAGACTATCGTGAGGTGGAGAACCTTACACGCGAGGCATTCTGGAACGTTTATCGTCCTGGATGCACGGAGCATTACGTGCTCAATCAGTATCGGACGAATCCCGACTTCATCCCGGAACTGGACTTCGTGATGGAGGAAGGCGACAGGATTATCGGTCATGTGATGTTCTCGAAAGCAGAAATAAAACTTGACGGGGATGAGCCATTCCCTTCGTGGACTTTTGGACCCATCAGCATCCACCCCGACTACAAACGCAAGGGCTACGGCCTGAAGCTACTGAGTTATGCAATTGAAAGAGCCAAAGCGATGGGCATTGGTTTGTTGCAGATGGAGGGCAACATCGAATTTTACCGCCACGCCGGCTTCGGTCTCGCCAGCAAACTCCGAATCCACTATCATGAAATGCCAAAAGAGGATGATGTTCCCTTCTTCCTCGCCCAGGAGCTCATCCCTGGCTACTGGGGCGACCGCGAGGGTACCTACTGCCCACCCAAAGGCTACTTTGTCGCCGACGAGAACCCCGAAGCCTTCGAGGCATACGAAGCCACCTTCCCGAAGAAAGAGAAACTGCGTCTGCCAGGACAGTTGGTATAAGATATGAGGGGTGAGTAAGTTTTTTTTTGTGGATTCAGAAAAAGTGCGTATCTTTGCAGATTGAATAACGCACAATATGTAGTGTGCAAAATGGCAAAACCGAATGATACACACAATATAGTATGCATAACGAATACACCTTTGACCCCTACCCATTGCAGGTGACGATGCAGCGGATGGCGGAGAATCTCAAGACTCGCCGTCTGGAGAAGAAACTCTCTACCAAGAGCCTCTCGGCCATGAGCGGGGTGCCGGCATCGACTATCCAGCGTTTCGAGCTCAAGCATGTCATCTCGCTCGAGTCGTATGTCAAGTTGGCCAAAGCCTTGGGCTACGCCGAGGAGATGATGAACCTGCTCTCGGAGCCGAAATACGACACCATGGAGGAGCTGCTGGAAATCAACAGGAACAGAACTAGAAGGAGGGGGGTATGATGAAGGCTGTCATGAGTGTCAACGTGATGTATCACGGTCGGAGAGTAGGTGTCCTCTCTATGGGCAACGGCTCCTGTTGCCAGTTTGAATACGACGGCACCTGGCTGCGCGAAGGGTTTTCCATCTCGCCGCTGCAATTGCCGTTGAAGGCGGGCCTTTTCACCGCTGGGTGGCAGCCTTTTGCGGGCAACTTCGGCATCTTCGAGGACAGCCTCCCTGGGGGCTATGGAGAGCATCTGCTCAAGAAAGTGTTGGGCCGGATGGGGGTGGACTACCAGAGCCTGTCGCCCGTCGCGAGGCTGAGCCTGGTGGGCAGTTCCGGCATGGGCGCGTTGTGCTATGAGCCAGAGACCAAGATACCGGCCGCCGAGGGCAGCCTCTCACTCGACGAGATGCAGGCGCTGGCGTTGGAAGTTCTTTCCGAGAAGACCGCCGAAGGCTCCGACATCCTGTTCTCCGGCAGCGGCAATTCCGGCGGCGTGCGTCCCAAATGCCTTTACAGTGACGAGGAGGGCCATTGGCTTGTCAAGTTTCGCCACACCTTCGACCCGAAAGATATAGGGCAGACGGAATACCACTACAACGAGGTGGCGCGGCGGGCCGGCATCGTCGTCCCCGACTTCCGGCTGATGGAAGGCAAGTATTTCGCCACGCGGCGTTTCGATATCGACGAGCACGGTGAACGCCTCCACATGGCCACGGCCAGCGGTTTGCTGAACGAGCCGCTCTCCCCGCCCAAGATGGATTATCACAGCTTGTTGCAGCTGACGGGCTTCCTCACGCAGTCGGCCGAGGCTGTCGAGCAGCAGTTCCGCCGCATGGTCTTCAACCATTATGCACACAACTACGACGACCACGCCCGCAACTTCAGTTTCCTCTGTCGTGATGGAGCCTGGGAGCTCGCGCCAGCCTACGACCTCACCAACGACCAGACCCTCGGGGAGCACGCCTCCACCGTCAACTACAGAGGCCACCCCACAGACGAGGACATGATAGCCGTAGGCATGAACACCAAGATGAGCCGATCCCGCTGCCTCCAAATCATCGACGAGGTGAGGGCCGCCACAAAAGACATAAGAATATGACTAAACTTTTGCCCCTCCCCCGACATTTCCCATCCATTATCTATTTTTTTCGTATCTTTGCACTTTCAAACCAACGACAGGAATAACAACATAGCATTAATAAACATGAATTTACCAAAAATCCACTCTATCACTAAAAAGATTCTCGTGGCGCTGGTGGGCTCCTTCCTGCTCATCTTCCTTCTCTTCCACGCCGTCGCCAACCTTTTCATCTTGAGGCATGACGGGGGCGTGTGGTACAGCGACTTCTGCCACTTCATGGGCAGCAACTACGTCGTCAAGATCTTCGAGGTGGTCCTCATGCTGGTCTTCCTCTGCCATATCGCGCTGACCGTCTGGCTCTGGTTCACCAACCGCCTCGCCCGCCCCGTGCGCTACCACCAGCCCTCGCGCAGCAAGATGCACCCGGGATCGAAGCTGATGATCTTGACGGGCGTCCTCATCTTCGTCTGCCTCATCCTCCACTTCATGGACTTCTACTTCGTGAAGCTCGGCATCGTCAAGGGAGAATACATGGTGAAGGCCGAGGAGTTGCAGAACGACGAGCTCAACGCCCTCGTGCAGGCCACCGCCCAGTACGGCATGACGCCCGAGCAGTTCCTCGAGGCCAACGAGCAGCAGCTGGCCATGTATGCCGACCAGATACCCCCCGAGCAGCGGGCCGAGATTGACGCCGAGATGGAGAAGCTCCGCGCCATGGTACCCGTGGCAGGCCTCATGGCCCGCGCCGACGGCAAATGGGTCAAGGGCATCACCCCCGAGGAGAAAGCCGCCATCGAGGAGGCCCTGCCCGAGGCCAATGTCGAGCCCGACTTCTACAGCCTCACCCGCCAGAAGTTCTCCATCCTGCACATCGTCATCGGCTACCTCGTCTTCTTCGTGATACTCTTCTTCCACCTGCGCCACGCCTTCCCCTCGGCTTTCCAAACCCTAGGCCTCAACAACTACAAGTACAACAATATCATCGAGATCCTCGGCAAGCTCTACACCTGGGCCATCTGCCTCATGTTCGCCACCGTGGCGATATTGGTGTACTTAGGCGTGTAAATCACTCACACATTAACACATTCACACATTCAAGCAATGTCATTAGATTCCAAAATACCCTCCGGTCCCCTCAGTGAAAAATGGACCCGCTACAAGGCCAGCCAGAAGCTGGTGAACCCCGCCAACAAGCGCAAGATGAACATCATCGTCGTCGGCACCGGCCTCGCCGGAGCCTCTGCCGCCGCCCTGGGTTTCAGCGTCGACATCTTCTGCATCCAGGACTCGCCCCGCCGCGCCCACAGCATCGCCGCGCAAGGTGGCATCAACGCCGCCAAGAACTACCAGAACGACGGCGACAGTGTCGAACGCCTCTTCCGCGACACCATCAAGGGCGGCGACTACCGCGCCCGCGAGGCCAACGTCTACCGTCTCGCCGAGGTTAGCGGCGACATCATCGACCAGTGTGTGGCACAGGGTGTTCCCTTCGCGCGCGACTACGGCGGACTCCTCGACAACCGCTCCTTCGGCGGCGCACAGGTCTCCCGCACCTTCTATGCCCGCGGCCAGACGGGCCAGCAGTTGCTGCTGGGTGCCTACGGCGCCCTCTCCCGCGAGATTGCCCGCGGCACGGTGCGCCTGCACGAGCGCCGCGAGATGATGGAGCTCGTGGTGGTCGACGGCCGCGCCCGCGGCATCATCGTCCGCAACCTCGTCACCGGCGACCTCGAGCGCTATGCCGCCCACGCCGTGGTGCTCGCCACCGGCGGCTACGGCAACGTCTACTACCTCTCCACCAACGCCATGAACTCCAACGGCTCCGCCGCCTGGATATGCCACCGCAAGGGCGCCGCCTTCGCCAACCCCTGCTACGTCCAGATCCACCCCACCTGCATCCCCGTCCACGGCGACTACCAGAGCAAGCTCACCCTCATGAGCGAGAGCCTCCGCAACGACGGCCGCATCTGGGTGCCCAAGAAAAAAGAGGACGCCGAGGCCATCCGCCGCGGCGAGAAGAGTCCCCTCGACATCCCCGAGGAGGAACGCGACTACTACCTCGAGCGGCGCTATCCCGCCTTCGGCAACCTCGTGCCGCGCGACGTGGCCTCGCGCGCCGCCAAGGAACGCTGCGACGCCGGCTACGGCGTGGGTCCCACGGGCCTGGCCGTCTATCTTGACTTCGCCGACGCCATCCAGCGCCTCGGCCGCGACGTCGTCGAGCAGAAGTACGGCAACCTCTTCCAGATGTACCAGAAAATCACTGACCAAGACCCCTACCGGGTGCCGATGATGATCTACCCCGCCGTGCACTACACCATGGGCGGCCTCTGGGTCGACTACGAGCTGCAGACCACCATCCCCGGCCTCTTCGCCGCGGGCGAATGCAACTTCAGTGACCACGGTGCCAACCGCCTCGGCGCCTCGGCCCTCACCTCGCCGACGGCTACTTCGTCCTCCCCTACACCCTCCAGAACTACCTCGCCGACCAAATCTACGAAGGCAAGATTTCCGACCGCCTCCCCGAATTCGACGCCGCCGAACAGTCCGTCCGCGCCCGCCTGGAGAGACTACTCTCCATCTCCAAGCAAGAACCGGCTCCCGCCAACTCCTCCCCTAAGTTAGGGGAGGTGCCCGACAGGGCGGAGGAGTGTGTCACCCATTCCGTTGACTATTACCATAAGGCTCTGGGAAAAATCATGTGGGAATACGTCGGCATGGCCCGCAACACCGAGAGCCTGACCACCGCCCGCCAGCTTGTCGCCGACCTCGAACAGGAGTTCTGGCAGAGCGTCTACATCCCCGGCACCGCCGCCGAGATGAACCCCGAACTGGAGAAGGCCTGCCGCCTCGAGGACTACTTCGAGCTGGCGCGCCTCATCATCGACGACGCCCAGCACCGCGAGGAGTCGTGCGGCGGCCACTTCCGCACTGAGCACCAGACCGAGGACGGCGAGACGCAGCGCGACGACGCGAACTACATGTATGTCGCCACCTGGCAGTACCAAGGCCACGGCCAGCCCGAGACCATGGAGAAAGAGCCCCTCAACTACGAACACATCCAAATCGCCAACCGCAACTACAAATAACCGCCCCCTCAGCTGCTCCCCTAAGTTAGGGGAGCTGTCACGAAGTGACTGAGGAGTGTGTCAATTTTCAATTCTCAATTCTCAATTTTCAATTCGCATGAATTTCACTTTACATATCTGGCGTCAGGAGAACGCCCGCGCCAAAGGCCATTTCGAGACCTATCAGGTCGAAAACATCAGCCCCGACTGCTCCTTCCTCGAGATGCTCGACATCCTCAACGAGCAGCTGAATAATGACCGCATATCCCACCCCGTCTGCTTCGACAACGACTGCCGCGAGGGCATCTGCGGCATGTGCGGCCTCTACATCAACGTCCGTCCCCACGGCAACGACGACGGCGTCACCACCTGCCAGCTCCACATGCGCAAGTTCCACGACGGCGACGAGATATGGATAGAGCCGTGGCGTGCCAAGCCCTTCCCCGTCATCCGCGACCTTGTCGTCGACCGCACCGCCCTCGACAAGATCATCCAGGCCGGCGGCTACATAAGCACCACCACCGGCGGCGTCCCCGATGCCAACACCATCCCCATCCCCAAGCATGTCGCCGACCAGGCCATGGATGCCGCCGCCTGCATCGGCTGCGGGGCCTGTGTGGCGGCCTGCAAGAACGCCAGTGCCATGCTCTTCGTCGGTGCCAAGGTCAGCCATCTCAACCTGCTGCCGCAGGGCCAGCCCGAAGCCCTCGATCGTGCCCGCAAGATGATTATCAAGATGGACGAGCTCGGCTTCGGCGGCTGCACCAACACCTACGCCTGCGAGGCCGAATGCCCCAAGGAAATCAAGCGCCAGAACATCGCCCGTCTCAATAGGCAGTGGATAGGTCAGATGTTCGGCCGTGACCGCAAAGAATAACCGAGAAACGGCCAGATGATTGGCCACGAAAGCATTACATCATGACCTACATCATCATCGCCGTCTGTCTCTTCTCGCCACTGCTGATTCTGTGGCTCACATGGCGCTTCCCGTTCCTCAACAAGGTGGGAACCATCATCATCGCCTATGTCATTGGCTGCGTGCTGGGACTCACTGGTCTGATTCCCGACACCCCCGAAATCCACAAAGTGCAGACCGACATCGCCACCTACACCATCCCCTTCGCCATCCCGCTGCTGCTCTTCTCGGCCGACATCAAGTCGTGGACCCAACTGGCTCCCTCGTTCATCAAGTCGACCCTCCTCGGCATCCTCGGATGCTGTCTGGCGGTGACCATCGGGTTCCTCGTATGTAGCGATGACAATGAGACTTTCGCCGCCATCGGCGGAATGCTCACGGGACTCTACACCGGCGGCAACGCCAACCTCGCCTCCATCAAGGTGGCGCTGGGGGTCGACGACACCGTCTACATCATCACTTCGGCCTACAGCACCCTCCTCAGCGCCGTCTACCTTATCTTCGTCATTGTCATCGGCAAACGGGCTCTCCGACTCCTGCTCCCCGACTTCAAATACGACAAGGACAACAGCGGCGGCTCAGTGACCGTCAAGAACTACGACAATGAACTCTTCTACGGACTCTTCCACAAGAAGAACCTCCCCACGCTCGGGAAGAGCCTTCTGCTGACGATAGTCATCATCGGCGTGGGCGCAGGCATCGCAATGCTCTGCCCAAAGGATATGTTCCAGACCATCTTCATCCTCAGCATCAGCACGCTGGCCATCATCGCCTCCACCAACAAAAAAGTGCGCAACATGGAGCGCACCTTCGAGGCTGGCACCTACCTCATCCTCGTCTTCTCCATCGCCGTGGCTTCACAGGTCAACACCAACACCATAGGCAACATCGACTCTCGCATCTTCCTCTTTATCACCATCGCCACCCTCGGCTCCCTCCTGCTGCACGTGCTGCTCAGCGCCTTGCTGCGCATCGACACCGACACCACCCTCGCTTCCAGCATCTCCCTCATCTGCTCGCCCCCCTTCGTCCCTGTGGTGGCGGGAGCCGTCAAGAATAAGGCCATCATCGGACCCGGCATCGCCGTGGGCCTCTTCGGCTACGCCGTCGGCACCTACGTCGGCTTCTTCCTCGCCAAGTTTCTATTGTTGCTGTGAGAGGCATGAAAGACATAAAAGGATACAACGCCCTGGTCACTGGCGGCACTTCGGGTATGGGCTGGGAATACTGCCAACAACTTGCCGCCATGGGGTGCAACATACTGATGGTATCCATTCAGAAGGACCTGCTTGAGACGCTCCCTCAGACGCTTTCCTCCACCTACGGCGTCCAGGCCTGGGGACTATACAAGGATTTGTCGCAGGAATCGGCAGCCGACGAGATATGGGACTACTGCCAGGAACAGCGCCTCGCCATCGACATTCTTGTCAACAACGCCGGCATGTTCTTCTTCCACGAAATCGACACTGCCACCCAAGACAAAGCCCTGGCCATGCTGGGCCTGCACGTCGTCACTCCCACCCGGCTGACAATGCTCTTCGGCGAGGCCATGAAGAGTCGCCGCAGAGGCTTCATCGTCAACATGTCGTCCATGACAGCCCAGCTGCCGACCCCGGGCATTACGATGTATGCGGCCACAAAGGCTTATATGAAAAGCTACTCCAAGTCTCTCTACTTCGAGATGGCGGCCTACAATGTCGGCGTGACCACCGTGCTGCCCGCCGCCATAGCCACGCCACTCTACCAGATGAGCCCCCGCCTGATGAAGATGGGTGTCGCCATCGGACTCATCCACACCCCGCACTGGCTGGTGAAGCGCGCCCTGCGCGGAATGCTCCACCGCCGCCACGTTGTCAAGCCCGGCATCATGAACTACCTCCTGCCTCTGCTGATAAAACTCCTGCCCAACCCCATCGAGAAGAAGATTTGGAACAAAGCAAACCATCGGTAACCCTCGCGAAAGACAATCTACCATGCTGGAACAGTTAGGCTTACTCGGACTCTTCTTCGGATGCATGCTCTCGGCCACCGTGGTGCCCTTTACTTCGGAGGTGCTTGTCACGGGGGCCATCGCCATGGGCTACAACCTGTGGACCGTAGTCGTCGTGGCCACCCTGGGCAACACCGCGGGAGGCATGATAAGCTATCTGTTGGGCTGGCTCTGCCGTTGGGAATGGATCGAGCACTTCCTGCATGTGAAACGGGAGAAACTGATGCGGGTGCACGACCGCGTGAAACGCTGGGGCGTGGCGGCGGCCCTGCTGACCTGGACACCTTTCGTGGGCGACCTGATAGCCATCGCCATGGGACTTATACGCATCAATCCCGCCGGCACCGCCGCCTTGATGGCTGTGGGAAAATTTGTCCGCTACCTCGCCGTGGCCGGAGTTCTGGACTGGATACTATAAACCAAACAACAGGTAATGACAATGCTTCGGCCGCGACCTGAGGGGTTAAAACAGCTTCATTCTGCAGAAAAATGTTCTCAATAGCACCAAATATGTGCAAAAAAGTGTATATCTGCGCTGGAAATATATGCAGAAAAATGTCCACAGAGATATCGAAAGGACTATCCTAAAGCAACTTAAAGAATAGTACATTGTAATTCTGCCCCAACAGCCCTCTCCGAGCGCCGCAAGAGTGCCCTTGATGATACCTCTCTTGAAAAAGGATTTTAACAAAGATTTAATTAGCTATTAATTAGGATTTTACACACTGTTTCTTCGCTCTTTTCCGCTGTTTTTCCGCTCTAGAGCCGAAAAACAGCGGAACAAGTGCTTGTAAAATCCTGGTCAATAGTGGATTAAATCCGGATTAAAACCTAATATCCTCACAATCAAATACTAATCGTCACCCAACCCGTCCCAAAACCGCCCCAGGGGTGCCACGGGATAGGGATTGAGGCGTTGTTGTGCCTTTTCGTTTTTGTTTTCGTTCTCATCATCGTTTTTTTTCTTGCCATATCAAAAATAATTCGTATTTTTGCACCCGCTTACGAGAGTAAAAAGTAAGCCAGATGCAAGAAAAGCATTGCGAAACTGTCCTGTTATCGAAATACGCCAAATTTCAAGAAGGAGGACCGAGCATATATGCTTTCGCTTGTTGCGTATGCTATAACCACATAGCATATCTCCAGGCGTGAGAGATGTTCCTTCAAGACCGTTCCTTCAAAGGTGATTGGCGTTACCTCGATAACAACGGACATGAGTACATAACCTCATGCCTTTTCTTATTTTACGCAACCTATTAAACAAAAAAGATATGGATCATATTCTATCAGTAACACAAACCAGCAACCATCTATTCCGATTTGAAATTATCAAGGACGGAACAAGCAGCCGAACAGCACATTCCTTATCTGTCAACGGAGTCATCCGCGGCTGGGGAAACGACTTCGCAGTTTTCGATAAAGACGGGGTCATCCGTACCGTCGACGCTCGCGGGAAAGTCATCTGCAGCAGCATGAAATGCTACGACCCTAAGACAGAGCAGTTCTCTGGTGTCGGCGGCGACCAATTTTCCATCTTGACCCGCAGCAAAACCATTAAAGTATTCGATAAAAAATGTAAACGCATCAAGTAATGAAAAGAACAACAACACTATCAATTCTTGTTGCCCTGATAGTCCTATTCTCTGCTTGCGACAAACAGGACAGCAAACAAGTACAATGGCAGCAAACAATGAGGCAAGCCGCCGAATTGGGCACAGTAGAGTATACCGTGAAGAAGATTGTTAAGTGTAAAGACAATCAAAAGTATACAATCGGTGAACGTCAGATCCTCTTCAGCAGCACCGCATATCTAAAAGCCGGTGTAAAACTCGACAACTTCTCCAACGAAAACATCGTTATTAACGGAAAAGACATCACTGTCACCTTGCCACATGCAGAATTGCTTTCTTTCAACATGCCGGCAGAAGAAACACAGACAGTTTTCGAAAGCTATGGATTCTTCCGCAACCGTTTCAATGCCGAAGAACAGAACGAAATTCTGCAACTTGGTGAAAAGGACATCCGTGATGACGTTCCTAACCTGGGTATACTGCACGATGCCGAGCAGAACACAAAGGACATCTTTGTCGCTCTTCTGTCACAGATGGGATTCCAGAACATTAACATCAAATTCAAGGAGAAATAAGCCATGAAGAAAATAATTACCATCATACTGATTGCCGCGACGCTGGCTGCAGGTTTCTTCGCAGCCTACAAGTACAGCCACATGCTCGACTTCCTTAAACGTGAACCACTTTCCATTGACAAGACCGCCAATATTGTGGAGGAAATAAAGAAAATCGGAGAGTTCACCACTGCCTGTTATTATGAAGAATTGGCTCTACAGGATAGTTACAACGACACCGCACAATTATTGGGTCGCAATGCCGACAAACTGGCGGGTAAGGCTCTCAAGAAAATTGGTCTAGGCAACCTATCGCGCAAAGCCGACAAGATATCCGCAGCCGTTACCAACAGCAAAAACGAGATTGTTCTCATTGGGAAAGGCCATGTCCGCGCAGGCTTCGACCTCGGGAAAATACGGGAAAGCGACATTCGCGTCTATGGTGACACCCTGGACATCACGCTGCCCCCTGCTGAAGTGTTCGACATCATCATGAATCCATCTGATTTCACTACCGAATACGAAAAAGGCACATGGAGCCATGAATTAACCAAGCCTCTCAAAGAGCATGCAAAAATAATACTTGAACAGAACGCTATCGAGAACGGCATCCTGGTCAAAGCTGAAGAGAACGGCCTTACCCAACTAAAAGCTGTTTTTACCGCTTTCGGGTTTAATCAAGTCAATCTTACAATAACAAAAGCCGACGACCGAAATGGCAAATAACCTCGGAACAACGCTATGAAATTATTTCTTTGGATATGGAGAGTTATCTTCCCAATCATTGGGCTTGCAGCACTCGCCTACTGGGGAGGTAAAATGATGGGAGAAATCAGTGGTGGCATGAGTATCACAAAAACAATAGTTTATGGTGGAATCTGCGCCATTGTAGGTTTGATTGTGGGATTCACTGGATGGGCTGAAGAGGTCCCTCCACGATGGTTCTGGACCATGAGCGAAATAGACCTGTTAGACAATCGTATAGGAAACGCCATACAATATGCAGGCCAATTCTTCTGGATTCCGGCTGGAATCTGTGGTATCAACGCCCTACTCCATTTGACATTCCTCTATAATTAATCATCCAAAACAACAAAAACATTCAGCTGCTGGACGCTATTGATATAGGCGTCGAGGATGTCCTTAATGACGGGAATTAAGAAAAAGCATAATTCTCGTCATTAAAAAGGGGGGAAACTTATTTCCCCCAAGTGCGTGTATGTCGTTTTTTTTTCGTATCTTTGCATAGTAAAACAATCAGGCAATGGCACATACGTATTCAATGGAAGATGAAGATACTCAGATGGTTGGCGAACCTGAAATGAAATTCGGAACTGTCGCAAAAAGGGCTTGTCGGGTAATTTCCGACGAGGAAATTGCACGGTGTATTCCTCTTGAAGAATCCCGGAGGAGACTGACCGAAAAAATATACAGGTTCTATCATCCTGAAGCATGAAGCTGATAGTTGAAGAACGTGTAGACCAGGCCATAGATTCTTTCTATGATGCCGCCATTTTGAGTCATTGGCACACGCTGAGTTATGAGACCGTAGAACGCAAGAAAAACCGTCTCTATGACGGATTGGAATCGCTTGCCAACTATGCACCCATCTTTCCTCTAGCCAGACTTAAGCCAGAATGGATAGAAAAAGGATGGCAAGAATTTATCTGTGAGGATTTTCACTTTGCCTACGAGATAACGGTTGATGTACGCGGAGAAACAGTAATTGTCATCCACGACGCTGTCCATAGTTTGCTGTACCACTAGGAATGACACACACGCTGGTATTTACCGATATGGGGCAATGCTCCGAGGAGGAGGTGCGGAGGCTGCTGGAAGCGGCATCGCCCGCGCGGCGGGAGGAGGCGCTGAAGTTCAGGCACCTCAGCGGGAAGTACAACTGCCTGAAGAGCTACGAGATGCTGCACCAGCTGCTACATGAGCACTACGGCATCGCCCTCGACGAGGACTTCCGTCTCGACATCGGCGAGCACGGGAAACCCTCCCTCCACGACTACCCGCATATCCACTTCAACCTCAGCCACTGCCCCCATGCCATCGCCGTGGCCGTTGACGACAGCCCCGTGGGCATCGACGTGGAACGCTTCATCGAGCCCAAACCCTCCCTGCTGCGCTACACCATGAACGACAGCGAGGTGCAGGAGGTGGAGGCCGCCGAGCATCCCGACGAGGCCTTCGCCCGACTTTGGACCCGCAAGGAAGCCCTCTTCAAATACTACGGCACCGGCATCCGCGACACCCTGCGCGACATCCTCGCCGACATACCGCCAGACATACGGCTCGACACCTCCGTCGACCGTCCCCGCCGATACGCCCTCACCCTCGCCCACCGCGGCTAATCCACCTACGCTCCCCACCCCCGCAGCCCACCCACAGAAAAATACGCCGGAACACCCCGGAAACAGGCATATTTACCGCCCGGAACCAACCTCGCGCGCACCGTGCAGCGCGCATGTGCAATATTTTCTTGTAAAAAGAAAAATTATTTGTACCTTTGCAGATATTAATTAACACCTATCATCCTTACAACCATGAAAAAAGTAATCTGTTTATCATGCAATTGGATAGTTTTTTCCTTATTGCAAACATTCAATCTGAACGCTCAGACGTACCCCGACTACATCCTTTACGGAATTACTCCACAAACGCAAACGTCAATAATCAGAGACTATTCTCCCGACCAATGGATAATATATCATGTAGATGCTGCAACTTCTTTGGGAGTTATTAGTTTGACGGACATTTCCGGTAACAGAAATTATATTGAACTTGACTATGGGTACGAGGTGTATGACATGCAGTCATGGGGGGACGACCTCTTCATTTGCGGACAATACGCCCCTACAGGGTCGGCATTTCTGGCCAGTATACCTATTCCCGATATTGCTTCTGGCGGGTCCGCAAATGTGAGATACCAAGTGTCCAACAATGCATCTGTGCTATACAAAATGGTGGTTTATCCAGATGACAACCATAACTTAAGGGTGGTGGCTTTGGGTGATGAATATTATGCAAACAATAACTACCCGTCAATACTTGTAAACAATAACTATAAGTCGGGGGGCATATCCTATACTACACTCTTCGACCCATGCGCATCAAGTTCCTGTACGCAAAATCTTCTGTTTGAGTTTGTCAACCCACAGAACTATTGGAATACCACCGCGTATGATTTTATTCCTGTTAATGATAGGTCTGCGGATGAACGGATTGATGATATTGTTGTGACCGATAATTTCGTTGCGTTGATAAGCCGAGTGTCCAGCTTCTCAACACCAATACTTGCCATCAGGTTATGTGACAAAAATGATGTGGTAAACACTTATCCTTTTAATATCAATTGGTGTTATATTCCTGATGAAGGTCATTCAAAATACGTTTGCTGTTCCATGATGGGAGACACGATAGCACTGGCAACCCGTGGGGAGTATATTTTGGGGAGCGGGGTTCCTTATGACATTCGAATACGAACAATTGACCTCTACTCTATGACAATGACGGGGTCGCAGGCTTTCAGCCTGAACAATTACATGTCCGACCCGATAGACATGGTGTATGTGCCTGACAAGCACACCTTGGTTCTGTTACAAGATATGATTTTCCCAACAAACGGGAGTGTGAACAATTATACGTTTCTGTTTGTTGAGCCATACAATACTTTTTCTCCTGTGGGGACTGTTATAGTTGGGCCGACGCCTCCTAACCCCGCGCCTTATATGGCCAAGGGAATCTATGAGCAGGTGTACGGACTTTCATTCAGCTCTATCGATTGGATTGAGCCACTGGATTGTTTTTTGGCCTCGGGGGGTGATTACTGGATACTGAAGAACTTGACCACCCAACCGCCTTCTCCTCCTTGCTATATCACAGACTATGTGGATATACACAAGATTGCCGACTTGTCAATGAATACATATTCTATCAACAAGGGAGCGGGAACCGAAAGTTTTCTGATAACCGACATACCAACTCCTGTGCTAAGTTCCAACTATAATCTGCTATGTAAATAATTATAAACACGCAGGAATAATGAAAAAGATTTTATTTCTATGCATTGCATTGGGTGGGATGCTGACAGGCCGAGTATACGCCCAGTACGACCCTTACGAGGGGAGGAGGACCCCCTACGCCTCGTGTTCGGAAGTGCTGGACCGCACCTATGACGGATTTATGTATAATGCACCGCTGAACATTCCAACACCCTATTGGAATCTTGGCGGTCATCAAATTCCTTGGGGAACCATGTTCGCAGGAATGCGATACTCCCCTGCGAGCCCTGTGGTTGTCTATGGCGTGGCGGTGACTACGATAGTGGCATGCATAAGTTTATCCGATACGGAATATCAGAATCCGTATTTTACGGACTCCATTCGGGGAACACTGCTATACAAGGACAGCAACGGCCAGTATGTCACGATAGCCTCGGGAAGGATGCGCCCGTATTTCAAACACGCTGAGAATGACATATTCAAGCCGTCGAGGTATTTTTATTACGGTTATGGATATAACGATATTGATACAATCGTTGTCAAGCCCTCTCTTTACAGCCCTTTGGTGGAATTTTATTTTGACGGGCCGATTGAGATAGGTGACACTTTTTACGTGGGTATTGCTGCAAACGACCTTGGCTTGGTACCCATAGATTACTTGTATGGAGCTCTGGGGAATCATACACCCTCGATTCGGGAAAACTTATTGTTTTTGTCGGATACAGGAATTTTGGCACCCCGAGGGTATGACAATATGCTGGTGTGGGGCGGTTTTTTCCCTATTGTCAGGCCGTATGACGAACTGGAGGACATCAGAAATGACACTGTGCAGAATTTCCGTTTGGAGAACATCCGGGTGGGGTATCCGACATTTGCGTGGAATACGGGCAGGGATTCCTGCAGCGAGGAGGAGGATCTCCTCTATGAGGTGCAGTATGCCCCATTGGGTAGCGATGCGTGGGAGACAGTGTCGACTGCGGATAGTTCGGTCAGGGTTGTTGCCATGTTTGATACGGGAAGATATTACCAGGCACGTATCCGCGCCTACCGGCACCATTCCTGCCCAATGCACGACACGATGATGTGGGGAGTGTGGGGGCATGGTATACAGTTTTATACGGGCCTGACACCTCCAGACACGACGCATGGGGGAGAGGACACGACGGTGGTGGACTCGACGGGAATCGGTCCGATGGCCGGGCAGTTCACTTATCTGATGCCTAATCCTGCCACGGACGTGGCTTTCATCTTTTCTTCGTTTCCGATGCAAAGTGTGGCGGTGTTTGACGCTGCGGGGCATTGTTTACTGCAGCGGAGGGGGGATGAGCGGACAGTGAAGATTGATCTTGCAGGGTTTGCGAAAGGGACGTACCATGTGGTAGTGCAGACTGCTGCGGGGAAGATGGTCAAAAGACTGGTGGTGCAGTAGACGTTGGTGTGTTGCATCTTTTTTCTTGAAAAGAGCGGATTTTTTCGTATCTTTGCAGTTTGGTCATGCGTCGCCAGCCACGATGCATGTGATTGATTATATGATTTATAATAACACTCAACATACCTACCTTAATGAAGTACACCGAGTATAAACAGCTTGACATGACCCAATTGGGCGAGGAAATCCGCCGTTTTTGGGAAGAGAACGAAATTTTCGAGAAGGGACAGAAACTCTCCGAGGGACACCCCTCGTATGTCTTCTACGACGGTCCCCCGTCGGCCAACGGCAAGCCCGGCATCCACCACGTGATGGCCCGCACCATCAAGGATGTATTCTGCCGCTACAAGGCGCAGAAGGGATTCTTCGTCGACCGCAAGGCCGGCTGGGACACCCACGGCCTGCCCGTGGAACTGGGCGTGGAGAAGAACCTCGGCATCACCAAGGAGGATATCGGCAAGAAAATCAGCGTCGACGACTACAACCGCGCCTGCCGCACCGAGGTGCTGAAGTACAAAGACCTCTGGGACGAGCTGACCCGCCAGATGGGCTACTGGGTCGACCTCAAGCATCCCTACATCACTTTCGAAAACGAGTATATCGAGACCCTCTGGTTCCTGCTCAAGAAGCTCTACGACAAGGGCCTCCTCTATAAGGGCTACACCATCCAGCCCTACAGCCCCGCCGCCGGCACGGGCCTCTCGAGCCACGAGCTCAACCTCCCCGGCTGCTACCGCGACGTGAAGGACACCACCTGCGTGGCGATGTTCCGTGTGCGCCAGGCGCTGCCTGAAGCACAAGGCCTGCCCACTTATGCCATTGCCTGGACGACCACCCCGTGGACGCTGCCCAGCAACACCGCCCTCTGCGTGGGTCCCAGCATCGACTATGTGCTGCTCGAGACCACCCACCCCACCACGGGCGAGCCCTGCTGCATCATCATGGCCGAGCCCCGCATGGGCGACTTCTACACAGAGATGCCGGAAAGCCCGGAATCTCCGGATAATCCGGAAAAACCTGCCACCTCCAAGTCCAAGCTGACGCCCTGCCGAATTCTCGGCCGCTGCAAGGGCAAGGACCTCGAAAGCATCGCCTACGAGCAGCTCATCCCCTGGGTGAAGCCCACCGTGGTCGACATGGCCAACCAGACCCACCGTCCCGCCGCCGAGGGCGAGGCTTTCCGCATCATCCTGGGCGACTACGTCACCACTGAGGACGGCACCGGCATCGTCCATATTGCCCCCACCTTCGGCGCCGACGACGCCCGCGTGGCCAAGAAGGCCGGCATCGGAGACCTGCTCATGTACGACCGCGACGGCAAGCAGATGCCCATGGTCGACAAGCGCGGCCGCTTCGTGCCTATCGAGGACCTCGACCCCTCATGGGTCAAGGAGAACGTCGACACAGAGGAGTACGGCAAGTACGCCGGCAAGTTCGTCAAGAACGCCTTCGACCCCACCAAGACAGAGAAGGACATGAGCCTCGACGTGGAGCTGGTCATCATGCTCAAGGAGCAGGGCAAACTGCTCAAGAGTGAGAAACACACCCACAACTACCCCCACTGCTGGCGCACGGACAAGCCCGTGCTCTACTACCCGCTCGACAGCTGGTTCATCCGCACCACCGCCTTCAAGGAGCGCATGATTGAACTCAACAAGACCATCAACTGGAAGCCCGAAGCCACCGGCACAGGCCGCTTCGGCAACTGGCTCGAGAATATCGTCGACTGGAACCTCAGCCGCAGCCGCTACTGGGGCACCCCGCTGCCCATCTGGCGCACCGAGGACGGCAAGGAGGAAATATGCATCGGCAGCATCGCCGAACTCCGCAAGGAAATTGACAAGGCCGTCGCCGCGGGCGTGATGAAAGAGAACGCCTACGCCAAGGAAGGCTTTGACCTGCATAGGCCCTATATCGACGACGTCATCCTCGTCTCGCCCTCCGGCAAGCCCATGCGCCGCGAGCCCGACCTCATCGACGTGTGGTTCGACAGTGGCGCCATGCCCTACGCCCAGATCCACTACCTGGGTGAGGAACTCAAGAAAGAGCAGTTCCCCGCCGACTTCATCGCCGAGGGTGTCGACCAGACGCGCGGATGGTTCTACACCCTACACGCCATCGCCACCATGTGCTTCGACAGCGTGGCCTTCAAGAACGTCATCAGCAACGGCCTCGTGCTCGACAAGAACGGCAACAAGATGTCGAAACGCCTCGGCAACGCCGTCGACCCCTTCGAGACCCTCAAGGCCGAAGGCCCCGACGCCACCCGCTGGTACATGATTACCAACAGCCAGCCGTGGGACAACCTCAAGTTCGACACCGCCGGCGTCACCGAGGTGCGCCGCAAGCTCTTTGGCACCCTCTACAACACCTACGCCTTCTTCGCCCTCTACGCCAACATCGACGGCTTCGACTACAGCCAGCCCGACCTGCCCTACGCCCAGCGCCCAGAAATCGACCGTTGGATTCTCTCCGAGCTCAACACCCTCGTGAAGAAAGTCGACGAGGCCTTCGACGACTACGAACCCACCCGCGCGGGCCGCGCCATCCAGGACTTCGTCGATGCCTATCTGAGCAACTGGTACGTGAGACTCAGCCGCCGCCGCTTCTGGCGTGGGGAGATGAATGACGACAAGCTCTCCGCCTACCAGACTCTCTACACCTGCCTCGAGACCCTCGCCCGCCTCATGTCGCCCATCGCGCCCTTCTTCAGCGAGCGCCTCTTCCGCGACCTCAACGGCGTCACCCGCCGCCACAACGTCGAGAGCATCCACCACCTCACATTCCCCGAGGTGCACGAGGAGATGCGCGACAGCGCCCTCGAGGAGCGCATGCAGCTGGCACAGCAGATCTGCTCCATGGGCCTCTCGCTCCGCAAGAAGAGCAACCTGCGCGTGCGCCAGCCGCTGGCCAAGCTGATGATTCCCGCTGCCACAGAGGAGTTCCGCCAGCAGGTGGAGCGCGTGAAGCACCTCATCTGCTCCGAGCTCAACATCAAGGAGATTGAGTTCGTCAGCCCCGACAACGAGATGCTCGTCAAGAAAATCAAGCCCAACTTCAAGACCCTCGGTCCCCGCTACGGCAAGATCATGAAAGCCCTCGGCAACGCCATCATGGCCTTCAGCCAGCAGCAGATCAACGCCCTCGAGGCCGAAGGCCGCTGTGTGCTGACCATCGACGGCCAGGAGGCCGAGGTGCTGCTCACCGACGTGGAGATCGCCACGCAGGACATCCCCGGCTGGGTCGTCGCCAACGAGGGCAGTCTCACCGTCGCACTCGACATCACCGTCACCCCCGAGCTCCGCAACGAAGGCATCGCCCGCGAGCTGGTCAACCGCATCCAGAATATCCGCAAGGAAGGCTTCGACGTCACCGACCGCATCGTCGTCACCCTCCAGAGCGGCGAGTGGGATGCAGCCGTGGAAGCCTACCGCGACTACATCTGCGCCGAGACTCTCTGCACCTCCCTGACCCTCGTCCCCGAACCCGGTGTCCGGGCCGACATTCTTGCCGACGGCACCGAGATTGAAATCCTCGACGGCCAACCCACCCGCATCAAGATAGCCAAAGCACAATAAAAACAGATTCTTCGCGTTATAGCACAAAACAACAGAAGATATTATGACCGACCGTTTGATGCAAAAAAGGATAAAGGATAATATCCTTGAGACCGACCCCCAAGCCGAGGTATGGCTTTATGGGTCGCGTGTGCGTGGCACATCCCACGAGGATTCAGATTGGGATGTGCTCGTACTCTCGCCCAAGGACACCCTCACTGTCCGCGAGGAAGGCCGCTTTATCGACCACATGACCGACCTAATGATAGAGACCGGCGAGGTAGTGCATCTTTTTGCCTATGGCAAGAGCGACTGGCACGGACGCCATAGCATAACGCCATTCTACCAGAACGTCTGCCGCGAGGCTATAAGACTATAGTGATATGAAAGAAAACGAAATAGACGAATTCATAGCCTATCGCCTCACCAAGGCGGAGGAAGTCTATAATGCGGCGTTGATACTATACGATGCGACCCAGTGGAACTCGGCTATCAACCGCCTGTACTACGCCTGTTTCTACTCCGCCTCGGCTCTACTTTTGAAACGCGGCATTGGTGCCAAGTCACACGCCGGTGTGATTGCCAAGTTTTCCGAAGCAGTAGTGCGCACTGGTGAGATGACTGCCGACGAGTACCGCGTCTATTCCAAACTCCTCAACTGGCGCACCAAGGGCGACTACAGCGACATGTTCGACTTCAGCAAGGACGACCTCGACGATGTCCTCCAACCAACACGCGCTTTCCTTGACAAAGTGACAGAACTAATAACTGCATAACTGAAACGAGGATGACAAACACCTTATTATGCTGCTGTTCGCGACATATCATGCCAAAACAAGTACACCGCACATAAAGAACTGTGTTACCAAGATATTATTGGTGGTTCTTCTCTGCGCCGGTTCCGCATCAGCACAGTCAAGGGTTTTTCATATCACTAACATAAACTTTCCCACCGAGCTATGCATTCCAGCAGAGGATTTGAGCGTCACCGTCGGATTCTCCCCTGCCTCCACAGCAGTCATTTTCTCCCAGAGTTCCACGCTGGGGCGCAATGAGAGGACATTCCTGCCCGACGGAACACCCTGTGGGGATTACGGATGCTCCTACCATGCCCCTGTCACGTTTAACATCTTCGGGAACAACGACACTATTTCTTCTGTCGAGGATATCAACTACGTAAAAATCAACATTGAGCACTCCTTTATAGGCGACCTTTACATCAACATCACCTGCCCCAATGGGCAAAAAGCCGATATCCTGAGATATAGTGGGCAAGGCAGTTCCTTATGCAACAGTACTATCGACTCCGCCTCACGCGGCTGGCTTCCCGGATACAACGTTAGTGTTGGAAGTGATCTCGGATACCCCAATAGGACAATAGGTAGTCCTCCTTGCGATTCCTCTGTCAATCCAGCAGGCATCGGATGGAACTACTGCTGGAGCAACAGAGCCACAGCAGGCTACAACTATGCTTCTGGTGACGGTATCATTTACCGTTCTCGCAACAATCTGAGAATAGACTCCACTCACCTGTCCACCCTCTCAAACTTCTACCACCCCGACCAGAGTTTTGCCTCGCTTATCGGCTGTCCACTCAACGGCAACTGGTATATTGAGGTTATGGACGGCTGGGCAAACGACAACGGATATATATTTAACTGGGAACTTTCGCTCAATCCCAGCCTTATTCCTCCCGACACCTGCGCCCTCCTTGCCTGCAACCTGACAGGTCCTTACTCCCAACGGGTAAACGACTCCTCCTTCCTTATTCACTGGCCCCAAAGCATCACGCACGACACCATAGTCAACTATACATTCACCCTCATCAGTTCCTGCGGAACCCGCGACACTACCGTCAGTATCCACCTCCTGCCAGCATCCCGCACACCCATTGCCGACACAATATGGGAGAACCAATTGCCTTGGACCTTTTCCGGCACGGTTTTTCCCTACGACACTCTCCATGCCATTCTTCCCTTCACTGGAGCAAACGGATGCGACAGCATCGTCGACTACTCACTTCATGTACTGCCGGGATATTTCATTGAGATAGACACATTCGTATGCGATAATCAATTCCCGATTGTTTGGCATGGATTCACATTTCAACAGCCTGGGTCGTCAATTGACACCCTTCAATCCATCCACAGACAGGATAGTATCGTCCGTTATACCCTGCACAGCCTCCCTTCCTATCGTGACACAGTCAAGGCGGGGTTGTGCAGCTACCAATATTTCATTTTTGAAGGCGACACACTCACCCAACCCGGCACATACTCCTACATGCTGACATCTTCGACAGGATGCGACTCACTGAGGACACTCATTCTCAATCCGCAACTCACAGAGAACGCTGACTTGTATATCGACACCTGCGACAGTTTCACATGGTTCAACATCAGCTACTGGAATGACACCGTCTTTACCCGACCCACTGGATTCAACATTTACGGATGCGACAGCACCACCACGCTCCACCTCACCCTGAGGCACAGATCCATATCCTACTTCTACGACACCATTGTTGAGAACGACCTCCCATACATTTTTCTCGACCGCACATTCCAACACAACACCGCCTACTATCCCATCCATTTCACCAATGCAGAGGCTTGCGACAGCACATTATACTTTACTCTGCATGTCTACTGGAATGTACATCTGCATCTCGACACAACACTCTGTAACGACCAACTGCCATTCTCATGGCAAGGAATTCTATACGACACAATCGTGCAATCCACAACGACATTCACCCGCGTCGATTCCCTCCGCACTGTCCGTGGATTCGACAGTATAATCACCGCACGGATTACCATCCTTCCCGTTCACAAGTCAACAATAGACACATGTATTTGCGACAATCAGAGTTACACTTTCGGTAACTACACTCACACCCACTCCGGACACTACCACGACACCTTGCAATCCCAAGTCGGGTGCGATTCCATCGCTGACATCCACCTTACCGTCCATCCTACCTACCTCCAAACCGACTACGATACAATATGCTATGACATTATTTACCCTTGGCATCAAAACACCATATCCAGTAACGACACTTTTCTCACCCAAAACTACATCCTGCACGACACCCTCCTCTCCGTCCACCAATGTGACTCTGTTTTCGTCATGTACCTTACCAAGATGGCACTGCCGCGGTTAGCACTTGACATAGGCACTGACTGTGCCAACCTGGAATACATTCTCAACGCTGAAGCTTACGCTCCTTTTGCCCCCGATTCTGTACCATGCTCCCTGCCGTATCGGCATTGGTCATCCTGGCCTCATGACAGCCTTTTGGTGGGACAGGAAAGTCATGACACCATACACGTCAGTCCCCAAAGCACGACGGTATACACCTACACGGCCGACTATCATGCCCATGGGCTCTGTCCCGTTGCGACATCCGTAGCCATCGCCCCCGTGGTCATACCCGTTGCCCAGATGGTAGTCTCTCCCTCCATCATTTATCTCGACAATCCATATTTCACTGCCAAAGACATCACATCCCCCGCACCGGACGAACGCATCTGGTATATCGATAACATCCAGCAGTACACGACTGCCCCCGTCCTTTACGGTGAAATACAGACTGGTCTTGACAGCTGCACCGTCACCCTCAAGGTGAGCAATGGTGCCTGCCGTGACTCCGTCAGACAGACTTTGCGCATCTGCCAGGTAGGCATTGTTGCACCCAACGTTTTCACTCCCTCGCTCGAAAGCAACAATACCTTCCAATTGACCACCTGGGGAATCATTAAGGGGGAGTTATCCATATACGACCGTTTCGGCACTCTTATTTTCAAGACCAATGACTTTTCACAAGCCTGGGACGGCACCTACAACGGGCAGCCCTGTACACAACGCACCTACGTTTGGAAATTCCACTACCGTTCCATCGACCAGCCTGATGCATTCCAAATCAAGACCGGTACTATTACCCTTCTCCGTTAACGAAAACAAAATAATATGACATCCAACACTATCGACATCATCAAGCGGCTTGCCCATGAGCAGCGCGAAGAGGTCATCGTCTGGCGGCGGTGGATGCACCAACATCCCGAGCTGAGCCAGGAGGAATACAAAACCATGGAGTTTATCGCCGAGCGGCTGCGGGGACTCGGATTGGAACCCCGCACGGGAATCGGCGGGACGGGTGTGATGGCCATGATTCATGGCAACGCCCACGGCGACAAGCCCTACTGCGTGGCCCTGCGCGCCGACTTCGACGCCCTGCCCATCACAGAATGCACGGGACTGCCCTTCTCGTCGGAAAACCCGGGCGTGATGCACGCCTGCGGACACGACATGCACACCACCTCGCTCCTCGGCGCGACCAAAATCCTCTGCCAGCTGCGCGACCAGATGCAGGGCGACATCATGCTCATCTTCGAGCCGTCGGAGGAGAAATACCCTGGCGGCGCCCGCATGATGATGGACGACGGCCTCTTCGACGAGGTGATGCCCAACGAGATCTACTCCTTCCACTGCCTGCCGGAGATGGACTTCGGCAAGGTGGGCATGCGCAAAGGGCGCTACATGGCCTCGACCGACGAGCTCTACTGGACGGTGAAAGGCTGCGGCGGCCACGGCGCCACGCCCCACCGCAACATCGACCCCATCCTCATTGCCTCGCATATCGTCGTCGCCCTGCAGCAGCTCGTCTCGCGCAACGCCGCCCCCATGATGCCCACGGTTCTGACCGTCGGGAAAATAAACGACGTGGGCGGCCGCACCAACATCACCCCCGACGAGGTGAAGATGGAGGGCATCATCCGCACCTTCGACCCCGAATGGCGCCTCGAGTGTCACGAGAAGATACGCAAGCTCAGCAGCGGCATCGCCGAAAGCATGGGCGGCGAGTGCGACCTCTTCATCGACTACGGCTACCCGCCCGTCATCAACGACGACGAATGCACCCAGCAGGTGCACGACAACGCCTGCGCCTTCCTCGGCGAGGAGAACGTCGAGTGGCTCGACCTGCGCATGACCGCCGAGGATTTCGCCTTCTTCGGCCAGAAGATACCCTCCTGCTACTACCGCATCGGCATCCACGAGCCGGGCACCCCCTTCAGCAACCTCCACCGACCCAACCTCATCGTCGACGAGCGCAGCATCGAGCTGGCCAACGGCTTCATCGCCTACAACGCCCTAACCGCCCTTAACAATCGGCTGAAATGAAACGGTTCTCCCTCATCGTCCTGTTCTTCATTTCCCTACCCGTCTCTATGCAGGGACAGAGCCTATGGAGCAAGTTCCTCATCTGGGTCAAGGAGGGCAGTTCGTTCGACAGCACCTATATCTACCAATGCCCCAGGGGTTTCCAGGTCAGTATCGACGCCTCCGCACAACTCTTCAGCTCCAACCTGAAATCCGACCTCACCGCCACACTCCCCTCGACCGACGAGGAGGGAAACGAAATCAACGAAGAGGTGCCTGTGGTATCCACCACCAGTTTCAGCGACAACGTCAACGGAGGCCTCGGTGTCGGGTTCGCCTACGGCAAACTCGGCCTCGGCTTCGGCGTGGTCTCATGGCCCAGGGCCTATAAGAAGAGCAGCATCAACTTCCATCTCGGCTACCAGGGCAACAAATGGGGCATCAATGCCACCATCAACGGATTCCAGCATTACGCCAACAGCTCTATGACTGTGGGCACCGAGGGCAGCAACCTCTATTCACGCAATGAGTGGCAGTCGAAGAATCCCTGCACGGTGATACGCATGGGTGCCGACGCCTACTGGATTATCAACAGGCGCCGTTTTTCCTACACCTCGGCATACAAATGCGACATGGTGCAGCGCCGTTCCAACGGGTCGGCCTTGATATGCGCCGCTCTCGTCCTCAACGGTGTAGCGTGCGAAGAGGGCGACACGTTGCTCACAAACCCGGGATACAAGGGGTATTCATGTTTTATCAACTCCGTCGGTGCCGGCTACTCGCACAACTTCGTCCTGAAGCACCACGACGCCACAGGTCCCAAGAACGAAGGTCTCTTCAATATCACCCTCAACCTCACTATCATGCCCATGCTGACCTATTCGAGCCACATCTACGTCCAGCCAATGGAGGGCGACAACATCGATATCGCCAGCATGGTGACTCCCAACGCTTTCGGCCTTGCCGCCATGGGATTCTATGTAGGGCAATGGTACTTCTCCGTCCAGTACCGTCACAATTTCTATTATTTCCACAGCGACGTGGACATGGATGCCTCAGATATGGGAATGGACGACCCCACCATCAACAAAGTGAATGTCAGCGGCATGATGCAGGACTGGAAGTTCATGACAATGGCAGTGTTTAACTTTTAGCCTTTCTCATTCTCATGGACAACATACGCGAGCTTGAAACCAAATCCATAGGGAGTCTGCTGCTGACCTACGCCCTGCCGGCGGTCATCACCCAGGTGGTCGCTTCGGTCTACAACATCGTCGACCGTGTCTTCCTCGGACAGTACGTAGGCGCTTTGGCCATCGCCGGGCTGGCCATCACCATGCCCATCATGAACATCATCCATGCCCTCGGCTCACTGGTGGGCGTGGGTGCCTCCAGCCGCATGAGCATCGTGCTGGGGCGCAAGGATGTGCGCTGGGCCGAGAAGATTCTTGGCAACAGCATGCTGCTGACGTTCTTCTTCGGATTTCTCTTTGTGACAGGGGGATACATCTTCATGGACAACATCCTGCACCTCTTCGGGGCCTCGGACGACACTATCTCCTACGCCCGCGAGTACATGCAGATTGTCCTCCCCGGCATGTTCCTCACCACCATGACTTTCAACCTCACAGGCTTGATACGCGCCTCGGGCTATCCCACCAAGAGCATGTGGATCATGGCTGGCGGCGCCATCCTCAATATCGGGCTCGACGCCCTCTTCATCAGCGTCTTCCGATGGGGCATTGCCGGTGCCGCCTGGGCAACGACTATCTCAATGGCTTCCACCGCCGTGGTGGCAATACTCCACTTCGTCAACCCCAAGTCGTTCATCCGGTTCCAGCGTCACGCATGGGCACCCAAGCTCTATATCTTCCGCAACGTGCTGCTCATCGGCATGAGCCCCTTCCTGATGAATTTCGCCGCCTCTTTCGTGGTGGCGCTCCTCAACCGTCAGCTGATACTCTACGGCGGCGACCTCGCCGTGGGAGCCTACGGCATTGTCAACACCTACGCCTCATTCCTCGTGATGTTCATCCTCGGCCTCTGCCAGGGAATGCAGCCCATCGCAGGATACAACTACGGCGCAGGGCACAGCCAGAGGCTGAAAGAAGTCTTCACACTGACCATGAAGGTCTCTGTCCTCACAGGCACCATAGGAGCCGTGCTGGCCCTCGCCATACCGGGCATCATCCTGCGTGCCTTCACCGACGATATGGCCCTCATCGACATCGGCATCCCCGCCATGCGCTACCTCAATGTCATGATGCCTCTCATCGGTTTCACCATCACCAACTCCCAGTTCTTCCAGAGCATCGACAAGCCCTGGATAGCCATCACCACCAGCCTCTCGCGACAGGTCGTGTTCCTCATCCCGATGATTTATCTCGTGCCGATGATTGTCATCCATCTGGGCGGCAAAGGCTTGACAGGAGTCTGGTCGTCCTGCATGGTGAGCGACGTACTGGGAGCTGTCCTGGCGGCCATCCTCCTCTGGTCACAGCTGAAAGTCTTCCGCCCGGGCTACGTGGCCCCCGAACGAAAACCCCGTAAAGAACACGGTCCCAAAGAATAATACTCAACCCTCGACCCCGCCCATGTTCCTCCACATCGACTGCAACACATTCTTCGCCTCCTGCGAAGTGGCCTCCGACCCCAGTCTCAAGGGGCGCCCCGTGGTCGTGGCCAACGACAACGAGGTGGGGGGTGGCGTCATCTTGGCCCTCACGCCCGAGGCCAAGGCCCTGGGATTGAAACGCGGCATACCCCTCTTCAAAGTGCGGCAGCAGTTGGAACGCGACCATGTGGTCATCCGCCCCGCCGACCACAGGAAGTATAGCCGCATCTCACGCCAAATCATGGAGGCTGTACGGCGACAGGATCTCGTGGTCGACTTTGTACAATACTCCGTCGACGAGTTCTTCGGCGTCATGCCTCTCGACGACCCCGACGAGATGGCTCATTACGCCCGCAAGGTCAAGGAGAACATCACCACCACCACGGACATCCCCGTGAGCTGCGGATGCTCAACCACCTACACTCTTGCCAAGACCGCCACACGCTTTGCGAAAGACTTCCCGGTCTTCAAAGGGGTCTGCGTCCTCTCTCCCGACAAACGGGAGACGGCTTTGGCACAAGTCAAGGTCGCCGACATCTGGGGCGTAGGAAGACAGCTGAGGAAAAGACTCATACGCATGGACATCGAGACCGCCCTCGACTGGGCCTTGCGCGACGAGGAGGAGATGCGGAAGACCCTCTCCACACCAGCATTCCGCACATACTTGGAACTGCGCGGCATCCCCGCCATCACCCTCCAGAACAAGGAAAGACAGAAGAGCATCATGCAGAGCCACACCTTTGGCCACATGGTCAGCGACCCCGTCATCCTCCGCAGCCACCTGATGCGATTTACCGAGCGTTGCTGCCTCACCCTGCGCAAACAGCAGAGCCTCTGCTCTCAAGTCAGCATATTCATCTCTACCAATCCCTACCGCGAAGACCTGCCGCAGTTCGCCGACGGCCACAGTCGCAACCTGCCCATTCCCTCATCCGACACTTCACTCATCATGAAGGCCGTAGGGAGTCTGTTCGACGAGGTCTACCGCCCAGGCATGTCCTACAAGCAGGCCGGCGTGATTCTGACCGGCATACGGGCCTGCGAAGGCAGTCAGCTGGATCTCTTCAGCGAGCCTGCCGACGACCGTCGACGCCGCCTCATGGCCACCGCCGACAGCATCAACCGCAAATACGGAAGCAATACAATACATTTCGCATAACCATGAAACGTCTGTTCACTACCCTTGCCATCCTTTTTGTCTGCAGTTCCCTCGCAGCACAGGTTCCCGACACTCTCACCAACGGCGACACCATTCCCGAACGTAACACCCCGCACGCCTGGACAGGAGGGGTCCACCCACCCCGCGTCGGCCTCGTACTTGGCGGCGGCGGCGCCAAAGGCGCCGCACATATCGGCGTCATCAAATACATGGAGGAGATTGGCATTCCCATCAGTTATGTGACAGGCACCAGTATGGGCTCCATCATCGGCGGCCTCTACGCCCTGGGCTACCCCCCCGACGAACTGGCCTACCTCATCGCCCACATGGACTGGAGTTTCTATATGTCCAACAAAATCGAGCGCGACAACCTCTCCATCGAGCAGCGCGAGCGCAAGAGTTCGGAATTACTTAGCATCCCCTTCAGCATCGGCGACGTGCGGGAAAAACGCAACGACCTCATCGGCTCCCTCCCCAGCGGGGCCGTCAACAGCAGCAACCTCCTCAACCTCTTCAACCGCCTCTGCCTTGGATATCAGGATTCCATGTCGTTCTCCGACCTGCCAATCCCCTTCGCCTGCATCGCCACCGACCTGCTCTCGGGCGACTCCGTCATCCTCAACCACGGCGAGTTCGGCAAGGCCATCCGTTCCAGCATGTCCATCCCGGGAGTCTTCGCCCCTGTCCAGTGGGGCGACCGTCTGCTGGCCGACGGCGGCATGGTCAACAACTTCCCCACGGACGTATGTCGCGACATGGGTGCCGAAATCATCATCGGCGTCGAGGTGGGTTCCCAGCCCATCACCGACAGCGACAGCCTCCGCTCGCTCCCCCAGCAGGTGATGCAGTACCTCAGCATCGCTACACAGGGCCACAACATCGAGAACCGCAAACTCTGCCGCATCTACATCACCCCCGACGTGACAGGATACAACATGCTCAGCTTCAGCACTGAGAATATCGACACCCTCGTCGAGCGAGGCTACCGCCAAGCCAAACTCCACGAAGCCGAATTCCTTGCCCTAAAACGCCAGCTGGAGAAATACGGCTCGTGCGAGAAGGCCCTCCAAGGGCCTCGCGCCGAGAAACTCATGCCTGGCGACTGGATCCAGATTGGCGAGGTCAACTATCATGGCATCTCCCAAGAGGAGATCCGCCAACTGATAAGCCGCCACTACATCACTGCCGGCACCCACATTGACATCAACGCTCTTGAGCGTGCCGTCAGCCGGCTCCGCGGCTCGGGCAAATATCTCTACGCTCACTACAAACTGCATCGGGTGGGCGACTCTCTCTCCAACCGCTACGATATCGACATCGACCTCATCCCTGCCAAACCGCACACCCTCGGACTCGGATTCCGCTACGACAGTGAGGAGAGTGCCGCCGTCCTCTTCCACTTCGGATGGAACGAGCAACGCGCCGCAGGATTCAAGGTGTTTCTCGACCTCGACCTCGCCTATAATTTCGGCCTCAACACCCGCATAGCATGGTCCAAAAACGGAGCAGGCGATTTCAACTTCGACTACAACTACCGCAAATCGGCCTACCGCGTCATCAACCAGAGCGTCATGAAAAGCCATTGGAACAACCAGTTCCGTCTCTACTATTCCAACCGTTCCTTCAACCACCTCACCATCATGGCTGGTTTCCTGCAGGACTTTTTCATCGATGCCGACTCCCGCATCGGGTCAAGCATTTTAGACCCAGAAGTGGTTGGCGATATCGATATCTTCGACAGCGAGAAAGCCTTCGCCTTCTTTACCGAAGTCAGCTATGACAACATGGACGACAAATACTTTGCCCACAAAGGCACGGACTTCAACGTCAACGGCACCATCTACAAGAGAAACAAAGGATTCTTCGACATGTCGAAAGAGCCTTTTGCCGCCGCTCGCCTCACATGGAAGATGTACATCCCCCTCGGCAAAAGATTCACCCTCATCCCCCAAATCGCCGGGCGGATCCTCTACAATTATTCCGACCAAATCGACTATATAGACAATACCAACCATATCTGGTACCACAACACAATCGGTGGAACTTTCAACGGGCGCTACTTCGACCACCATATTGCCTTTATCGGCTTCAATAATGTCTACCAGACTGAGCTGGAGGATGGATCACTAGGAGTCCTGCGTGCCGATCTACGCTTCCAGCTGTCGGAGAAGAACTACATCTCCTTAATGGCCAATACTTTCACCTCCTACTACAGGGTCATCGATTATGATTATAACGAAGAGCTGGATGTCTTCACAGAAATACCTTCCTGGAAAAACGAGACCCACTTCGGCATGGGTCTCCGCCTTGCCCACAATTCCATCCTTGGCCCTATCTGGGTCGATATCGCCTGGAGCACCCTCACTCACCGCTTATGCGGCTTCCTCAACGTCGGCTATTACTTCTAAAATTAAAAACTAAAATGGCAGTACCCCCTCTCCTCCACTGACCGCGGCAGTCAGTTCCTCCCCTAAGTTAGGAAGAGAAATGCCAGTGGCATTTCGGGCAGAGCCTAGTGCGAAAGAAGGACCGGAGGAGTGTGTCAAAGCCCAAAACTCAAAACCCTCAAATGAAAGAATGTCAGCCCGGACACCGGGTACCCAACACCTTCGGCCTCCCAGCCACCGCCGACCGCTACATCGAGATACACGATGTCGATGAACTTCACGACATCCTTAATTCTCAATTCTCAATTCTCAATTCTCAATTACTAATAGTCGGCGCAGGCAGCAACATGGTCTTCACGCGTCACTTCCCCGGCACTGTCCTCCACATGGCCAACCGCGGCATCCGTCTTGTCAAAGAACACGGCGACGACCTGCTGGTCGAGGCCGCCGCCGGCGAAGTGTGGGACGACTTCGTCCGTCACTGCATCGCGCAGGGCTGGCATGGCGCCGAGAACCTCGTGGCCATCCCCGGCACCGTGGGTGCCGCCCCCGTGCAGAATGTCGGAGCCTACGGCATCGAGGCCAAGGACATCATCCATGAGGTCCACACCGTCGAGCTCGCCACAGGCCATGAGCACACCTTTAGCAACGCCGAGTGCCACTTCGGCTACCGCGACAGCATCTTCAAGCACGAGGCCGCAGGACAGTTTATTGTGACCTCCGTCGTCTTCCGCCTCTCCCGCACCTTCGCCCCCAACCTCGGCTACCGCGCCATCGCCGAAGCCCTCACGGCGGCGGGGCTGCCCTCCCCCACTCCCGTCCAGCTGGCCGACACCATCGCCGCCCTCCGCTGGAGCAAACTGCCCCGTCCCGAAGAGACCGGAAGCGCCGGCAGCTTCTTCAAGAACCCTGTCGTCACCACTGAACAGTACGAGACCCTCCGCGCCCAGCACCCCGACATCGTCGCCTTCCCCGTCGCCGACGGCTATAAGCTGGCCGCCGGATGGCTCATCGAGCATGCCGGATGGAAAGGCCGCAGTCTCGGCCGTGCCGGCGTCTACGAGAAGCAGGCCCTCGTCCTCGTCAACCGCGGCGGCTGCAGCGGCGACGAAGTCGTCGCCCTCTCCGACGCCATCATCGCCGACGTCCGCGCCAAATACGGCGTCACCCTCACCCCCGAAGCAATCATCATCTAATTCTTCCATCTATGAATACCCCCGATATTTTCTGGTCCTGGTTCACGGCCCACAGTGAATCTCTCACCATGCTCAACGACCTCGACGAAGCCTCCCGCAAGAGCCTCCTCGACGAGATGCAGCAACAGCTCACCGCCTACTGCGACGGCCTCACCTGCGAGGTAGGCGAGCAGACCGCCAACGGGCGCACCCTCACCATCAGTGCCGAAGGCGACTTCGACCTCTTCCGTTATGTCGTCGAGCTCGTCGACAACGCCCCCGACATCGACTGGTGGGAGTTCATCGCCTTCCGCCAGCCCAAAGGCAAAAACCTGCGCGTGGTCTTCGACCGCTACCGTTTCGAGACTGCCAAGATGGCCTTCCTCCAGCTCGAAAGCGACGAGGAACCCGACATCATCGGCCTCCGCGTCGCCCTCCCCGACCTGCCGGCGGGCTACGTTCCCAAGACCGACGACCCCGAAGGCGACGACCTCCTCGTGGGAGTCTACGTCACCCTGGAGGCCCTCCTCGGCGAGTTCGACTGCACCACTCTCATCGGCTATGTCGACATCTGTCCCATGCCCAAGGAGCCCTTCAAGGCCGGCTTCCGTCCCCTCGACGACCTCCCCGAATTCGTCGAATGGTTCAAGCGCAAGGTCAACAAGGAATAGAAAAAAACCTCCGTCTTTCGACGGAGGCAAAACAAAAGCGTATGAAAAAAAGTATTTCTTCCTGTGGGATGATTATTTCTTCTTCAGGAACTCCTGCACGCTGTCGGAGGCGACGATGGTCTCCTCAAAGGTGTAGGCGTTGGTCTTCGGAGAGCGAACCATCCGAATCACTTTTGCATAGCTCTTGCCCGTGGAGGTTTTCAGGGTTGCAACAACTTTCTTTGCCATAGTTCAAGGTCTCCTATTCTGTTATTTGATTTCTTTGTGGACGGTCATTTTCTTCAAGTACGGGTTGTACTTCTTGAGCTCGAGGCGCTCGGGGGTGTTCTTTTTGTTCTTGGTGGTGACGTAACGGCTCATGCCGGGAACACCGCTGTTCTTCTGCTCGGTGCATTCGAGGATAACCTGCACGCGTGCGTCTTTGTTCTTCTTTGCCATATCGTTTATTCTGTTTTTTCGTTTACCTGTTGTGCCTTTGTGCGGGGTGCGGAAGGAGCATCGACAATCCACATTCCGGCTCTCAAAAGCGGGTGCAAAAGTACTACTTTTTTTTGATATAACAATGCTTCCCGCCTCTTTTTTTTTCTTCAACGCCGCAACTCACTATTTCCCAATCTGATATTTATTCCCCCAATCATCGTCCGAAGGCATTCTGCATCTGCAAAAAGGCCTTTTTCGGGGACCGGAGAACACGATTTCAGCATCTCCCGAGGAGACAAATTCCGGCAAGGGAAGCACCCCTTTGGGGCAGGAGAGAGACAGGTGGAGGATTTTTTCCTGCAAAGGAAGAAAATATTTTCCCTCGGAATGCGTTTATCTCAATAATTATTCGTATCTTTGCACGTTCTAACCTATAGCGGACATGAAAGAAACCAACAATAATACAGCCCTCAATATCACCGAGAACTACGTTGACCTCGAACGTATTCTCGCCAAAAAGAACGTCAAGCTGCCCAAGTTCGTCCTGCATTTCATGGAGCGCATTTTGCACATCGACGAGATTAACGGCACCATTTACAACCATCGCGACAAGATGGGAATGGACTTCGTTCACGCCTTTTTGGAGGGGAACGGCAAGTACGACCTCAACATCAACATCGAGGTGGTGAACGAGGGCAACATCCCCACCGATGGCTTCCCCATCGTGGCGGGCAACCACCCCCTCGGCGGCCCCGACGGACTGGCCCTCATGGGCGCCATTGGCCACTACCGCCAGGACATTCTCTTCCCGGTGAACGACTTCCTGCTCTACATCCCACAGCTGAAGCCCCTCTTTGTACCCATCGACAAGGTGCACCGCAACTCGTCCAACGCCCAGGGCATCGAGGCCGCCTTCGCCGCCCAGAACATGCTCCTCTACTTCCCTGCAGGTCTCTGCTCGCGCAAACAGAAAGGCGGCGTCATACGCGATCTGGAATGGAAACCCACCTTCATCAAGAAGGCCATCAAATACCACCGCGACGTGGTGCCTTTCTTCTTCGACGCACAGAACAGCCGCCGGTTTTACAATCTGGCCCGTCTCCGTGAACGGTTGGGCATCAAGTTCAACTTCGAGATGGCGCTCCTGCCCGACGAGATGTTCCGCCAGCGCGGAAAGCGCCTGCGGCTCATCATCGGCAAACCCATCCCCTACTCCACCTTCGACGACCGCCACACCCCCAAGGAGTGGACCCAGTTGGTCAAGGACTACATCTACCGGCTCAAGGACAACCCCGACGAAACCTTTTTAAGCACTACGTGCTAAGAACCCTTCTCTATCCACCCTATCGCATCTATCAAATCTATCCACTCTATCGACTACAAACGCCATCCAACATGGACACATCATACATCATCCCGCCAGTCAACCGCGGCCTCATCAAAGAAGAGCTGAAACGCAAGAACTTCCTCCGCAAGACCAACTTTGGCAACAAGGAGATATACGTCACCACCGCCCGCCAGTCGCCCAACGTCATGCGCGAAATAGGGCGCCTGCGCGAACTGAGCTATGTCCTCGAAGGCGGCGGCACCGGCAAGGAGGTCGACATCGACCGTTTCGACACCCTCCCCGAGCCCTACTGCTTCAAACAGCTCCTCGTCTGGGACCCCGAAGAGGAGGAGATTGTCGGCGGCTACCGTTTCATCCACGGTTCCAACATGCGCATCACAGTGGATGGCCGCTACGACACCCCCTCGGCCGAGTTCTACGACTACTCCGAAATGTTCACCCACAATATCCTGCCCTTCACCCTTGAGCTGGGTCGCGCCTTCGTGCAGCCCGCCTACCAACCCAGCAACAACCTGCGCAAGGGGATGTACTCTCTCGACAATCTCTGGGACGGCCTCGCGGCCATCGCCGTGGAAATTCCTGAGACTCACTACTACTTCGGCAAGATTACCACCTACACCACCCTTCCCGTCGAGGCTCGCGACATGATATGCTACTTCTATCGCAAACACTTCCCCGACCGCGATGGCCTGGTGTGGCCCCACGACCCTGTTCCCATCCAGACCGACCTCAACAGGCTCGACACCCTCTTCACCGGCCGCAACTACAAGGAGGACTTCCAAATCCTCCAACGCAACGTGCGCGAGATGGGACACCACGTCCCCGCCCTCATCTCGGCCTACATGAACCTCTCCACCTCCATGCGCTACTTCGGCACCATCTTCGACGCCGACTTCGGCAACACCTACGAACTCGGCATCCTCGTCAAGGTACGCGACATACACCCCGAAAAGCACTCCCGCTATTTCGGGACCTACGAGAAGCGCAACCGTCTCTTCGACCGCATCAACCTCTTCCGCATCAACCCCAAGAGACTCCCTTGGTGGAAAACCGTCAACGAGGATGAGATGGCCGAGCTGAACAGCCTCCGCGACATGAAGCGCCGCAACAAGAGATTCACTCCTAAACACAAATCCAAAACCGACAAGCCCGAAGAAGAATGAAGATAAGGAAAGCCACTTTTGTCATCAGCAACAGCGACTACCGCAAATGCCCCGACTCGAGCCTCCCCGAGTATGCCTTCATCGGACGCAGCAACGTGGGCAAGTCTTCACTCATCAACATGCTGACGGGGGTCAAAGGCCTTGCCAAGACCAGTTCCCAACCCGGCAAGACACAACTCATCAACCATTTCCTCATCAATGATGAATGGCACCTTGTCGACCTCCCCGGCTACGGCTACGCCCGCACTTCCAAATCCAACCGCGGAACCTGGCAGAAGATGATTTCCAACTACATGCTCCACCGCGAGCAGCTCACCAACGTCTTCGTGCTGGTCGACTCGCGCATCCCCCCGCAAGCCATCGACCTCGAATTTATCAACTTCCTCGGTGCCAACGGCATCCCGCTCAGCATCATCTTCACCAAGACCGACAAACAGAAGCAACGCGAAATCGCCGCCATCGTCAACAACTACAAATCCATCCTCTCCAAGACCTGGGAGGAACCTCCCATGATGTTCCTCACATCGTCCGCCACTGGCTACGGCCGCGACCATGTGCTGGACTTTATCGATACCATCAACGAGAACCTGAAAACTGAACATTAGAACATGCGAATCCGATCCTTTCTCGCCGTACTTTTCACCCTGGCCTCTCTCTCCACATGGGGCCAGAACACCGATTTTCTTGACTATTCCGTGCGTCGGGCACGCCTCCAGCCCCTCATGTCGCACGCCTCTCTGAGCATCTGCGTCTACAATGTCACCGACGACACCGTCCTCTACGCCCTCGACGCCGACCACGCACTCCTGCCCGCCGCCCTCAACAAACTCTTCACCACCGCGGCGGGATTCAGCCGCCTCGGCAAGGACTTCCGTTTCAAGACCCAGATGGTCTACAGCGGCACCATCGACAACCGGGGGGTCCTCCACGGCAACCTCTACATCATCGGACAGGGCGACCCCTTCCTCGGGTCGGCACGTTTCAAGAGCACCGCACCCGACACCCTCTTCCTCCAAATCGCCGAGAACCTCCGCAACGAAGGCATCCGCCGCATCGACGGCCACATCTACACCGACGGCTCCCTCTACGACGACGAGATCGTCCACCCCACATGGCAATGGCCATGACCGCGCTGATCCTCGTGCTCGGCGGCATCGTGCTGGTGGTCGCCCTGGTGGCGGGCCTGGTGCGGATCTTCCTGTTCTCTCCGCTGGAGGTCGGCTGCCAGAGCTTCTTCCTCCGCAACGCCGAGGCGCCCGCGGAGCTGGGCGAGCTCAAGCGCGGCTTCCACCCCTACTGGCGCAGCGTCGGCACCATGTTTCTGACCAAGCTCTTCCTCTTCCTGTGGACCCTGCTTTTCATCGTCCCCGGCATCGTCAAGTCCTACTCCTACCGCATGGTCCCCTACATCCTCGCCGACCAGCTCACCCGCTATCTTAACAGTCATGGCATCCCCGTGGCTGGCACCCCTGCCACCGTCAAGGCTCTCCCAAAGAAGGTCAACCACCTCAACACCATCGAGTCCTACCGCTACGAGGACATCGCGCGCCTCACCAACTACACCTCCAACAACCTCTGCGCCGAGACCATCTACAAGTACCTCGGCTACTACCAGGAGGGCATGGGCAACTACGACAACGGCAAGCGCTTCATGGACATCTACTTCCGCGAATTGGGCCTCGACCCTGAAGGGGTCAAGATGGTCGACGGCAGCGGCCTCTCGCGCGACAACCACGTCACCAGCCGCTTCCTCTGCCAGTTCCTCTCCGCCGTGGCGCGACAGCCTTATTTTGAAGACTTCCTCGGCTCTCTCGGCCTCAGCTCCCAGACCGGCGAGACCCAGGCACTGCCCCGCGTCGCCAAACGTTGCCACCTTGCCATGAAAGGCGGCTGCATGACCTCCGTGCGCGGCTATGCAGGCTACTTCACCAACGCCGACGGCAAACTCTACAGCTTCGCCGTCATCAGCAACAACTACGACAGCTCTGGCGAGGAGATGAACCTCGTCCTTAAAGGCATCATCGAAGAGATTACCAAGCTCTAACACTCACTCACACACTCACACATTCACACATTCACACACTCACACATTCACACATTCTCACATTCTCACATTCACCAATATGAACAACATCACCATACTCTGGGCCGACGACGAGATTGAACTCCTCAAGCCCCATATCCTTTTCCTCCAGGAACGCGGCTACGAGGTCATCCCCGTGGCCAGCGGCACCGAGGCCCTCGACGAACTCCGCGACCGCCAGGTCGACATCGTCTTCCTCGACGAGAACATGCCCGGCATCAGCGGCCTCGAGACGCTCTCGCGCATCAAGGCCTCCCACCCGCAACTCCCGGTCATCATGATTACCAAGAGCGAGGAGGAGCATATCATGGACGAGGCCCTCGGAAGCAAGATAAGCGACTACCTCATCAAACCCGTCAACCCCAACCAGATTCTCCTCGCCATCAAGAAGCACACCGAAGCCCGCCGCCTCGTCACCGAGAAACAGACCCTCGACTACCAGCAGCAGTTCCGCATGATTGGCCTCGAACTCGACAACCGCCTCGACTACAACGAGTGGATCGACATGTACCGCAAGCTCGTCTACTGGGACCTCGAACTCAGCGGCAGCGACGACGAGAACATCCACGACATCTTTGCCTCGCAGAAGGCCGAAGCCAACCGCCTCTTCTGCCGTTACTTCGAGCAGAACTACCTCGACTGGCTCGCTCAGTCCGACGACAAACCTCTTCTCTCCCCCACTGTGCTGCGCGAGAAGCTCTTCCCACTCCTGCAGGAGGGCCGCCCCACCTTCCTCATCGTCATCGACAACTTCCGCTACGACCAATGGAAGTACCTCCAGCCCGCCATCGAGCAGTATCTCCGCACCCGCGACGACAGCATCTACTACAGCATCATCCCCACCACCACCCAGTTCGCCCGAAACGCCATGTTCGGAGGCCTCATGCCCGCCGACATCGAGAAGAAGTACCCCAAGTACTGGGTCAACGAGGACCAGCCCGGATTCAAGAACCAGTTCGAGAACGAGCTCCTCGACGAGAACCTCCGCCGCCACGGCTTCAATATCAAGCACTCCTACAACAAGGTGCTCAACGCACAATACGGCCACAAGCTGGTCGACAGCATCCCCCAGATGATGAACAACCCGCTGAATGTCATCATCTACAACTTTGTCGACATGCTCTCCCACGCCCGCACCGACTCCGACATCGTCCGCGAGCTGGCCGCCGACGAGAAGGCCTACCGCTCCGTCACCCTCTCGTGGTTCGAGCATTCCCCTCTGGCCGAGGTGTTCAAGGAACTGGGCGGACGCGACTGCAACGTCATCATCACCACCGACCACGGCTCTGTCCGCATCGACCACCCCGTGCGCGTCAAGGGCGATGCCAGCGTCTCCGTCAACCTGCGCTACAAGCAGGGCCGCCTCCTCGATTACAACCCCAAGGAGGTCTTCGAAATCAAGGACCCCGCCAAGGCCTCCCTCCCGCGCCGACATGTCACCTCGCCCTACATCTTCGCCCATGGGAACGACTTCTTCGCCTATCCCAACAACTACAACCAGTACGTCCAATACTATATGAATACCTTCCAGCACGGAGGCATCTCCATGGAAGAAATCCTCATCCCCTTCATCACCCTCAGCCCACGCTAATTGACCGCGCCAGCCACTCCTCCCCTAAGTTAGGGGAGGTGCCCCGAAGGGGCGGAGGAGTGTGTCCAACCCATCAACGTATTAACATATCAACAAATCAATACCTCTATGAAGAAACACTTTATCCTTCTATGTGCCGCCCTCCTCTGCGGCGGCATCGCACAAGCACAGTACCAGCTCTATAACCCTGGTTTCGAGTCTTGGGAAGGCACTTCCCTTACCGCCAAACCCTCCAACTGGAGCTCCTTCCCCCAGGCCGACGGCACCTGGGCCTCCTTCGCCTCCACCGCCCAGCACTATCACCGCCACGGCGGCCGCCCCGGCACCTCTGGCTCCTCCTTCGTCACCATCTACACCCGCAGCGTCCTCAACACCAAGGCCAACGGCAACATGACTACCGGCCAGATACACGCCGGCTCCACCTCCGCCAGCAGCAGCGACAACTACAACTACACCCACCGCGGCAGCAACTACTGCCACGCCTTCAGCGGCACGCCCGACTCGATGTATGTGTGGGTCTCCTTCTACGCCGCCAGCAGCAGTTCGACGGGTATGGTCAAGGCCTATATCCACGGAGACAACGACTTCCGCTCGCCCAACCACGAGAGCGACGCCTCCAAATACTGCGGCAAGGCCATCTCTACCTTCACCCGCACCACCTCCAACGCCTCGTCGCGCCAATGGGTGCAGAAGAAAGTCCCCTTTGTCTACGACGGATTCTCTTCTGTCAACTACATCCTTATGTCCATAAGCACCAACACCACCCCCGGGGGCGGTGCTGCCAACGACTCCCTCTCCATCGACGACATCGAGTTCATCTACAGCGCCTGGCTCGACAATATCTCCATCAATTGGGACTCTATCCCCACCTTCCAGCGCGGCATCCTCGACTATGCTGACACCCTTCCCACCTACGACCTCCTCTGCTCCTCGACCATCCAATTCTCCACCCAAGCCGCCGACGCTACCGTCACGGTCGACACCCTTTGGCTCGACAGCCATACCCGCCGGTTTGTCCTCCACGTCGTGGCTGAGGACACCGTCACCACACGCGACTACACCGTCACCCTCGTAGGACCCGAGCCCCCGTGCGACACCGTCTCCGGCCTCGCCGCACAGGTCTTTGTCAACACCGCAGCCCTCAGCTGGACCGCCGGCACCAACAACTCCGCCTACGAAGTGGAATACGGCATGGAGGGCTTCACCCTCGGCACTGGCACAACCCTCTCCACACTTCAGACGGCTGCCACCCTCGAGGGCCTCGACTACGGCACCACCTACCAGGCCTACGTCCGCGCCATCTGCCGCGACACGGTCTATACTGAATGGTCCTCGCCCGTCACCTTCACCACCGACACCCTCCCCGTCATCGAATGTCCCGCCGTCGACAGCCTTGTCATCGACACGCTCGGACTCTCTTTTGCCACCATCCATTGGAGCTTCCCAGCCGTCGACAGCAGCGACAGCGCCGCTCTGTTCCACGTGGTCCTGATGAGCGGCGACGAGACGCTCGCCACCATCGACACGCGCGATACCCTCTTCAGCGTCGACACCCTCATGCCGGGGACGGCCTACATCCTCTCCGTCGCCACGGTCTGCGACAGCAGTCGCCAAAGCGTCCCGCGCATTCTGGCCTTCGCCACCCTCCCCGACACCGTGGGCATCCGCCAATTCTCAATTCTCAATTCTCAATTCTCAATTTTCCCCAACCCCGCCAGCGACATGCTGACCGTCGAGTCGACAGAGGCGATGACCGCCCTGCGCGTTGTGAACGCCCTCGGGCAGGAGGTCTACAGCCTCACGCAGCCCCTCGGCACCCGCCACGAAATAGACATCCGCCGCTGGCCGCGAGGCATATACCTGCTGACCGCCGAGACCGCTGGCGGCACCGCCACGGAACGTGTGGTGCTACGGTGAATGTATGAATGTGTATTACACATTCACACCTACACATTCACACCTACGCATTCAACCCCTTCATGCTAAGGCTTATCCGCCTCCTCCGGAGGTCGACTTCCAACACCTTCACCTGCACATGCTGGTGGAGGTGTACTATTTCGGAGGGGTCGTTGACGCGGCGGTTGGCCATCTGGCTGACATGCACCAGGCCGTCCTGGTGCACCCCCACGTCGACGAAGGCGCCGAAGGCCGTGATATTGGTCACGATGCCGGGGAGCACCATGCCCTCTCTGAGGTCCTCGATGCGCGTGACGTTCTTGTCGAACTCGAAGACTTCAAACTTGGCCCTGGGGTCGAGGCCGGGCTTGTCGAGTTCCTTCATGATGTCCTGCAGGGTGGGCAGGCCGCAGTCGGCCGTGACATACTGGCGGATGTCGATTTTCTCGCGCAGGGCCTTGTCGGCCATCAGCTGTTCGACGGTGGCGCCGGTATCTCCGGCCATGCGTTCCACGAGGGCGTAGCGCTCGGGGTGGACGGCGCTGCGGTCGAGGGGATTCGCGCTCTCGCGCACTCGCAGGAATCCTGCGCACTGCTCGAAAGCCTTCTCGCCCAGGCGTTCCACCTTGAGGAGCTGACGGCGGCTCTCGAAGGGTCCCTCGTGGTTGCGGTAGTCCACAATCTTGTCGGCCAGGGCGGGGCCGATGCCGCTCACATAGCTCAGCAGCTCGCGGCTGGCGGTGTTGAGTTCCACGCCCACGCTGTTGACGCAGCTCACCACCACGTCCTGCAGGCTCTCCTGCAGGAGGGTCTGGTTGACATCGTGCTGGTACTGTCCCACGCCGATGCTCTTGGGGTCTATCTTGACCAGCTCGCTGAGGGGGTCCATGAGGCGGCGGCCGATGCTCACGGCGCCGCGCACGGTGACGTCGTAGTCGGGGAACTCGCGCCGCGCCACGTCGCTGGCGCTGTAGACGGAGGCGCCGCTCTCGCTGACCATCACGGCGATGAGCTTGTTCTTGAAGCGGCAGCGCTTGACCACCTCCTCGGTCTCGCGGCCTGCGGTGCCGTTGCCGATGGCGATGGCCTCGATGTGGAAAGCCTCGACGAGGGCTTCGAGCTTGGCGATGGCGGCGCGCTCCTCGCGCACCGAGGTGAAGGGATAGATGGTCTCGTTGTGCAGCAGCTGTCCCTGGGCGTCGAGGCAGACGGTCTTGCAGCCCGTGCGGAATCCCGGGTCGATGGCCAGGATGCGTTTCTGGCCCAGGGGCGAGGCCAGCAGCAGCTGGCGCAGGTTCTCGGCGAAGACGCGGATGGCCTCCTTGTCGGCCTTCTCTTTCAGAAGATTCCAATACTCGGTCTCGATGCTGGGCTGCAGAAGGCGTTTGTAGCCGTCGCGCACGGCCAGGCGCACCTGCTCCGAGGCCTCGGACGAGCCCCGCACAAACTGGCGTTCCAGCATCTCATAGGCGGGCTCGTCATCGGGCGGGAGGACATGCACGCGCAACACTCCCTCCTCCTCACCGCGGAAGAGGGCAAGGATGCGGTGCGACGGGGCGCGCATGGCATACTCCTTCCAATCGAACCACGACTCGAACTTGCCTCCGTCCTCCTCCTTGCCCTTGACCACTTTGGAGGTGAGCTGTGCCGAGCGGCGGAAAAGGGTGCGCACGCGGTTGCGCGCCTGGACGTTCTCGCTGACGCGCTCGGCAATGATGTCGCGCGCCCCGGCAAGGGCTTCCTCAACGCTGTTCACCCCCTTGTCGGCATTGACATAAGGGGCTGCCAGTCTCTCCACATCGCATGGGTACTGCTTCAGCAGCTCGTTGGCCAGAGGCTCCAGTCCGCGTTCTACGGCCATGGTGGCGCGGGTGCGCCGTTTGGGGCGGAAGGGAAGGTAGAGGTCCTCCAACTCCGTCATGGTGGCGGCGGCGCCGATTTGGGACTCCAACTCGGGGGTCAGTTTGCCTTGCTCGGCGATGGAGGCGAGGACGGCCTCGCGGCGCTTGTCGAGTTCCTTGAGGCGCAGCAGAAGGTCGCGGATGGCGGTAATCTGCACCTCGTCGAGGCTGCCGGTGGCCTCCTTGCGGTAGCGTGCGATGAAGGGCACCGTGGCGCCCTGTTCGAGGAGCTCAATGGTCTTCTCCACCTGGCGTGCGCCGAGGTTGAGTTGCTGTGCGATGATGGTAGAGTATTGCATATTATCTCAGAAAAAAGAGCCCGCCGCAGGGCGGGCTCTGTGGTTGAATTATGAAGAAGGGTTACTTCTTGACAATCTTCTTGGTGGCGGTGCCGTTGTCAGTGATGACGCGGACAAAGTAGACGCCGTTGGAGAACTCGCTCATGTCGACCACGCGGGTGTTCTTCTCGTTGGCGACGGTGCGGCCGCTTGCATCAACCACGCTGACCTCGAGGACCTCCTCGCTGATGTACAGCTTGTCGTTGACGGGGTTGGGGTAGAAGTCAACCTTGGCGGTGTTGAGATCGTCGATGGAGGAGGTGGTGCCGGCGGTGATCTTCAGGTCATCGATGAGCAGCCAGTACATGTTGGTGATATCGTGGTGACGGAAAGCCACGCGGACGGAACGACCGGCAAGGCCGCTGGCGATGTTGCGGCTGTGCTTCACCCATGTCTTGGGGGCTGTAGGAGCACCGCTGAAGAGAAGGCCACCATTGGTGAAGTCGGAAGGCTGAGCGCCGCCGTTGGTGGAGACATACACACTGTAGTGGTCGGCATAGTCGTTCTGGTCGACACCATACTCCCACCACTCGATGGTAGCGCCACCGTTAGGCACGGTGAAAGTGGGGCTGATGAGCCAGTTGTCGGGAGTGAGGGCACCGATGTTGTTGATGTAGGAGGCCGAACCAATGCAGTTGCCGGAATGGCCACTGAAGCCGTTATCCGCCCAGGTATAGCCGTCGCCATCGCCGTCAAGAGTCTGCCAGCAGCCGAGACCGTTCTCGAAGCCTTCCGTGTAAGGAAGCGAAGTAATTTCGCAGCTGGTGATGCTCACCTGCAGGGAGTGGCTGGTGGTGGCGCCGGTTGCGCTGGTGCCGTTCACGGTGATGGTGTAGTTGCCGCCGGCGGCCCAGGTGGCCGTGGCGGTCATGCCGGTGGCGGTGGCGGGAGTGGCGCCGTCAAGCGTCCAGCTGTAGGTGCCGTCGGCAGGACCGGCGACATTGAAGGTGAGGGCATCGCCGGTGTTGCCAGAGGTGGGGCCGGAGAGGAGGAAGTCGAACGGGGGTGCGACGGCGCTGGTGGTGGTCTTAATCATCCAGGTGCCTTCGTAGGAGCCGCTGGTGGCATCCATGAGGGTGTACCATTCGCCGTTCAGCGTGAGCAGGCTGCTGTTGGGATCCTGGTTGTAGGTGGTGTAGGAAGCGGCATAGCCGGAGGTGGCAAGGGTGACCCACATGCTCTGGGTAGGATCGAGGGTGACACCGCCGGGGAGGGTGAAGTCGACCCACTGGCCGCTCTGGGTGACGTTGTAGGGGCATTCGAAGAGGAGCGAGTTGGGAGCCGTGGTGCCGCCCTGATAGATGCGGACGGTGTAGGTGCCGGTGACGCCTTCATTGATGTAGGCGCTGACTTTGGTGGCATAGTTGCGGCCAGACATCAGCTCGGCGGGATAGAGGACACCCCATTCGAACACGTTGCCGGAGGAGAGGCCGATGGCGCTTACATAAGAACCGCCGTCGGTGTAGTCCATCTCGTCGCCGAAGTCCCAGCCGTCACGGATGGTGATGCTGAGGGTGTCGGAGGTCGTGCCGGTGGTGTTGGAAACCTCGCAAATCACATCATAGGTACCTGCGGTGCTCCAGGTGACAGGAGAGGGGGTGGCACCCGTGCCGGTGGGGTTGTCAGCACCGGTGAAGGTCCAGTTGATGCCGGTCACATCGTCGACACTGACGATATTGGCGGAGAACTGGACAGGGCTGCCGGCGAAAGCCACGCTCTGGCCACTGATGGTGACCTGGGGATTCTGGCCCGCGCGGGGATAGGAGGCGAGCAGCGACTGGATGTTGGAGACGGCCTGGGCGTTGGTCATGGCAATGGTGAGACCCCAGGACTCGCCGTAGATGTGGCAGTAGTAGCCGTTGGGGGCGATGAAATAGACAGCGGGCACATAGCCGGTGGGGTCAATCATGCTCTCGCAGGAGGCGCAGTCGATGATGCGATAGGAGACCGGGGTGCCGTCGCTGTACTGCGTCCAGTTGCCCTGGGTGTTGGAACCCGTGCCCTGAATGTCGGCCAGCGTGGTGCTGTTGTCGGCCTCGACCCAGAGGACGCAGACCTGTGAACCCAGCTGATTGTGGATGGCCTCAAGGTTCTTGGACTGGTGGAAGCGGTAGCAGGGGCCGCACCAGGTGGCGGAGTAGTCGATGACAATGGCCTTGCCAGCGGCGAGGGTGTCGGCCACACTCACGGGATCGCCGTTGATGTCGGTGGTCGAGAAGGGGGTGTGGATCAGGCTCCATGCGGGAGCATCCTTGGTAGCGCCCTTGGCGGCGGAGGCCTGGGCAACGAGACCATTGGTGTTGAACGGGCAGGTCTGAGCCATTGCAGCAATGCTCAGCAGGGCTGCCACTAAAGTTAATACAACTCGTTTCATTTCAATAAGTTTTTTGGTTTATTAATGTGTTGATTGCGTTTCTATCAATGTGCAAAGATACATATATTTTCCGACATGGCAAGTTTTTTCTTCCAAAAAAATGTTATTTCCCTCACTCTTCCTTCCGATTACATTATATAATTCTCCGTCGCCGTCGGCCTGCCCCTTCGCCGCGCCCTTGCCTTCGCTGTTTGTTCTTCGTTTCTTCTTCGATTCTTCTTCGTTTTGAAAACGGAATACAATCGAAGAACAATCGAAGAACAAACAGCGAAGAGGGAAACCCGCGGCGAGGGAGCGGCAACACTGCGGACAAGGGGGCGCAACATTGCACGGAGGGAAGCCAGAATGGCGAAAAAAGAGGATAATACAAGGGAAAAGGGCCGTCGTGTCACGGCCCATACGTTAAAATTACGTTAAACAAAACGGCTCCCGTACCCCATATTTCAACAGCAAAAAGGCGCAATAAGCGTTTTGAAGACATGGGATTACCGACACCCCCCGTGCGAGGGCCCGCGCTGAATGTTGAAAACTCGGGGTTGCCCAATGTGCAAAAATGGTGTACTTTTGCAAACAGAAAAACAAAAGGGACCCACGTCGATCGGGGTTTTCATCCCCAAGGGTTATTTGACAGCGGCCGGTTCTGTTTCCCCAAACATAGACCTTTCATTCTTCCGGCTGCATGACGGGGTCCCTTTTTTCTTTTCCACATCCCTCCCGTCCCACTCCCCTCCCCGTCCTCACAACCGGCACTCGGAAGCCCTGCACGAAAAATATTTTCGCGCATACGTGTTATATCAATTATTTTGTGTACATTTGCAGACGGAAAACTATCGTTTCCTCCGTAACGAAAAAGCGCGCAAACACATGAAAAGAACATCGTTAGCCCTGTTTCTAACCCTTACGGCCTGCACTCTCTGCGCCCAGCAAGAGACGCAACAGACCTTCACTCGCAACGTCTTGCTGGAGCAATTCACCACCGTCAACTGCGGCTGGTGTCCCCCGGGAGCCGACCGCATCACCGAGGCCATCAGCTCGCTGAACTACGTCATCTGGATCAAGCACCACGCCGGTTTCGGCACCGACTTCCTCACCAACGACATCCACACCGCCATGACAGTCTTCTACGGCGGCAGCACCTTCGCCCCCGCCATGATGGTGGACCGCACCCGTTTCAACAGCGAGGATGACGGCCCCGTCACCAGCGTAGGACAGACGGCCGCCATCCGCGGACTCATAGTGCGCGCGCGCCAGGTGGACTCCTACTGCAAGGTGTACGCCCCCGAGATAAGCTTCAACGCCAGTTCCCGTCTCCTCACCGGCAGCGTGAGCGGCCGTTTCGGCGAGGACAACGCCTGGGACGAGAACACCCGGCTGACCATCTACCTCATCGAGGACAGCATCGTCGGCGAACAGCACGACTACACCGACCACGGCAACTGGTCCAACTACATCCACATGGGGACGGTGCGCGCAGCCATCACCAACATGTGGGGCGACCCCATTGAGGCAAACGTGGACCCCTCCGACCGGACCTTCTCCTACAGCTTCTCCTACACCCTGCCCGAAAACTACAACTACCGCCATTGCAAGGTGGTCGCATTCATGTACCAATACGACCCGACCGACATCAACAACCGCCCCGTGCTCAACGCCAAACAGAGCGACTACCTCGACAAGTCGCTGGGCATCGCCGAGGCCGACCAGGGCTGTGCCATGCGTCTCTTCCCCAACCCCGCCGAGAACCGCGTGGTGCTGGAATCGGACGAGGCCATCGATGCCGTCAGTATCGTCAACAGCCTGGGACAGAAAGTCTACGACCAGCCCGCCGGTGGCCGCCGTCAGGTGGCTGTCGACACCCGAAACCTCGCCCGCGGCATCTACATGGTGTACATCAGCACCGCCCGCGGCAACGCATCACGCAAACTCAGTATTGTCAAATAGCATCACTTCCTCCCCCATGAAAAAAGCACTCATAGCAACCGCCCTCCTGGTCCTGGCCTTCAGCGCCGGGGCACAGCGCTCGCAGGTGAGCTCCCGCGCCAAGGCCGTCCGCATGCTCGCCTACGCCCGTCCCGAATACCAGGTGAAAGACGTCAAAGTCTACGCCGACACCATGACCGTCTTCTGCCTCTCCGACTACCCCATCTACCCCCTGGGCAAATGGAAGACCGTCGAGGACTACATCACCAACAACCAGCTGCAATGGTACCGCGAGTACGGCTACAAGACCTTCTTCGACACCATGACCGTGGCCGTCAACACCCTCAAACGCCTCGACGGCACCAACATCAACGTCTACCGCAGCATCTGGACCAACAAACTCGAGATGGTGGCCGCCAAAATCACCGACAGCGAGGTGGTGCTCGACAACGGCATCCACGTGGGCATGAGCAAGGAGGAGGTCTTCAAGGTCATCTTCAAGAGCTACCCCAAGTCCTACACCGCCGACATCAACGCCCTGAAAGTCATCGCCGGCACCTCCGAGGTGGGCGAGATATACACCTTCAAGGGCAACAAGCTGCGCCACATCCAGATCATCAGCGGCTACAAATACTATTAAACCATTAGTGTTTATTGGTTATTGTTTAGTGGTTATTGACCGCGCCACCACTCCTCCCCTAAGTTAGGGGAGGTGCCCCAAAGGGGCGGAGGAGTGTGTCAAAACCCATAACCGATTACTTATGCGCAAGATTGGCCTCTTCTTCGGCTCGTTCAACCCCATCCATGTGGGGCATCTCATCATTGCCAACAGCATGCTGCAGCATAGCGACCTGCGGGAGGTCTGGCTGGTGGTATCGCCACAGAACCCGCTGAAGGAACGCCGCACCCTCCTGGCCGACCAGCAACGCCTCGAGATGGTGCGCCTCGCCGTGCACGACAACTACCGCCTCCGGGCCTGCGACGCCGAGTTCCACCTCCCCAAACCCTCCTACACCGTGCTGACCCTCGCCCACCTCGGCGAGCAGTACCGCGACAAGGAGTTCTGCCTCATCATGGGGTCCGACAACCTGGCCACCTTCGACCGCTGGCGCAACTGGGAGTATATCCTCGACCACTACCAACTCTATGTCTACCCCAGGCCGGGAAGCACCGACTGCCGCCTGGCATCACACCCGCACGTGACGATGGTCGACGTGCCGATGATGGACATCTCCTCCACCTACATCCGCGAGCAGATACGGCAGGGAAACGACGTGCGCTACCTCCTCACCGAACCCGTCTGGCAGTACCTCACCGAGATGCACTTCTACGAGAAGTAACACGAATTGCCACCCTATTTCACCACGAGGCGTTGGGTGGCGGAGGAGGCGGGGGTGGAGAGGGTGACGAAGTAGGCTCCGGCGGGGAGGTGCCCGCAAGGGCGGAGGAGTGTGTCAAAGACTGAGGAGTGTGTCCCAGTGTCACGGTCACCTTGCCACTGGCGGGGTTGGGGCTGAGGGTGAAGAGGCCGTCGGGGCTGCCCTCCACGGGGGTGATGGATGTCGTGGTGTCGGGGGCCGTCGAGCCAGTGTAGAAGAGGACTGTGTCGCTCCACGGGCTCCAATAGACGGTGTCGTGTATTGGGCAGCCGTGCCGGTGTTGCATACGGATGCGTGCCGTGTAGTATTTGGTGGCGTCGAAATTGTCGATAATCTCCTGAATGGGGATGAGGTCGGGTATGTTGTCCGCCACTCGTTGCTCCCCAGTTGGGCATATTGCACCTCATACTGCAATGTCTCCTCGTCGGTGTATGCAGTCCATTCGAAATAGGGCCTTCCCGACGATGCCCTCATGAAGCGAAGCCGCGGGGCCCTGCATCCCACATGGTCTGTGTCCGGAGGCGCGAGAATGGGGGTAAAGGCAAAATAGATTCTATTGGGATAGAAAAAAAAGGCCCCTTCTCCATTCTCGCCGGCCCAATTGATATAATAACTGGTACCCTCCCCCTCCATAGAGGTAGAGGGCCAGATTAGGGCATAACAGCTCAAATCGGAGGAGAATAGACCCGTGCAGTAATCATCATTTGAGTATTCCCCTGCGCGAATACATGCCCAAAAGGTATCTGACATCTGTATGGGATGGTCGAAATAAAACTCATACGCATAAGGGTATATACTGTCGTATCCCCTGGGCAATACCCACACTATATCGGGGCGGCTGCGGTAATGCCAATGGACAGAATCCAAACGCCGAATGGTATCCCCACTTTTCTCCATCAGCATCATCCATACCTGAAGGCTGTCTGTTCTTGATGCTTTTGCCAGCGAGCCCAAATATGCTACATGATGCCTTTGGTCGTTATCGGTATAACAAGCCCAGCCCGTATGTTCAATGGATACCGCCAAGCCATACACAGTAGCTCCTGGCGCATAAAATGAATGACCGATAATTTGAGGACCGGGTAAAGCCCCATTTGATGAATGCCCGAACATATTGTTGCCCCACCGTCCCTCTATCGGAGGACGCCCTATCGTAAGATACCTCGGACAGTCCCATGGGAAGATTGTGTCCTGCGCTATCCCCTCAGATGCTATCAGCACTAAGGACAGGATTAATAACAGCTGTCTTTTCATATTCATAACCTTAATCAGTGGATGCAATCTATATTTATGGTTCTGTTGTTGTTTAGCTCTGATTGTAGACGCCTGTTGACTGGCATAATATCCTTGTCGTAGACAGGCGTGTCCGGGATAATTGTGACTGGATCGTTTACCCGTATCGGCCATTTATCAATCTTGTAACAGCTTGGCGGAGTGCTCTCGGCAAGGGCATGTTTCACAAAACCATAATCACCATTCGTTGCTACAAAAAAGTTAGTCCCGAGTTTGTCAATCGACCTGTATTCTAATATTCTGGAGTATTCCACAACTCCTATCGCCATGTACGGTACGGATAGATAAGGTTTCATTCTCAGGAATACATAATCATCAAGAGTTGATGTTGGCAGGAATATAAAGTGGGAAAGCATGACGTCGTACAAGTCAGTCTTGTCGGAAGTCTTGAATTCCTGATGGCTTGTGTTCGTCATGCTCTGCAACTTAACCACATGAGTGGTTATTCCATTATAATAAACAGTGGGATCGCAAGTCAGGTTGGCGATGGCAATTACATCAGGATCCATGTCGCAACATGCAGGCCCCGGATTTGATGTACAAGCTTGTATGGCATATCTATATCTGTTATCAAAGGTGTTTATAACATCGTTCTTCTGACATCTATGGATATAGACCGGCGAATAGTTTTTTTCGTGATATGAATTGGTCAGCACCATATCTGTCGGGCGTTCATCGTTGTTGTCCCAATTCACCAACAGGTAATTCATGACAGGACTTGGGTTTCTGGGGTTGGTACACTCCACTAAAAAATATTCATAGTCCGTGGGAATCGTATAAGAATTAGTGGTTGTAGCGGGAATCAGGGAAGAAGAACCTGCCGGGGTAATGTATTCTGTCCCTATGGCGACCAATCGTTCTGCCCCGTCAAAATACACCTGCATTTTGGTTAGGCGGGAACGATTGGCCGGCACCCCCAATTCTCTATATTCTACATTGGTGGTTGAAGGAATGGGTGGTGCCCATCGAAAATCATTGATGTCAACGAATCCGTAACAGGCGTTGTGATTTCTATCCGCTCCACAAAAATACACGTATCCGTTAAATATTCTCATGTCTGTAACTATCTCCATGTTTTTTAATTGTATGATTTGGCTTGATGCCGAGGACACAACATTATTCATGATTAAGCAATAAGAATTGGGTGTTGATAGAATGTCATAATAACATGTAACCGTAAAATTGGGGGAATAGGCTCTCACAATTCCGGCAGTAGGGGTAGAGGTTATTCTGGCCAGCGCACTATTGTAGGACGGTTGTGCCATGGATGACCCACATTGTATCATCATCGATACCAATGTGATTAACAGTATTTTATTCACGTGTTTCATAGGAATGAGGTTTTATTGTTTATCTTGCAAAGGTACTAACTTTTTCCGAAATGTCCAAATGTTTGGGCATTTCATGGTCTTTTTATTTCACCACCAGCCGTTGGGTGGCGGAGGAGGCGGGGGTGGCGAGGGTGACGAAGTAGGCTCCGGCGGGGAGGTGCGAGAGGTCGAGGTCAACGCTGTCGGTGCCTGCTGGCAGCGCCTTGCGGAGGACTTCGTGGCCCGCGGCGTCGCGGAGGGTGAGGGTCATGGGGGAATTGAGAATTGACAATTGACAATTGAGAATTCCCACTGTCACCGTCACCTTGCCTGTGGTGGGGTTGGGGGTGAGGGTGAAGAAGGAGGCGGCGTCGGCCTCCACGGGGGTGATGCCGGTGGTGTCGGTGGCATCTAGGAAGAGGGCTGTCAGGACGGTGTCGCCCGCAACCACAATTTGGCGCGGGTTGGCAGTGTCGCCGTCATCCCAACGGGCGAAGAAGTAAGGCTCGTAGGGCGTGGCGGACAGTTCCGCCACCTCGCCGAGGTAATAGATGCCGCCGCCATCCACACGGCCCCGCCAGTTGTCGTTGGCGATGGCACGCACGGTGTGCTGTTCGTTGCTCGAGAAATAGGCGGTGAACAAGGTGTCCTGTGTCAGTTGGACGGTACGGGGATTTGTGGTGTCGCCGTCGTCCCAATGCAGAAACCTGTTGTTCCCGAGGGGTACGGCGGTGATGGTTTGGTATGAGAGATTGGGGAACAGCCCCGATCCTTCCACAGTCCCGTCGTGGGGATTGTTGGCCTCTACGTCAAGGCGGTATTTGTCCACAATGGGAAGAAATCCTCCGAAGGAGCCGTCGTAGGGTATCCAGTGAGTATACGAGCTGGTGTCCCATCCGTAACCTGGGGCCCACACCATTCCGTCAACGCCTTCGCATCCGCAGGGTGGCCGAGTAATCATTCTCTCGTATTCAACATATTTGTAAAGGTATTGGCCGCTTTCGTGGAATCCAGTGTTGCTGTGTTGTGTCCCACCGACATAGAAAGTCGAGTCTACCATGATGGGTTTGTCGAAATATGCCTCGTAGGCGTAGCAGTAGTAAAACCCCCTTAAGGCGGTGTCGGCCCCTTGTGGCCACTTCATGATTTTCGGGGTGACGGTGTCCCAGCGCGCCGAATCGATGAATATCATGCTGTCGTTGACGGCATCGTACTGGTACAGTAGCGCATATTCCGGCAGCCGGTAGTCGTAGTAATAACGTGACCGAGGGATATCCTTCAGAACAAACAGCATCACCCCTTTCACCTCCATCGGGGTTGGTGTGAAGGCAGGATAGACAGCGAATGAATTGGGGTCGGCTGAAACCGTTACCACATTCAGAGACTGGAATCTCTGGCCCTTCAGGAAGCATTCGCAGGTGTCGTACCAACTTGTATAGTAACAATTCTCTGCCCTGTTGTATATCGTGTCGTAGGTCTGTGCCGATGCCAGCAGGGGCAGGCACGCCAGGATGGATAAGAATAACTTTTTCATGGTGTTGAATGTTTTGATATTAATTATTAATTGTGCTACAAAAATAATCGAGGCAGGCGTGCCATTGGGCACTGTCGGTGATGTGGTATATGGCAATGCATTTCTCGCTTCCGGAGAAGGCGATGTAGTCATTGTTGAGAAGATTGGTATCTGTCACTTGTTTTGTCTCTCCTTTTTTCGCCAGGCGTACTGTGATGCTATTCCTTTTTGATGAAAAAGGGGGTTTTTTGTCTCGAGGGGAGACTTCGAAATCCTCTCTCAGCCGCTCCCAGGCGGCGGAGTCTCTGGCACGGAGGAGTGTGGCGTCGATGACAAGGCTGTCGCTGACCTGGAGGCCTTTGACGAAGGAGGCCTCGACACCCGGGTCGTCGGCATAACGTTGGTAGAGGATGCTGCACTCCTCGTCACGCAGGGTGTGCGGCCAGTATTTCACCGCCAGGGTGATGGCCGACGACAGCAGTAGGACTGCAACGAGGATATATATTCTGATGTTACGCATTGTTCTTGATCATCGTTTCCAAAGAATGACAGACTATATCTCTGTGCGCACTGGAGGGGCTGTCGATGGCGACGATGGCGACATCGGGCGTACTGAACCAGAGGATGACATTGAAGATGGCAATGAGAGCCAGGGAGGCGGCATGCCGCATTAGCGCCGGCAGCCTCCGGGAAGCGTAGTCCCTGGGGAGGGCAATCTCCCGGGACCCGGGAGGCGCCTGTCGGCAGAGCCGCTCGACCTCGGCATCGGGCAGGGCCTGCAGCCTGTCGGCAGCACGGGCATCGTCTCTCCACGCTGCCCGAATTTCGTACAATGGGTGTTTTCCTGCTTTCATATCATTACGGTATTAGGGGTTTATTGTGTATTCTTCATCATCGTCATCATCCATGGTGTCGTTGAGCGCTCTGAGGATACGCTCGATCCTGTGGAAACGCCTGAGGGCCGAGAGGTAGGTGATGTCCATCCTCAGCGCAATCTCGCTGAACGGGACTTCGTCAAGGTAGAGGTAGAGGAAATCCCTGTCGGTAGCGTCGAGCCGGCTGATGAGGCGGTAGAGGCGACGGATATAGGGGTTTTCATCATCGGGCGAGGGCAGCCCGTCAAGGTCGACAGAGGGGTCGATATCGATATTCATTTTGTATCGGCGGTCGTCACGGAAGACATTGAGGGCCTTACGGAACAACAGAAGTCCCACCCAATGTTCTTCATTGTGGATCACTGTCCCCTCGGGGAGGGCGTTGAATGCCAGCCAGAGATGTTCGACCAGCTGGGCGACGAGGGCCTGGTAGGAATAGGAGCCACAGACATAGAAATGAGCGGCCACCTTGTCGACGGTCTTCTCGTTCCTACGGAGGAATTCGGTGAAGCTTGATATGTCCACATTTTTTCCCATTCGCCTATAATGACACCAGAGAGGCGAAAAATTATCACCTCCCTGGTAAGATTTAACATTTTTTATGCGTAAAACCCCGTTTTGAGCCCTTCAGAAGGGGTCGGGGGCAGGTTTGAGCATCAGGTTTTGGAGCCTTTTGCCTTTGTGGTCTTGGCGGCCTTTTCCTTGGCGGCGGTGGCCTTCTGGACGGCACGGGCAGCCTCGGAGACGCTGCGGGAGAGGTCCTCGTCGACCATGCGGCCCAACTCCTCGGGGGGGATGTCGGCATTGGCGAATATCTCGCTGTCGATGTCCATGAGTTCCTCGTCGGTGGGCTCGTAGTCGTCGTCGCCGGGTTTGGGGGCGTGTTCGTCGGTGTAGCTGTCGTATTCTTCCTCGTCTTCGGGTTCGTCGGGGAAGGCTGCCTGTATCTCTTCGGCGGTGATTTCAAGCTTGTGGGCCTTCAGACGGTCCTTGTCGTTGAGTTGCGACTCTTCGAGCGAGCCGTGCTGCAGGTCGCTGCTGGCGCGCTGACGGCCGGACTCCTCCTCCTTGTCGATGGCCTCCTGCAAGGGGGCGAACTCGATGCCGGCCTTCTCGGCCTCCTCGTCGAAGTAGTCCTTGCCGCCGTCGTCCTCCTCGTAGGCCGAGTCGATGACGACGTCGAACTTGATCATGTACATGGTGTCGGCCGTCTCCATGGGGACGACGAATATTGTATCGCCGTTGGGCTTCTCAAAACGCTGCAAATAGTCCCTGTACCCTTCGGGATACTGTTCTTTGAAAGTTTCCTGGAGTTCCTCGGAGAGGTTCTTATAGCTGACAATCAAGTTCTTTTTGTGTAAGTGGTGCGAGCTCATGGGATGGAAATTTTGTGCAAGTATAAGAAGTTATTTTGATACAACAAGTGTTTTGCCGAAAAAAAGTTATCAACCTCAGGCCACGACGATGCTCTCGTCGTCCTCGACACGCAGGTTGCGCATGATGAAATCGCGCCGCTCGGCGGTGTTCTGTCCCATGTAGAAGCGCAGCACGCCGGGGGTGTCGAAGTCTTTGTGGAGCAGCACGGGGTCGAGGCGCATGTCCTGGTCGATGAAGCCTTTGAATTCGTCGGGGGAGATTTCGCCGAGGCCCTTGAAGCGGGTGATTTCGGCGTTGGGGGTGCTGTTGATGGCGGCGACACGCTCGTCGTCGGAGTAGCAGTAGGTGGTCTTCTGCTTGTTGCGGACGCGGAAGAGGGGGGTCTGGAGGATATAGACATGGCCCTGGCGCACGAGGTCGGGATAGAAGCGCAGGAAGAAGGTGAGGAGGAGCAGGCGGATGTGCATGCCGTCGACATCGGCATCGGTGGCGATGACGACGTTGTTGTAGCGGAGGTTCTCAAGGTCGTCGTCGATATTGAGGGCGTTGTGGAGGAGGTTGAGTTCCTCGTTCTTGTAGACGTCGGCCTTGCCCGCCGAGACGGTGTTGAGGGGCTTGCCGCGGAGGGAGAAGACGGCCTGGGTCTCGACGTCGCGGCTCTTGGTGATGGAGCCGGAGGCCGAGAGGCCCTCGGTGATGAAGATGGTGCTTTCGAGGCGGCGGGGATGGTTGGAGTTGTAGTGCACGTGGCAGTCGCGCAGCTTGGAGTTGTTGAGGCTGGCCTTCTTGCTACTCTCCTTGGCCAGTTTCTTGATGCCCGAGATGGCCTTGCGCTCCTTCTCGTTGCTCTGTATCTTCTCGAGGAGGATGTCGGCGGTCTCGGCGTTCATGTGGAGGTAGTTGTCGAGGTGGCGCTTGAGGATGTCGAAGATGTAGGACTTGAGGAAGGGGCTGTCGTTGGTGCCGTCCTGGTTGTTGGGGGCGAGGTGGGTGGAGCCGAGCTTGGTCTTGGTCTGGGCCTCGAAGACGGGCTCCTGGATGCGGACGCAGAGGGCGCACACGAGGCCCTGACGCACGTCTTCGGGGGCGAATTCCTTCTTGCCGTAGAACTCCTTCACCACACGGGCGTAGCCCTCGCGGAAGGCGCTCTGGTGGGTGCCGCCCTCGGTGGTGTGCTGGCCGTTGACGAAGCTGTAGTAGTAGTCGCTGTTCTGCCCGTTGACATGGGTAAAGGCGGCCTCGAAGTCCTCGTCCTTGATATGGATGACGGGGTAGAGGGGCGTGCTCTCCATGTTGTTCTCCAGCAGGTCGAGGAGGCCGTTCTTGGAGTAGTAGCGCTTGTCGTTGTAGTAGAAGGTGAGGCCGCGGTTGAGGTAGCAGTAGTTCCAGACGCGCCGCTCGACGTACTCGTTGATGAAGTGGTAGTTGCCGAAGAGCTTGGTGTCGGGGACGAACTCGACGAGGGTGCCGCTGTCGGTCCCTGCGGCAGCGGACGACGCATCCAGGTCGACAATGCCGCTGTCGGAGGTCAGCTTACCTTCGGAGAACTCGGCGATGCGGGTCTTTCCGTCGCGGATGGACTGCACCTTGAACCACGAGGCCAGGGCGTTGACGGCCTTGGTGCCGACGCCGTTGAGGCCGACGGACTTCTGGAAGACCTTGCTGTCGTACTTGGCGCCGGTGTTGAGCTTGCTGACGGCCTCGACCATCTTGCCGAGGGGGATGCCGCGGCCGTAGTCGCGGATGCTCACGCGCCGCTCGGCAAAGTTGATGTGCATGTCGATGCGTTTGCCGAAGCCCGAGGAGAACTCGTCGATGGCGTTGTCGATGACCTCCTTGATGAGGACATAGATGCCGTCGTCGTGGGAGGAGCCGTCGCCCAGCTTGCCTATGTACATGCCCGGGCGGAGGCGGATATGTTCCATATCCTCAAGGTGGATGATGCTGTCGTCGTTGTAGTTGGCAGGATCGGGGGGCTGATTGAAGATGTCTTCCATAGAGTCAATAATTTCGGGTGCAAAATTACACAATAAACCGCACATAGCGCCCTCGCGCGGGGCTATTTTATCCCCAAATGATGTTGAAAACTTTTCATGTCGAGAAAAAGTTGTATCTTTGCATCCGCTTTCCCGCTCCGCAGAGGAATGGAAAAGCATCACCCACAAGCGGATATGGCGTAATTGGTAGCCGCGTTAGACTTAGGATCTAATTCCTACCGGAGTGGGGGTTCGAGTCCCCCTATCCGCACAAAGAGAGACTCAAAGCTTTCAGCATGATGAATGCCGCTTACCGTCCACGCAACCCTGGCCACGACTATCACAGTCGTGGCATTTATCTTGTCACCCTGGTGGTGAGCGGACGGAAGCCGCTGCTGGGGACGCTGGGCCGCGACGTAGGCCACCCATCCGTGGCCCTCACGCCCTTGGGGCTGCGGGTGCAGGAGGCGTGGCAGCAGATACCCGCCCGGCAGCAGGCCCACGGCAACCATGTGGCAGTGCATGCCTGTGTCTGTATGCCCGAGCATTTCCACGGCGTGATAGAGGTGCAGGAGCCTATGGCATGGAGCCTGGGCGACATCATCCAAGCCTTCAAGGCCACCTGCACGCGGGCTTGGCAAGCCCTGGAGGGGCTGGACTCTTCCAGCAATCGACCGATATCGGTCGATTGCACCGGGCCGGATGCCCCCGCCTGGCTCAGGGAAAAGGCCACCGCCCTAATGGAAACGACCGCCGCCCAACCCACCGAAGGCGCCCTTGTCCGCAGCCTCTCCCACAAGCAACGGCGCGAATACTACACCCTTGTAGGCAGGTGTCAACAGCCCCTCTTCGACGAGAACTACGACGACACGGTGTGCCTCGACAGCCGCCACCGCGATGCCATGATAGCCTATGTGCAGGACAACCCCCGCAGGGCCATCCTGCGACGCACCCTGCCGGATGTCCTGCAGCGCAGCCTCCATCTGCAGATAGGCAGCCGCAGCTATGGCGCTTTCGGCAACCTCTTCCTCCTGCGCTGGGCCAACAAGCTGCAAGTGCAGTGCCACCGCCGTCATCCCGTCACAGGCCAGCCCTACGAGACAACCCCCGACTACGCCCGCGACCACGCCCAATGGCTGTCAGCCATCCTTGGCGGACAGACGGTCATCGTCACCCCCGGCATCTCGCGCGGCGAACTGCTGATGAAGAACGAATGCCTCGAACGAGGCTACCCTCTCATCCACCTGCAGAAAGAGGCCATAGGACCCTTCTGGAAGCCCGAACGGCAACGATTTGAGGCCTGTGCCAACGGCAATCTGCTCATCCTCGCACCTTGGGGCGTCGAAAAGATGGAACCCGTGGCAGGTGTGCCGGCAGATACCGACTACAGCCAGTTCCACAATCTGAACGCCATCGCCGCCGAACTCTGCGCCTTCAACGGACAGGCGAAAATAGTAAGCGTCTAAAAACGGAAATGTTGTATCTACTGGGTTTTTCAAAGGGCACATCAACCTTTGAAAAATATTTTGTTTTTAATCCAAATAATTTACGTATCTTTGCAGTCGCAAACCAGCAGTTCGGTTTGCCGTTAGAAAGCGCATTTTCGCTTTATTCCGATTGTGTGAACTTCGACAACTCACCAAATAATGTTTGGAATAAGGGAAGATGAATGTTCCATGGATTATAGTGTATCTATATATCCTACGTGGGGCGGTTCATTGCACCGAATACTTTACATTATAGGGAGTCGAAGCCCTCACACAAAAAGGATAGGGCGTAATTGGATGGCTCCACTTTCTTCGTTATGTTTAATTCCCCTCCGAGCCGAGGACAACAAAACAATAACATGAAGAACGACTGGGATGCAATGTTGAGAATCGCTCAAGATGCGGTAGAAAATGGCAAGGTGGATGCAAATCTACTGAAAAACTTGCGAGGCCAAGTAACCGACGACACATCAATGCTTTTGGATAAGCATTCGTCCGTAATCCTATCGCTGGATAGGATAGCGATTGATGATGAAATGGTGAAGAGAATGTCAAGATGCAAGAATGGGAAAGACCTGATACTACGTTTCTATGGGGAATTGCAAAAAAAATACCTCGAAGAACACCCCGAAGAGCAGAAAGGATTGCTGGATGACATCTTCGCCGAAGTGACAGAATGGATCAAGCAACAAAAATAGAAAACATTAATAATAAATTGCCATGAAAAAGCAAGTATTATTTTTATTCGCCGTATTATTGTTCAGTCAGGCGGCTTTCGCATACGACTTTTCCGCCGTTGCACCTTCGGGGCAGCTCTTGTATTATGGAATCAGTGGAAGCAGTGTATCTGTAACATACCCTGGCACTTCTTCAAGACCATGGAATGATTATATTAAACCCACAGGCGCTCTCGTTATTCCCGATAGTGTAACCTACTCTGGAACGACCTACCAAGTCACAAGTATTGGGAATTCTGCGTTCAGCGGTTGCAGCGGACTCACCTCCGTCACCATCCCCAACTCCGTCACCAGCATCGGGGATTATGCGTTCAGAGGTTGCAGCGGACTCACCTCCGTCACCATCCCCAACTCCGTCACCAGCATCGGGAATGATGCGTTCCTTAATTGCAGCGGACTGACAGCAGTCCATTATACTGGAACCATAGGCCAATGGTGTGGAATCACTTTTGGCGGGTACATTTCAAATCCATTATGGTATGCTCATCATCTATATATCAATAATGCAGAAGTCACCTCCGTCACCATCCCAAACTCCGTCACCAGCATTGGGGATTATGCATTCAGCCAATGCAGCGGACTTACCTCTGTCAACATCGGAAACTCTGTCACCAGCATCGGACAAAGGGCATTCTATTATTGCAGTGGGCTCACTTCTGTCACCATCGGAAACTCAATTACCAACATCGGGGATGATGCGTTCTACGGCTGCAGCGGACTTACCTCCGTCACATTCAACGCGGATAGCTGCACATATGCTGGTTCCTACAATAACTCCGACTACCATGTTGCATTTAGGGGCTGTTCACACATCACCAGTTTCACCTTTGGTAACAATGTCAAGGCTATTCCTGCATATCTATGCTATGGCCTTTCTGGTCTGACCTCCGTCACTATCCCCAACTCTGTCACAAGTATCGGGAATTTAGCATTCTACAATTGCTACGGACTCACCTCCGTCACCATCGGAGACTCCGTCACCAGCATCGGTGTTGGGGCGTTCTACAATTGCATAGGTCTCACCTCCGTCACCATCCCCAATTCCGTCACCAGCATCGGGAATTATGCGTTCTACAATTGCAGCGGACTCACATCTGTGACCATCGGAAACTCCGTCACCAGCATCGGTGAGTGGGCGTTCTACAAGACCATCGGAAACTCCGTCACCAGCATCGGTGAGTGGGCGTTCTACAATTGCAGCGGACTCACATCTGTGACCATCGGAAACTCCGTCACCAGCATCGGGGATTATGCGTTCAAAGATTGCGGCGGACTCACATCTGTGACCATCGGAAACTCCGTCACCAGCATCGGGGATTATGCGTTCTCCGGTTGCAGCGGACTCACCTCTGTCACCATCCCAAACTCCGTCACCAGCATCGGGGGATATGCGTTCAGCAATTGCAGCAGACTCACCTCCGTCACCATCGGAAACTCCGTCACCGGCATTGGGAATTATGCGTTCTATGTTTGCAGCGGACTCACCTCCGTCACCATCAGAAACTCCGTCACCCGCATCGGGCAATCTGCGTTCAGCGGTTGCAGCGGACTGACAGCAGTACATTACAATGGAACGATAGGCCAGTGGTGCGGAATCACTTTTGGCAATTATAGTTCAAATCCATTAGCGTATGCACATCACCTATATATCAATAATGCAGAAGTTACCTCGGCATCGATACCGAATACTGTCACCGCAATATACAGTTATGCATTCTATGGTTGCAGCGGACTCACCTCCCTCACCATCGGGAACTCCGTCACCAGCATCGGGAATGATGCGTTCAGCGGTTGCAGCGGACTCACCTCAATAACATTCTTGGGTTCTACACCGCCTCAAATCATCGGAAATTATCTCTTCTCTAGTGTACCGTCAGATATTCCTGTGTATATCCCTTGTGGCAGGCTGGCGTATTATGCATCCCAAATTCCATACTTTACCAACTATATAGAACAACTGTATGAATTCTCCGCTGCGTCGAATGACGAAAGCATGGGTACAGTACAGGTGCTTACTGTGCCGTCCTGCTCCAACCCCAACGCCGTGCTGTATGCTGTACCAGCCGACGGCTACCGTTTCGACCACTGGAGCACTGGCAGCACCGACAATCCCTATACACTGACTGTCACCAGCGACACAACCATCATAGGCTATTTCGTCCTGGAAGGCGGTGGTACACAGGGCATCGATGAAGTCGGGGAAGACGACATCCATATCAGCGTGATTGACGGACATATCCATGTCGAGGGTGTGGCAGAAGAAAAGGTGCGGGTGTACGACATCACGGGGCGCATGGTGCAGAACCGCTCCCTGCCGTCGGGCGTGTATATGGTCAAGATTGGCCTTTCGACAGCACAAAAGGTTGTCGTAATGAGATAGCACAACCAAAAGGGCATATATTTGCAAAACAAGGGCGACCGTAATAAGTCGCCCTTGTTTTTTTGAGTTGTTAGCGGGGGCAAATTGCTCCCATTCGGTCGCGTTCCAGGAAGAGGGCTTTGCTCGAATCAAAAGAGAGCACTGCTGCGCAGTTCGCTTTTTCGTGCCCCTACCCAGCTGAAAGCAAGCTTTCGCAGGGTTGGGAGGGGGCGAATTGCGGGCATAAAGCCCGCGATCCCTAAGGAAGGGCTTTACCAAAATCAGACAGGCAATCCGCTGTAAGCGGGTCTTGTTTTTTGTGTTGCCTGCCCTTCCGCAAGCAAGCTTGCAAGGGCAGACAACACAAAAAAACAGGTTGCTATCGCAACCTGCCTGTCTGATTTGGTAGCGGGGGCTGGATTCGAACCAACGACCTCCGGGTTATGAGCCCGACGAGCTACCTCTGCTCTACCCCGCACTCTCTTATTCCCTTGCGGAAATCGGCTGCAAAAGTACTACTTTTTTCCGAACCGGCCAAATATTTCCCCTCCTCGGCAGGCGTTTTAACAATCCTCGACATCATAATCAGTCGCTTACATCCACCGTTTAACATATAGGAAAAGCCGTCTCCGCAGGGAAAACAGGCCTTGCGGGGACGGCTTCCTGGCATTTTGGGGGTACGCGGACGTACACGGGAGTACGCCCCTACCGGCGTGCCTCGTAGCATTCCACTCCCTCTTTGAGGAAGTCGAGGAACTTGGCGGGGTCGGGATTGTAGGCGTAATTCTCCTTGGTCAGCTGCTTGCCGTCGACATCGATGATGACATAGTAGGGCTGGGCGTTCATGTTGTAATGGGTGCGCTGATAGAAGAGGTTGCGGCGTCCCAGGGTTTTGATGACACGGTCGCCGTCCTTCACCCATTCCTCCTCGGGCAGGTCGATGGCGTTCATGTCGCAGTAGAGCTCGCAGAAGACGTAATGTTCGTTCATGAAGTCCTTGACCTCCTGGTTGGAGAGGACATACTGCTCCATGAGGCGGCAGTTGTTGCAGTTGATGCCGGTGAAGTCGATGAAGACGGGCTTGCCGGTCTGGCGGGCGTAGGCTTTGGCCTCCTCGATGTCGAAGAAGCCTTGGTAGCCCAGCGGTTCATGGAACTTGTCGGCATACTTGCGGTCGGCCGGGATGCCGTCGTAGCTTACCGTGGAGGTGGCTGCGCCCCTGTTCTGGACAACGATTTTCTCGATGTTGAAGTCCTGCGTGTGCATCGGGGGCAGGAAGCCGCTGATGCCGTTGAGGGGGGCACCGAAGAGGCCGGGAATCATGTAGACCGTGAAGGAGAGCGAGGCGATGGCGAAGAAGAGGCGCAGGACGCCAATCTGCTTCACCTCCTCGTCGCCCTTGAACTTGAGTTTGCCGAGCAGGTAGAAGCCCATGAGGCCGAAGATGACAATCCAGAGCGCCAGATAGACCTCGCGGTCGAGGAGACGCCAGCTCCAGTAGAGGTCGGCCATCTGGAGGAACTTGAGGCCGAAGGCCAGCTCGAGGAAGGCGAAGACAATCTTGACGGAATTGAGCCAGCCGCCGGACTTCATGTTCTTGAGCACGGCGGGGAAGAAGGCCAACAGGGTGAACGGCAGGGCAAAGCCGATGCCGAAGCCCAGCATGGAGACCAGGTTGACCCAGCGGTTGGTGGTGGAGGTGGCGAGCTCGACGAGGGCGGCGCTGATGATGGGACCCGTGCAGGAGAAGGAGACCAGCACGGTGGTGAGGGCGATGAAGAAGGGTGCCATAAGGCCGCCCTTGTCGGCCTGCGCGTCGCTGGCGTTGACCCACTTCTCGGGCATCTTGATTTCGAAGAGACCGAAGAAGGAGAGGGCGAAGACAAAGAAGATAATGAAGAAGATGAGGTTAGGAATACCGTGGGTGGCGATGAGGTTGAGCGACTCGGGGCCGAGGAAGAGCGTCAGGATGGCGCCCAGGACGGCGAACATGAAGACGATGGAACCGCCGAAGAAGAGGGCTTGGCGACGGTTCTTGCCCTTGTCGTCGCTGCTGTGCATGAAGAAGTTGACCGTCATGGGAATCATCGGGAAGACACAGGGGGTAAACATGGTGATGATGCCTGCCAGCAGGGCGCCGAAAAAGAGCGCCAGGAGTGACTTGCCCTCTTTGCCTTCGGGCTCGGCTGAGGTTGTGGGCTCATCCGCTGCCACAACAGCCGTATCGGTCTGTGCGGGAGCAACATCAGAAGCCACAGCCGTGTCATTGTTCCCGTCCCCTGTGGCGGCGACAGGCTCAGCACCGGCAGCCCCGTTCACCTTGAAGGAGAAGTCGCGGTCGTCGGGGGCGATGCAGCTGCCGTCGTTGCATAGCTGGTAGCTGAAAGTGCCTGTGACAGTGAAGTTCTTCTCCGCAAGCCGTTTCACCTTCTGGCGGAAGACCACCTTGCCGCTGAAGGAGCGCACGGTGCAATTGAAGTCTTTGTCGAACTCCTCGTGGGGGTTGGGCTCGCGGACGCCGCCGACCAGTTCGTAGTCGCCGGTCTTGTTGAACTCGAAGGAGATTCCGATAGGACCGTTGGGGTCGGTGCGCTGGGAGTAGAGATGCCAGCCTTCGTCGAGCTGGGCGGTGAACACCAGTTCTGCCTCGGTCTCATTGGGATAGGTGACTTTGTAGGTCCACTTGGCGGGGTCCAGCATCTGGGCCGAAGCCATCCAGGCCACGCCGAGCATCAGCATCAGGGTAAAGAATTTCTTCATGGGGATAAACAATTATAGCTTGGTGGTTAAAGACTCTATTTCAGGGTGAACTTGACGGTGCGGGTGCCTTTGGCCGTCTTGACTTTGACGGTGTAGGTGCCTTTCTTCATCTTGGCGATGGGCAGACGGCCCCCGCTCTTGTATTTGGGCACTTTGCGCACCTCCTCGCCTGCGGCGTCGTAGAAGGTGAGCTCGGCCACGGGACTGCCCATGCTGATGGTGATATAGCCGTCGGCCAAGAAGGGGGTGAGCTTGACGCGTTCGTTGCCCTCGTTCCCGTCGGGGCTGCTCCCGGAAGCCTCTTTCTTGCCAGGTTTGGCGGGCTTGTCAGGTGTGGCAGACTCGGCCTGGCCGGCCGCCTCGGCCACCTGGCTTTCGTCTGCGCCAGCAGGATTCTCCTCAGGGAAGCCCTTGTAGCCGGTGAGGCGGAAGAGGCCTTTCTCGTCGGTGCCAAACCAACGCTCACCGTCCTTGCCGATGCACACCTCCTGGAACATACAACGGGGCAGCACCTTGCCGTCGGCGGGGAAGACATCCCAGCGGTCCTTGCAGTCGAAGACCGCCACGCCGCCATCAGTGGCCATCCAGAGGAGGCCCTCCTCGTCGAACGCCAGCCCGTTGACCTGATCGCCAGGCAGGGGGCTGTTGTCAGAGGTGTAAACAGTCCATTTCTCGCCCTCGATGCGACAGAGGCCTTCGAGAGTGCCCACCCACTTGACGTTGTCGTTGTCGATGGCGATGGAGAGGCAGATATCGTGAGGCAGGCGTGAGTTCTTGGTAGTGTAGGAGGTCCAACGGCTTCCATCGAAAACACAGAGGCCGTCGTTGGTGCCTATCCATTTGCGGTCGCGACGGTCCACCACGACGCAGAGGATGAAATCACTCAGGAGGCCGCTGTCGTCGCTGGTGTACTTGGTCCAGTTGACACCGTCGAACTGGACCAGTCCGCTGAGCGTCACACCTATCCATTTCACTCCCTGATGGTCGACGGCGATGTCGCGGATATACTTCATATTGAGGCGGCGGGTTTCTTCGTCGTGTTCTGTCCAGCGGCCGTTGTTGAGCTCGATGATGCCATAGTCGTCCGTGCCTATCCAGAGGCGACGGCCCTCGGTCACCACACAATTGACAAACTGATTGCGGAGCTTTTGGTTCTCAGCGGTATAGTCGGTCCAGACGTTGTCCTTCATTCCGCAGAGTCCCTGCGTGGTTCCCACCCAGAGGGCGCCCCGGCGGTCGATGGTGATGGAGAGGATGTTGTCGTCCAGAATCTGCGAGTTATGAGTGTTGAACGACCTCCACGTCTGGGCAGAGACGGGGGAAAGTAAAAAGTAAGAACTAAGAACTATGAGGAGAAGCAACCTTTTCATGGCGTTAATGGAGGGTTAAGTTTTGTGTTTCTCTTTCTTGGCGGCGGGGAAGAGGATATTGTTCAGGATGAGACGGTAGCCAGGCGAGTTGGGGAAGAGGGAGAGGTCCGTGGGCGGGTCGCCGACATAGTGGCGGTAGTCTTCGGGGTCGTGGCCTCCGAGGAATGTCCAGGTGCCTTTGCCGTATTCGCCATGCAGGTAGCGCACCTCGCCGAGGGCTTTGTTCTCGGCCAGAATGACGCAGGACGACTTGACAGTCTCGCGGCGGAAGGCGGTGGTCTGGCCCATGAAGCCGTGGATGATGCGTGTGTGGTTCTGCGTCAGCATGGTAGGCACCCAGTCCCACTTTGCGGAGAAGTCGAAAAGGGTGAAGAAGTCGTTCTTCTCGTTCACCTGACGCTGGCGGGCGCGGTCATCGATGTCGATGGTGGAGATCTCGTATTCGCGAGGGTTGGTGCTTATGTGGAAATCCTTAAAGGCAAAGGTGTTGCTGAAGTCCAGCTGCGCCTGGGCGTCGGGCTGCATGGGGTCGCCGTCGAACATCACGTCGCAGATGTCGACATTCTCGGCGGCGAGGGCCACGTCATAGCTGTCAGGCGCCGAGCACATGGCAAAGAGGAATCCTCCACCCATCACGAAGTCGCGGATTTTGTGCACCACGGCCAATTTCAGCTGACTCACTTTGCTGAAGCCCAGTTTCTGCGCCGTGGCCTCCTGGGCACGCACATCTTCGATATACCACTGCGTATTGCGGTAGTTGCCCCAGAACTTGCCGTACTGGCCGGTGAAGTCCTCGTGGTGCAGGTGGAGCCAGTCGTATTTGGGCAGGATGCCCGCCATGACCTCCTCGTCGTAGACCACGTCGTAGGGTATCTCGGCGTAGGTGAGCACGAGGGTCACAGCGTCGTCCCAGGGGAGTTTGTTCTTAGGCGAATAGACGGCAATCTTGGGGGCTTTCTGCAGCTTCACGGCGTCCATGTTGACCGACGGCTCGGCAATGTGCGAGAGGATGGCGCTCGACTGCCCGTCGGCGATGGCCTCGGCAGTGACGCCCCGCAGGCGGCATTCCTTCTCCAGCGCGTCGGCATACTTCATCATAAAGCTTCCGCCGCGGTAGTTGAGCAGCCACGTCACCTCCACGTCGCGCTCCAAGGCCCAATAGGCTATGCCGTAGGCTTTGAGGTGGTTCTTCTGCACCTCGTCCATCGGGACAAGCAGATAGGTGGCGCGCGCCGGCAGACAGGCCGCCAGCAGGAACAGTGTTATGAGCAGAACCCTTTTCATCAGTAATCCAATAACGGCCTACAGCACGGAATATTGTATTGCGGGTACAAAAAACATGCCGTGGTCAATCTTTGTAGAAAAGTCCTTTGGTCTTCTTTTCGGTTTTGACGGGACGCAGGATGTTCTGATCGATGTCGACCACCAGAGAGAAACTGAGGGCATCGATGCGGATGGCGAAATTGCCGTCCACACAGTCGGATACAATCTCGCCACGGCGACCCGCGAAAGGTCCATCGGTGACTTCGACGGCGGCGCCGAACTTCAATCTGGAGGTCTCGTAGACGGCCACGGTTTTCTCCGAATCGACGAACTGGCGCATGGCCTCTATCTCAGCGTCGGGGATAGTGGCGACCTTGCCCCTGAAGGCGACAATCCAAACCACGCCATCGATGCCGCGCAACGGGGTCTCCTGCTTCAATGTAATGCGGGCGAAAGTATAGGATTTGATGAGGGGTTCCTCGACAATCTTGACGCGGTCGGACCAGCGACGCTTCACGCGGCGCAGGGGAAGGTAATTCTCAATACCAGCCTCGGTGAGACGGTCGGAAACCTTCTTTTCGGCACGGGAGGACGTATAGACAGCAACCCACTGGGGTTCATCGGATAGCATGGTTCGAGAGTGTTAAAAATGATTTGCAAAGATACGATTTTTTCCGGAACCACGAGAAAAGTCAAAACATTTTCGTATCTTTGCAGTCTCGATACTCACCTTATAGTATAACATAACATCCAAGATAATGAAATCGCTACAAGAACTCCAATCCATTGCGACGCAGGTGCGCCGCGACATCCTCCGTATGACCACCGCCGCCAAGAGCGGCCACCCGGGCGGCTCGCTCGGCACGGCCGACTGGTTTGTGGCCATGAACTTCAACATCATGGACTTCGACCCACAGAAGTTCACCATGAGCGGCGAAGGCGAAGACATGCTCTTCGTGTCGCAGGGTCACATCACCCCCGTCATTTATAGCACCATGGCCCGCCGTGGCTACTTCCCCGTGGAGGAGCTGAAGACCTTCCGCGTGTTCGGCACCCGTCTGCAGGGGCACCCCTCGACGGAACACGGCCTACCGGGCATCCGCATGGCCAGCGGCTCACTGGGACAGGGCTTGAGCGTCGGCATCGGCGCCGCCCTCGGCAAGAAGATGACCGGCGACAAGCACATGGTCTATACCATGCACGGTGACGGCGAGCTGGAAGAAGGCCAAATCTGGGAGGCCGTGATGTTCGCAGGTGCCAAAGGGGTGGACAACCTCATCAGCACCATCGACTACAACAACCAGCAGATTGACGGCACCACAGAGCAGGTGATGGACCTCGGCGACCTGAAAGCCAAGTTCGAGAGCTTCATGTGGAAGGTGGTCGTCATCGAGAACGGCAACGACATGCAGCAGGTGCTCGACGGCATGGCCAAAGCCAAAGCCATGAGCGGACAGGGCCGTCCCGTGTGCGTCATCCTCATCACCAAGATGGGATACGGCGTCGACTTCATGCAGGACACCAACAAGTACCACGGCTCCGTCCTCAGCGCCGACGACTTGCCCAAAGCCCTCGGACAATTGAAGGAGACCCTCGGCGACTTCTGACCTACCTCAGCAACGTCACCAGACCCTGCTTTTTCAAGAGGTGGGCGGGGTCGTTGCTGGCGCGGTAACGCAATTCGTATGCATAGACCCCCTGTCGGCAGGGGATGTTATCATGTGTGCCGTCCCATGCGGGCTCCGGCCCTTCGAGACGGACGATGAGCATGCCCCGCCGGTCGTAGATGACGAGTTCCTCGGCATGCGCCCCGTTGAGTACCGGCGCAAAGAGGCGGTTCTCTTCCTCTCCCGGAGTGAAGACATTGGGCACCCATACGGAGAAGGCATCGATAAGGATGACACGCGTGAGGGTGTCGGCGCAGGTCTCGTTGTAGGCCGCAAGGGTCAACTTCAGACTATCAGAAGCCAACTCAGAGGTGTACTGAAGCAGCGGACCGTCTCCCGCCCAGACACGGTCGACCCACCAATTGCGCCCAGTAGCCCGAAGGCTGCTGTCGCGGGCGGTGAAGGAGGGATGGTCGGCATCCAGATGATCCCGGTCGACCTCCATCTGAGCCACAACGGGGACCAGCGGCAAGAGGGTGAAGACAGTGTCATAGACACGACAACCTTCAATATGAATGGCATAAAAGGCGGTGTCCACGGGGGTGACAACCAGGCTGTCCCACCGCTGGGAAGCCAGCGTGCTGTCGGCCGGCGTAGAACGCCACCAAGCCTCCACATTGTCAGAGGCGACAGGAACCCTGGCGCGGATGAGATAGTTCATGTTGCGGCAATCGCGGATGACGGTGAAGGAGGGGACGGGTGCCGTGTCGAGAGGTATGAGTCGCAGGCTGACAAGCGAGTCGCACCCTTCGACGCTGCTGAAAGTATCGGAATATGTACCTCCTTGCGTGAACTCCCTCCCATGCCACAGAAAGGTGTCGCCGGGACAGATGTAGTCGGTCTGGAGAATCGTGTAGCCAGGATTGACGAGGACTGGTTCAACCAGCATGGCCCCCAACGGTGTGAAGACCGCAGCGACATGGTGAATACCGACATCGACAAGAGGTATGCGCAAAGTGTCAAGGCCGGAAGCCACATGCCGCCCGTCGAGGTACCATTCGACGCCAAGGCTATCGCCCCTGTCGGCAACGGCGGTCAACGTATCGCCCTGGCAGTGGCTGTAGTTGTCGATATGGAGGTCGTAGTTTATCTTGTGGAGCGCCATACCTGCAACGTAGGCATAGCTCTCGTCGGGCCCCAGACCATAGAAGGTGGCGAGAAGTCGGCCCGTGTCGGCATCGAGGACGTGGATACCCGCAGGGATGGTGAGGCGGGCAAAGCTATAGCCACCGGGAATTGGCGTGAAATCGGCCGCGATACTCTGCCCGTCGAGCGTCACCAGAGAGGTGTCGCTGGTCGGGGAAACGATGTTGATGTAATGGTTTGAGAGATAGTTGGAGTTGAAGATGGCAGTGACGGAGCGGTTAATGCTCCATTCGAGCGGCGGCACGACAACCACGGAGGGGTCGCCCGGTGATCCTCCGAAGTAGATGCCTGTGATATACTGGCATACCTGGACGGGAGAGGAGGTCACGACAGAAAGCGCGTCGGAACGATAGAAGTCGAGACCTTCGGGCAGTGTCATCGACGGGAGAAGGTCGGGCGGTTGGCTGCCCACGTAGAAAGAGTAGGACTCGCCAGCGGAAAGGGTCGCTGTCTCACGCCCCTCGACGGTCACCACACACGAATCCCCGAGAGCCGTCACCTTGACCATGTCGCCCACACGGCTTCCCACCTGCAGAGAGTCCTGGAAAGCGGGAACACGCCCCACCGCGGGCATCACCAGGAAATGCCGTCCCTGATACACGGAAGGGATACACTGCTCATAGAGGTGGTCGGCCGCCATGCATTGGAAATCGTCTGGCACATAGGTGCCCCGGTGCCCTTGGAAGACAGCCACGGGCCTTGAGGAATGGAAGCGAGTGCCGGTAAAGCCCACCTTACAGCCCTGATAGACTGTATCGGTACAGAAGCGGCACACCTGCCCGCGCATCAACACGACATCCATCGAGTCGCCTGCCGAATAGAGCATGGCATGGCTGGAATTCAGCACACCCTCGGCGAAATTGACATGCAGCAGCGTACTGTCGTGCAGGGCCACGATGGCGACCTGCTGCCCCGTGAAATTGTCTCCGTAGGTCTGGGTCATATAGTCACTGCGCAACGTGGGGGTAGGCATGACCGAAGTCATGTCGTGGCTGGCATTAATGAAGTTGGAGGCGTACACAACCGCTGGAGCGGAAGTCTCGACATGCCACCCGTCATTGGTCTGGGTGTATCCCGCAGGCAGTTGTCTCTGATTGTCGGGGACCATTACACGGCACATGCCGTTGCTGAGCGTCACCAGGGTGTCCCATCCGCTCTGTGGGTTGGAGATGTGGGCAGTGCAGTCATGTTCGGAAGCGATAATCACCGAGCATCTGGCATAGGAAGACATATTCCTCAAGAAGGCCAGCCAGAAGTCCGTTCCCTCCAGGGTGGGGATGTTTACCTGCGCCCGCAGGGGAAATGCGGCGAGAATGAAGGAGAAGTATATGAGCAGCCGTCTCAGCATGGGGGATTCCTATTCTGTTGAACACAACGCAGAAAGCCCTTTTTTATTGCACAAAAGAAGAATATATTTTGCCGTGTGGACGTTTTTTCGTATCTTTGCAGCCGTAAACATCGAAATGCCCATATGCGCAGACTGCTCATAGTATTGCTGTTAATGGTTCCCAGCCTCTGCTGGGCGCCCGTCCGTGCGCACCAGCAGTCCCCGGAGACACGGGTGCTGCTGGTGTTGGATTGCACCCAGAGTATGGGGCAACGGTGGCAGAGCGACACCAAACTGCGTGTGACTCAGCAGGTGCTGACCTACCTGCTCGACAGTCTAGACGACGTGGAGTTGGCCATGCGCGTGTACGGCAACCAGCTGAAGACCCCCGACGGCACCCGACTGGAGGTGCCTTTCGGCATTGACAGCCGCCAACAGATGCAACGCAAGCTGCGGACCCTCGTCCCCGGCGGACAGGGCAAGGCCTCCACGGCCCTCTCGAAATGCCGCAACGACTTCCCCGACGACAAGGAGGCCCGCAACATCATCCTCCTTGTCACGGACGGGCAGCAGCGGGACAAGGACCTCTGCTCCCTGGCGGGTCAGATGCAGATGAGCGGCAATATCCTCAAGACCTTCATCCTCTGTATCGACCCCGACGGGTCGGCAGGGATGGACGAGTGCGGCGGCATGGTGACCCACCTGTGCAACGAGGAACACCTGGCCGAGACACTGATGGGCATGTTCCGCATGACCGACCGCAAGGCACGCCTCACCCTCGGCCTTGTGGACGAGAACGGGAAACCCTGCCCCGACGAGGTACCTGTGGTGCTGTTCGACCACCTGAGCCACGCTCCCATGTACTCGACCCTTTACACCTACGACCCCGACGAGGAGCCAGACACTTTGGAGGTCGACCCATTGATGATGTACGACATCGTCTTCTACACCTGTCCGCCCGTGGAGGTGAAGAGCATACTCCTCAAAGCCGGACAACACCGCCATGTGGCGGCTGAGGGAGGCCTGGGACGGCTCTCCGTCGCCATACCCGACACCCGTGTGTCGTGGGCACCCACGGGTCTCCCCGTGCTGGTGCGGAAGCAGGGTGAGCGCGAGACTGTTGCCGTTCTCCGCCTCGGCGAGCAGACCACCCTGACGGCAGGCCACTACGACATAGAGGTGCTGACCACGCCGCCCACGCGCATCGAGGGGGTGCAGGTCTTCTCGGGCATCCCCACCGACCTGCAGATTGCCGTCCCCGGTCAACTGGCCCTCACCAAGCCCAAAGAAGCCACGGCGGGAGCCCTCTTCCTCGTCGGGAAAAAGGAACGGACATGGGTCTGCAACCTCGACCCATCCTCCCCCACCGACCGCCTCGTTCTCATGCCTGGCGACTACCAAGTGGTCCTTCCCTCCCCCGACACCCTCACCCCCCTCACCGCCAAGTTCACCATCACTTCCGCCCAACAAACCGGCGTGACAATAGAATAATCATGAAGACAGCTACCATCCGCAGGATAATCGGCATCACGGCATTGACACTGTGCGTGACGGCGATACTATGCCGTATTCTTCTCGGCAGCGAGGACCACCTTGCATTCCAGGCGGATGTAAAGATGCGCCATGTCGGCGGCATCCTGCTTGTGGTATATGTACTTATCTGGATTATCTATGCGGTGAAGAAAGTGCATTGGGTCTTGAAACTTCTGGTCATCCTTAGCACCGTCTCCCTCCTCTTATATGTGGCGGTAGTGCTATCCTTTGCCGGCCTGCTTGACTCCGACTCTAAGGTATGGGACAACGGCCAGTATGCCGTATATCACGAAAGCAATTACTTGATAGACCCAGGGAGATTTGTCATGTACAAGCGGGACGGCATAGTTGAGGAGCGTTGCTTCGCGTTGGGCAGCGGGTTCTCCGACCCCGACAGCATAGACTACATCTTCCATCAAGAGCTTGGCATAATACAAGAAGAAGCAGACTGGACGACGCCCAATGACAGTTGGCACACCACCTGCTACTACGACATGAGCACAGGAAAGCCGTACAGGCAAGATGAAAACGACAGTATTGAACAACAAATAATATCCATACAACAATGACCCACTACGAAAAACAATCAAGCAAAGAGTTGCGCGCCGGCATGGGCGAAGGCCTGGTAGAGGCTGGCCGCAAGAACGAGAATGTCGTCGCCCTGAGCGCCGACGTGAAAGGCAGCGTCAAG
>CAJOIV010000021.1 GCA_905234665.1 uncultured Bacteroidales bacterium | reverse complement strand
ACCCTCAGCAGCACCTATGGCGACTACATCACCATCAGCGGCAAGGCACTGGCCATGAACATCTACAGCAGCAACCGCTACTGGGCTGTCACCCCGGCCATCAGCATTTCCAGCAACAACGCCCAGCTGACCTTCGACGTCGCCGTGGCAGCATGGAGCGCCTCCACGCCCAACTACGACGCCAACGACACGCTGGCCATTGCCGTCACCACCGACAGCGGCCTCACCTACACCCCGCTGCTGGTCTATGACAACACGCAGCTCAACGCCCTTGGCAACACCTTCACCACCGTCACCGTCCCCGTCACTGGCTATAACGGCCAGAATGTGCGCTTCGCCATCTTCGGCGGCAGCAGCGCCTCTGGCGGCGACAACCGCCTGGTCATCGACAATGTGAGCGTCACCGAGGCTTCTCAGGACACCGTCTGCTGGCCGATGGGCATTGTGATTGGCAACGAGGCTTCGACCTCCACAGCCTACACCTATCCCGTCAATAACTACTATGGCTACACCCTCTCCGAGACCATCATCGACGAGGCCGAGATTGGCGGCGCCATGCCCATCAACGGCATCCGCTACTACTACAACGCCGCCGCCGCCATGACGGAAAAGACCAACTGCACCATCTACCTGCAGCCCACCACCAAGACGGTCTTCAGCAGCAGCAGCGACATCGAGCTGCTCGACCCGGTCAATGCTGTGATGGTCTACACAGGTTCCCTCAACTGCTCGCAGGGCTGGAACGACTTCACCTTCACCACGCCCTACAACTACAGCGGCACGGGCAACCTGATGGTCATCGTCGACGACAACAGCGGCACCTACAACACCAGCAGCCACTTGTTCCGTACCTCCTCCTGCACGGGCTACAAGACCCTCTACTGGTACAGCGACAGCTACAACCCCGATCCCGCCACCAGCACCAGTGAAACCTACAGCGGCACAAAGAGCTACGCCCAGTACCGCGTGGTGATGGCCCTCGTCACCTGCGACACCGCCACCTGCCATGCGCCTCTGGCGGCCGTTGCCTCGGGTGTGGGCGTCAACAACGCCACGGTGACCTGGACCTCCTCCAACGCCACCAGCTACAGCGTCACGCTGATGAGCGGTACTAACGTGGTGAACTACAGCACCACGACGGATACCACGAAGGTCTTCACCGGCCTCCTGGCCAACACCGACTACAGCGTCGTCATCCGCGCCCTCTGCCCGTCCAACGACAGCAGCAGCGCCGTGACGGTCGACTTCCACACCGAGTGTGACCTGATGGCCACCCTGCCGTACACCTACGGCTTCGAGGGTGCCGCCACGGGTACCGCCTCCAACCCGGTCTTCGACGCCGATTGCTGGAAGCGCCTCAACAACGCCAGCAGCGCCTCGTATATCGGCTATCCCTACATCAGCAGCACTGCCTACCACACCGGCAGCCGCGGCCTCTACTGGTACAACTACAGCACGGTCAGCACCTACGGCAACTACCGCGTCGCCGTCCTGCCCGGCCTTGGCGGCAATTACGTGATGAGCGGCCTGCGCGTCAAGTTCTGGGCCAAGGTCACCTCGGCTTCCGCACATCCTGTCTTCCACGTGGGTGTCATGACCGACCCGACCGACATCAGTACGCTCGACACGGTCTACACTGTCAACGTCAACACCGCCGGCACCACCGACTGGGCTGAGTACACCGCCTACCTGGCCGGCTACACCGGCACGGGCCGCTATGTGGCCATCGCCTCCTACCCCGAAGGCACCAGCTGGACGGCCTACGTCGACGATGTGACCCTCGAAGAGGCTCCTTCCTGCACCGAGGTCACCAACCTCGCTGTCGCCGGCGTCACCAGCAGCAGCGTCACGTTGACCTGGACGGATGCCCTCAACACCACCGGTACCACCTACACGGTGAGCGACGCCCAGGGCACTCCCATTGCCTCCGGCATCACTGGCACGACCTACACCGTCACCGGCCTCACCGCCAACACCAGCTACACCTTCAGTGTTGTGGCCAACTGCTCGGCCACCGAGGCCAGCGGCACCATGAGCGTCACGGCCCACACCGAGTGCGAACTCATGACCACCCTGCCGTACAGCTACGGCTTTGAGGGCGCCACCACGGGCACCAACACCAACGCGGCCTTCGGCGCCGAGTGCTGGCACCGCTTCACCAACAGCGCCTCCTATCCGGGCTATCCCTACATCTCCAGCACCAGCAGCTACTGTCACACTGGCAGCCGCGCACTCTACTGGTACTGCGGTTCCTCCACCAGCTATGGCGACTATCAGGTTGCCGTCCTGCCCGGCGTGGGTGGCACTTACGAAATGAACCACCTGAAACTGAAGTTCTGGGCCAAGGCTTCCAGCACCTCTTACCATCCTGTCTTCGTCATCGGCGTCATGACCGACCCGACCGACATCAGCACCTTCACGCAGGTTGCCACGGTCAACGTTGAGGGTACCGCTTGGACCGAGTACGAGGCCCTCCTGGCCAGCTACACCGGCACGGGCCGCTATGTGGCCATCCGCTCCAACCGTCCCACCTCGGCCTGGACCGCCTACTTCGACGACGTGACCCTCGAGGAGGTCTCCGGCTGCCAGCCTGTCGCCAACCTCGCGGCCACCGTTGCTGACAACAGCGTGACCCTCACTTGGAGTGACCCGCTGAACACGGGTGCCACCTACACGGTCATCGGTGCTAACGGCACCATTGCCACTGGCATCACCGCCACCACCTACACCGTCACGGGCCTCACGCCCAACACCGCCTACAACTTCAGCGTTGTGGCCAACTGCTCCGCCGACGTGGCGAGCGACTCCGCCAGCATCGCTGTCCAGACCGAGTGCACCTTCCTCGCCACGCTGCCCTACACCATGGGCTTCGAGGCTGCCGAAGGCGTCTCCACGGGCAGCAGCACCTCGACGACCTTCATCGACTGCTGGCACCGCCTGAACAACGGCACGCAGTACTTCGGCCATCCCTACGTCAGCACCACCAGCAGCTACATCCACACCGGTGCCCGCGGCCTCTACTGGGGCAACACCACCACCACCGGCACCTACGGCGACTACCAGTGCATCGTGATGCCCGGCTTGGGTGGCAACTACGCCATGAACGGCCTGCAGCTCAAGTTCTGGGCCCGCGCCACCGGCACCAGCTACCATCCCGTCCTCTACGTGGGTGTGATGACCGACCCGACCGACATCAACAGCTTCGTCTATGTCGACACCATCAACGTCGAAGGCACCACCTACACCGAGTACACCTCTTATCTGAACAACTACACCGGCACGGGCCGCTATGTGGCCATCCGCGCCAACCGTCCCACCTCGAGCTGGTACCTGACGATGGACGACATCACGCTCGACGTCATGCCGTCGTGCTTCCCCGTCACCAACCTCACCATCGCCAGCACCACCACCAGCAGCATGACGCTGGCCTGGAATGACAACTTCAACGACGGCGCCACCTACACGGTGAGCAACGCCGAGGGTGTCATCGCCACGGGCGTCACGGGCAACAGCTACACCGTCACCGGCCTCAATGCCGGCACGGAGTACACCTTCACGGTGACCTCCAACTGCTCGGCCACCGACAACAGCGAGAGCGTCAGCGTCACCGGCTTCACCGCCTGCGGCACCCTGACTGCCGCCGACCTGCCCTACACCGAGGACTTCGAGGCATACGGCAGCGGCTCGGCCTATCCCATCCATCCCTGCTGGACGAAGGGTACCAACAGCATCACCGCCTATCCTTATCCCATCTCCACCGCCGCCGCCGGCCTCCGCAGCCTCTACTTCTACGGCTACAAGCCCTCGTCGACCACTGGCACCAACATCTACAGCTATGCAGCCCTGCCGCAGCTCGACGCCACGCTGGATGCTTCCGACCTGTCCTTGACCTTCAAGGCCCGCCGCTACAGCACCACCAGTGTCAGCTACCGCTCGCTCATCTATGTGGGTGTCATGACCGACCCGACCGTCTCCTCGACCTTCGTGGCTGTCGACACCATCAACATGACCCCGCTGCCCGCCAGCTCCATCGAGACCTACGTGGTGAACCTCGCCAACTACACCGGCACCGGCAAGTATGTGGCCTTCTACTGCCCGTGGATCGACACCACCTCCGGCGTTGTCAGCTACAACTACATCTATATCGACGATGTGGAGCTTGACATCACTCCCAGCTGCTCGCCTGTCGCCGGCATCACCGCCACCAACGCCACCACCTCCAGTGTGACGCTCTCCTGGACCGACGCCTTCAACACCGGTGCCACCTACACCGTCTACGACATGAGCGACAGCACGGTCATGGGCACCGGCATCACCGGCACCACCTACACCGTCACCGGCCTCGCCTCCAGCAGCAGCTACACCTTCGGTGTCCAGGCCAACTGCTCGGCCACCGATGCCTCGCCCATCATGACCGTCGCCGCCCGCACCGCCTGCGGCGTCGCCACCATGCCTTGGGTCGAGAACTTCGACGGCTGGACTGCCAAGTCCGATTGCTGGGCCTTCCTGAGCGGCGCCTTCAATGGTGGCGCCGGCACGCCCACTGCCAACACTTCGGCATGGAGCCTCAGCAACAGCTATGGCGACTACATCACCATCAGCGGCAAGGCGCTGGCCATGAACATCTACAGCACCTACCGCTACTGGGCTGTCACCCCGGCCATCAGCATCAGCAGCAACAACGCCCAGCTGACCTTCGACGTCGCCGTGGCAGCATGGAGTGCCTCCACGCCCAACTACGACGCCAACGACACGCTGGCCATTGCCATCACCACCGACAGCGGCCTCACCTACACCCCGCTGCTGGTGTATGACAACACACAACTCAATGCCCTCGGCAACACCTTCACCACCATCACCGTCCCCGTCACGGGCTACAACGGCCAGGAAGTGCGCTTCGCCATCTTCGGCGGCAGCACCTCCTCCGGCGGCGACAACCGCATTGTTGTCGACAATGTGAGCGTCACCGAGGCTTCCGGCCCCGCCAGCACCATCTTCATGCTCGCCGCCAACGACACCACCATGGGTACCGTCCTGCCGCACCTGGGTACCAACACCTACAATGCGGGCGACTCGGTCATCATCGCCGCCGTGCCCAACGCCGGCTACCTCTTCGACTACTGGGTAGTCTCGATGGACAACAACGACACGATGCACCTCGCGACGAACCCCCTCCGGAATGTCGTCACCACCGGCGATGCCGGACACACCTACCACGTGACCGCCATGTTCAAGTGCGATGCCGTCGCCTTCCCGTTCTCCGAGAACTTCGAGAGCGGCGTCCTCTCCAACTGCTGGACGGTCGACGGTCCCGGCACCTGGACGGTCGGCACGGGCGACTACACCCTCGCCACCGGCGCCCACACCGGCACCTACAACGCCAAGACTGTCCACGGCACCACCGGCAATGTCACCAAACTCATCACCCCGACCATCGACTTCACGGGTGTCGCTGCCGCCGAACTCCGCTTCTGGCACCTCCAGCGCGCCTGGAGCGGCGACCAGGATGAGTTGCGCGTCTACTACCGCACCTCCGCCACCGCCGCCTGGCAGCAGTTGGCAGCCTACACCACTGAAATCACGACCTACACCGAGGAGATTATCCAACTGCCCAACCTGAGCAGCACCTACCAGGTGGCCTTCGAGTTCACCGACGGCTACGGCTACGGTCTGGCCCTCGACGACATCACCATCAATGTGCCGCCCAGCTGCACGGCCGTCACGGCTCTCACCGCCACCCCGACCGACAGCAGCGTGGTCCTCAGCTGGTCCGATGCCAACACCGGCGCTACCTACACCGTCTACGACATGAGCGACAGCACCGTCCTCGCCACCGGCATCACTGCCACCACCTACACCGTCACCGGCCTCAACGCCAACACGCTCTACACCTTCGGCGTGGTGGCCAACTGCTCCGCTACCGATGCCTCGCAGTTCACCACCGTCACCGTCCGCACCGACTGCGCCACCTTCACGGCTCCCTACACCTGGACCTTCGAGGAGATGGATGCCAACGCGGCACCTCTCTGCTGGACCAAGGTCGGCAGCGGTACCGCCAACGTGACGAGCAGCACCAGCAACGCCCACAACAGCAGCAAGTACCTCCGCTTCAGCGGCTCCACGAGCAACCTCATCGTCCTGCCTGAGATTAACGGTACCCTCAGCGACCTGCAGATGCGTCTCTGGACTCGTCCCGAGAGCACCAGCAACAGCAGCTGCGGCACCTTCTCGGTGGGCTATGTGACCGATGTCACCGACGCCACCACCTTCGTGGCCCTGGAGACCTACAGCTACAACGACTTCACCGCCTACGACCAGAAGACCGTCCGCTACACCGGCGTTCCCGCCGGCGCCCGCATGGCCCTGCGCCATACGCCCACCAGCACCTCCTGGTACTGGTATGTCGACGATGTGACCGTCGAGGAGATTCCTTCCTGCTTGCCTGTCACGGGTGTCGCCGTCACCGATGTCACCCTCAACAGCATCGGCCTCGTCTGGAACAGTGTCGCCGGCGCCGCCTCCTACATTGTCTATAACATGGCCGACACCAGCGTGATTGCCGCCACGGTCACCGACACCTTCTACACCGTCACCGGCCTCACCGCCGAGACCAACTACACCTTCGGCGTGAAGAGCCGCTGCTCGGCTACCGACGTCACACCCATGTTCGCCACTGTCGACGCCTACACCGGCTACTGCATACCCACCCCGACCTCGGTCGACGGCAGCGGTATCACCAGCGTGGCCTTCGGCAGCCTGACCAACGACGCCGCCCGTCCCTCGGGAGCCGGCTATCGCAACTACAGCAACCTCAGCGGCATGGTCGCCACCGGCAGCCCCGTCACCGTCGACATCACCTACGCCACGGGATACACCTACGGCACCATCATCTGGGTCGACTGGAACAACAGCCTCACCTTCGACAGCAACGAGGTGGTCTATGTGGGCACCAGCACCAACACCAACCCCACCACCCTGAGCTGCACCTTCAACCTGCCCGCCGACCAGGCCCTGGGCAGCTACAGGATGCGTATCCTGGGTGCTGACAGCTACTTCGACAGCTACACCGGCTCCATCGCCGCCGCTGCCGGCGCTGATCCCTGCGCCTCCTACAGCTGGGGCGTGGCTGAGGACTACACCCTCACCCTCGTGGCTCCCTCTGTCTGCCCGAATGTGGCTGGCTTCACCGTCACCGGCGTCACCAACAACAGCGTCAGCCTCAGTTGGAACACCGTCACCGGTGCCACCTACACCCTCTACAACGACACTGCTGTCGTGGCAACGGGTATCACCGACACGGTCTACACCGTCACGGGCCTGACCGCCAACACCGACTACACCTTCGGCGTGGTGGCCAACTGCTCGGCCACGGAGGCTTCGGCCTATCCCGCCACCGTCAGCGCCCGCACGCTGTGCGACAACGCCAATGTGCCCTTCGTCGAGACCTTCGAGGCCACCAGCGCCACACGCAACTGCTGGACGCTCGACGCCCCCTCGACGGCCAACGCCATCACCTACGTGACCTTCGACGGCCACACCGCCATGCGCTTCAGCTCGTATGCCACCGCCACCGACTACAACCAGTATGCCTACTCGCCGGTCTTCAACACCCCGGCCACGGGCGACTCGCTGCATGTCCGCGTCCGCTACGCCACCTACGGCGCCAACGACAGCCTCTGGTTCGGTATCCGTCTGGCCAACAGCAACGACTACCTCTGGACTCCCACGGCCTTCTCGACCACGGGTCAGAACGACATTGCCTACTTCGAGACCAACCTGCCCATCAACACCGTCCAGCTGGCCATCCACTACTATGGCAACTACCAGTACTACGCTTGGATCGACAGCGTTGAACTGCGCGTGGCCACCGAGGCTCCGCAGGTCATTGTCTACGACACCACCACCGCCACGGCTTGCGACAGCTACATCTGGCGCGGCACCACCTACACCGCCACGACGATGGCCAACGACACCGTGGGTGACCTGACCGTCAACTACAGCGTGACGACCACCGAGACCAACACCGCCTGCGACAGCTACAGCTGGCACGGCAATGTCTACACCACCTCGACCACGGCTGTCGACACCCTGACCAACGCTGCAGGTTGCGATAGCATTGTCACCCTCAACCTCACGATCAACAACAGCAGCACCGGCAGAGAGATCATCACCGCTTGCGACAGCCTGATCTGGCAGGGCAACACCTACACCCAGAGCGGCATCTACACAGCCACGCTGACCAACGCCGCCGGCTGCGACAGCGTCGTGACCCTCAGCCTGACAATCAGCAACAGCATTGCCACGTCTGTCACCGAGACGGTTTGCGACAGCTACCTGTGGAACGACTCGGCCTACACCACCTCGACCACCATTGTCGCCAACCTGACGACCACCGCCGGTTGCGACAGCGTTGTCACCATTGCCCTCACCGTCAACTACAGCACCTCGCACACCGACTCCGCCAGCGCCGTCGATAGCTACACCTGGCATGGCAACAACTACACGGTCTCGGGTGTGTACACCGACACGCTGACCAACGCCGCCGGCTGCGACAGCGTCTGGCTCGACCTCACCATCACCTACACCAGCTTGGTGAGCATCGACAGCGCCGAGGCTTGCGACAGCTACACTTGGCGTGGCACTACCTACACCGCCAGCACCATTGCCCACGACACGGTCACCAACGCCACTGGCGCCGACAGCGTCTACATCCTCGTGCTCACGGTCAACTACAGCCAGCGTGTCCTCGACACCGTCATGGCTTGCGACAGCTACCTCTGGCACGGCACCACCTACACCGCCAACACCACGCTTGTCGACTCGCTGCTGACCACCGCCGGCTGCGACAGCATCGTCACTCTCACACTCACGGTCAACCACAGCACCACGAGCACCGAGTACGCTACTGCCACCGACAGCTACATTTGGCACAACAACATCTACACAGTGACCGGCATCTATGCCGACACGCTGACCAACGCCGCTGGCTGCGACAGCTCGACCTCACCATCACCTACACCAGCTTGGTGAGCATCGACAGCGCCGAGGCTTGCGACAGCTACACTTGGCGTGGCACTACCTACACCGCCAGCACTGTGGCCCACGACACGGTCACCAACGCCACTGGCGCCGACAGCGTCTACATCCTCGTGCTCACGGTCAACTACAGCCAGCGTGTCCTCGACACCGTCACGGCTTGCGACAGCTACACCTGGAACGGCACTGTCTACACTGCCTCCACCACGGTTGTCGACTCGCTGCTGACCATCGCAGGTTGCGACAGCACTGTCATCCTCAACCTGACGGTCAACTACAGTACCACGCACACCGACACCGCCAGCGCCGTCGACAGCTACATCTGGCACGGCAACAAATACGTGGTCTCGGGTGTCTACACCGACACGCTGCCCAACGCTGCAGGCTGCGACAGCATCTGCACGCTCGACCTCACCGTCACCTACAGCACGTTAGTTGATATCGACACTGTGGCGGCTTGCGACAACTACACCTGGCGCGGCACCACCTACACCGCCAGCACTGTGGCCACCGACACCGTCGCCAACGCCACTGGCGCCGACAGCGTCTACATCCTCGTGCTGACCGTCAACTACAGCCAGCAGGTGAACGACACCGTCATGGCTTGCGACAGCTACACCTGGCACGGCACCACCTACACTGCCAACACCACGGTTGTTGACTCGCTGCTGACTGTCGCCGGTTGCGACAGCATCTGCACACTGACTCTCACCATCAACCACGGTGCCACGGGTACCGCCTTCCTCACGGGCTGCGACAGCATCCTCTGGAACGACACTTGGTACACCACCTCGGCCATCGTCATGGACACCCTGGAGACCGTCGAGGGCTGCGACAGCATCGTCGCCGTCACCCTCCTCATCAACCAGAGCGTCACGACCACCGAGACCGTCACCATTTGCGACAGCTACGAGTGGAATGGTGTGACCTACACCGCCTCGACGGTTGACACCGCCGTCTTCGCCGCCGTCAACGGCTGCGACAGCACGGTTGTCCTCAACCTGACGGTGAACTACAGCGTTGAGACTATCGACAGCGTCCTCGCCATCGACAGCTACACTTGGCATGGCACCGTCTATGAGCGCAGCACTGTGGCTCACGACACCCTGACTGCCTTCAACGGCTGCGACAGTATCGAGACCCTCGTCCTGACTCTCAACTACTCCGCCTCTACAATTGACACGATCGTGACTTGCGACAGCGCCACATGGCACGGCCGCACCTACTACGCCTCGATTGTCGACCGCGACACGCTGACCTCCGGCGCGGGTACCGACAGCATCTGTCTGCTCCTGCTGACCATCAACTACAGCGTCACCGACACATTCACAGTCTCGGCCCGCGGCCAGTATGCATGGCACGACAGCATCTACACCCAGAGCGGTACCTACTACTACTATGGTGTGACCCAGGAAGGCTGTAACCTCACTGAGATCCTCATCCTCGACGTGGATACCACACAGGATGTCTACTACAGTGTCGCCATCGTCGTGGCCAACACCGAAGGCCAGTTGAATGTGGGTGGCACCGTCACCGGCGCAGGCTCCTACCTGGCCGGCACCGAGGTGACCCTCACCGCCACGCCTGACAGCGGCTACCTGTTCGACGGCTGGTACACCCGTTCCGGCCTCGGATTCGGCGGCGACCTGATCACCTCCGACAGTGTCTACAACTTCACCATCGACAGCAACGTTGTCCTTGTGGCCATGTTCGAGCGCATCGGCGCCAACAGTGCCCTGCTGACCGTCCAGGTCGACAGCACGATGGGTTATGTCCTCTTCAATGGAGAGCGCGCACCCTTCAACATCTTCCGTGGCACTTTGGGCGAGACCGTGACCCTCGAGGCCATCGGCCAGGATGACAACTGTGAGTTCCTCGGCTGGGTGAACACCATGGGTGACACCATCAGCAGAGACGCTGTCTACGACTACCTCCTCGACCAGACCACCACCACGCTCACGGCCGCCTTCGTGCGCCACGAGGGTATCGACAATGTCGACGCCTCCAACGTGACCATCTTCGCCCGTGAGAACGGTGTCGTTGTCCGCGGCGCCGCCCAGGCCGAAGTCTACGTCTTCGACGTCGTCGGCCGCCTGGTGGGCCATGTGTCTGCTGCCTCTGACGAAGAGTTCATCCGTCTGCCGCAGACGGGCGTCTACCTCGTCAAGGTCGCCGACCTGCCCGCCCGCCGCATCGTGGTCAGACAGTAAGGTCCAGACCTAACACTCCCAACAAGGGGCCCGCGAAAAAAATCGCGGGCCCCTTGTGTTGTTAAGGGACACACTCCTCAGTCAGCCGAGCTGACAGCTGGCTCCACAAGGTCGCCGACCACAGTTCCCCTAACTTAGGGGAGCAGCCGGAGATACTGACTGCGGTAGCCACTCCTCCCCTAAGTTAGGGGAGGTGCCCGAAGGGCGGAGGAGTGTGTAAAAAAAATCGCGGGCTCCTTGTGTTATTTGAAAAAAAAGTTGTATATTTGCAGTCGGATAGGTGTTTTCCACAATGGATGGAAAACAGCATGGTATAGATATTTGCGACAAACAACAACTAACAATATTTATTAATCAAACAACAAAACAATGAAAAAACACCTACAAATTCTGCTTCTGCTCGCGGCGCTGATGCTGCCGTGGGCGACGCGGGCACAGGACACTGTGACCATCGGAGACGGGACAGGTACTACCTACTATGGCCCGTTCAATTCCCTTTGGGGATACTCCTTCGTGGAGATGATTTATCCCGACAGCCTGATCGGTACTGCCGGAACCATCACTGAAGTGAGTTTCTACCTCGGTCAATCTTCCTCGGCCCAAACCAATGATTATGATGTGTTCATGAAGAACGTGACCCGCGGGTCTTTCGCTGACAATACGGACTACGAGACCGTCGACTCCTCAGACATTGTGTTTTCGGGCACATGGACCATCTCTGGGGAAGTCGGCTGGGTGACCCTCGTCCTCGACACCCCCTTCCAGTATGACGGCACCAGCAACCTTATGATTGCCATGCATGAGAAGACATCGGGCTATTCTACCCGCTATTTCAGCTGTACCAATGCGCCGAACAGCCTTTTCTCAGCACACAGCGACAGCGCAGATCCGAACCCCTACGACTTGGCATCGTACACCGGCAACAAGTATACCCAAAATATCAGACCCAACGTCCAGCTGATCATCCAGCCCGGCGGCACTGCCACCACTGTGACCATCGGCGACACCGCCTCCACCGCCACCTACTACTACCTGCCCATCAACACGTACTTTAACTATTCCCTGACGCAGCAGCTCTTCACCCCCGAAGAGATTGGCGGGGCAGGAACCATCACCTCCATCTCGTTCAACTACGCCTACACGGCCGCATTCGCGTCGCCTGGCGTTCAGATGTATATGAAGAACGTGAGCAAGACAGTCTTCTCCTCCAACACCGATATGGAGCCTATCTCGGCCAGCGACCTTGTCTGGTCCGACACCCTTAGGGCTGACAGTGCAGGTTGGATCACCATCAATCTCGACACCCCCTTCCAATATGACGGCATCAGCAACCTGCTGGTGTGCTGCTACGACCCCGTCAGCGGCTACCCGGGCAGCGCCTACAAGTTCCGCACCTCCAGCTGCTCTACCTACCTCGCCCTGGACTATTACAGCGACAGCTACGTTCCCGACCTGACAAATGTGAACTCTTTTAGCGACAACAAGGGCCAACGTCAATACCGCAATGTCATCCGTTTGGGAATCATCCCCGCCGCTGGTCCCGTCTGCGCCAGACCCACCGGCCTGGCAGCCACCGTCACCCCCGGCAACGGCACCATCGCCACGCTGAACTGGACTGCCGACAGCACCCAGACCGCCTGGGAGGTTGAATACGACACCGCTTCCGACTTCTCGACAGCCGCCTCCGTCATTGTGACCGACTCCACCATCCTCAACCTCACCGGCCTCACCGCTGAGGCTACCCACTATGCCCGTGTCAGGGCCATCTGCGGAGCCGGCGACACGAGTGACTGGAGCGCCGTATGCGACTTTACCCCCTCCAACGCCTACAGCATCACCATCAACGACGGCACGGCCACCAATGGCTATGTGCCTGTCTACGGCTTCTATGCCGACGCCTATCTGAAGGCGCATTACATCTGCCCGTCGACTGACCTCGCCAGCATGGGTACCGCCGCCCTCACCCAGCTGACATTCTATGCCACGCAATCCTCCGTCAACTGGGGCAACGCGAACTTCAATGTCTACCTTGCCGAGACGACCGATTCGACCATCAGTGACTTTGCCGATGTGACGGACATGACGCTGGTCTACTCCGGCAGCCTGGGCATCAGCAACAACATGATGGTTGTTCCCTTCACTGAGGAGTATATCTACATGGGAGGCAACCTCCTCGTGGCTGTGGAGAATACTGTCCAAGGCTCCTACGTCACCTCTACCTGGAATGGCGTCAATGCCACTGGTGCGAGTGTGCAGAACTACAGCTACAGCAGCCTGGATGACATCACTCCTACCCAGCGCGACTTCCTCCCCAAGATGACTATCGAATTCATCCCCACCACTGTCACCTGCCTCCCCGTGAGAGGCCTCGCCGCCAGCAACGTCACCAGCCGTGGCGTGACCCTCACATGGACCGATACCCTCAACACGGGAGCCACCTACACGGTGTATGACATGAGCGACACCTCGGTCGTCGCCACAGGCATCACCGCCAACACCTACACCGTCACCGGCCTCACCCCCGAGACCTCCTACACCTTCGGCGTGGCCGCCAACTGCTCGGCCACCGACGCTTCCCGCCTGTGCACCGCCAGCGCCACCACCCTTGAGAGCTGCCCGACTCCCAGCCTGACGGTCGATGACGTCTTCGCCTACGGCGCCACGGCCTACTGGACCGGCACTGCCTCCTCCTATAACGTGCGCTACCGTCCCGCAAATGCCTTTGGACCGGTTCTCCTTTCTACCAGCTTCGACACGAGCAGCCTGTATGGCTGGACCAACATCGATGCCGATGGTGACGGCTACGCATGGGTGCTCGGCTCTGCCGCCGGTGGTGTCTATCTCTCATCCGGTAATTCCCTCGCTGGCACTGGTCACAACAATTCCAATGACTTAGTCTGCTCCGGTTCCTACAGCAATTATACTAACGCTGCTCTCACCCCCGACAACTACCTTGTCTCGCCGCAGGTGCAACTCGGCGGTGTCATCACCTTCTGGGCGACGGCACAAGATGCCAGTTACCCATCAGAACACTTCGGCGTTGCCGTCTCCACCACGGGCAATACCGATACCTCCGACTTTACGACAATTGCCGAATGGACTCTGACTGCCGCTGGTACCGGTGCCAAAAACCAAGGAACCTGGGGTCAGTTCACTGTCGACTTGAGCGCCTATGCCGGACAAACAGGCTATGTCGCCATCCGCCACTTCAACTGCACCGACCAGTTTATTCTCAACATCGACGACATCACTATCTATGGTCCTTCCCAAACTACTAACGACTGGATCGACACCACTGTCACAGGTAACAGCTTCGTGCTTTCCGGCCTGACAGCCGAGACCGACTATGTTGTCCAGGTGCAGGCCGACTGCGGCGTCGAGGATAGCTTGAGCTCGTGGGCCTCCGCCAACTTCTCCACCAACGATGTGCCCTGCTTCACCCCCTCACGCCTTGCGGCTGACTATGTCCTTGCCGACCGCGCCACCGTCAGCTGGTATGGCTATGCCTCTGACTACAACGTGCGCACCCGCACCAATTTCTACTCCACCCACTTCAATACCGATGCCGATAGGGCAGGATGGACCTGGGAAGGCTATACCATCTACGGTCTGGAAGACCCGGTGAATGGCTATTCGTCCAGTGAGAACTACATCATGCAGATGGGCTGGGCAACGACGAACGAGACCTACATCTTCTCGCCTGAACTGCCTGACTACGCAAGCGGTTCTACCATGGTATTCCACTACTTCGCCTACAATGACAGCAACACTTTCCAGCTTGGCTATTCGACCACTACCGGCGACACGTCAGCATTCACCTGGAGCACGCCTATCGTGGCCGTCCCCGGTGCGTTTTACAGTATGCAGTACAGCGAGGTGCTCCCTGCCGGCGTGAAGTATATCGCCTTCAAGGCCACGGCAGTAGACCAGAACCACTGCATCTTCATCGACAACTTCGGCATCGTCGGTCCCTGGCAGGATACCACCGTCACGGGCACCAGCATCAACCTCACCGGCCTTGAGCCCACAACACCCTACGAAATCAAGGTGCAGTCCGACTGCGGCGTCATCGACAGCCTCAGCGGATGGTCCAATTCCCTCATTTTCACCACCGACAGCGTCAATATCCAGGCCTTTGCCAACGACACTGTGACGGCTTGCGACAGCTACCTCTGGCACGGCACCAACTACATTGCCAGCACCACGGTCGCCGACACTGTCTATGCCCCCAATGCCGACTCTATCTATACCCTCGTCCTGACGGTCAACTACAGCACCACGGGCACTGAGACCGTGACGGCTTGCGACACCTTCGCTTGGCACGGCACCAACTACACGGCCAGCACCAACACGCCGACCTTCATCGAGACCAATGCCGCCGGCTGCGACAGCGTCGTCACCCTGCACCTGACGGTCAACTACAGCAACACGGGCATCGAGACCGTGACGGCTTGCGACAGCTATACTTGGCACGGCACCAACTACACCGCCAGCACCAACACGCCGACCGACACCACCCTGAATGCCGCCGGTTGCGACAGCGTGACCACCCTGCACCTGACCATCAACTACAGCAACACGGGCATCGAGACGGTGACGGCCTGCAACAGCTACACCTGGCACGGCACCAACTACATCGCCTCGACCAACACGCCGACCTACACCAGCACCAACATCGCTGGCTGCGACAGCGTGACGACCCTGCACCTGACCATCAACAACAGCAACACGGCCACCGAGACGGTGACGGCCTGCGACAGCTACACCTGGCACGGCACCAACTACACTGCCTCGACCAACACGCCGACCTACACCAGCACCAACATTGTTGGCTGCGACAGCGTGACGACCCTGCACCTGACCATCAACTACAGCACCACGGCCATCGAGACGGTGACGGCCTGCAACAGCTATGTGTGGCATGGCACCAACTACACCGCCAGCACCAACACGCCGACCTTCACCACCACCAATGCCGCCGGCTGCGACAGCGTGACCACCCTGCACCTGACCATCATCGAGTGCTCGACGACTGAGATTACCGCTTGCGACAGCTACACTTGGCATGGCAACACCTACACGGTGGGTGGCACCTACACCGACGGCACCGACACCCTGGTGCTGACCATCAACCACAGCAACACGGGCATCGAGACCGTGACGGCCTGCAACAGTTACACCTGGCACGGCACCGCCTACACCGCCAGCACCAGCACGCCGACCGACACCAGCATGAACGCCGTCGGTTGCGACAGCGTGACGACCCTGCACCTGACCATCAACTACAGCACCACGGGCGACACCTTCGCCATCGCCTGCGACAGCTTCGCATGGTACGGCACCAACTACATCAGCTCTGCCAATCCCACCAGGACCACCACCAATGCCGTCGGCTGCGACAGCGTGACGACCCTGCACCTGACCATCAACAACAGCAACACGGGCATCGAGACGGTGACGGCCTGCAACAGTTATATGTGGCACGGCACTGAGTATACCGCCAGCACCAACACGCCGACCTACACCAGCACCAATGCCGCCGGTTGCGACAGCGTGACGACGCTGCACCTGACCATCATCCAGTGCTCGACGACGGACATCACCGCTTGCGACAGCTACACCTGGTTTGGCACCACCTACACCGTGGGCGGCACCTACTACCACGGCACCGACACGCTGAACCTCACCCTCAACTACAGCACCACGGGCACTGAGACCGTGACGGCCTGCGACAGCTACACCTGGCATGGCACCGCCTACACCGCCAGCACCAACACACCGACTGACACCACCACCAACGCCGCAGGTTGCGACAGCGTGACGACCCTGCACCTGACCATCAACTACAGCACCACGTACAACGATGGCCAGGCGGACTGCGACAGCCTCCAGTGGAACGACGTGTGGTACACCACCTCGACCGTCATCATCGACTCGCTGCAGACCATTGCTGGTTGCGACAGCATCGTCACCATCACCCTCACGGTCAACCACAGCGTCGAGATCGTCGACTCCGTCATTGCCCTCGAGAGCTACACCTGGCATGACTCGGTCTACACCGAGTCGGGTACCTACTACTTCCATACCCAGACCGTTGCGGGTTGCGATAGCACCGAAGTCCTTGTGCTCACCATTGGTAACTACTACAGTGTGGCTATCGTGGTGGCCAACACCGAAGGCCTGCTGAATGTGGGTGGCACCGTCACGGGTGCAGGCTCCTACCTGGCCGGCACCGAGGTGACCCTCACCGCCACGCCTGACAGCGGCTACCTGTTCGACGGATGGTACACCCGTTCCGCCATGGGCTTCGGCGGCGAGCTGATTACCGCCGACAGCGTCTACACCTTCACCCTCGAAGAGAATGTCGTCGTGGTGGCTATGTTCGAGCGCATCGGCGCCAACAGTGCCCTGCTGACCGTCCAGGTCGACAGCACGCTGGGCCAGGTGCTCTTCAACGGCCAGCAGATGCCCTTCAACGTCTATCGTGGCACCCTGGGCGATGAGGTCACGCTGACAGCCGTCGCCGTCAACAACAGCACCTTCCTCGGTTGGGTCAATGCTCAGGGCGACACCCTCAGCCGCCTCGAGTACTTCACCATCACCCTCGAACAAACCACCATGGCCCTCACCGCCGCCTTCCGCGCCAATGTCGGCATCGACGCTGTCGACGCCTCCAACGTGACCATCATCGCCCGTGAGAACGGCGTGGTGGTGCGTGGCGCCGCCGAGGCTGAGGTCTACGTCTTCGACGTCGTCGGCCGCATGGTGGGCCATGTGTCTGCCGCCAGCGACGAGCAGTTCATCCGTCTGCCGCAGACGGGCGTCTACCTCGTCAAGGTCGCCGACCTGCCCGCCCGCCGCGTCGTGGTCAGACAGTAAGGTCCAGACCTAACACTCCCAACAAGGGGCCCGCGAAATTTTTCGCGGGCCCCTTGTGTTGTTAAAGGACACACTCCTCAGTCAGCCGAGCTGACAGCTGGCTCCACAAGGTCGCCGACCACAGTTCCCCTAACTTAGGGGAGCAGCCGGAGATACCGACTGCGGCAGCCACTCCTCCCCTAAGTTAGGGGAGGTGCCCGAAGGGCGGAGGAGTGTGAAAAAAAACGCGGGCCCCTTGTGTTATTATGGGAAAAAGTCGTATATTTGCAAACGGAAAGCCTTTGCCACGGTAGGTGGCAAAGGTTGAAGTACAGGCTTTTGCGACAATAACAACAAACAATATCCATCAACAAACAACAAACAAACATGAAAAGAACCTTACAAAAACTCCTGCTGCTCGCGGCACTGATGATGCCGTGGGCGATGCAGGCACAGTCGACACTGACTGTGTGCAACGGCTCGGCCTCCAATGGCTATGTGCCTGTCTACGGCTTCTATTGCGATGCCTACCTGAAGGCGCATTTCGTCTATCCGTCGGACATCCTCACCACCATGGGTGGCGGCACCCTCACCGGGATGACCTTCTACGCCGCGCAGAGCTCCGTCGACTGGGGCGATGCGCACTTCAATGTCTACCTCTCCGAGGTGCCTGACAGCACTATCAGCGACTTCGCCACCGTTTCGGGCATGACGCAAGTCTATTCCGGCAGCCTGAGCATCAGCAACAACACCATGGTCGTCACCTTCGACAGCCCCTACTCCTACAATGGCGGCAACCTCCTCGTGGCTGTGGAAAATACTGTCGAAGGCACCTATGTCACCTCCACCTGGACGGGCGTCGATGCCAACGGTGCGAGCGTGCAGGGCTACAGCTACAGCGACCTGTCCTCCGTCTCTGCCACCCAGCGCGACTTCCTCCCCAGGGTGACCTTCGACTACTACCCCGCCGGCTCGTCCCCCTGCTTCCCCGTGAGAAACCTCACCGCCAGCAACGTCACCAACCACGAGGTGACACTCACCTGGGTCGACACCATCAACACGGGCGCCAACTACTCGGTGTATAACATGACCGACACCTCGATTGTCGCCACCGGCATCACCGCCGCCACCTACACCGTCACCGGCCTCACCCCCGAGACGCGCTACACCTTCGGCGTGGAGGTCAACTGCTCGGCCACCGACGCCTCGCGCATGGCCCTTGTCAGCGTCACCACCGACGTAGCCTGCCCCGCCCCCACGGATCTCGCTGTCGACAACATCTCGGGCTTCACCGCCGACGTGATGTGGAACGGCACCAGCAACAGCTACGACCTCGAATATGCCGCCTACACCCCCAGCGCCACTGCCACCTGGCTGCAGTATGACAACGACACGTTATCTGAAATGGTGGGTTCTGAAACTGACCAAACATGGACTTGGGGCGTGATGTACCCCTCCTCGATGCTCACGGGCAACTTCCTCACGAAGGTGGCCTTCTATGAGGCTCCCAACAACTACTATGCCGACAACACCGTCACCGTGAACATCTACAGCGGCGGCGACGATGCCCCCGGCACCCTCATCGGCACCGTCACCGTGGCCACCGAAGGCACCAACGGCATGCGCGAGGTCTATATCAACCCCATCCAGATTAACCAAACCCAGAACCTCTGGATTACCCTCACGGCCACCGGCACCTATTTCATGGCCTTGAGTGGCAACGACGGCGGCGAGAACGGCAGATGGATTCTGTACGATAACGAATGGTCCGATTTGGGCGACTTCTATGAGAGTGCTGAAGATGCCTCCTTCATGATCCGTGCCTTTGTCGACAACGCCGACCTGATGTGGATTCACATGAACAACGCCACAAGCCCTTACCCACTTGAAGACCTCACTCCGGTGACAGGCTATTATGTGCGTGTGAAGGGCAACTGCGGTGCCGTTGACGGCATGAGTGCCTGGACCGCGACCTTCTTCACCACCGACGTCGCCTGCCCCGTGCCCACACACCTGGCAGCCACGGATGTCGCCGGCAACGCGGCCACCCTCAACTGGCGCGGCTTCGACTCCGCCTATGTCGTGCGCTATCGCACCGCCGCGACCTACGAGGGCGTCAACGACGACTTCGAGAACGGCCTCAGCCAGTGGACCATCTACACGGAGGGCGACACCGTCGACGGCCACAGCGAAGGCTGGTATGCCTACGATCCCGCCAATGGAGACCTCAATTTCCCGGCCCACAGCGGCGACTATTGCGCCAGTGCATGGAGCTGGCACAGCTCTGCCCTCGAGGCCGACAACTGGCTGGTGACCCCGCAGGTGCCCCTGGGCAGCATGCTGACCTTCTGGGTGCGCACCAACTCAAGCTGGCCCGACAGCTACGAGGTGCTCCTCTCCACCACCGACAACGACATCGACAGCTTCACCGATACCCTCCAAGGCATGGCCCCAGCACCCAACAACGGCGAGTGGAACCTCGTGACCATCGACCTGAGCAACTACTCCGGCTACGGCTATATCGCCATCCACCATGTGGACTACGATGCCAACTACCTCCTCATCGACGACTTCAACTGCTCCCGCGTGGCAACTCCCGCCGGCGAGTGGGTCTACGTCAGCTCCAACACCAACAGCCTTGACCTCGAAGGCCTCGACACCAACACGACCTATGAGTTCCAGGTGCAGGGCCTCTGCGACGGCGAGGAGACCGACTGGTCGGAGAGCTGCCTGTTCACCACCAACAACGACATCAGCTACACGGTGACCGTCTATGTGGTCAACACGGACTATGAGATGAATGTGGGTGGTACCGTCAGGGGCGCTGGCCGTTATGCTGCCGGCAGCGAGGCTACCCTCACCGCCACGCCCGATGAAGGCTACGTCTTCCAAGGTTGGTATACCTTCTCGGTCACGCAGATGACCGCCGACCTGCTTGAGTCCAGTGAAACCTACACCGTCACCGTCGACAGCAACATCGTCATCGCCGCCCTCTTCGCACGTTCCAACGGCATCGACGCCGCCGAGGCTGCCGGCGTGACCATCACCGCCCGCGAGAATGGTGTGGTGGTGCGTGGCGCTGCCCAGATGACCGTCAACGTCTACGACGTCGCCGGCCGCCTGGTGGGCCATATCGCCGTCGCCAGCGACGAGCAGTACATCCGTCTGCCGCAGACGGGTGTCTACCTCGTCAAGGTTGCGGGTCTGCCCGCCCGTCGCATCGTGGTGCGCTAATAAGACCACACTAAAGTTGTGAGGGCGAGAGCCCTCACAACTTTCTATGACAATACATCCCGACACCCTGCCGTTCTTCCGGGAGCTGGCACAAAACAACAACCGTCCGTGGTTCATGGACAACAAGCCCCGCTGGGAGGCCATCAGGAAGCAGTTCGAGGCCTTCACGCAGGAACTGCTGGACAGGATGTCGGCCCTCGACCCGACATTGGAGGGGCTCACCGCCAAGGGTTGCATGTACCGCATCTACCGCGACACGCGCTTCTCGAACGACAAGACGCCCTACAAGACGCACATCGCCTGCTTCCTCTCCTCGTGGGGAAAGAAAAACAGCGGCGTGCCGGGCTACTACCTGCAGGTGGGGTCGGAGGAGGCCTACGGCCTGACGGGCACCTGCAACCTCGGCGGTGGCATCTTCATGCCTGCTCCGGCGTCGTTGGCGGCCATCCGGCAGGAGATATTCTATTGCCCCGACGAATTCCTTGCCATCATGTCGAACTCCTCTTATAAGCGGTATTTCGGCAAGGAGTTCTTCACCATCAAGAAGCTCTCGCGCGTTCCTAAAGGCTATCCCGCCGATTGGGAACATGCCGACCTGTTGAAATACAAAGACTATTGCACCACCCACACCCTCCCAGAGGATGCCGTCACCGCCCCCGACTTTTCTGACCGTGTCGTCGAGATCTGGCGTGCCAGCCTCCCGCTCAACCGTTTTATCCAGCGAGCCATGGAGGAGGTGAAGGATACGCTGTGAAAGAAAGACCTATGACAGAAGAGGGTGCCTGCTGACTGAAGGCACCCTCTTCTGTTATAGCAGGTCCAGGCACTGCTCTATCGGGATGCCGAGGCATTTGTCTTGCTGGTCGCGGTTGCGGTCGATGAGGCGGCTGACGACGGTCATGGCCGTCTGGGTGCTCGCCTTGAGGGATTCGCCGTTCATCAGGTGGCCGATGAGAACGGCCGAGAAGATGTCGCCCGTGCCATGGAAGGCGAGGGGGAGTTCGTGGTAGGGGAGGAGGAAATAGCGTCCCTCGGCATGGTCCTGGGCTACGCCCTCCAAAGGCGTGTCGCTACGACGTCCAATGACGCAGGTCTCTCCGTCGACGCGGGCACTGGTGACCACCACCGAGCGGGCACCAAGGCGGACGATGCTGTCGAGCAGTCCGCATGCCTCAGGCCATGTCATGCCTTCGGGTTTGAAGGGGATGCCGGCAAGATAACAAGCCTCGGTGTAGTTGGGGAAGGTGAGGTCGGCCACGCCCACCATCTCGCGCATGAGCTCCACCTGCCGTTGGGTGATGCCGTTGTAGAGGCGGCCGCCGTCGCCCATGATGGGGTCGACAAACACCGTCGTCCCCTCGCCGTGCAGGCGGGTGCAGTAGTCGGCCACGAGGCGGGCCTGTTCCTCGCTGAACATGAGCCCGGTGCAGACGGCGTCGAACCGGAATCCCAGTTTCTGCCACACGGGCAGTGTGCCGCGCATGTATTCTGTTGTCTCCATGACGTTGAAGTGGCCGTAGTCGAGAGTGTTGGAGACGAGTGCTGTGGGCAGGTTATAAACGGAGTGCCCTTGATAGGTGAGGATGGGCAGCATGGCCACCATGCCCACATGGCTGTGGCCCACAACGTCGTTGATAAGCAGTATCTGTTTCACTTCTCTATTATCTATTCTCAATACCCAATTGTTCCAAGGGCCAGTTCTGGAACCAGAGTTCGCAGGCCCCGTTGGGGTTTTCTTCAATAAAAACTCCCACGCTCCCGTCCTTGAGCAGGGTGAGGGAGGAGTACACAGACGGACCCTCGAAGAGCAGGACGGGATCCTGCCATGTCTCGCCTTCGTCGCGACTCACGAAGATGCTGACGTTCTCGCGCTGCATGGAGTTGGGAATGCTGTGCAGCAGAACATCGCCCACACGCAGCATGTCGCCGTTGCAGGCGTTGGTGGTCATGCAGTCCCAGCGCCCCTGGGTGCCCCAGGTCTTGCCGCCGTCGGAGGAGTGGTTGAATCCCCGTGCCCCGTTCTGGCGCACGCTGATAAGCACGCGGCCATCCGTCAGTTCCATGAGTTTGGCCTCGTCGCCGCCTGTGTAGGCGCAGTCCGAGACCTGCCAGGTGTGTCCGTTGTCGTCGCTGTAGACCACGAAGTTGTCCAGCGTATAGTTGGAAGAGGGCTTGCGGCACATGGCGGCGGCGAACATGATACGTCCGGCGTGTTCTCCACCGGTGAGGCGGAGTCCGTTGCCCGACCCGAAGAAAGAGGCCCGGTAGTTGCGGCAGGTGGCGTTCACGGCCTGGCTGCCCCAGAGTTGGGCTGTGATGTCCTCGGGTGTGGACCATGTCTGGCCACCGTCGGTGCTGCGGCACACGTAACTGCGTATGGGGTCGGCCTCGGACGAGGCGAACAACCCGTTGCCACCCACAAAGACGCACACCACGTCGCCGTTGGCGCATTCCACCAGGGCGGCATCGCCAAAACCCTTCTTGTGGCCCTGTCCCTCGGCAATGGTGAGCGGCTCGGTCCAGGTGCGCCCGCGGTCGGTGCTGCGGCGCACGACGATATCGATATCCTCGGGCAGGTCGCTCTCGTTGTATTTGCGTTTGTCGCAGGCGATGAGCAGCGAGCCGTCCTTGAGACATAGGATGGCGGGGATGCGCCAGTTGGTGCTGCCATAGTCGCCCGGGCGGAAGAGGCATTGCTCGTAATACTCAATGGGTTCAGCGGTGGGAGGCTCGGAAGTGTCGGGGGCCTTGCCGTCGTTTTTCCCGCAGCAGGCAAATAGCGTGGCGAGGAGCGTGACAATAATAATATTCTTCATGTGAGGGATGGTCTTTCTCAAGAAACGTCTATTGTCGTTTTTTATTGTAGTGTGGCTTTGATTGCTCCTTTTTGTCAACGTCCCGAGTTCCTTGTAGAGCTCCGTTTCAGTCATGCTTTCTGAGTGGGAATATGCTTTTTCCATGCGGGCTGTGGACAGGGGTGTCAGAAGCGGCGGGTGCGGTGGCAGTAGGTTTTGTATTCCTCGCCAAAGTCGCGAAGGAGGCGGTGCTCCTCGCTGACGACCTGTACCATCATGATGGCAAGGAAGGCCACCCAGACGAGTGCCGCCTGCCAGGTCCACAGCCATACGCAGATGCCTGCGAGGTAGAGCAGCGTGCCGCTGAGCATGGGGTTGCGGTTCAGACGGTAGGGACCGTCGGTCATCAGGTTCTGTGTACGTGGTGCCACTTCGTGGCCAAAGGCATCCATTGGATTTCCCTTGCCGTGCCGCTTCATGTATACAATGGTCCAGACACTCAATGTCAGTCCCCCGATTACCAGCAGTCCTGTGATGGAGGCTCTCAAAGCGCCGATATGCACTATCGGCGGCAGGCCCGATGCCAGCCACATCACCGTGGGCATCAGCCCCACAAATAATATCCCGCCAAGCAGATAGCCTATTATTTCTTTTAGCCGTCTCATTGTCTAAAGAACTCCCAGGTGTCGCTGTGTCCGTCACGGTAGGTGAGACTCCATTGCAGACGGTCGGCGGTCAGGGTGTCCATGTGGAATGTGTATTCGTGGTCAATGCTCCCGCTGTAGATGTCGATAATCTTCTGTGCAAAGTCGAGACCCTTCTCGCCTTCAATCACTTCCATACGGAAGCGGTCTTTGATGCCGGCAAAGTGGAAGTCCTTGCCGTCGAGGTGCCAGCGGCTGGGGCTGATGTAGTTGAAGACGATGGTGGCGGTGTCGCCATCGGCGAAGGTGACGGTGTAGACCTGCCGGGCAGAATCGAGGGCACTGCTGTCGGCATAGAAGTCCATGGTTCCCGTCTCGTGCACGTCGCAATGGTTGCCCTCCATATCATAGTTGAAGGCGTGCTCGTAGACGTAGTGCCCCTCCACCTGAGGAGACTTCTGGCAAGCGCAAGGAACAATCAACAGCGCCGCCCATACGAATGTCAACAGACACTTTTTCATGCTGCTTTTAGATATTGTAAAGAAGGGGACTCGCGTCCCCTTCTTTGTTCGGTGCTGAGTGTGACTTAGAAAAGCTCTTCGAGTTTCTCGTTGATGGCCACAGAGCGCTCCTGCAGTTCGGGAAGCGCGTTGTCGTATGCGGCATACGGCAGGATGGCTGCGTAGGCCTCTTTGGCCTTCTCTGTCAGAACCGCTCTGTCAGCCTTGTCGGTGGCTTGGTAGGCGGCATCGAGGGCAGCCTCCAGATTGGCCATGTAGGGCTCAATCAGCTCGGCGTATTTCTCGGCTTCCACCTTGTTGTAGGCAGTGGCTCTTTCGTAGAAATAGTTGGAGACCTCTTCGGGGACATTGAAGGTGGAGTCGTCGATGGCATAGGAGGGAGCGACAACATCCTTGATGAATCCCTGTTTCTTCTCTGTCAGCTCGTCGATGAAGTTGAAGAAATCGTCAAAATTGTCAATACCTTGGACGGTGGCTTCTGCCTGAGAGAACATCTCGTCGGCCTGCTGCTTGATTTTGTCCTCGGTCGAGGCCCCGCAGGAGGCGAAGAGGATGCTGCCCATGAGGGCTGCGATAATCAGAATGTTTCTTTTCATGGTGTATTAATGGGTTAATGTGTTAATGAGTTAATGTGTTAATGTGTAAGTGTGTAAATGTGCAAGTGAGGCGGTAGCCACTCACACATTCACACATTCAAACAATTACTTGATACCAAGTTTCTTCTTGATGTCCTTGGGGAGGGCGTCCTTGTGGACGATGAAGTTCATGGTCTTGTAGCGGACGAAGGCTTTGGAGGCATAGAACATGCCGTGATACTCGCCATAGTCGCCCCAGCTGTTCTTCACCATGAAATACTCGTTGCCCATCTGGTCCTTGGCGGTGCCGTAGATCAGCATGCCGTGGTCGTCAGTGGTCTCGCGGTTGTCGTAGGCCATCTGGCGTTCTTCCTGGGTGACCCAGCGCTGGGGGGTGGGGTGCTTGCCGGCCTCGTCCTGGATGTCCTTGGCTTTCATGCCGGTCCAGTGGGCCATGTCGCTACCCATGGAGGCGCTCACCTCGGTGGCGGGGAGCACGCAGAAACCCTTGCGGGTGCCCATGCGGAATCCCTGCTCGCTGACGTCGCTGCCCCAGGCGATGGGATAGCCGTTGGCGATGGCGTTGTCCATCACCTGCATCATCTCGTCGAGGGGCAGGTTGTAGACCTGGGCCCAGCGCCAGTTGTCCTGGATTTCGAGGACGAACTTCTCGTAGAAGGGATGGTGGGTGTAGGAGGTGATGCTCACATAGTCGTCGGGGTTGAGGCCGAGGCTCTCATAGAAGCTCTTCGGGGTGAACTCGCGGCCCTTGTAGTTGAACTTTTCGGGCATCTCGCCGAGGTAGATGGCGTGGGCGGCGCGGATGGCCTTCATGCAAAGCAGCTGGCCGTCGGGGCTGGTCTGGAGTTTCTTCAGTTCGCCTTTGGCGATGGCCTTGACCATGGCGTTGGTCACGGCGCTGAGCTCGCTGTGGTCGGAGAGGGTGTCGCCGTACATGACGCCGGGACGCATCTCCTCTTCGGGCACGAGGCCGAAGGTCTTCATGCCGTAGAGCACATCGTAGAACGAGCCGCCCTGGCTGAAGCTCACGTCGCCGCTGGTGCGGATGGCGGCCATGGCGCGGTCGTTGTAGGTGTTCTCGACGATGTACATCTCGCTGAAGTCGTACTCGCCCTTGTTCATGCGGAGCAGTTCGGCCTCGATGTAGGCCAGGCCGCTGTAGCACCAGCAGGTGCCGGCGCGGTGCTGGTTCTTGACGGAGGTCACGGGCAGTTCCTTCACGACGGTGAACTTGTAGCCCTCGTCTTCTTTCTGTTCTTCTTGCTTAGGCTCCTGGGCCATAGCGGCGGCGCAGATGGCAAATGCGCCGAGGATAGCGAAAATCTTTTTCATTGGATAGTTGTGTTTGTATTATTGTCTAACTTTTATTCTCCACGTTCGGGGTTAGAAGGTCCAGCCGAGACGGACGCCGAAGTGCATGGTCTCCATGTTGCCGAGGATGCCGCGGGCGTGGAAGGTGCCGTCGTACACGCTGGCCTCCACGGGGTCGTTGCCCAGCCAGCTCCAGTTGGCCTCCAGGCGCAGGTGCTCGAAGAGGACGATACCCGCTGCGGCGCGCAGGCCGAGGGTGCAGGCGCTGTAGTAGTCGTAGAAGTAGTTGATGTCGTAGATGGCGTCGGAGATGATGCGGATGTTAAGACCCACCATCAGGTTGAGGTAGAATCCCAGGTTCTCGATGGGGTCGATGTTGAAGCGCGGGCCCACCATCATGGGGATATTGTAGTAGTGGGGAGCGCTGGTGAGGCCTTCGGTGTGATTGTTGCGGGCGTAGTCGTTGAAGTAGGTCTGGATTTTGGAGTCCACCCAGTTCATGCGGAAGCCTGCATCGACAAGGAGGTCGCAGTATTTGTTGGCCATGGGGAATGCCATCTGGAATCCGGCGCCCCAGCCGTAGGTGGCGCCGCCAAGGGCATTGTTGGTGTCGGTGATGGCGCTGATGGGGTGATATTCGCGTCCTTGGGTGGCGATGGCGCTTTTGCCGTAGCGGCCCGTGGGCATGATACCTTCGCCATAGACGGTGAATTCCTGTGCCGCGGCGGCGAGACCGAGGCCGATGAACAATGCAATGAGTGTTATCTTCTTCATGGTGTTAAATGTTTTGATTTCTGTTGTTTATTCTATTCTTCGGGTGCGAACATGGGGTCCCAGGCAGGGAGCATGACGGGTTTCTGGTCGAGCATGGCGCGGATGTCGGCGGGGATGTATTTCTCTTCCAGCACCACGCGGAACATGTACTCGTTGAACCAGTCGTTGGTCATGATGAGGAAGCCCTGCCAGCCGTAGCTGCTGCCCCAGCTGTTCTCAACCATCCATTTGAGGGGTTTGCCGTCCTTGTCGAGGTCGACGGCGCAGAGGGTCATGGCGTGGCTGCTGCCGCTGGCGAAGGTGCGCACGCGCTGCTCTTTGTTCATGCCGAATTCGGTACCCATGAGCGAGGCGTAGTCGTAGTTGTTCATGTCCATCAGGCCCTTGTCGCGGTCGAGGAACTTGGCCACGTCGCACGAGAAGTACATCATGGTGCTGTCCTTGATGGAGGCGATGCACATGGGGGCGATTTCCTCCATGGGCAGGTTGAGGTAGCGCCAGTTCTGGCCGTCGTAGACGTGGCGGTCGTACTGGATTTCATACACCTTGTGGTACTCCCTGGTGGGGTCGTTCATAATCATGTAGTACTTCGAGAAGTCGACCTTGGCAAATTTCTCGTAGAACGACATGGGGGTGAAGGTGTCGGTCGAGACAATCTCGCCCTTGGCGTTGGTCTGGTTCCATGTGAACTCGGCGGGAGGCTCGCCCATGGTGAGTGCCAGCATGCGGTAGATGGTGGCGAGCATCTCGGTCTTGCGGGTGTTGAGTTTGGCGGGAGTCATGCCCTTCTGGGCGGCCATCTGGCGCAGCTCGAGGCCGTCCTCGCGCAGCTTGAGCTTGATGAGACCGCTGATGGAGGAGGTGTTGTTGGTGTTGAAGGTCTCGGGCATCACGTCGGCGGGCACGAGGCCGTATTTCTCCACCAGGTTGGCGATGCCGGTGAACTGGCCGCCGTCGCTCAGGGGGTTCTTGAACAGCCATTCCACCTCCTGGCTCTCCATGGGGAGCTTGTAGGTGTCGATGATGGCCTGAAGGAAGAGGTTGCTCTTCTCCAACTGGTCGTAGAAGAAGGTGTAGGCCTGCGAGAACTGGAAGTCGGCGGGCAGGTGGTGCTGGCGGATGGCCTTGTTGCGGAGCACGTTCATGCCTGTGAACATCCAGCAGCGGCCGCTGGACTTCTGGTCGGTGACGGCCCTGCTCTCGACGCGGTGCGAGAAGTGGGTGTTCAGTTTGGCGGCGTTCTCGTAGTTCATGGCCATCTTGGCGGGGCTGTTGTTCACCATGATGTTGCGCAGGGCCTTGTCGGAGGCCGACGTGCCGTAGGACTGCTTGATGGTCTGCATCATCTCGGGGGTGATGCCGCCGGTGGGGGCGGGGGCGTTCTTTTTCTGTGCCTGAGTGGCGGAGGGCAGCATGAAGAGGCTGAATGCCAAAAGGGCTGCGGCGAATGTTCTTTTCATATCTGAGGTGTCTGTTAATCGTTGTATTGGTTATTTCTTGAGGGCTTCGACGATGGCTTCCTCGATGGCTGTGCCGCGCAGGTCGCGGGCCAGGATGGTGCCCTCCTTGTCGAGGAGCATAATCTGCGGGATGCCCTGCACGGCATAGGTGCTGACGGCATTGCTGGTGGTGTCGATGAACTGGGGGTAGGCGATGCCCAGGTCGTCCACGGCGGCTTTGTGCTTCTTGATGTCGTCGTTCACGTCGATGCCGATGATGTTGAGACCCTTGTCTTTATACTTGGCGTAGAGGGGCACGAGGTTCTCGCTGATCTCGCGGCGGCAGGGGCCGCACCACGAGGCCCAGAAGTCAAGCAGGGTAATCTGCTTGCCGCTGATCATGTTGCTGAGGTTGGTCTTCTTGCCTGTGGCGAAGTTGATGCCTTGGAGGTCGGAGTATTTCTTGCCGACCGAGGTATTGTCGAGGTGGAAGAGGCGGGTGCGGGCCTCGCGCAGGGGAGCGTATTCGGCGATGGCCGGGGCTGCTTTGGCGAGGAGGGCGTCGAGGCTGTCGAAGGTGATGCCGTCGTTCTCCACCATCATGTGCAAGGCGTATGCGCCCAGCACGTTGTCCTGGTTATTGGTGTACATCTGGCGTGACAGCTCCACCGTGAGGGCTTTGGCCTTGGCCTCGGTCTGGTCGTAGTTGGCCTCGGCGGCCTTGCGGGCTTCGGGGGTCTCGGCGGCGACATACTGGCGGTAGTATTCCTCCATCTGTTGGCGGTACTGCGCCATCTCGTCGTTGACGGTGATGGTGTTGTACAGTTGGTCGTTGAGGGGGGTGCCGCTGAGCGAGTCGGTGATGAGGTCGATGGCTATCTTGCCGTGTTCGAGCACGAAGATACTCTGGCATCCGATGCCCTTCTCGGGGTCGCTGGCCGTGAGGACGGCCATGCGGGGTGTCTCGGTCTCGCCTTTGATGGTGAACCGGCCGTCGGCAACCACGGCCGAGTCAATGAACTCTTCGTTTTCGAGGGCTGTGAGGTAGACAGTCAGTCCGTCGAATTCGGGCGCGCTGATTTGCCCGTTGATGGTGTAGGCTTTTTTGTTGGCGCAGCCGGCAAATAAAACCGACATTGCTACTGTGGTGAGTAACAGGAGGATATTCTTTCTCATGTTGTTTTGATGTTTTATTTCCGAGGTGCAAAGATACGACTTTTTTTTAATATGGTAGGAAAACGCCGCGAAAAAGTCGCGCTTTTTCTCCGGCGGGCCGTCTCCGTGCCTTTGCCCCGGCCTTGCCGCTCCTTCGCCGCGCCCTGTGTTGTTCTTCGTTTGTTCTTCGATTGTTCTTCGATTGTATTCCGTTTTGTAAACGAAGAACAATCGAAGAACAAACGGCGATAAAACGGCGAACAACACAGGCTGCTCCGAGGCCGTGGCGAAGGAGAGGCGAAAGGACGGCGCGGGACCGGCGCGCTGGAGGAGGCCGCGTGGACGGGAAACGGAGGCTCCAAGGGGCGGAAACGACGGGCGGCGGGTGAGGGAAGGGACTCCTCCGGCGTGATTGCCGGAAGGGGCGCAAGTGTCATGGAACATGGTGTTTGCGCAGGTTCTGGCCAGCTGTTGAAACCTTAATTTTTCACGTGTGGGCAGGATTTTATATATTATGTCGGAAATTCTTCGTATCTTTGCACAATTTTTCAAGACAAAAAACACTCAAAGCTATGTACACAGATACCACAAAATTCATTGGCGAAGGCCTTACTTACGACGACGTGCTGCTCGTCCCTTCCTATTCCGAGATTATCCCCAGCCAGGTTACCGTGGCCTCCCGCTTCTCGCGCCACATCAAGTTGAACATGCCGCTGGTGTCGGCCGCCATGGACACCGTCACCGAGGCAGCCATGGCCATCGGCATGGCCCAGGAAGGTGGTATCGGCGTATTGCACAAGAACATGAGTATCGAGCGCCAGGCCAATGAGGTGCGCAAGGTGAAGCGTGCCGAGAACGGCATGATTGTCGACCCCGTGACACTCACCAAGGACGCCCTCGTGAAAGACGCCCTGCGCCTGATGAATGAATACGGCATCGGCGGCATCCCCATCGTCGACGAGAACAGGATGCTCATCGGCATGGTGACCAACCGCGATCTGCGCTTCGAGCGCAACATGGAGCGTCCGCTGTCGGAAATCATGATTACCAAGCTCATCACCACCCATGTGGGCACCACCTTCGCCGAGGCCACCGACATCCTGCAGCAGCACAAAATCGAGAAACTGCCCGTGGTCAACGAGAAAGGCCAGTTCATGGGCCTCATCACCTACCGCGACATCATGAAGACCAAGGAGCGCCCCCTGGCCTGCAAGGACAGCAACGGCCGCCTCTGCGTGGCCGCCGGAGTGGGCATCACGCCCGACATGATGCAGCGTGTCGACGCCCTCGTGGCAGCCGGCGCCGACGCCCTCGTCATCGACACCGCCCATGGCCACAGCGCCAATGTGGTCAAGGCTCTCAAGTCGGTGAAGGCCAAATATCCCGACATCGACGTGGTGGTGGGCAATATTGCCACCGGCGAGGCCGCCATCATGCTGGCCGAGGCTGGTGCTGACGCCATCAAGGTGGGTATCGGACCCGGCAGCATCTGCTCCACCCGTATCGTGGCAGGTATCGGTGTGCCGCAGCTGACGGCTATCTGCGAGTGTGTAGGCGCTTTGAAACAAAAGGGTTACGACGTCCCCATCATCGCCGACGGCGGTATCCGCTACAGCGGCGACATCGTCAAGGCCCTGGCGGCAGGCGCCAGCACCGTCATGGTCGGATCTCTGGTGGCCGGCACCGACGAGGCCCCGGGCGAGACCATCATCTACGAAGGCCGCAAGTTCAAGTCGTACAGGGGTATGGGTTCGCTCGAAGCCATGCAGGCGGGCAGCAAGGACCGCTACTTCCAGGAGAAGGAGACCGACGCCAAGAAACTCGTCCCCGAAGGCGTTGTGGGCCGCGTGCCCTACAAAGGCACCCTCAGCGAGATCCTCTACCAGATGGTCGGCGGACTCAAGGCCGGCATGGGCTACACGGGCTCGAAGGATATCGAGGCGCTGCAGAAGGCCAAGTTTATCCGCATCACCGACGCAGGCCGCACCGAGAGCCATCCCCACGACATCGCCATCACCCGCGAGGCCCCGAACTATTCGAGGTAATTTGGAATTAGAAATTAGGAATTGAAAAAGATGAAGAAAGTTTTGACATTTATGCTTCTTGCCGCCGCGCTGTCGACGGCAGTGGCACAGACCGCCAACGACCCCGTTATCTTCGAGGTGGGCGGGAAGCCTATCTACAAGTCGCAGTTCATGAAGGATTTCCTTCAGTCCATCGGTAAGGACCCGTCGGCAGCCCCCACGGCCTGCACCTACGAGAAACGCAAGGCTCTGGAGGAATATGCCCAGTTGTATGTCAATTTCCGTGCCAAACTGGCCGACGCCTACGCCCTGGGCTACGACACCCTGCCGGCCCTCCGCAAGGAGCTGAAGACCTACCGCGATGAGTTGGCAACGAGTTATCTGATTGACTCGACGACCCTGAAGGAACTTCTGCAGGAGGCCTATGAACGCAGCCAGTATGCCCTGCACGCCGCGCACATCCTGGTGCCGTGCGGTGAGGCGGCATCGGCCCAGGACACCGAGGCGGCCTACAACCACGCCATGGAACTGTCGCTCCGCGCCCGCAACGGCGAGGATTTCTATACCTTGGCCCAGGAAGAGATGCGCACCCAGCGCATGAACAGCAAGGACCCCCTCGTGAGGAAGCGCGCCGAAGAGGACAACCCCATCGAGGGCGACCTGGGCTGCTTCACGGTGTTCGACATGATCTATCCCTTCGAGTCGGCTGTCTACGCCATGAAACCCGGCGAGGTGAGCCAGCCCGTCAGGACCAAATATGGCTACCACGTCATCAAGCTCTTCGAGCGCAACCACTACTACGGCAAGGCCAATGTCGCCCACATCTGGGTGTCGAACAAGGCCATCAACCCCGAGAAGATGATCAACGGGGCATACCGCCAATTGTCCGAGGGCGACCCCTTCGCCACTGTGGCCAAGAACTATAGCTCGGACCGCGGTTCAGGAGCCCAGGGCATTGAACTGGGCGAGATGCCCTGCAATCAGCTGCCTCCCGAGTATGTGTCCACCATCGCCTCCGGCATGCAGGTGGGCGACTTCTCGAAGCCCTTCAAGACCCGCTACGGATGGCACATCATCAAGCTCATCAGCAAAGAGGAATGCCCCCCGTTCGAGAGCATGGTGCCCTACCTCAAGTCGCGCATGACCGTCGGCGAGCGCAGCAAACGCCCGCAGCGCATCTTCGCCGAGCAGTGCAAGAGAATCTACGGCTTTGAGGATTACACCAAGGTGAAGACCTCGAAGAAGAAAAACGCCCCCTATGCCGCCAGCCTCGCCGCCATCCGCGCCGTGGTGACGGACACCATCTTCTCGGCCAAGTTCAACTACGACTCGAACCAGATCACCGACATGCGCCCCCTCTTCCGCATCGGCGAGACGAACTACAATTCGCGCGACTTCGCCCGTTACCTCTCCAAGCATAAGAAGGTATGGCCCATCAGCGACCTCGACATCTTCGTGGCCGAACGCTACAAGGACTTCATGGAGTATGAGCTCATCAAGTATGCCGACAACCGTCTGGAGCAGGACAACCCCGAGTTCCGCGACCTGATGGCCGAATATCGCCACGGCTTGATGATATTCACATACAACGACAAGTTTGTCTGGAGCCGTGCCATCAAGGACTCGGCGGGGTTCGCCGACTTCTATGCCGAGGCCATGCCCAAGCACGACATCAACGACTCGGCTCAGGCACCCTACTTCTGGAACGAGCGCGCAAGGGTCTACACCTTCAGCATCTTCGACAGCGCCTGCCTGGCTCCCGAGAAGGCTATCTCCATTCTGCAGAAGAAGATGGCCGACGCTCCCGGCGGCGAGGCGTTGCGTGACGCCCTGATGAAGAAAGTGCGCACCAAGAAGTGCAAGGCCGACAACCCCGTGCTTGTGCGTTTCGACCTTGTGGAACGTGGCAGCCAGGACATTCTGCGCGACGGCGAGTGGCACACGGGAATCTATGGCCGTCCCCATCGCAAGGGCTACGACCTGGTGTTGGTGGAGAAAGTGCATGAGCCCGAACCCAAGGCTCTCCACGAAGCCCGCGGCTACTATCTGAACGACTATCAGAACTATTTGGACCAGAAGGTGTGCAGTCAGTTGCGCGAGAAGTACAATGTCAAGGTCCATCAGGAAGTTATAGACGAAATCACCTATTGATACAAGCAATGAAGAAACTATTGTTCATCCTGCTCTCCACCATGGTGTGCGCCTCCCTGGCGCAGGCCCAGGAGCGTAAACAGGTGGTTGACGGTATCGTGGCCGTCGTCGGACAGACCATCATCAAGAATTCCGATATCGAGCAGGCCTACCGCCAGATACGTCTGCGGCAGGGCATGGAGAACGCCCATGCCGAGCGTTGCAGCCTGCTGGAGAGTATGCTCATCAGCAAACTGCTGGTGCACAAAGGTATGGTCGACAGTGTGGAGGTGACTGACGAGCAGGTGGAAGACCAGGTGAAATACTATCTCGACGCCGTTGTCGACCAAGTGGGCGGGAAAGACCGCCTGCGCGAGGCCGTCGGCTACTCCTACGACGAGCTGCACGACCAGTACTTCGATATCCTGCACGACCGCATCCTCAGCTCGCGCGTCGAGGCGGAACTGACGGAGAACGTGAAGGTGACCCCCGCCGAGGTGGCCGAGTATTTTGCCACCTTCCCGCAGGACAGTCTGCCTGACATCGACGCCCAGTACGAGGTGGCGGAAATCACCATCCAGCCCTCCATCACGGAAGAGGAACGCGACCGCGTGCGCACGGAGTTGTCCGAGTTGCGCGAGCGCGTCCTCAAAGGCGAGCGCTTCAGCATGCTGGCCAAGCTCTACTCGCAAGACCCCGGGTCGGCAGCCAAAGGCGGCGAACTGGGTTTCTTCGGGCGTGGCAAGATGGTGAGCGAGTTCGAGGCCGCCGCCTTCGCCCTGAAGCCCGGCGAGGTGTCGCCCATCGTCGAGACCCAGTACGGTTTCCACATTCTCCAGCTCATCGAGCGTAGGGGCAACACCATCAACGTCCGCCATATCCTTCTGCAGCCCAAGACGTCGTCCGAAGACCTGCTGCGTGCCCGCATGACCCTCGACAGCCTCGCCACAGAGATACGCAAGGGAAGCATCACTTTCGAAGCCGCGGCCGAGAAGTACTCCGACGGCATCAGCCGCAAGCAGGGAGGCATCGTCTCCAACCCCCACTCAGGCAACAATCGCTTCACCAAGGAGGAGTTGGCACAGCTCTATCCCGGCATCGGCATCTCGGCCATGGACGAGGGCGAGGTGTCCAACGCCACGGCCATCACCACCGACGAGAACAAGAGCGCCTACTGCATCCTGCGTATGGTGAAGAAAATCCCCGCTCACCGCGCCAACTTGGAGGATGACTACGACCGTATCTTTGCAGCCGCCCTGCAGACCGCCAAGACCGCCAAGATTGTGGAATGGTGCAACCGCATGGTGAAGACCACCTATATCCATATCTCCGACGAATACAAGGATTGCTCCAACTTCCGCGTCAACTGGTTCGCAGGAAAGTAAGAACTTTCAATTCTCAATTAAGAAAAATGTCAGATACAGAAACCCTTAATACCCTCGTCGCCCAATACCACGCGCTGAAAAGCGAGATGGGCAAGGTCATCGTGGGTCAGGAAAAGGCCGTCGACAGCCTCCTCATCTCCATCTTCACCGGCGGGCACTGCCTGCTGGTAGGTGTGCCGGGCTTGGCCAAGACCCTCATGGTCAACACCCTCGCCAAGGCTCTCGGCCTCACCTTCAACCGCATCCAGTTCACCCCCGACCTGATGCCTTCCGACATCACAGGCTCGGAAATCCTCGACGAAAACCGCCGTTTCCAGTTCATCAAGGGACCGGTGTTTGCCAACATCATCCTGGCCGACGAGATTAACCGCACCCCCCCAAAGACTCAGGCCGCCCTGCTGGAGGCCATGCAGGAACACTCGGTGACGGTGTCGGGCAAGAGCTACCGCCTCGACGACCCCTTCTTCGTCCTCGCCACGCAGAACCCCATCGAGCAGGAGGGCACCTACCCGTTGCCCGAGGCCCAGTTGGACCGTTTCATGTTCAACATACGCATGGACTACCCCTCCTTTGCCGAGGAGGTGGACATCGTCAAAGGCACTACCGTCGACGCCCATCCAGAGGTCTCTAAAGTGCTCACTGCCGAAGATATACTCGGCCACCAACGCGTCATCCGCCGTATGCCGGTGCCTGACAATGTATGTGAATTCGCCGTCAGTCTCGCGGCCTCCACACGCCCCGGGAAGGCCGACTCGCTGGCCACCAAGTACCTCTCGTGGGGTGCTGGTCCCCGCGCCTCGCAATACCTCGTCATGGGCGCAAAAACACACGCCGCCCTGCACGGCAAGTATTCACCCGACATGGAGGATGTGAAGGCTGTGGCCACCGAGGTGTTGCGCCACCGCATTGTGCGCAACTACTATGCCGAGGCCGAGAACATCACCGTCGAGAGCCTCGTGGAGGAACTCCTGAAATAAAGGTTATTGGTTAAAGGTTATAGGTTATAGAAGGCTGACGCGCCCTGCTGAAAATATGAAAAAGATTCTATCCTTCTTAGTTCTTACTTCTTACCTCATACTTCCAACAGCCTGGGGGCAGACGGGTTTGTATATCCCGTCCGAGAAGCCTTTGAAGCCCAAACAACTGGAGCAGGCTTGGATTAACCCTGAGGTCTTCTGCCTGCTGCTGGACTTCGACGCGGGCGACAGCAACTACCGCGTGCGTGACCTCGACCGCCTCGACTCGGCCTATAGTGTTGGCTTCGACCGCAACAATCCGCGCTTCTACGCCATCACCATTGAGGGCTATGCCGACAAGGCCGACTCGGGACTCATGGCCGCGAGAGTGCAGTCGGTCTACAGGTATCTCTCCATGCGTGGCGACGAGGAGAATGTCGACCGCGACACCCGTTTCCCCATCCGTTATGCCTACAACCCCGTGCACTGCTCCTGCAAGGGCGACACCGTCGAGCTGCTGCGCTACGAGGTGCCTGTCGACAAGCAGGTGTACGACTGCAGTATGCTCCCCGAGAGCCGCATGTTCCTGAACAAGACCGTGCCGCTGAAGGACAAGGTGCTCGTCACTTTCCACCACGACCCGGCAGAGTGCATCGGTTTCTCCGAGGGATGCTTCATTCCCGCGCAGGACAGCAACATCCGTTCCTATTACATCCAGATTATCCTACCCAAGGGCAGCATCTATTCTGTCCGCGGCACCCGCGACGAGTGCCCTCCGCCCGTCACCATCACCATCGAAGAGCACTTGGACTACAAGGCTTTGGTCGAGAAATACTTCCTTGTACCCCACCGTCGCCAGATTATCCTGCCTGTGGGATACGTGGTGCTGCATTCCTCCTTCACGCGCCAGCCCGGCGAGTGCTCGCAGCAGATGCCCGACTCCATTTTCGTGCGTTTCCCCGTTACAGACGAGCAGGTGGAGTCGAAGTTGCGCATCTACGCCAAGAAGTACTCCGACAAAGGGGTTGAGTATAAATCACTCCCCACCAAGAAAATCAAGGGCGGTCCAGTGCTGATGATCCAGGCGGGAATCAACCCCACGCAGTTCGACACCATCTTCATCGCCAAACGCATACAGCCCGAAGAGGTGCGCTCCTATCTATATCCTGCCGACACCCCCACCGAACAGGGCGCTGTGACCATCATGGAGTACGGCGAAGAGGCTTTCTACAAGCCTTTCCGTGTGGGTCGCAACGGCGATTATGAATTCAAGAAACCCTTCCGCGCCATGCTCCGCATCGTTGAGGAGGCCGACGAGAATCTCACTGAAACCATGCCCCCCCCACCGATGGCGATGAAGAACTGTAGGGAATTGAAAATTGAGAATTGAAAATTGAGAATTATGGCTTATCTCCAGACTGATGTAACCAAAGTCACCACCCACGTCCTCCAGCGTATGAAACAGCAGGGCGAGAAAATCGCCATGCTCACCGCCTACGACTATTCTATGGCCAAGCTCCTCGACGCCACCAAGATAGATGTGGTGCTCGTGGGCGATTCCGCCGCCAATGTGATGGAGGGATACGACACCACCCTCCCCATCTCGCTCGACGAGATGATTGTATATGCCTCCTCCGTCAAGCGCGCCATCAAGCGCGCCCTCGTGGTGGTCGACATGCCTTTCGGCACCTACCAGGGCAACTCGAAACAGGCTCTGGCCTCCGCCATCCGCATCATGAAAGAGACGGGAGCCGACGCCGTCAAACTGGAAGGTGGCGAGGAGGTCCTCGAATCCATCTGCCGTATCCTCACGGCGGGCATCCCCGTCATGGGGCACCTCGGACTGACACCCCAGAGCATCAACAAGTTCGGTACATACGCTGTCCGTGCCACAAACGATGACGAGGCTCAGCAACTGATTCACAACGCCCATGTGCTGGAAGATGCTGGATGTTTCAGCGTCGTGCTGGAGAAAATCCCCGCCAAGCTGGCCGGACAGGTGACCCGTGAGATCAAGATTCCCACCATCGGCATAGGCGCAGGCTCTGAGACCGACGGACAGGTGCTTGTGCTGCAGGACATGCTCGGCATCACCCAGCAGTTCACCCCCCGCTACCTCCGCCTCTACGGCTCCTTCGGCGCCGACATCAGCAACGCCATCCGCCAATACATCGACGACGTCAAGAACGTCAACTTCCCCAACGAGAAGGAACAGTACTGATTCCCTCTGTCTACACGCAGAGGGCGTTGCTGAAACTGCGGTTGGACAGGTCTTGAGGGTCGATGAGGTAGGTTATGCCTTCGCCATCGTGGCCGGGACAGTCAAAGACGGTCAGCAACGCTTCACAATGCTCCAAACCGCTGGCGGGTTCCCGCTCGGAATGGCAATAGCCACCAATAATGCCGTCGCAGACCCGCCACCCGGCTTGTCGACACGCTTCGAAGTAGTCGGCCCATTTGATGTCCGGGAATTGCCCGCAGGCAATGGAGAAATCGGGGAAGTCCTGATTCTCGCTGAAAACTATCGGATTCCCGTTCCATTCCAACTCGGGGCAGGAGGGTTGCAGCACCTCCTCTTGTCCACAATAGAGTACCAGCCCGTCGAAGAAGTAGAGCATTCCCGCATGAGGATATCGGTTCTCGGGGTCAAAGGGAGCCAGGTCGCTGCAGCGCAGTTGGACGATGAGTTCCAACGGCTCGCCATTGTCGTCCAAAGGACGCTTCCGCCCAATCGGCAAATCGGGGTATCCATAGGCTTTGCTGCATCCCACGGTGAGGGGTTGGCCTGGCCTCTCGCTGAATGAGATACAACGGCGCGCCTGTGGCGCAATCCACGTCAGCAACTCTGCCACCCGTTGGGGATCGGGCTTTTCGGGGAAGTCGTAACTATCCTCGTTGTATTTGGCAATCTGCATAAGAAGCAGCCCGATGACAACCATCAGTGCCGCTCCGCACATCAGGAGGTATGCATAGCTGTACACCGTCGCCAACCACCCAGCTGTGTACCGAAGGGGTATCACTACGAAGATGCTGGCCCAAAACAGCACCCCGAGTCCGAGCGCCACCTTCGCGCATGTCTTCAGTCGATTGCTCATGACTACTTATTTCCCGAACAATTCAGAGTGGGAGCCTAAACGCACCAACTCGATGATGTCCTGTTTTTCGTCAATCCAGATAAGAAGGAAATCCCCCTCGATATGGCATTCAAGACAGCCTTTGTAGTTGCCTGTAAGCGTGTGGGGATAGTATTCGGGAGGTATGGGCTTTTCGTTCGCCAGTAGGTCAAGGATGACTTTTAATGCGGCTTTCTTCCGTGTGTTATGCCGATAGCGCTTGTAGTCTTTCTTGTATTGGCTCGAAGGAAAAAGTCTTTTCATTCTGCATCAAGAGCGTTAAGGAGTTCTTCTGCACTGCTGTAAACTTCCCCTTCAGGATAATGAGTCCTGTTCTTGGCCTCTTCTATGGCGGCCTTGGTCACGTCGTTGGGCTCGTGATAAAAAATGTCAAGCAGAAGGCTCTCAACATAGTTGTTGAGCGTCCGGTTTTCGCGTGCCGCATTGCGTTTCAGTCCTTCCAGCAAATCCTTCCTCAGACGGAAAGAGGTTGGTTTTCTTTCGATTGTGGTCTCCATGGGTGTAATACGTTTGAATACTTCTGAATGCAAAGATAATACATTTATTCCAATTGGACAAATCTTTCTTCGGGATACAAAAGAAAAGGGTGCCTTTGGGGCACCCTTTTTTGGAAACTTGCAGCTCCCTACTTCTCCTCTGCGGGTTTGGGAGTGGCGGGCTTGGGGGCTGCGGCGGGCTTGGAGATGCTCTCGCGCATGTCGGTGTCGGCTTGGATGTTCTTCATGCGGTAATAGTCCATGATGCCGAGATTGCCTGAGCGGAAGGCTTCGGCCATGGCCTTGGGCACCTCGGCTTCGGCCTCGATGACCTTGGCGCGGGCCTCCTGGGCTTTGGCCTTCATCTCCTGCTCGCTGGCCACAGCCATGGCGCGACGCTCCTCGGCCTTGGCCTGGGCGATGTTCTTGTCGGCGTTGGCCTGATCCATCTGCAACTGGGCTCCGATGTTCTTACCCACGTCGATGTCGGCGATGTCGATGGAGAGAATCTCGAAGGCAGTGCCGCTGTCGAGACCCTTGGTGAGGACGAGCTTGGAGATGCTGTCGGGGTTCTCAAGCACCTGCTTGTGGCTGACGGCCGAGCCGATGGAGGTGACGATACCTTCGCCTACACGGGCCAGGATGGTCTCCTCGCCGGCGCCGCCGACGAGCTGCTTGATGTTGGTGCGGACGGTGACGCGGGCCTTGGCAATCAGCTGGATGCCGTCCTTGGCCACGGCAGCCACGGGGGGCGTGTCGATGACCTTGGGGTTGACAGAGGTCTGCACGGCCTTCAGCACGTCGCGGCCTGCCAGGTCGATGGCAGTGGCGGTGCGGAAGTCGAGGTTCATGTTGGCCTTGTTGGCCGAGATGAGGGCCTGCACCACGCTGCTGACGTTGCCGCCAGCCAGATAGTGGGCTTCGAGCTCGTTCTGCGTGAGCTTCAGGCCTGCCTTGGTGGCGTTGATCATGTTGTTGACAATCACGCTGGGCGGCACTTTGCGGAAGCGCATGAACATGAGCTGGATGAGCGAGGTGTGCACACCCGATACGAGTGCCTGGAACCAGAGTCCAACGGGCACCAGATAGAGAAACAGAATCAGTGCGATAAAGATAATCACGCACAGGATAACGATACCGGTAATTGTCATATTGCTGAAGTTTTAATGGTGAATATCTGAGGTTGGGGGTGACTATTTGTTTTCTACCGTGGGTTGGTCGAAACGGTTGTCTTCGGTCTCGACGACATCGATCACCTCGATGGGTCGGTCGGGGTCGATGAACTTGTTGATGGCATGCACCTCGACGAGTTCGCCGTCGATGAGGGCCTTGCCTGTGGGGGCGAGGCGGGCAATGGTCTTGCCAGTGGCGCCCACCTGCACGGTGGCGGGTTCCTGGTTGACGGCGCTGTCGGACTCTTCGTTGAGGCTGAACTTCTTCCATGTCTTGCCCTTCATGAGAAAGACGAGCATGGCAACGCCGAAAAAGACGACGCATCCAAGAATCACGGTGCCCCAGTTGAGGCCGAGGAGGACATAACTCTGCCATACGCCAAAGGCGAGGAGCAGGCCGCCGAAGATGCCGGCTATGCCACCGGGCAGTGCGACAATCTCGAGGATGAGAAGGGCCATGCCGATGACCAGAGTGATGATGAGGAGTGTGAGGTTCATATCTGTACGATTTCAGAGGTTAGCTGTTTGTCGAGGAGGGCGGTGTGCATGGGCAGGAGGGTCTCGTAGCTGCCATGCTTGACATTGCATTTGCCATGGCAGTGCACCAGGATGGCGCATTGCTCGGCCTGCGCCGCCGAGATGCGGCAGATGTCGGATAGGGCCTTGATGACGTAGTCGAATGTGTGTACGTCGTCGTTGTGCAGCACAAGAGTGCATCCCGAGTCGTCAAGCACAACGGCTTCGTCGTCGCTTTGGGGTGAGGTGTATGGTCTGCTCTCTTGCATGGTGTTGCGGGTGTTGTAGGTGTAGAATGGTTAGTCTATACAATTGTCGGGGTTGTCCGTCATGGGTGTCCTATCGTCCAGAAGAGCTACAGCCTGGGCGCTGATGCCTTCCTCGCGGCCCTCGAAGCCCAGATGTTCCGTGGTGGTGGCCTTCACCGAGATTTGTCTCACGTCGACCCCCAGTTCGTGGGCGATGCTCTCACGCATCTTGGGAATATAGGCTGCTAATTTGGGACGTTGTGCCACGATAGTGCTGTCGATGTTCAGGATAGTGTATCCCTCTTTGCGTATCAAGTCGTTGCAATGGCGCAAGAGCACGCGGCTGTCGATGTCCTTGTATTGCGGGTCTCGGTCGGGGAAATGCTGGCCGATGTCGCCTAAGGCGGCGGCACCGAGCATGGCGTCACAGATGGCGTGGAGCAAGACGTCGGCGTCGGAGTGGCCGAGGAGGCCGAGGGTGTGTTCCACCTCTATGCCTCCCAGCACCAGTTTGCGGCCTTCCACCAGCTTGTGCACGTCATATCCCGTCCCGATGCGCATGGCTCAGCTCTTTTTCTTGCCGAAGTTGATGGTGAGGGAGATGCGGACGGTGTTGGCCAGCGGGTTGCTGCTGAAGGAAGTTGTGGGGATAAGGTAGGCAAAGTCGAAGGCGTAGATATTGTATCTCAGGCCCACGCCCACGGTGGCGTATTGGCGGCCGCCTTTGGTCTCGTGCTCGTAGTAGTATCCCACGCGGGCGGCCAAGGTGTGCTTGTACCAGTATTCGGCACCCACCGACAGCTGCATCTCGTGCAGTTCCTCGGCAAAGCCGCCGGGGGCATCGTAGAACGACTGCAGAGCCCCTTTCATCACGCCGGTATTGCGATACTCGGTCATGTTGCGGTAGTACTTGCTGTAGGTGCTGTCACCCTCTGTCTTTGGGGGAGTGGGGACGAGCAGTTTGTTGAAGTCGAGGAGGACGTTGACCTGGTTCGACTGGTCGATCTCGTAGCTGTAGCGACCGCCGAAGCGCAGGTTGGAGGGGAGGAAGTCCTTCTTGGTGTCGTCGTCGGAGTAGGAGAGCTTGGCACCGAGGTTGCTGAAGAAGGCTCCCAGGGCCACTTCCTGATTGGCGGCCAACTCCTTCTCCCAATACAAGCCGAGGTCGGCGGCGAGGCTCCAGGCGGGCTTGGTGGTCACGTGCGAGCCGCTACCGTCGCTGATAATCTGGCCGTTGGTGAGGTCGGAACGGATGAAGCGGGCGGAGGCACCGAGAGAGAGCTCCTCGTTGATTTTCAGTGCATAGCTGGCATCGACGGCAAACTCGTTGGGGTTCATAATGCCGGTGCTGTTGCCTTCGATGTCGGTGGTCTGTATTTCGCCCAGCGAGAAATAGGTGAGCGATGCTGCCACGGCGCTCATGTTGTTGATACGCTTGTATCCGCCGAGGTAGAGCAGGTTCATGTCGCCCACGCCGAGGTTACGGAGCCAGGGGGTGTAGGTGGTGCTGAAGCCGAAGTCGCCCTCGATGAAGGCGAATTTGGCGTTGTTCCAATGGGCCGAGTAGATGTCGGGGGTGGAGGCTACGCCTGCGTCACCCATGCCAGCCGAGATGGCGTCGGGGGCAATCAGTAGGATGGGCATACCTGTGGCGATATAGTTCTTAGTCTGTCCATTGACAACGGTGTTCTGTGCCACAGCCGTTCCGGCGAGTCCCAGCGTCAACAGGGCTGAGAGGAGAATCTTTTTGCTTTTCATCTAAGTGGGTTTACGAAATATACGGGAAAACGTCGTTTATATGTTTTTATTGTATGGCGTGGATATTTTTTTTGTCGCGGAGTTCTTTCGGTACCGTGTCGTGCCAGTTCATCTATGGATGATTTTGGCCGTCTCTACAATTTGCTCGTCATCGGCCGTGGTGGCGGTGACACGCATGATATAGAGCCCGTTGCTCAGCCCGGCGCCGGCGTCCGAAGTGAAATCCCAGTCGACAGCCACCACGCTCGACCCCTCGGCGGGGGTGGGGGTGAAGGTGCGCACCAGGGCTCCCATCGCGTTATAAATGTCTATCCGGCAGTCCTTCATGGTGCCGCCCATGTTGTGCTCCACGCGTAGGGTGGTGTGTCCCGAGGCGGGGTTGGGGGCGGCGCAGACGTTGGCCATGCGGGGGTTCCTGTCGTTGACCACGCAGAACTCGATGGTCGCGCTACCCGAGAAGTTGAAAATGTTCCAGCATTTCAGCGTCAGGGTGTGGCGGCCTTCGTCGAGTTTGCCGAGGGTGTAGCTGACGGTCCCGTTGCGGCTGTCCTCAATGGAGGGCTCGAAGAAGTCGTTCAGCGTCACCATATTGTATGAGTTTCCGTCGATGATTGCCGTGATGTCGTGTCCGAGGCCGCTGCCGGCGGCGTTGATACCCACCGAGTCAGTCAGATACGCGTGCAGGGTTGGGGTCTCGTTGGTAAGGCCGCCGTTACGGAAGGTACTGTCGTTCAGATAGATGCTTACGTGCGGATGCACCTCGTCGATGACCACCGTCTCGTCCAGTCCGCCGAACAGAATGTTGCTATACTCGCCCGAGGCTTGGGCAATGTCGCTGTGGGCGTAGTGCGACAGCTTGGCATAGTCGTAGCGGAACGACACGTCGCGCGGCACGATGAACGAGTATCTGAAGCGTCCGCCGGTGACGGCGGTGCGGCCTTTGTAGAGGATGTTTTTCTGTTGCTTGAATTCCACCTCGGTGCTGTCGTTGTCGTTGGCCAAGGTGTGGCAGGTGACCTCGCGGTCGAAGACGATGGGGAACACCTCGCCGTCGAAGTCCGTCAGCAGGTCGCCTTCTGTGTTGCGCACCTCGCCCTCCACGGTGACGCGCGAGAGCACCTCGGCCGAGTCGGCCCGTGCCGAATCTACCGTGCGTTCGTTTATTTTGGTGACAACCACTTCGTTCTCAGGGATAGAAAGGCGTAGGGCAGGGTCGCCCAGCAGGGCTATGCATCGCGACACGGGGGTGTTGTTCTTGGCCAGTCGGAGGGCGTCTCCGATGGTGTTGGCAGGGTCGAGGGCGAAGAGGCACACGTCGGTGTTGAAACGCTGGATGTGCGAGATGGGGCGTGCGGCGGCCACCACGCCGATGCCCGCGGCGTCGGCCAGGAGGAAATACTCGCCGCCCGAGACACCGTCGACCTTGTCGTACCGGCCATAGGAGCAGGTGCTGGTGACGAAGAAGGTCAGTCGGTCGGTGTTGGTGTAGCGGTCGATGTCGGAGAGGAGCATGTAGCGCTCGGTGCCGATGTACTGGTCCGAACCGTGGCCTATGTAGTTCAGCAGCAGGCATCCGTAGTTGATTCTCTGCCGCAGGGCGTTGTTCACGTCGGGGTAGTAGCTGCCGTCAACGCCCGACTGCTGGATGTAGGCGTCGGCATAGATGCGGTCGATGTTATATTGCGGGTGAAGGGCTTTGATCAGCCGGGCCGTCTTCTCGCTGGAAGAGGCAAAATTCGTGTCGCCCGGACTGGAAGGGTCGGCATCGTCCGAGAGGAGGCATACATAGTTGCGCCAGTCGCCGCGGATGTCGCTACGCTCCAAGTCCTTGTTTTCCATGTAGCCCTCGATTTTGTCCACCAGATGGCGTGCCTCGGCGCTGTTCTTGGCGGGAAGTCGGCCGATGCTGATGTCGAGTGTCGACGCGGATGTCAGCAGACCGTAGATGTCGTCCGAAGGGTAGGCGCTGCCAGCGAAGTCGGTTGTCGGCGGGGTCTGGTAGGTGACCACCGTGCGCGCGTCGCTTCCCAGCAGGTTCCGGTTGTCGTAGGTGCCTTTGCCGAACAGGAGCAAATACTTTATACTATGACCGTTGCTCTCCCCTTTGGCCTGCATGCAGCGTGCCAGCTGGCGGATGGACACGGGGTCCTTGCGTCCCGACGAGAACTCGTTGAAGACCTCCTCCTGCGTGGCCACCAGCACGGTCATGCCGTCGTGCAGGCGGTGCAGGTCGGCCAGCCGTTCTGCTTGGTCGGAGAAGTCGGCATGGGTCACAATCACCAGGTCGGGCACTTCGGCGCCGTGCAGGTCCTGGTTCTCAATCCTGGCAATACCCGTGGGGGTGCGAGCGTCCGAGGGCTTGAAGGCGATGTATGTGCCTGGCACCTCGGTGGGTGCGATGAAGGTGAATCCGTTGCCGTTGTTCTGTACCGTCAGGGCCTCGGGCTGTGCGGGGTTTGTCACGTCCCATACTTTCAGGTCGGCGCCCGACCCGCTGGCAGAAAAGCGGCAGCGGTTGCCCGAGCCGAGGCGCTGGGTGTTGCGCACGGTCCATTGCCCGCCGGGGTAGGCGAGGGGGGCCAGGGCGTTGAGTTCGATGAAGTCGATATAGCCCACGGCATTGCTCTCAGCCGGACGGAATGTGCAGGTGAGGACTATGGTGCTGTTGGTGCGGGGGGTGAATGTCTCGATGAAGGTGTTGTACACGTCGCCCATCGAGAGTTGGTGCTGGCGGGCGTCCGAGTTGTATTTCATCTCGAATCCGGTCCTCTGCGAGGAGCTGGAGGCTAGGCCGTAGCGGGCCATGATGGTGGCTCCTGTCTGGATGCCGGGCAGGACGAGCTCGTATGTGCGTTCGCGCATGCTGTTGGTGAACTTGTCGGCCATCCATCCCTCTCCGCCTTCGTTGGGGTTCATCTTGTCGTCATGCATCACCGCCACGCCCGTAAAGGTCGACAGTTCTCCCTGGTTGGTCGAGGTGGCGCTGCTGGCCTTCACGCGCAGTAGTCCGGCATCGGTTGCCGGGGCGCTGAAGTCGGCGTTCAGGTAGTAGTAGTTGTTTGTGGCGTAGGTGTTGTGTCTGTATTCAAAGCGTTGGTTACCGTCCGAGTATCTCCACACGCTGGGTCCCTCGGCATAGAAGAGCAGGTAGTCGTTGTTGTCGAATGTGCCGTTGCCGTTGGCGTCGACTACCTCGATGGCGTCGGGCACCAGGTCATCTGGCTGTCCGTCGTTCAGCTGGGTGGAGAGCTGACCTCCTGGGGCGCCGTAGAGGGCGATGCGCGAGATGTTGGCTCCGTTCAGGGCCGGCACCTCGGAGACCGTCAGACGGTAGACCCCCGTCTGGCTTACGGGGATACGGTACCAACTGCCTGCGGCCAGCCGCGAGTGGTCTATAAAGGTCTGGGCATCAGCCTGCGGGGCTGTCGCTATGATAAAAACCAGCAGCCATGCCGCCTTGATGTTCCGTAAAGGTGTAATTCTTCTCATACGACCATTAACTAAGTTTTGCCCTATTTATTGCGCGTGTCCAAAAATATTTCTGCGCGTGTCCAGGAAAGTCCCGGAAAGGACTTTTTGCGGGCTGTGAAGACCTCTCTCTTCTCCCATCGTTTTTCCCCTGATGCTCCTCTGGCCCTCCCATTGAAAGATGAGAAGAAGACGGGATGATCGTGGCAGCATGGTTTGCCCATCTGTGGCACTCCCCAGCAAAGGCCTCGTCGAGGCGGCGAAAACATGCTTAAAACCTTTGCAGAAAGGGGCGAAATTTGCAAAATCGGCCTCTGGAAAGAGGAAAATATAACGGCGAAAATGTGCCTTGTTGAAAAATAAACCACCTGTAAACCAGTGCAAAACAAAATATTTTTCAGAGAAACGTTGGTAATTGACAAAAAAAGCGTAATATTGCCGATTGAATTATAGGCCCTATATACGTAAAAAAACATCAGATGAGACAACGTAATAAGATAGTCCTGCTCCTGCTGCTGGCACTCGTCGGAGTGCACGGCGCGAGTGCCCAAGACGTAGGTTTTTCCCAGTTCTACGCCAACCCGCTCTACCTCAACCCGGCCTTCGCAGGCTCGAAGGTTGCTCCGCGCATCTCCCTGACCTATCGTGCCCAGTGGCCCGGCTTGGTCAGCGCCTTTACGACGGTGAGCGCATCTTACGACCAGTATATCAACGACCTGCATGGTGGTATCGGCGCCATCGTGATGTCCGACAGGCAAGGCGACCACGGCATGCTCAGCACCACTTCGCTGGGTGCCATGTACTCCTTCCGTTTCCGTGTATATAAAGATATACATATCAATTTGGCCCTCCAGGCCACGATGACCAACATCAAACTCGACTGGGACCCCAACCACATGCGTTGGCCCGACCAGGTGGATCGTGAACACGGCTTTGTCGACCTCACCCAGGCCACTCCTCCAGACAAGACCAGCACCCTTTTCCCCGACTTCGCTGCAGGCTTGATGGTCTATGGTCCAGCATGGTACGGCGGTCTCGCCGCTCATCATCTCAACCAGCCTAGCCAGGGCTTCTACAGTGAGGACCGCATCCCCATGAAACTCTCCGTCCATGCAGGTGGTCTCATCAATCTTTCCGAAGAGAAACGCCGCACTTCCTCCCTCGGTCTCGGCACCCCTGTCATCTCGCCCAACATCATCTACCAATACCAGGGCAAGTTCCACTATTTCAACTATGGACTCTATCTCGACTGGATGCCCTTCCTTGTCGGTATGTGGTACCGTAACGGCATTGAAAATTCCGATGCCTTCATCTTCATGGTCGGCGTGCAGCAGGACTACTTCAAGGTGGGCTACAGCTATGACGTGACCGTCAGCGAGCTGGCCAACAGCACCGCCGGCGCCCATGAGGTGACCCTCGGCATCCTCTTGCCCGTACCCGAAGCCAAACGTAAGGTGAAAGCCATCCGCTGCCCGTCGTTCTAAAAAAACTTAAACAGCGAAACTTTTTCCTATTAGATACGTATAATCCCAAGAAAGAAAACAATAAGTAAGACAGATAAAAACGCAATCCACTATGAAGATTATCAAATTCTCGTTCCTGATGATGGCCTCCGTGCTCGTCTTTGCAGCATGCGGCAGCAAGGAAGCCTCGCCCACTACCGGTTGGAATCTGAACGACTCCGAATGGGGCGGTTTCGACCGTTCCTCCTACTCGGAGCAAATCACCGGCCCCGGCCTGGTGTTCATCGAAGGCGGCGCCTTCCAGATGGGCCGCGTAGCCGACGACCCCCGTTTCCAGTGGAACAATGTCGTTCACACCGTCACCGTCTCCTCCTTCTATATGGACGAGACCGAGGTCTCCAACCTGGCCTACCGCGAGTTTGTCTATTGGATGAACCGCGCCTATGGCGAGGAGTACCCCGAGATGGTCAAACAAATCTACCCCGACACCAACTGCTGGCGTGAGCGTCTCTCCTGGCGTGAGAACTTTGTCGAGAACTACTTCCAGTGCGCCATGTTCAACGACTACCCCGTTGTTGGCGTCTCCTGGGAGCAGGCTTCGCAGTTCTGCAAATGGCGCACCGACCGCGTCAATGAGAAAATCCTCGTCGACGCCGGTATCATCGACCTCGCCCAGAGCGAGCTGACAGGCGCTGAAGCCTTCCAGACCGATGTCTATCTGGCAGGCCTCTACAATGGCGACGGCAAGGGTATCCCCGACCTCAACCCCATGGCCGGTGGCGAGAGCCGCAATGTGCGCCGTTCCGATGGTATCCTCCTGCCCAACTACCGCCTCCCGACCGAGGCCGAGTGGGAGTTCGCAGCCCTCGGCATGATCGGCAACACCTACGACGAGCGCGTCGTGGAGCACAAGACCTATCCCTGGGCCGGTCAGAGCGTCCGTTCCGCCAACAAGAAATACTACGGACAGTTCCTCGCCAACTTCAAGCGTTCGCGTGGCGACGCCATGGGCGTGGCCGGCAACCTCAACGACGGCTGGGAGTACACTGCCCCCGTCAGATGGTACTTCCCCAACGACTATGGCCTGTACCACATGGCTGGCAATGTCAGCGAGTGGTGCGCCGATGTCTATCGTAAAGATGTCAGCCCCATCGGTGGTGAGGACCTGAACCCCTACCGTGGTAATGTCTACCAGTATGTTGCCCTCTCGGAAGATGGTGAAGAGGTTATGCGCAATGAGGAGACCGGCAACCTTGTCTACAAGAACGTCCCCGACGACATGAACCGCCGCAACTACCGCCAGGCCGACAATATCAACTATCTGGATGGCGACTGGAACTCCAGCATCTACGACTACGACTCGCACACCCCCACCACCATCAGTGGCTGGCGTACCGATTCCGATGACGAGGAAGGTGGCACCGACGAGACCGTCGCCCGCAGCCAAGAGGAGTACACCAACAATATGTACCACCGTAGCGACTCGGCTGAACAGAACAATGTCACCTCGATGATTAACAACCGCGTCCGCGTTGTCAAGGGTGGTTCTTGGAAAGACCGCGCCTACTGGATGCAGAGTGGCACCCGCCGCTACTACGATCAGGACCGCAGCACCTCCTGGATTGGCTTCCGCTGCGCAATGGACCGCATGGGTTCCCGCACCGGCGCCAATTGATTTTCAAAGAGAACTTAGAGAAAAGAGGCTTCCATATCGGGAGCCTCTTTATCGTATCCGAGAGCCAGAAACAAAAAATGGTAAATTAACCGGAGGGTACAATAATATTTGAGAAAACACGTTCTCGTTACATGCAAAAGACATTTGTGCGAATATTGTGTGTGGTGGCCTGCCTGGTAGGGTGGGGGACAGCGTCGGCGCAGAAGATTATCACCTACTCGGCTGGCATGGGTACACGCGATCCGGAGAACAACGACGTGTGGATCCTATACAAACGCGTGCGCGCCGAGCATGAGGGCATGGTATTGTATGCCGACTCGGCCTTACTGAACACCGAGCAGAACGACTTCACCGCCTACGGTCACATCAAGATTGAAATCACTGACACAACAACCATATACGGCGACAGGCTCTACTACGACGGCATCAGTCGCGTGGTGGATATCTGGGCCGACACCGTTCGCCTGATAGACGGCAAGACCACCCTGACAACCAACCACCTCTCCTACGACCGCAACACCTCAACAGCCACCTACAACAATTGGGGTCATACCGTCAACGAGGACAAGAGCCTAGTGAGCCGTGTGGGGCACTACAATTCGGACATCAAGACATTCTACATATACGTGCAGGTGGTGCTGCAGGACTCGAACATGCGCCTGGAGACAGACACGTTGACCTATTGCACGGAAGACCACCTGGCCGAATTTGGCAGCCCGACGTACATCTATTCCGGCTCCTCTATCCTCTATAGCGAGAACGGGAGTTACAACACTGAGACCCGCTATGCCTACTCCACCAAGGCGTCGCGCGTCCAGAATATGGAGAAAATACTGAGCTGCGACACACTGCACTACTACGAAGACACCGAGTTCGGCCGTGCCATCGGTCGCGTGGTTCTGGAGGACACTGTGAATAAAATCATCTGCTCGGGGCGCTACGGCGAGACCGACCGCGAACGGCAGACTTCCTACGTCACAGACAGCGCATTGGTGAAGTTCGTGGGCAAGGACGAGAATAACCCCGACGCACCGCAGGACACCCTCTACCTCCATGCCGACTCGATACGCGTCATCAACAACGAGAACAAAGAATTCACAGCTCTCAACGCCTTCTACCATGTGAAAGCTTTCCGCACAGATGGTCAGGCCATGTGCGACTCGGTCTACTACTCTGTGCAGGACTCGCTGCTGCAGCTCTATGGTGACCCAGTGCTATGGTATGGCGACTATCAATGCACGGCTGACACCATCGAGATGTACCATGGTCCCAACGGCCCCACCATCGCCTATATGCGCAACAACAGCATCAGTGCCGAGCAGTTGGATCCCGACAAGTTCAATCAGATAAAAGGCCGCAACACAGAGGTCCATTTTGTTGAGGGAGAACCCTATTATGCCGACATCCTGGGCAATGCAGAGATGGTCTATTACATCACCGACGAAGACTCGGGACGCGTTAGCATAGTGGGTGTGAACGTGGGAAGAGGATCAGACATGCGCATCTACTTCAAAGACCGCTCGCCCGAGAGGGTCGTGACTTCCGGCAGTCCCGACATGAACGCCTACCCTCTTGGCAAACTCGACCCCGAGAAACGTGTCCTGCAGGACTTCCACTGGCTGGATTCCCGCCGTCCCAAGTCTCCAATGGATGTCTTCGTCTGGTGACGGTTTTTCATGTCTTCCATATAGAGCGGGGACATTGTAATTAATAGAGAGTGAAGCGGAGAACAGAATTGTCAGGGGGGGGGCTCTTCATCAGATGGGGAACATACAGCCGACTGTGACAAAATGACAGAAACACCCTTTTGGCAAAAGGTTTGATGGATAGTAGAATAAAAAAACGACAATACTATGAGCAAAGATAAGAAAGAACTCGAAGAAGAGCAAGTGGACACTGAAAACCAGACTACTGGGACTACAGACGAAACCCCTGTCGAGGAATCGGAACAGAAGAAGGACGGCAAGAAACATCGCGACAAGCATGACAAACATGCTTCCAAACATGACGAACAGACCGAGAAACTGCAGGAGCTGGGCGAGAAACTGGCCGAGACCAACGACAAGTATGTGCGCCTCTATTCGGAGTATGAGAACTACCGCAAACGCACCAACAGCGAGAAGGCCGAACTTATCATCAACGGCAGCAAGGACACCATCAAGGCCATCCTGCCCGTGGTCGACGACATGGAGCGCGCCCTGCAGGCCATGAGCGACGAGGAAAGCGCCAAAGAGGGCGTGCAACTCATCTACAACAAGCTGATGAACATCCTCGGCCAGAAAGGGCTCAAGTCCATTGAGGCCAAGGGCGAGAAGTTCGACGAGAACCTACACGAGGCTGTCACCCAGTTCCCGGCCGCCGACGAGAGCATGAAAGGTAAGGTGGTCGACGTGGTGGAAAAGGGATACTACCTGAACGATAAAGTGCTGCGCTACGCCAAGGTAGTCGTGGCGGTGTAAAGGTTATAGGTTATTGGTAATAGTATAGATTATGGCTAAGAGAGACTACTATGAAGTGTTGGGCGTGAGCAAAAATGCCACGCCGGAAGAGTTGAAGAAGGCCTACCGCAAGCTGGCCCTGCAGTACCACCCTGATCGCAACCCTGGTGACAAAGAGGCTGAGGAGAAGTTCAAGGAGGCTGCCGAGGCCTACGACGTGCTGAGCAACCCCGATAAGAAGGCCCGTTACGACCAGTTCGGCTTTGCTGGAATGGATGGCGGCGCCGGCGGTTTCCAGGGCGGAGGAATGAGCATGGACGACATCTTCTCGCAGTTCGGGAGCATCTTTGGCGACTTCTTCGGTGGCGGCGGCCATTTCTCGGGATTCTCTGGATTCGGTGGCGGACAACAGCGTGGACATCGTGCCGCCGCGCGAGGCACAAACCTGCGAATCAAGGTGAAGCTTACCCTCGAAGAAATAGACAAAGGCTGCGAGAAAAAGATTAAAGTGGCCAAATATGTGCCCTGCAAGACCTGCGGCGGCACGGGGGCCCGCAACAACAACTACGAAACCTGCCCGCACTGCCATGGCGCAGGCGTAGTCACCGAGGTGCGCCGCACCATCCTGGGCCAGATGCAGACCCAGAGCGTCTGTCCGCACTGCGGCGGTGAAGGGCGCATCATCAAGGACAAATGCCACGACTGCAATGGCGAAGGCATCGTCCGTTCCGAAGAAATTATTACCATCAATATCCCTGCAGGTGTGGCCGACGGGATGCAGCTGTCCATGTCGGGCAAAGGCAATGCCGCCCCGCACGGTGGCGTGCCCGGCGACCTGATTATCCTCATCGAGGAGGTGCCTCATGACCTCTTCGAACGGCAGGACAGCAACATCTATTACAACGCCTTCATCACCTTCCCGCAAGCCGCAATGGGAACCACGCTGGAGATACCCACCCTTTCGGGACGTGCCAAGGTGAAGATAGATGCAGGAACCCCTTCAGGCAAGGTGCTGCGCCTGAGAGGCAAGGGACTTCCCGATGTGAACGGCTATGGCCGCGGCGACATGCTAGTGAGCATCAACGTGTGGGTGCCGAAGGCCCTCTCGCGCGAGGAGCGGGAGACTCTCATGAAACTGGACGAATCGCCTAACTTCAAGCCATCGCCATCAAAGCAGGAGAGAGGTTTCTTCGACAAGATGAAAGACCTATTCAATTAACATATTGAGCATGACAGGGACTAACATATAGAGCATGACAGAGGCGTTTCTGCAATACGTATGGCAGCACCAGTTGCTGCAAGGCGAGCTCGTCACTACCGACGGGCTTCCTGTGGTTGTGGAACGCCCCGGTGTGTTGAACCTCGATGCCGGTCCCGATTTTTTTGACGCGCGTGTGCGTATAGGCGACACCCTCTGGGCGGGCAACCTGGAGGTGCATGTCAAGTCGTCCGACTGGAACCTGCACCGCCACACCAACGACCGCGCCTATGACAATGTGGTGCTCCATGTGGTCTATCAGTGTGACACCCCTGTCACTTTGCATGACTGTCGCCAGCTGCCCACCCTGGAGCTGCGCCGCAACATCGCCGACGCCCTCTGGGACAACTACGACGCCCTGCAGCATCCGCCCGCCGAGATGCCCATTCCCTGCATGGACCATCTGCCGGAGGTGCCCTCTTTCTACATCGACAGCTGTCTGGAACGGCTCACTCTGGAGCGGTTGGAGCGTAAATGCGCCACCGTCCGCCAGATGCTGCACGATGCCAGGGGCGGCTGGGAACAGACCTGCTACTGGATTATGGCGCATTATTTCGGAGGCAAGGTCAACGCGCTCCCCTTCGAACTCCTGGCCAAGAACACCGACCTCAACCTCCTCTCGCGCTGGCGTGACAATCCCCAGCGCATCGAGGCCCTCCTCATGGGCCAAGCCGGCATGCTGGAAGGTTACTTCGATGACGAATACCCCCGTCAACTGCAGAGAGACTATGAAGCCTTGCGCCAAGGGGCGTGTCTGGAGCCTATGAAAGGCTTCCTTTGGAAGTTCTACCGTCTGCGCCCAAACGGCTTCCCCACCATCCGCATCAGCCAGTTCGCACAGATGGTTTGTCAGTCGCGCAACCTCTTCAGCCATCTTCTGGAGACCACCGACGCCATGGAACTGCAGAAATTCTTCGACGTGTCAGCCTCTCCCTATTGGAACACCCACTACCGTTTCGACCAGCCTTCGTCGGGGACAACCAAGCGGCTGGGCGAGAGTTTTGTCAACACCCTCATTATCAACGCCTGGGTGCCACTCCTTTTCGAGTACGGCAACCAGAACGGACAACAGCAATACAAAGACCAGGCCGTGAGTATCCTCCAGCAGCTTCCGCCCGAAAAGAACCGCATCATCCGCCAGTGGCAGGCCGCCGGTGTCAAAGCCCTCAATGCCGACCAGAGCCAGGCCCTCCTGCAGCTCTATAATGAGCATTGTGCCTCGCACGACTGCCTCCACTGCCAGATAGGATATAAAATCATCACCCATTGAAAGCCGAACAGATAACCCCCATCCTTAAGGCCGTAGAGGCCCGTGTCGAACTCCCTGAGTCCGATATCGACCAGCTCCTCACCGACAGCCGCCGTGCAGGCGACGTGTCTCAGAGCCTCTTTTTCGCCATCCCCACCAAGCGCAACACAGGCTGCCGCTATGTTGTAGACCTCTATCGCCGCGGGGTGCGCAACTTCGTTGTCCCCGCCGATGCTGCCGAGGAGTTCCAAACTCAGTTCCGTCGTTGCACGGGTGCCAACTTCTGGTATGTGAAAGACGTGGTGCGTGCCATGCAACAGCTGGCAGCCTGGCACCGCGCTCAGTACCATATTCCCGTGGTGGGAATCACGGGCAGCAACGGCAAGACCATCGTCAAGGACTGGATTGTTCAGCTCCTCGGCGACACGCGCGAGATGGTCTCCAGCCCCCGCAGTTACAACTCGCAGATAGGTGTTCCCCTCTCGGTGTGGGGTATGAGTGCGGAGGATGAGCTGGCCGTTTTCGAGGCTGGCATTTCCGAGCCCGGCATGATGGAGCACCTGCGCGAGGTCATCAATCCCACCATCGGCATCTTCACCAACATAGGACCTTCGCACGACGAGAACTTTCTTACCCGCTACCAGAAAATCGCCGAGAAACTCCAGCTCTTCACACACTGCCAGGTGCTTATCTACTGCACCGACCACAAGGAGATCCACTCGGCCATCTCCGAACAAGAGAGTTTCCGCCAGCTGACGCGCTACACATGGGGCCGTTCCACCGACAATGCCGTGCGTCTGGTTGAGTCGACCCTCCACGAGCACAGCACCACCCTCACCGTCGAACACGGCGGCCAGCAATACAATATAGCCATCCCCTTTGTCGACCGTGCCTCGGCCGAGAATGCCATGCACTGCATCACTCTGCTCTTCTACCTGGGTCTCGACGGCAATGAGATATCCCTCCGTTGCCTCCGTCTCACTCCCGTGGCCATGCGACTGGAAATGAACGAAGCCGTGAACAGCTGCCTGCTGGTCAACGATAGCTACAGCCTCGACCTCAACTCCCTCACCATCGCCCTCGACTTTGTCCAGCATGAGCAGCAGCACTGCAACAAGGTGCTTATCATGAGCGACATCCTCCAGTCAGGCCTTCATGAGTCGGAACTCTATTCGCAGGCTGCTGCCCTTGTACGCCAATACAAGATATCCCAGTTCATCGGCGTTGGAGAAGCCCTCTGCCGCAACCGTCAGCTCTTTGAGCCCGAAGGCGTGGCCTTCTATCCCAGCACCGAAGAATTCCTCCGCCAGTTCGACTTCGACCAGTTCACCAATCAGACCATCCTACTCAAGGGAGCGCGCAGTTTCCATTTCGAGGACATCGCCAAGATGCTCCAGCGCAAGAGTCACCAGACCATCATGGAGGTGAACCTCGGCAACCTCATCTCTAACCTCAACTACTACCGCTCGCGTATCCGGCCTACCACCAAGCTCATGGCAATGGTCAAGGCGGCCTCCTACGGCGCGGGCAAGGTGGAGATAGCCAGCGCCCTGCAGTTCAATCATGTCGACTACCTCACGGTGGCCTACAGTGACGAGGGTGTCGACCTTCGCCGCAACGGCATCACCCTCCCCATTATGGTCATGAACCCCGAGGAGGAGAGCTTCGACGATATCATCCGCTACCATCTCGAGCCGGACATCTATAGCTTCCGCATCCTCGAAGCCTTCGCCGACACCGCCCGACTCCTCTGTCCCGAGGGTGAGCAGGTGCCCGTCCACATCGAACTGGACACGGGTATGCACCGATTAGGCTTTGGCGAGAAGGATATCGACGCCCTCATCCAGCGTCTGGGGAAGCCCGAACCCGCCCTCCGCATCCGTTCCTTCTTCTCGCATCTGGCTTGCAGCGAGGACCCCGAGATGGATGACTTCACACATCTCCAGATTGACAGGTTCCGCACCTGGAGTTCCCGAATCAAGAAAGCCCTCGGGCGCGAGGACATCCTCTGCCACATCCTCAACTCCTCGGGCATCACCCGTTTCCCCGATGCCCAGATGGATATGGTGCGCCTTGGCATCGGCCTTTACGGAATTTCGCCCGAAGAGGAGGTGCAGGCCCATCTGCAACCCGTCAGTCAGCTCAAGACACGCATCTCGCAGCTCAAGGACATCCCTGCGGGCGACTCGGTGGGCTACAACCGCCGTTGGGTGGCTCAGAAAGACTCGCGCATCGCCATCATCTCCATCGGCTATGCCGATGGTCTCAACCGTCATCTCGGCAACGGCAACGGCCGGGTTCTTGTCTCTGGCCGTCAGGTACCTATCATAGGTAGCATCTGCATGGACATGTGCTTCCTCGATGTCACGGGTGTCCCCTGTTGCGAGGGTGACGAGGTCACCATCTTCGGCGATGTATCCCTCTTGAAGCAGATATCCGAGGCTGCAGGCACCATCACCTACGAGATCCTCACCTCCGTCTCGCCACGTGTCAAGAGGGTCTATTTCCAAGAGTAAAGTCCAATGTATAATGATGATTAAAGAATAACCCGCCATGTTACGCAAAATCCGCATCGTCCTCGCCACCCTATTCTTTGTGGGCATCACCTTGTTGTTTCTCGACTTCACGGGAGCGCTTCATTTCTACCTCGGCTGGATGGCCAAGGTGCAGTTCCTGCCCGCCGTCCTCGCCCTCAATGTTGGAGTCGTGGTCCTCCTGTTGGTTGTCACGCTCCTCTTCGGACGTGTCTACTGTTCTGTCATCTGCCCCTTGGGCGTCATGCAGGATTGTTTCTCGTGGCTCGGAGGCAAGGTCAAAAAGAACCGTTTCCACTACCACAAGGCGCACAATATCCTGCGCTATGTGGTGTTGGGAGTCTTCGTGCTGCTGATGGTCTTCGGTCTGGGCAGCATCGCCGCCCTCATCGCACCCTACAGTGCCTACGGCCGTGTCGCCACCGAGATATTCCAGCCAGCCTATCGTGGAATCAATAACCTGTTGGCCTGGTTGGCCGAGCGTGCCGACAGCTATGCTTTCTACAGCGTCGACGTGTGGGTGAAGAGCGGCGTGACCCTTGTCGTGGCCATCGTCACCTTTGCGGTGATGGGTGTCCTCTCTTTCCGTTGGGGCCGTCTCTGGTGCAACACCATCTGCCCGGTGGGCTCTTTCCTCGGCCTCGTCTCCCGATTTGCCATCTTCCGTCCTGTCATCGACACCGACAAGTGTGTCGGCTGTCGCAAGTGCGAACGCAACTGCAAGGCACAATGCATCGACTTTGAGCACCACACGGTGGATACCTCCCGTTGTGTGGCTTGCATGGACTGCCTCTCCAATTGTAAGGAGGGTGCGATAAAGATGGGTAGAGCCTCTTCTACCGGTTCCACCGGAAAGACTGACGGCACGGACCCCTCACGGAGGAAATTCCTCGCCACCACGGCTGCTGTGGGTGCCGGCATGGCTCTTCAGGCGCAGGAAAAGAGAGTCGATGGCGGTCTTGCCACCCTTCAGCGCAGACAGCAGCCCGAACGTAAGGTGCCTCTGAAACCCTTCGGCGCACAGGGATTGGACCATTTCTCATCGCACTGCACCGCCTGCCAGCTCTGCGTCAGTGAGTGCCCCCACCGCATCCTGCGGCCCTCCACAGACCTTACCACCCTCATGCAGCCCGAACTGGGCTTCGAGCATGGCTTCTGTCCGCCCGACTGCACCCGCTGCAGCCAGGTCTGTCCCACCGGGGCCATCAAACCCATCGACCCCGAGGACAAGAGCGCTATCTCCATCGGGCATGCCGTCACCCTTCCCGACAACTGCCTGCTGTCGCAGGGAGTCAGCTGCAACGCCTGTTCGCGCCATTGCCCCACGGGAGCCATCCAGGTCATGCCTGGCAATGAACATCCCGTCGTCTCTGTCAACGAGGCGGCCTGCATCGGCTGCGGTGCCTGCGAATACTATTGTCCTGCACGTCCCGTCGGCGCCATTTACGTCGAAGGCCGCGAAGTCCACACGAATATCTAAGGAAATGAAAACAGGCTTTTTTACCCCCCGTACCAAGATGGCCGACATGATAGCGGCCAACCATACACTCATCCTTGTCGTGCCCCGTTTTGGCATCCCGCTGGGTTTTGGCGAAAAGAGCGTCCAGGAGCTTTGCGCTCAGTATGGACAGGATGTCGGATTCTTCCTTTTGGTATGCAATCTCTACACTTTCAGCGACTATCCTGTCTCCTTGCATGAGAATGTCGACCTCAGTGGCCTTATCCCCTATTTGGAGGCCTCCCACCGCTACTACCTCAACGAGCGGCTGCCTCATATAGTCCGTCACCTCACCAGCATCGGCGACCGAGCCGGACAGCAGTATGCCGCAGTGCTGCACAAGTTTATCGATGACTACCGCAAGGAGGTCACCGACCATTTCGACTACGAGGAACGCGAGGTGTTCCCCTGCATCCAGCAGCTTCAGAAAGGGAAGGGGTCGGCCGCACAGATTGCCGCCACCTTCCTCGACTCCCATTCCGACCTTGTCGAGTCGCTTTCCGACCTCCCTCAGATACTCTATAAATACCTGCCGGGCAATCCAATGGTCGAGGAATTGAGCGAACTGGTCTTTAGCATCCTCCAGCTCTCTTCCGACCTTGAGAAACATGCCCTCCTCGAGGAAAAGGTCCTGATGCCTTATGTCACCCAGTTGTCGGCCCAGGCTTCGGGTCAATCAGTCCAGTCGGCAGGCAAGGTGGACGAAAGGAGGTCGCGGTGAGTGGCAACTTGCTCATTGTAGAGCCTTCCGACATCATCCGCGAAGGACTCTTCTCCATTCTTGATGGCGATTTCAACCTCCTCGCCCCATTGCGCAACGCCAACGACCTCGTCCTGCGTCTGCCGGTCCTTCAACCCGACATCCTCCTCATCAACCCCACGTTGCTCCCTGTGCCTGCCAACATGCTGCTTGCCGACCTCCGGCAGGCACGTCCTTCCATGTCGATTGTCGGATTGGTCTACCAGTATATCGACCCGGGTCTCCTCCAGTCTTTCACGGCCCTCCTCGACATCCGTGAGCCACAGAATCATGTCTCACAGATACTCCGCGACAGCCTCTCGGCTACGCCAGAGGCTCCCTCCGAGGAAGAGAATTACGAACTCTCCGATCGAGAGAGGGAGGTGCTGATACTTGTCGCCCAGGGATGCAGCAGCAAGGAAATCGCCGACCGCCTCTTTATTTCCATCCATACCGTCAACACCCACCGCAAGAACATCACCCGCAAGACGGGTATCAAGTCTGTGGCAGGCCTAACGGTCTATGCGACACTTCACAACCTGTTGCCCTAACCTCCTCCGAGAGAGCGGTCGCTACCTATTTTCGCGAAAATCACTACCATTAGTGAGTCGGCACGTTGAGGAAAGATAGTATCTTTGCAGTCGAAAGTCAAAGGAAAAAGTACTATTGTCATATGTGCCATCTCTTTGGTTTTTAGGATTAATAACTGTAAAGAGGAGGCCTTGGGTGCAACCCGGGGCCTCTCTTCTTTCAGCAACCTTTGCCAGTGAAGGAGCATTTTGTCCTACAGTCCGCAGGGAAAATCAAGAAGCCCCGCCATCTGGCGGGGCCTCTTGATTTGTGGTATGTGTGCCAATTACTTGTAGAGGTAGCGTTTGATACTCATCTTGGGGGTCTTCTCGAAGGGGACGTCGACGAGCTCAATCTTGGTGATTTGGCTGTAGTTGGGCAGCTTGTGGTTGATCTCGCGCAGCATGTGGTTGAGCAGGTCGGGGATATCCTTCTCGTCCACCTCGTCATTCTTCAACTCGTCGGGGTTGAGGTAGACAAGCGCGTAGAGCTTGGTGGCGCCCGTGGTGCCGCCAGCATCTGCCTCGGCGGAACGGTCAACGACAAGCGACTCGGCTACATACTCTTGGTTGTTGATTACAGCCTCGAGCTCCTCGGGGTAGATATTCTGTCCGGTGGAAGAGAGGATCATGCACTTGCTGCGGCCCTTGATGTAGATGTTGCCTTCGTGGTCGATAAGGCCGAGGTCGCCGGTGCAGAGGTATCCGTCCTCGGTGAAGGCGGCCTTTGTGGCGCTCTCGTTCTTGTAGTACCCGATGCAGATGTTGTCGCCCTTGGCCTGAATCTCGCCCACAATGCGGGCGGGGTCAGAGGAGTCGATGCGCACGTGGGCGCAGTCCACCGACTTGCCGCAGCTGCGGGCGGCATAGCGCCGCCAGTCTTCATAGCCGAGAAGAGGAGCGGCCTCGGTCATGCCGTAGCCAACGGTGAAGTGGAGCTTGATTTTATGGAAGCATTTCTCCACGGCAGGGTTGAGGGCCGCGCCGCCCATGATGTAGCAACGCACATTGCCTCCGAAGGCGGCGTCGAGTTTCTCGCGCACCTTGCCGAAGATGACATTCTTGAGGCCGGGGATGGCGCAGAGAATTCTCATGTACCACTTACTGAGGACTGGCTCGATGGCGGAACGGTATACCTTCTCCATGACCATAGGGACGGTGCAAATCAGGTAAGGCTTCACCTCCTTCATGGCCTGGAGGAGTTTCGTGGGCGCAGGACGGCCGCCCAGGTAGTATACGGTGGCGCCGCCCGTGATGGGATAGAGGAACTCGAAGGTGAGTCCATAGATGTGCGCCATGGGCAGCATCGAGACGATGCGGTCGCCGTAGTACACAGGCATGTTGCGCAGGCCGAAGTCGATAGAGGCGCTGGAGGCGCGGTATGTGAGCATCACGCCCTTCGGGTCGCCGCTCGAGCCCGAGGTGTAGTTGATGATGGAGAGGTTATCCATGTTGTCCGTGTTGTAGTGCACGTCATCTATGCCGAATCCGTTGGGGTAGCGGGCCTGGAAAGCCTCTTGCCAGCGGGCGACGGCCTGGTCGATGCGTTCATCCTTGGAGAGGATGATGGAGAAATCCTCGGTGCATATCACGCCGCGCAGTTTAGGCATGCGTTCAATGTCGAGGGTTTTCCATTTGTCACGGTCGGTGAAGAGTATGATGGCGTCGGAATGGTCGGTGAGCGACATGACGCTGTCGGCGTGGAAGTCGACGAGCAGGGGGACGATGACAGCCTCGTAGGTGGTGATACTGAGGTAGGAGAGAGCCCAGCGGTAGGTGTTGCGGGCGCAGAGGGCGATGTGGTCGCCCTTCTGTATTCCGGCCTCCTCCAGCAGTACGTGCATGCGGGCTATCTCGGTGGCCATTTGGCCGTAAGTCATGCTGTCACCCTGGAAGTTGCAGAGGGCGGGGTAGTCCCATCTCTCGCGGATTGTCTGTTGCAATCGCTCAAAATAATGATTGAAGCGGACCAGGTCCGCATGCTTCTCTGTACTCATTGAGTGGTGTTTTTGTTAATTAATTCTTTGCTGCCAGTTGTTTTTCCTTCTCCTTCTCGGCCTTGAGGTCTGCGATCTGGTTTTCGAGGTTCTTGATCTGCTCGTCCTTGTCGGTAGGCTCCAGGAAGATGGCCTGGTTGAGCATCTCGAGCACCTTGGCCATGCCGGCGGGCATGGATTCCTGATGGGCCACGACGTTGATGTCGATGGTGGCCTCGACGCTGTACTGCGAGGTCTGGGTGGCCACGGAGTCCTTCTTGGTCGAGACGGTGGCGGTGGCCGACGAGTAGGAACGGTCGCGGCTCACGCTGCCCCAGCCGAGGCTGGCCTTCTTCGTCGACGAGTTCTCATAGTTGTGCTGATAGTCGCTCTCGGCCTCCTTCTGCTTGCCGGTCTCGCGCTGGAAGCTCTTGAGGTTGGCCTTGAAGTTGATGTTCACCGTGTCGATGGCGATGAAGGGGATGGGGACGATGGTCAGCAGAGGGACGGTCAGTTCCACCATCTTGTTTTCGCGCTTGTACATGAAGGTGACGTTGACGACTGTGTCGGTGGGGTTGTTGTCCTTGTCCTTGACAAAGCCCACGTTGCGGATGAAGTTGACGGTGGTGAGGGCTGCTTTCTCCTGTGCTTCGACGCATGCGGAGAGGGGACCGCCGATCATTTCGCCAAAAGGCATGGCTTGAAGGTCTTCAATAAGCTGTGTTGCCATAGTTTTGTGTTTTTAATGGTTAATATTATTCTATGTTATTATTGTCTGTAATGGTTTCTTGCGCTTATCACTTGCGGCGGCATGGGGATGTCGGCGAAGTGGGTCTTGATGATTTTGACCAGTTCGGTGCAGATTTGCCTGTTGATTTCCTCGTTGTCGCGGGCCGTGGGGTTGGCGCCCCAGATGTGGGTGAAGGGCTTGCCCTCCTCGGTGTCGGAGGCGAGGAAGGTGGAGGCTGCCGAGGTGATGGCTTTCATGCACATGGCGAACATGCGGCGGTCGACGAAGCGCATCGGCGAGTCCATGTCGGAGGTGCGCCCGTTGTTGCCACCCATGAACTGCAGGGCCTGCTGGACGTAGTAGTTCGTGGGGCCGCTGTTGCCGAAGAAGGTGATGGCGGTGTTGATGGGGTCGACCGACCAGTTCCATCCGCCTGGGGCGGCCCAGCCTGCCTTCTTCATCAGCTGGTCCTGTTCGGGATAGTAGCGTTGGTATTTGGCCAGCGGCTCGGGATGGAGGCCCATGACGTACTTGTCGCCGATGAGGGGCCGGAGGGGCTGCCATACGAGCATGTCGGTGTCCAGGACGGTGAACGGCGTGGTCTCTGCCTGGATGGCGAAGATGCGGCCTGCGTTGTAGAAGATACTGGGGTTGTAGGAGTTGGGAATCCTGTCGAGCACCGAGGTGTCGATGCCGCCGTTCCAGAGGCCGGTGATGTTGATGCGCTGGAAGTATTCGAGTCCGGCGGAGTCGGTGTAGAGCTTTATGGGGCCGTTGAACTTGCGCCAGAGGAGTGCCGAGGTGATGGTGGAGAGAAGGTCTATCTCGCTCATCCTGTAATAGCCGCTGGTGCCGTCCTTTGCCGTGGCGGCCTTGGTCCAGATGACGTGCACGCCCTTGAGGGGGTCGCCCGCGTAGTCGGCGGTGTTGTCGATGGTGGCGGCGGGGCTGGCGAAGTAGACCACGGTGTTGCCCTCGGCCTCCTGCCTCTTCCGTTCCTCTTCATCGCGGCGGCGGCGTTCCTCTTCCTCCTGCTGTGCCATCTCCTCCTGCATCCGCCGAATCTCCTCGCGGTGCTGCTCCTCTTCGAGGGCGTGCTTCTCGAGGCTGGCGACGATTTTGGCTATCTCGGCAGCGCGGGCGGGGTCGTTGAGGTCCTCGACGATGAGGCCGCCGCCCATGTGCCGTAGGAGCATGGCGAGGCCCACGGGCATGTCGGTGGTGCCGGCGTTGATGCCGATGTGGAGGTTGGTGGCGGTCTTGACCACCTGGGTGGCGTCGCCTTCGGAGGAGGCGTTGTTGACGGTGACGAGGAACTCGCCCTTGCGCTCGTCGAGGGTGCCCACCTCGGCATCGAAGTCGATGTCGATATTGTCCAGTTTCATGTAGGGGAGGGGCACGATGGTGAAGAGCGGCATCTCAAGGCGCTTCAGGCCCTCCTGGTCCTGGAAGGTGAAGACCAGGGGGGTCTTCTGTTCCAGCATCGACTGGGTGTACCTCCACGCCGTTTCTGTCGCCCGTGTCTGGGCCTCGACACACGAGGTGAGGATGTTGCCTATCAGGTTGCCGAAAGGCATCTTGCCCAGCTCGTCGACAGCGTCGTCGTACTTATAGGACGGTATTTTGAATGGTTGGCTGAGGTCGTTCATGGTGTCACTTTGCGTTAGAAGTCCCCGGTGTCACGGATTTCACCGAGATGGAGTCCTGCATCACCTTCAGGAGCTGGCTGATGCCCATAGGCATGTCCGAGGTGGATGCCTTGATGTTGACATTTATCTTGAGGTCGCTCTTGAAGCTGGAGGTCTCGAGGGTTTCCGTCTTGTTCTTGTCGTCGGTCGACACTTTGCCCACCAGCGTGCCGCCCTTCTCGACGGCGAGGTCGGTGGAGAAGACGAGGTTGACGTCGTGAATCTGTAGGTACGGCACCGGCACTACGGAGAGGAGCGGGATGGTGAAGCGTTTCTTGCCCTCGTTGGTCTCGTAGGTGAAGGAGAAGGTGACGGGCTTGTAGCTCTTTTCCCTTTCGTCGTATTGGAATCCCACGTTCTGGATGTAGTCGGCGGTGGCCGTGGCCGCCTGGGCCTGTGCGTCGACGCAGGCGTTGAGGGGTGCGGTGAGCAGTTCACCGAACTCCATGTTCTCTATGTCGTATATGTTATCCTTTTCCGGCACGGTGTTTGCTTTTTAGGGTTTAACCGTTGAACTTGCTGGCTTTCTCCAGATTCTTGTTGGCGTTGTCCACCTCCTTGAGAATCTCCATGGCCTGTCTCGACTCCTGGCGGTTGATGGTCAGTTCCAGTCCGCAGTAGGGGCAGTGCAGGGCTTGGGCGCTGAGGAGCTCCGATATTGTGGTGGGGATGAACTTTTCGCATTGTGGGCATTTCAGTCCGGGTGTCTGTTGCTGTGGCATGAGTTCTCTGTATTTATTGTTCTTGGGGATTGTTATTCTGCAATGTCTTCATAGTCGTCGGGATAGCCTTCGCCGAAGCCGTCCTGGGTGTCGATGTTGTCGATATAGTCGTCGACGGGCTCTCCCGCCAGGTCGCGGGCGGCGATGGCCAGGCCGTTGGCGGCGGACTGGAGCAGGAGTTTGATGCCGGAGGGCAGTTCGGCCTGCTTCATCTCGACGCGCACCTTCATGTTGATGGTGGAGGTGTTGGTCTCGGACGAGGAGCTCTTTGTCCCGCCGATTTCCATCTGCTTGCCGGTGGTGGCGACGGTGGATGACTTGATGCGGTTCTCGACCAGCATTTTGCGTCGTGCCGCCACGGTCAGTTCGCGTCGCAGGCCGGCGGTGGTGGGACGCTGGAGTTTCAGGGGGGTGGCTTCCGTTGGCGTCGAGGCGTTTGTCGAGGCGGTCCTCCTGCTGCCCCGGCCGTCGACACGCACGCCGCCGCGGCTGGAGGCAGCCCTCGAGCCTGTCGAGGTGCTTCTGCTGGAGGTCGAGCTTGTCGTGGTGTCGCTGGTGGGCCTGGAGCCTGTCGATGTGTTGGAGGAGGGGCGTGAGCCTGACACGGCGGTGGAGGCGGGTCTCGAACCTGCCGTCGCGTCGGTGGAGCTGGGTCTTGTGCCTGCTATGGCCTGGCTGGCGGCCGCCTCTTCTGCCGTGGGCCGGTAGGTGCCCGGGGTGTCGGAAGCAGTTGGCGTGGCGTCGGGGTTCATCTTGGCCTCTTCGGTGTTCTTCACAGTCACGATGTTGGCGTTCATCTCGATGTCGAAGGTGGCCTCGGTGACGTGCAGCAGCGGCAGGGGCATCATGGTGATTTTGGGGATGTACACCGTGCGGAGCTGCCCGTCGGAACCGGTGATGTTGAACTCGGCCATGTCGAGCGTCCGGTTCATGGAGGCAGTCGTGTCGTCGTTGTTGTTGTCGCGATTCATGGCGCTGTCGTCGTCGGGGTCGTAGCCATAGGCGTACTTCTCAATCATGTCGTAAGCCTTATAGCACGCGCTGCAGTCGGCGAACACCGCTGCCTCGAGGGCTTCCGTCAATGCCTCCGCAATACCGTATGATTGTTTGTTGTCGTTGTTCTCGTTGTCTGCCATAATGGTTTGAGATTATAGCTTAAGCGTTGGCGTATGCCTATTTGACGGTGATGTTGTCGGGCGGGATGATGGTGATGGTCATCGTCTGCACGGCCGAGGGGGGCAGTTGTGCCAGGGCCTCGTTGTCGATTTCCACGTTGAGGGAGCCGTAGCGCTGGATGCGGCGGAACGACTGCATCGAGCTTTCGCGCATGATGTCGTCCAGTTCCTTCCTCAGCACGCGGTCGAACTCGGCGTAGATGTGTTCGCGCAGTTCGGCGGCGTCGGCCTGGGTGAAGAGGTTGCGGATGTCCTCGTGGTCGAGCAGCTGCTCTTTGGCGGACTCGTAGAGGATGCCGCGCACGGTGTCCTCGTCGAGCTTGTCGCCGTTCATGATGCCCTCCTTGTTGTCGTTGAGGAGTGCATAGAAGCGGCGGCGCAGGTGGCGCAGGAACTCCTTGTTGGCGGTGAGGGTGTCGATGAATGCGTAGTTGGTCTTGTAGTCGGCCCCGGAGGTCTGGATGCTCTGCACCATGGTCTTGATGAGCAGTTCCGACACCTCGTTGCAGATGTATTTGAGAGCCTTGTCGATGCTCTGGTTGTTGATGCCTTCCTCCTCTCTCTCCTCGATGCCCTGGGTGATGGCGTAGTTGAGCGAGAGGGTCAGCTCGCCGATGGCGGCCGAGGGCAGTTTCATGCCTGCCAGGCGGCCGTTGGCGGCGTATTGCTCCGAAAGCATCTGCAGGTGCGCGTTGGCGTCGTGTTGGGCGCGGATGGCGTCGCTCAGCATGGCTCCGAGTATGTCTTTCAGTGTTGTTGCCATAGTCCTATTCCTTATTGTTCATCTATGTATTATTTCTCATCATCCTGGGGAACGACTTCTTCGTCGGGCTTGGCGGTGGTGGCTTGGGCCTTGGTCGGGTCGTCGACGATAATGTAGGTGCTCAGTTTGCCCGCCGTGACGGTGTACCATCCTTCCTGGATGAAAAGGAGGTCCACCTGGTTGCCGTTGTCCATGGCGATGACCCTGATTTTGTCGTCCTTGGCGTTGTTCAGTTTGCAGGTCACCTTGCCGGGGGCGTAGAGTCCATTGCCGTCGATGTAGGTCACCGAGGCCACGGCCACGCCGTTGACGAGGTCGACGCGGTGGTTGTCGACCGTCAGTTCGCCGTCGGGGTTGTGGATCTCGATAGTGTTGTTCAGTATCTCGAGCATCTTCGAGATGCCTGCGGGCTGGTCCTCGGGTCCCACGGTCATGGAGATGTCCATGGTGGTCTCGACGTCGTATTTGGAGCTCTGCGTGGCGCGCGAGTCCTTCTTCGACGAGAACGAGGTGGAGAAGGTCGACTCGGGCTTGGCGGCGTTCTTCAGGGTGTCGATGGATTTCTGCGAGAGGTCGGACTTCTTTTCGTCGCCCTGTCCGCCCTGGCTACCTTGGCCGCTCTGTCCGCTCTGGCCCTGGCTTTTGCTGCTGACGCCGGTGCCATAGGAGATGGAACTCTCGGCCGAGCTCTGCAGGTTGATGGAGCTCCCGGTGTCAATCTTCAGCTTGAATTCGTAGGTCAACTCCTTGATGCGCATGGCCGAGATGGGCACCAGAGTGAGCAGGGGGACGGTCATGGCGGCCTTCCTGCCGTGCGTCGTGAAGTTGAAAGTCACCGTGGCCAGCTTGTCGTCCTTCACGCCAATCTCCTTGACGCATGCCAGCATCTTGCGGGCGGCGTCGAACTGGGCCTCGACGGCGGCGTTGATGGGCGCGCCGATGAGTTTCGACATGTTGACGTTCTCCATCTGTTTGATGGCGGTCTCGCCCATAGTGGTGGGGGCCACCACATCCTTCAGGTCCAGTTTGGCGTCCATGGACTTGCTCAGTTCCACGGCTTTGTCCAGTTCTGCGTTGGCGGCGCGGAAGTTGCCGTCGTCGGTCTGCACGGCGGTCTCGGTTATCTCTTTCTTGTCTTTTGTCTCTGTCTCATCCGGATCACCATCCTTCTTCGCTTCTTTGGCCTTGTCGTTCTCCTCCTTTTTCTGGTTGAGGATGCCGAGGGTCTCCAGTGCGCCGTTCAGCACGTTCGAATCTAATTTCAGGTCGCCTCCGGTGAGGTCCTTGAACATATTTGCTAAATCCATCGTTTGTCCTTTCCTTTATTAAATATAGTTTTACCTTTTAATGTATCACCTGCACGGTGGCCTTCTTGTCGCCTTTCGTGCCGGCGGAAATCTGATAGGTTCCCTCCGTGAGGAACTCGAGGGTGAATCCGGGGTCGTCCTCGTTCAGCTTGCAGTCCTCGTTGGTGGCGGCGGTAAAGTTGCCCGAAGTGTCGCGTTTCTTGACCGAGATGAGGCTCTTGTCGTTCTTGTACAGGCCGTCTTCGTCCTTGTAGGTGATGTAGATGAAGTGGTCGGCGTTGTTCTCGCTGGCGAGGTTCACCACCGAGGTCGAGAGGTGCAGGTTGCCGCCCTTCTCGACGGTGTCGACCGACTCGTTGAGCAGTTCCAGTATCTTGGCCATGCCGGCGGGGATGTCGTCCTGTCCGGCTTTGACGGCCACGTCCATGGTGTACTCCACCGAGTACTTCGAATCGCGTGTGGCGGTCGAGTCCTTCTTGCTCGAGTATCCTGCCTGGAACTCGGTCGAGGCGCGCACGAACCAGGTGCCGCCCGACACTTTGGTCTTGTTGCTGAAGTTCTTCTCGACGCTCTCCTTCTTGGTCTCGGTGGTCGACGACGAGGCCGAGATTTTGGCCTTGAAGGCGATGTCGATATCGCGGATGGCGATATAGGGGATGGGGACGATGGTCAGCAGGGGGACGTTGACGGTGCACTGGCGGCCGTTCTTGTTGTAGGTGAACGACACGTAGTTCAGTGTGCGGTTGCCGTCCTTGTCTTCCGACAGGCCCACCTCCTTGATGAAGTTCCATGTGGTCATGGCCGCGTCGGCCTGGGCCTTGACGCAGGCGTTGAGGGGTCCACCGATAAGGTTGTCGAATGGCAGGTCGTTCAGTGCGTTGGTTGCCACCGACGAGGGGGTTGTGTCTATTGTTGAGTTCTGTGCCATGGAATTACAGTTTAATGGTTAAGGTATAGGGTTATTTGAGAGATATGGTGCGGTCCATGATTTTGTCGCTGCCGGCATTTCCGTTCTCGTCCAGGGCGTAGACATTGATGGTGGCGCTCTCGCCGGTGACGTTGAAGCGTTTGGCTATGCCGTCCTGCACCACGTTGCCCGCGTCGCTGCCGCATTTGATGGCATTCGGTGTGAAGAGTCCGTCGGGGCTCTTGTAGCGGGCAATGAGGTATTTCTTCTTCGCGTCATCCTCGTAGGGACCTTCGACGGTCAGCTCGCCCTTCTCGGGCACCACGTCCATGGCGCTGCCCAGCAGTTCCAGCACCTTGGCCATGCCCGCGGGCATCGACTCCTGGCCGGCCTGCACGTGCACGTCCATCGTGGCCTCGATGCTGAACGCCGAGTCCTGCGTCGACTTCGAGTCCTTCTTGGTCGACACCGACGTGGTCATCTTGCTGGTCTTGCGTGTGGTGAGCCAACCGCCGCCTTTCTTCGACGAGGTCTCTTTTGTCTCGTTGCTTTCCAGCGACTCCTCGTCGACCACCGACGACGAGTCAGTGCCTGTGATGGCCACCTTGAAGTCGAGGCTGATGTTGTTGATGGCAATGTAGGGGATGGGGACGATGGCCAGCAGGGGGACGCTGACGTTCACCTTGCGGCCATTCTGTACATAGGTGAAGACCACATAAACGGCCTCGCTCCGGCCGTCCGCACCCTTGGTCAAGCCCACCGACTCGATGAAATTGACCGTCGACACGGCGGCTTCGGCCTGGGCCTTGATACATGCGGAGAGAGGCCCTCCGATGATGCTCTCGAAGGGGATACCATTCAGTGCTCCAAGTGTTTTGCTGCTTGCATCATTTCCTGCCATAACTGATTATTTTTAATTAGTATTATGTTTCTTGTCTCTTCTTTTGACGCTGCAAATATACGCATATTTTTTGAATTGTCACCAAATTTTTGTCACAAATGCTGCAAATTTAACAAAATTTTTTCTCAACAGGCCACCCGTTTCCCCGCATCTTCCCCCTCTCTGCCCCCATGCGCAGCCCTCCCTGTCCATCGTCGGCACCCCGGCTCCACCCCGTCTTCACCCCGGCCTCGCCGCGCCCTCGCTTCTTCTTCGATTTATCTTCGTTTCTTCTTCGATTGTTCTTCGATTTCAAAACGAAGAACAATCGAAGAAGAAACGAAGAACAAACATGGATGAAGCGAGCTTCCGGCGAAGGCGCGGCGACAGGGCGGCCAGGGTCAGGCAGAGACGTCTCGGGCGTGAGTCGAAGTTGCGGCAAAGGTGAAAAAAAACGACGGAGGACAATAAAAACGCCGTCGGCGCGTTAAAGGGATATCAAATAAAGTATTAAACCATTTGTTCTATGAAATTTAAGCGATACGACAAACGTTTTCTCCCGATGCTCTTCATTGGCCTGGGCATCTGGATTGTCTCGTTGGTGCTGTCCGAAGTGCTCAGCAAGGCGGGCTATGTGGAAGGCCAGTCGGCCCTGATGGAGATGGCCAAGGGCATCTTCCAGCACATGCCGGTGCTCACACTGCTCTTGCTGTGTCTCATACAGCCTGTGTTCGAAGAGTTCGCCTTCCGCCTCTGGGGCGTGGGCAAGATGTGGACGACCATCGTCTGCCTGGCCCTGATGGCCTTCTTCGCGGTGAGCGAGATGGGCCTCTGGGGGCTGCTGTTCATCGTGGCTTTCATCATCGTGTGGCTGAAGGTCAAGGACACCTTCAAACAACGGTGGATCAACGCCCTCATCACATCGGCGTGCTTTGCCCTGTGTCACATCTCGGGCTTTGGCTCCTTCGGCTGGGGCATGGTGCTGGGTCTGCTCGACATCTTCGGCATGGCCCTGGTGATGTGCTGGCTGACCATCAACCTCAGCATCTGGTTCTCCTGCCTGCTGCACGTGACCAACAACTCGCTGGCCATCCTCTGGCCGCTGGTTTTCGTCGCCGACCCCGTGGCGAACACCTACGTGATGGACGACGGCGGGGAACTGCACACCGAGCTCTGCGCCGCCAGGCCGCTGGGCGACAAGGCCGGGCTGGACGAAGCGCTGACCTTGGGGGGCGTCTATGGCGAGGACCAGGCGTACTTTGTGGGCGAACCGGCCCAGATTGCCGTCGAGATGCTCAACGACATGAAGTATTTCGGAACGGATTTCTCCGAAGGGACCTACTACGACTGGGTGGCGAAGAATGAGTCGATTGAGGAACGCGTGATTTATAAGGTGCATAGTTCCAACGGATTTGACCCGTCGTCCCGCAGACTGCTCGACTGCTTCCTGAAGGACTACGAGGCCTTCAGCGAGGAGCCGTTGGTGTTCGACACCACCGAGGTCGAACTGCAGGACATCTATCTGGTGTACACCGCCGACGGCTCGCGGGTGAACATCAACGACAGCGAGGCCAACCCGTCCGATGTGGAAATGGCCATGAACCGTGTGCTCCAGAGCGTCATCGTCCGTTCCACCCGTCATCTGGTGTCGTATGCAGCCGAGGATGACAGCGTGGTTTACCATTACGCCCTCCAGATGACACGCGGCGATAACGTGGTGACCCAGATGATGGGGAAATACGAATCGGTGTATGACGCCATCTACGGCTTCCGCATGGAATATGTGCCTTCGGGCAAGAAAGTGAAACTGATAACGGTAAAAACAGAAAAATAGGTTATAGGTCAAAGGTTATTGGTTATAGACGGCTGCCGCCCACTCCTCCCCTAAGTTAGGGGAGGTGGTCCGAAGGACCGGAGGAGTGTGTCTCCAATAACCAATAACCGATAAACAATAAACATTATATGGACAGACGAGATTTCCTGAAAGGACTGGGTGCCGGGGCGGTGGCCACCGCCGCCCTTGCCGCCGGATGCAAGAACCCCAACGCCACACAGGCCGAGGGGTTTGAACTTGGCGAGGTGCCCACCGACAAGATGACCTACCGCACGGGCACCCACGGCGAGCGCGTCTCGCTGCTGGGCTATGGCTGCATGCGCCTCCCCGTGGTGCAGGACAGCGACCTCCCCGAGCAGGAGCGCGACCTCGACCAGGAGCAGATCAACCGCCTGACGGACTATGCCTTGGCCCACGGCGTCAACCTCTACGACACCGCCCCGCGCTACTGCCGCGCCCGCAGCGAGAAGGCTATGGGCATCGCCCTCAGCCGTCACCCCCGCAGCAGCTATCTCATTGATACCAAGATGTCGAACATGTCGGCCGAGACGGCCACCCGCGAGGGCAGCATCGAGATGTTCCACCAGTCGCTCGAGAGGCTCCAGACCGACTATCTCGACTTCTATATGCTGCACTGCGTGGGTCTCCCCATGCGCGGCAAAGACGGCGCACGCATGGATGCCATGAGCGCCTTCAAGGCCCGCTTCGAGGAGAACGGCATCCTCGAATGGCTCATGGAGCAGCGCGAGAAAGGCGTCATCCGCAACCTCGGCTTCTCCTACCACGGCGACGTGAATGTGTTCGACTACGCCCTCTCGCTCCACGGCAAAGTGCATTGGGACCAGGTGCTCATCCAGCACAACTACATCAACTGGCGCCACGCCGCCTCGCTGTCCGAGGACGGCATCGGCGACGCCAACTCCGAATACCTCTACAACCAGCTGGCGGAGCGCGACATCCCCGTCTTCGTCATGGAGCCCCTGCTGGGCGGCCGTCTGGCCAGCCTGCCCAAGTTCGCCACCGACGATCTCAAGGCCCTCGCACCCGAGAAGAGTCTGGCCTCGTGGTCGTTCCGCTTCAGCGGCAACCAGCCCAGGGTGCTCACCGTGCTCAGCGGCATGACCTACATGGAGCACCTGCAGGACAACATACGCACCTATTCGCCCCATGTCCCCCTCACCCCCGACGAGGAGGCCATGCTGCTCGACATCGCCAACCGCTATGCCGACTTCCCCA
>CAJOIV010000020.1 GCA_905234665.1 uncultured Bacteroidales bacterium | reverse complement strand
CTTCCTTGCTTTGCGTCGATCTCGGCATAGACGAGAAGTACAAACCCCTGCTGGAGCGTCATATCAAGTTCTTTGACCGCAAGGAGCGCACCCTCACCATGCTCATGATACCCTTCATGAGTTGCAGCGCACGCCTCCCCGTCTATCTCCTCTTTGTCTCGGCCTTCTTCGCCGACCACAAGGCACTGGTGATGATCTCCCTCTACCTCATCGGCATGGTTCTCTCCATCATCTTCGCCCTCATCATGAAACGTACCCGGTGGTTTCGGCAAGACGATGCCGACTATGTCTCCGAGCTCCCACCCTTCCACCGTCCCGCCTGGCGCAACACCGCCCGTCACATCTGGGAACGCTGCGCCGACTATCTGAAGAAAATCTCCACTGTCATCCTCTGGGCCTCCATCATCATCTGGGCGCTCTACTACTTCCCCCGCAATGAGGAACTCGTCGCACAGCAGACCACTGATTTCGAGAAAGAGGTGGTGCAGAAAGAGAACTCTGCCCTTGCCGCCGTCGGCCATTGGATGGAACCCGTCATGCGTCCCCTCGGCTTCGACTGGCGCATGAACGTCTGCATTCTCACGGGTTTGCCCGCCAAGGAGGCCATTGTCAGCACTATGGGCATCCTCTACCACCAGGACAGCGACACCAAACTGGCTGAATCACTCGCCGCCAATCCCTTCTTTACTCCCGTGAAGGCATTCGCCTTCCTCATCTTTGTCCTGCTCTATTTCCCGTGCGTGGCCACCATTGCCACCCTGCGGCGAGAGGCAGGCCGCGGCTGGGCACTCTTCACCGTCGTCAACTCCCTCGTATTGGCCTGGGTTATGGCCTTCCTCGTCTTCCAACTCGGCTCTATGCTATTCTGAGACCGCACCCTCTCCTTTCACCCATCCTCTAAAACTATTTTGTTAAGATGGCAAGAAAAAATATCGCCGTCTCAAATATTTTTCGTATCTTTGCCTCTTGGAATTTCCGTATATAAAACAATAAAACACATACAACAATATGATTAGCAACAATTTTGTCTCCCGCCACAATGGCGTCTCCAAGTCCTCCGACGAACAAAAGATGCTGAAAGAAATCGGTGTAGCCTCCATGGACGAGCTCATCGACAAGGCCGTTCCCGCAGCCATCCGACTCAAAGAACCCATGCCCATCCCCGACGGCATGAATGAATACGAGTTCCTCAACCACGTCCGCTCCCTCGCCAAGAAGAACAAGGTCTACAAGACCTATATCGGCATGGGCTACTATGGCACCATCACCCCGTCGGTCATCCAGCGCAACGTCTTTGAGAACGCCGGCTGGTACACCGCCTACACCCCCTATCAGACCGAGATCAGCCAGGGCCGCCTCGAAGCCCTCATGACCTACCAGACCATGGTGGCCGACATGACCCACATGCCCATGGCCAACGCCTCGCTCCTCGACGAGGCCACCGCCGGCGGCGAATGCATGCTGATGTTCTTCGCCTCGCGTCCCCGTCAGGCCCAGAAGGACGGCGTCTGCACCCTCTTCGTCGACAACGGCGTTCTTCCCCAGACCCTCGACGTGATGCGCACCAACGCTGCCCCCCGCGGCATTGTCATCGAGACCGGCGACGTGAGGGACTTCTCCTTCGACGCCTCGAAATATTTCGCCGTCATCGTCCAGAACCCCAACCAGTTCGGCGAAGTCAGCGACTATACCGACTTCATCGCCCGCTGCCACGAGCAGGGCATCTTCGTGGGCATGGCCACCGACCTGATGGCCCTGGCCCTCATGAAGACCCCCGGCGAGATGGGTGCCGACTGCGCCTTCGGCTCTGTCCAGCGCTTTGGCCTGCCCATGGGCTTCGGCGGTCCCCACGCCGGCTTCTTCGCCATCACCGACACCTTCAAGCGCGCCTTCCCCGGCCGCATCATCGGCTGGAGTGTCGACGCCAAGGGCAACCCCGCCCTGCGTATGGCCCTCGGCATGCGCGAGCAGCACATCAAGCGCGACAAGGCCACCTCTAATATCTGCACCGCCGCCGCCCTCCAGGCCATCATGAGCGGCTTCTACGCCGCCTGGCACGGTCCCGAAGGCATCCGCGAGATTGCCGGCAACATCCACAAGATTGCCTCCGTGTTGGCCAAAGAACTGGAGAAATACGGCTACAAGCAGCACAACCGCGCCTTCTTCGACACCCTCGCCCTGCAGTGCCCCGTGCCCACAGAGCAGGTGATGAAGATTGCCTACGAGCACAAAATCAACCTCCGCCAGATCTGCTCCGAGTGCATCGGCATCAGCATCGACGAGACCACCGGCTGCGACGACGTCAAGGAACTCATCAATGTCCTGGCCATCGCCGCCGGCAAACAGCCCGAGCCCGTGGCCTGCGGCTGCTGCCCCACCGTCTGCACCGACACGCTGCCTGAGAACCTGCGCCGCCAGACGGCCTACCTCACCCACAGCGTCTTCAACCGCTACCACAGCGAGACCGAGATGATGCGCTACATGAAGGCCCTCGAGGTCAAGGACCTCAGCCTCAACCGCGCCATGATCCCGCTGGGCAGCTGCACCATGAAGCTCAACGCCGCCGCCGAGATGCTGCCCCTCTCCTGGAGCCAGCTGGGTGGCATCCACCCCTTCGCTCCCGCCGACCAGACACAGGGCTGGCAGGAGATGATTGCCGACATGGAGCGCCTCCTCGGCATCGTCACCGGCTTCGCAGGAGTCTCCCTGCAGCCCAATTCGGGTGCCGCCGGTGAGTACAGCGGCCTCACCGTCATCCGCAACTACCATATCGACAACGGCCAGCCCAACCGCACCCCCCGCCTCGGCCCACGGCACCAACCCCGCCAGCGCCGCCAAGGCCGGCATGACCGTCGTGGTGGTCAAGTGCAACGACCGCGGCGACGTCGACATCGACGACCTCCGCGCAAAGGTCGAGGAACACAAGGACAACCTGGCCTGCATCATGATTACCTATCCCTCCACCCACGGTGCCTTCGAGGAAGGCATCCTCGAGATTGTCGACATCATCCACGGTGCCGGCGGACTCGTCTATATGGACGGTGCCAACATGAACGCCCAGATTGGCCTCACCTCTCCCGGCCGCATGGGCGCCGACGTCTGCCACCTCAACCTGCACAAGAGCTTCGCAGGTCCTCACGGTGGTGGCGGCTCCGGCGTGGGTCCCATCGCCGTCAGCCAGAAGCTCGTCGACTTCCTGCCCAAGCACAGCCAGGTGAAGGTGGGCGGCAGCAAGGGTAACGCCATGGCCGCCGCGCCTTACGGCAACGCCCTCCTCTTCCCCATCAGCTACGGCTACCTGCTGATGCTCGGCGGCAACGGCCTGACGGAGGCCACCAAGCACGCCATCCTCAACGCCAACTACCTCCGCGCCCGCCTGCAGAAGTACTACAAGATTCTCTACACCAACAAGAACGGCATGTGCGGCCACGAGATGATTGTCGACTTCAGCGAGTTCAGCCTCAAGGTGGGTGTCGGCGACATTGCCCGCCGTCTCGACGACTACGGCTTCCACGCCCCCACGGTGGCCTTCCCTGTCCACAACACCCTCATGGTGGAGCCCACGGAGAGTGAGCCCCTCAGCGAGCTCGACCGCTTCTGCGACGCCCTCATCGCCATCCACCACGAGATTGACGACATCATGACCGGCAAGATGGACGAGAAGAACAACCCCATCGCCAACGCGCCCCATACCATGCAGGTGGTCTGCGCCGACGAGTGGAACTACCCCTACAGCCGTCAGACGGCAGCCTTCCCCCTGCCCCACGCCGACAAGTACTGGCCGACCATCAGCAAGATTGACGACGCCTACGGCGACCGCAATCTCCAGCCTGTCTGGCCCGCAGAGGAATAATAATTCCTCTATCACCAAGTAACAACTGGACGGTTCAATACGACCGTCCAGTTGTTATAATATCAATCCCGTTACACCTTTCCACCCTATCAGTAAACATGGCAACAAAAACCAACGACACAGATCTGCGCATTCTACTTGACAACCTTGAACAGGGAATCATTCAGTTACCTGAGTTCCAACGGGACTGGGTATGGGATGACAAGAAGATTTGTAAACTCATAGAGAGCCTTACATCAGGTTTCCCTATGGGTGCATTGATGTTCTTGGAGAATGGAGGAGATTCTGTAAAATTCAAATACCGCTTGTTTACAGGCGTAGATAAGAATAGAGAGAGCGTTATTCCTAATGACCTCGTTCTCGACGGGCAACAGAGACTCACGACGCTGTACCAAGTATTGAAATCCAAACAGCCGACTGAGACACGGATTGAAACCAACAGAGACAAAAAAATCAATCGATTCTACTATCTTGACATCTGTAAATGTATCAATCCTAATGTAGACCGACTGGATGCGATAATATCTGTCCCGGAAACAAGAAAACTGACAACGAATATAGGCCGTGAAATAACGTTGGATCTGAGTACGCCCGAAAAAGAATTTGAGAATATGATGTTCCCATTGAACATTGTATTCTCCTCAAATGAGAGAGAGGAGTGGCTGTTAGAACTCATTTCAAGATATGGTAGGGACTCCAAAGAGATGGAGGCCTATAGACAGTTCAAGAAAGAGGTACTTGAAAAGATTGAACAATATAAGATTCCCGTAATCCAACTAACAAAAGACACTTCCCGCGAGGCAGTATGCCAGATATTTGAGAATGTCAATACTGGTGGAGAGCCTTTGACTGTTTTTGAGTTGGTCACCGCGATGTTTGCCGCCGAGAAATTTGATTTAAGAAAAGACTGGGAACACATCGAGAATTATTTTGCAGGGGACGATGGATACGCACCCCTTGGCAGAAGTAAAAAGAACAACTATCTGCTATGGGATGTCGAGGAAACCAACTTCTTACAAGCGGTTACTTTGCTGGTATCATATCAAAATAGCATAAAGAGCCCTGACCTGGCGGTATCTTGCAAAAAACGGGACGTCCTAAAGTTAAGGCTTTCCGACTATCTTTCAGTCCGGGATTCTGTGGTTAAGGGATTTGATGATGCGGCCAACTTCCTGATTCATCAGGGGGTCCATTCTGAATACCTGATTCCATACGTATCTCAGTATATACCTCTTGCTGCCATCTTTGCTTACGACAATACGCACAACCATCTACTATCCATTCAGAACAATCTTGACAAACTGGCTCGCTGGTATTGGTGTGGTGTATTCGGGGAATTGTATGGTAGTGCCAATGAGACAAGATATGCACTTGACATTGTTGAGTTTTTCAACTGGATATCCGGAGGTGAAGTTCCCGATACCGTTAGCAGGGCATCATTCCTTGCCACACGACTGCTAACGTTACGGACGCGAAATAGTGCCGCGTATAAAGGTGTTTTAGCCTTAATACTAAAACAAGCCCCACTTGATTTCATGACAGCACAGCAAATGAGCATTGCAACGTATCTTGACGAAGAAACCGATATTCATCACATCTTCCCTGCCCACTATTGTGAGGAAAATAAGTTGCCTGAGAAAAAATGGAACTCTGTCATAAACAAGACCTGTATATACGCATCTACCAATCGTTCAATTGGTGGACGCGCACCTAGTGAATACATCGGTACAATGTCTAACAAAGGGCTGAACCAAGACAGCATAGATAAGGCGCTTGCTTCTCATCTTTTAGAGCCATCACTATTACGCAATGACGATTTTGATGCTTTTATCACAGACCGTGCCACTAAACTGTTGGATTGTATTGCGACGGCAATGGGTAAGCCTGTGTCTTCACGAGACAGTGAGGAAACAATAAATGAATTTGGTCAAGCAGTGTAGCTATGTTAGGCGCAATCATCGGAGATATTATAGGTAGTCGTTGGGAATTTAATTCCACAAATGATTATGGCTTTGAATTACTCTCGGAGAAAAACTGTTTCACGGACGATACCATCTGTACAGTGGCAGTTGCCGATGCATTGTTAAGCGGTTCGAATGATTATGGTAAATATATCCATGACTGGTGTCGACGTTATCCCCACCCCATGGGTGGCTATGGGGGACGTTTTGCCCAATGGGTGATGAGTGAATGTCCCAAACCTTACGGGAGTTATGGAAATGGTGCTGCCATGCGCGTAAGTCCTGTAGCTTATTGGTATGAGACGAAAGAACAGGTACTTGAAGCCGCTGCCGCCACAGCCATGCCATCGCACAATCACGAAGAAGGCATAAAAGGTGCACAGACTGTTGCTTTAGCCATATACAGGGCAATGGAATTTAACCGTTACATTTACCAGAATGCACCCAGACATATTGACGAGATAATCAATGAGTGCATCGAATTCTCTGGCTATAATATCAACATGCCAAAGTCATCTGTATTGAACAAGTTCGATGAGACATGTCAAGGTACAGTACCTGTGGCATTGAAAATAATCAGCATGGCTACATGTTTTGAAGATGCTGTCCGCATGGCGGTCAGTCTTGGTGGCGATGCTGACACTTTGGGAGCCATAACAGGAAGTATTGCTGAAGCAATCTGGGGCATCCCCATGACACTAAGAGAAAAAATAAAATCATTCTTGCCTGGAGAGATGAAGGGTGTTATTGCTGAATTCCACTACGAAAGGCCACGGGTATATAAGACGCTTATTGATACAACATTTTCTGGAGATGACTTTGGTGACGTCAGTTGGGATATGTACTATGATTTAGAAGGAGCAGAGGCTTATGACCGAGCCATAAACAATGCCAAGCGAGATAAAAAACAATATCGTTCATTAATGGCCGAAAGGGCAACTGCAAGAAATCAATGGTAAACACCATGACACAGACGACAAAGACAATTTTCGGGAAGGTGGCGAACTATCGGGAGTTGCATGTCTACCAGAAGGCGGAGGTGCTGGTGCTGCTGACGGATGTGTTCTGCAAGCGGTTCCTTCCGCCATACGGCGACCGCCGCGTGGACCAGATGAATATGGCCGCCCGCTGTGGCAAGCAGAATATCGTGGAGGGCTGCGAAGACGGGCTGACAAGCAGCGAGATGGAGGTGAGACTGGTGAACGTGGGCAGGTCCAGTTTTCAGGAACTGCGCGAGGATTATGAAGACTACCTGAAAAGGAACAAACTCCCGATATGGAAAACTGACCATCCCCGCTTCGACAAGATGGTCGACTTCTGCCGTAACAACAACACCTGGGAGGCTTTCCAGCCCCTCGCGGCGACACTCTCCGCCGAGGAGTTCTGCAACATGGCCCTCACGCTTTGCCATATCACCGACAAGATGTTCGACGGCTACCTGAAACACCTCGAAAAACGCTTCATCGAGGAGGGCGGCATCAAGGAAAGGATGCACGCCGCCCGTACAGGCTACCGCGAAGGCGTCGACCGCCGCCTCCGCGATCTAGAGGAAGAAAACCATCGGCTGAAAGCCGAGAATGAAGAACTGAAGAAACGACTAGGAATGAACTAGTGGGACTAGAAATACTAGTAGCACTAGTGAGACTAGTAGAACTAGTAGTACTAGGGGAACTAGAGAAAAATACAACACACCATGAACACCTATCGATTAAGAAAACAAATTCACCGACTGCCAGGGAAGGTCATTCACGCCATTCCACTGCCGGAGCCGGAGGTGACGGAAGGTCACGGAGCACGCAGACAGGTGGGCGAAATCTGCCGCACAAGCGACTACAAGCATGTGCTGCTGGTTACAGACAAGACGTTGTCGCAGCTCGGCTATGAGCAGGCCATCATCGAGTCGCTGGAGGCTGCGGGGATAGACTATACCCTCTTCGCCGACATCAACTCGGAGCCCACCATCGCCATCATCGAGGCGGGAAGAAAGGCCGTACAAGAATGCGGGGCCGACTGTATCGTCGCCCTCGGCGGCGGCTCTGTCATGGACTCCTGCAAGATGATTGCCGCCAGCGTGAAGATGCCCCACCTGCCTGTCAAGGCCCTGCTGCTGAAGTTCCTGCCCGTGCCGGGCGGGTCGCTCCCCATCATCAATGTGCCCTCCACAGCCGGCACGGGTGCCGAAATGACCGTGGGCGCCGTGGTGACAAACGACCACGGAGTGAAAAGTTCCACAGTGCTGATTGGTCTCAACATAACCCATGTGGTGCTCGACAGCGAACTCACCATCAATGCCCCACAGCAAGTGACCACCGCCTGCGGAATCGACGCCCTCAGCCACTGCATCGAGGGGGCTGTGAGCGACGTGGATGTCGACGAGGAGGATATGCACCTCTCCCTGGAAGGCGTGCGCCTCATCCTGCAACACCTGCCCACCGTCATCAATGAGCCGGGCAACATCGAGGCCCGCTTAGGCCTGTGCCGCGCAGCCATGTACGGTGGCAACGCCATCAACACCCAGCTGGCGGGCTACGTCCATGCCTTCGCCCACAGCATCGGCGCAAAATACCATCTCCCACACGGACAGGCCATCTCGCTGATGCTCTTGCCCGTGTTGGAGTTCCAGAAAGAGGCTTGCCAGGAGAAGTACGCCATGTTGGCAAAGTATTGCGGGGTGGAAGACTTTCTGGAAGCCATCCGGAAACTGATGGCACAATGCGGCATGGACAAGATAGAGTCTCCTGTGCGCGCCTGCGACCACGAGGAACTCATCCCGATGATTGCCGCCGACTCTATCAACTACTCGGCGCCCGTAACACTCACCAACGACGAGATAAAACAAATCCTCGACGCCGTCACCAGCAGTGACACCCAGAACGCTTCGGGATTCACCGAAAGCGAAATCCGCGACATCGTCGCGTCACAGCGCAGGTTCTTCCGTTCCGGGACGACCCTCCCCGTCGGCTGGCGCATCAAGCAACTCAAACGGCTGAAAGCCGCGGTCATCGCCCACGAGAAAGAGTTTGAGGACGCCCTGGCCGAAGACCTGGGACGCAGCCGCGTGGAGGCATACCTCTGCGATGTCGGCCCCATCATTGTCGAAATCAACGAGATGATCTGCGGCCTGCGCCGCTGGGCTCGTCCCGAATGCCACTTCAGCGGCCTGATGTGCTTCCCCAGCATGGTCACCAAGGTCTACAAGATGCCCTATGGCGTGTCGCTGGTCATCAGCCCCTTCAACTTCCCCATACTGCTCACCATCGGCGTGGTGGCGGCAGCCATGGCCGGAGGAAACACCGTCGTCATCAAGTCGAGCAGCAAGTCCGCCGCCAGCACCGCGGTGCTGAAAAAGTTCTTTTCCGAGGTGTTCCCGCCGGAATACGTGACCCTCATCGACGGCGGCCACGACATCGCCGACCTCTGTCTTGCACAGCGGTTCGACAAGATTTTCTACACCGGCTCGCCGGCCGTGGGGAAACACGTGCTGACGGAAGCCGCCAAGAACCTCACCTCCGTGGCGTTGGAACTCGGCGGCGAGACGGGCAACTGGTGCGTCGTACGCAAAGACGCCGACCTGAAAGACGCCGCGCGGAAGATTGCCTTCTTCAAGCTCTGCAATGCCGGACAGATCTGCATCAACATCAACCAGATAGCCGTAGCCGAGGAAGTGGCGGAGCCTTTCATCGAGGAGCTGAAGAAGGCTTTCGTGTCCCAGATTGGCGAACATGCCGAGAACAATCCCGAATACCCCAAACTCATCACCAACGCGGCCTACGACAAGTGCGCTGCCCTGGCCGACGAGTACCGCGCCCGCATCCTTTTCGGCGGCACGGGCGACCGTGAGACGCGCCGTTACTCCCCCACCCTCATCTACCCTGTGGACATCAACGAGCATATCGTGCAGCACGAACTGTTCTGTCCGCTGCTGCCCATCGTGCCCTTCAAGGACGCGGAGGTTGACGCTCTCATGGAGACCATTGCCGACCGTGAGCATCCACTGGCCATGTACCTCTTCACCAGCAACATGAAGTGGGCCAACCGCGTCATGCGCACCCAGCAGTACGGCGGTGGCTGCATCAACGAGGTATGCATCCACATGATGGTAAAGGGCGTCCCCTTCAACGGCACGGGCCATTCCGGCATGGGGGCCTACCACGGCGAATGGGGATTCCGCGAGTTCACCCATCCCCAGACCGTCCTAAAGGGCATGACACGCTTCAACCTCCCCCTCCGCGAACACCCCTATAGCGGCAATGCCGGGGAGACAAAAATGAAAATCCTTCGGGTGTTTGAAAGATAGTAACCTCCCCTCTCTGCTTCATCCCGCTTACACAACTATCACTCAGCAAAAGTCGGCGGTATGAGTCACTGAGGGGAATATTGTTGCCAAATTCCCAGAGACAGAGAAAGAACAGAGGGACGGCCGTGCGGCCGTCCCTCAAAGAGATATGGTAATCTCAACTAGTGGCTAATATAGCACCATCGCGGACTCGCATTAGTCCATAATGGTGTTCCAGTTGTGCTTGTCCTCTGCCTCGCCGAGCTGGATGGCACGGAGGGCGTTGTAGAGCTTGGTGCTGTAGGGACCGGGCTCCTTGCCGAAGACATAGCTCTTGCCTGTCTCGGGGTCGTCGAGACGCTCGATGGGGCTGATGACGGCGGCGGTACCGCAGGCACCGGCCTCCTGGAAGGTGGAGAGCTCCTCGACATCGATGGGACGACGCTCGACCTTCATGCCCATATCCTCGGCGAGTTGCATGAGGCTCTTGTTGGTGATGGAGGGCAGGATGGAAGTGCTCTTCGGGGTGATGTAAGCACCGTCCTTAATGCCGAAGAAGTTGGCAGCGCCGGCCTCGTCGACATACTTTTTCTCCTTGGCGTCGAGATAGAACTCGCAGGCGTACTGGCCACCGTGGCAAGCCTCGGTGTGGGCCTTGAGGGAAGCGGCGTAGTTGCCACCGACCTTATAGATACCTGTGCCGAGAGGAGCACTGCGGTCGTACTTGCGGGTGATGACATAGGGGTTGGCCTTGAAACCGCCCTTGAAGTAGGGTCCCACGGGGGTGACGAAGATGAGGAAGAGATACTCGTCGGCGGGTTTCACACCCACGGTGATGCCAGTACCGATGAGCAGGGGACGCAGGTAGAGGCTGGCGCCGGTGCCGTAGGGAGGAATGTATTTCTCGTTCAGCTTGATGACCCGCTTGCACATCTCGACGAACTTCTCGGTGGAGAGCTCGGGCATCATGATGCCGCGGCAGGTGCTCTGCAGACGCTCGGCGTTGGCTTCGGGACGGAAGATGCGGATCTTGCCATCTTTGCAGCGGTAAGCCTTGAGGCCCTCAAAGGCTTCCTGGCCGTAGTGCAGGCTGGAGGCAGCCATGTGGATGTTGATGTTCTCATCGGAGGAGACTTCAATCTCGCCCCACTGGCCGTTGCGGTAGTAGCAGCGTACGTTGTAATCCGTTTTCACGTAACCAAACGGGAGGTTTTGCCAATCGATATTCATATTGTTTGATATTTTAATGTTAATAGTGTCCCGATGTTCTTATGCATAAATGCTTGAATACTTAAATATTCTCGCATTCAAGCACTCAAGCATTACTTGTGGTCCCTCTTGGGTTCGAACCAAGGACCCGCTGATTATGAGTCAGCTGCTCTAACCGACTGAGCTAAGGGACCCGATTCCATTGCGTTGAAATCGGGTGCAAAAGTACACATTTTTTCGCACATAATGAAAAAAAAGTGCTTTCCTTGAGAAATATTTTTTTTATTATCCTGCAATGAGCTGTCGCTAACACTATTAACAATACGGCTCATTGTTTGTCTCCATTTTTCCGCCACCGTCTTGCGCTATGTGCCGTTTTTTGTGTATCTTTGCATCCTGAACAAAACAAAAAACACATTAGTCATGGAACTGAATATCACCAACGAGAACTTCGATGAGATTCTCAAAAACAACCCTGTAGTCATGGTCGACTTCGGCGCCACTTGGTGTGGGCCTTGCAAGCAACTCGCCCCCGTAGTGGACGAAATCGCCAATGAGTATGAAGGCCGCGTGGCTGTCGGCAAAGCCGACGTCGAGGAATGCACCGACATCACCTCCCGCTTCCGCATCCGTAACGTCCCCACCGTCCTCTTCTTCAAGAACGGCGAGCTGAAGGACAAGAGCGTGGGAGCTGTGCCCAAGAGCAGCCTCACCGATAAGCTCAACGCCCTTCTGTAAGCCAGAAAGACTCACACCTTGTTTGAGGGAATAGAGAAATACAAGTCGTTAGACTTCTATGCACGCCAAGTGGTGGAGGGATTCATCACAGGCATGCATAGAAGTCCTTTTCACGGTTTCTCTGTAGAGTTCGCCGAGCATCGGCAATACACCACAGGCGAGCCGACCAAGAGCATCGACTGGAAACTCTATGCCCGTACCGACAAGCTCTTCGTCAAACGCTTCGAGGAGGAGACCAATCTTCGCTGCCAACTGGTGGTAGACCACAGCAGTTCGATGTTCCTGCCCACTGAAGGGCAAGGCGACATCGACCATCCCAACAAGTTGACCTTCGCATGCTATGCATCTGCCGTCATCAGCGAATTGCTGGTGCGCCAAAGAGATGCATTTGGCCTGTCGTTGCTGAGTGAGGGTATCGACCAACAGACTCCTTGTCGCAGCAGCCGGACACATCAGCAATACATTCTTCAACTCCTTGAGAAGGAATTACTGCAACCCATGCCTGGAGACCGCAAGGAAGCCGCGCAAAGGGGCACTTCGATAGTCGAAGCCCTGCACCTGACCGCCGAGGCTTTGCATAGGCGGTCGCTGGTGGTGCTATTCACCGATGCCTTGGTGCGTCCCGAGGAGGACGACCCTCTCTTCGACGCCCTGCGTCACCTGCGCCACTGTAAGCATGAGGTGCTCCTGTTCCACACTCTGCACCACGGGCACGAAGTGGGGTTTGACTACCCGGCACGCCCCACAGAGTTCATCGACCTTGAGACAGGACATAGACTGAAGGTAAATCCCTTGGAAGTGGCCGATAGTTACCGCAAAGAGATGGCACGGCGCACTGCCGAGATAAAGCGCATAGCCATACAGTACCGCATCGACTACCAGACCGTAAACGTAAGCCAAGGTGTTGAACAAGTGCTACTCCCCTTTCTTCTGAAACGGAGTCGACACTATTGATACAAGCGCACAGGGAAAATTATTTTGTTAAAAAAAGAAAGAAAGTCCCGATTATTCAAGAATATTTCTTATCTTTGCACCCTGAAAAACAAAAGGACAAACAAACATAACAATACACACAATGAGCACCAAGAAGTATACCTTAGTCATCAACCCGGGAGCAACCTCGACAAAGGCTGCCATCTATGACGGCGAGACCGAAGTATTCACCGAGAACCTCTCACATCCCATCGAAGAAATCCAGCAGTTCCACGAAGTGGCCGACCAATTCGACTATCGTAAGGACAAAATCCTCGACATGGTGAAGCGCCATGGCGTGAGCACCGACGATATTGCCGTCGTCATGGGCCGCGGTGGCCTCACTCGCCCCTGCGAGAGCGGCTGCTACCAAGTGAACGAACTGATGAAGGAGGAATGCCACGCCGGTATTCAGGGCAAGCATGCCTGCAACCTCGGCGCACTCATCAGCGATGCCATTGCCCGTGAGATTGGCCTCGATTGTGCATATATCGCCGATCCCGGCATTGTGGACGAGCGTCCCGAGTACGCAAAAATCAGTGGCCACCCCGTGTTCGACCTCGACCCGTCGCGCGAAGGTGTCATCTGGCACTGCCTCAACCAGAAGATGACCGCCAAGCTGTACGCCCGCGAACTCGGCAAGCACTATGAAGACCTCAACCTCATCATCGCCCACATGGGCGGCGGCGTGAGTGTGGGTATCCACAATCATGGTCGTGTCGTTGAGGTGAACCGTGCCCTCTGTGGTCTCGGAGCCTTCTCTCCCACCCGTTGCGGCAGCATCAACGCCAGCAAACTCATCGAGGTAGCCTGCAGCGGCAAGTACACCGAGGCCCAGCTCAAGAAGATGGTCACCGCCGAAGGTGGTTTCGTTGCCTATCTGGGCACCAACGACGCCTACGAGGTGGAGAAGAAAGCCCTCGCCGGCGATGCCAAGTGCCAGCTCCTCGTCGAAGCCTTCACCTATCAGGTGTCGCTCGAAATCAGCCGCCTCGCTGCTGTGGTCAACGGTAAGGTCGATGCCATCCTCCTCACTGGTGGCATTGCATACAGCAAGCCCTGGATGCAGATGATTATCGACCGCATCGGTTGGATCGCCCCCGTGAAGATTTATAAGGGCGAAAACGAAATGCTGGCTCTCGCCATCTGTGGCAAGGAAATCCTGGATGGCGTTGCCCCGAAAGAATACAAATAATCAAACCAGAACAAGCAACTTCCCACAAGTGCCATGCATTTGTGGGAGTTGTCTGTAAATAGACATCATTAGAGACATGAAGAAAATTATCCTCACCCTTGCCGTATTGGCCCTTGGATTTGCCGCCACGGCGCAGGAAGTCACCATCAAGAAAGGTAAGGTGACCATGAGTGAATCCGACTACAACCTGCTGAAGCAGAAAGCCGACCTTTATGAGAAGACCAAAGCTGCCCTCGACGAGAGCGTCCGGGCCTATGAAGAGTTCCAACAACGCCAAGACCTCTACCGTCCCGTGGAGCTGAAAGACTTCAACGACTCGGCCTCCTACGCCATCGGCAAGGACATCTATCAGAGCTGGCTGCAGCAGAAACTTGGCATAAACGCCGCCGCTGCTGCACAATCGATGCTCGACTGCTACAAAGGCCAGAACACCTGGTCTGCCGAGATGATGCGCCCCCTGCTCACCCGATTCCAGCAGGAGTTTGAGAGACGCCAGCGCGCCGACCAGGAGAAAATGATGGCAGGCAAGGACGAGAACATCGCCAAAGGCAAGAAGTTCCTTACCGAGAATGCCCTCAACAAGTCGGTCTACACCACCAAAAGCGGCCTTCAGTACAAAATCATCAAGAAAGGTACAGGCCGTAAACCCAAAGCAAACGAACGTGTGAAGGTGCACTACACCGGCACCCTTATTGACGGCACCAAGTTCGACAGCAGCGTGGACCGCGGCGAACCCATCGAGTTCAACCTCAACGAAGTCATCCCCGGCTGGACCGAAGGCCTGCAGTTGATGGAGGAAGGCTCGAAGTATATGCTCTACATCCCCTACGACCTTGGCTATGGCGAGCAAGCTGTAGGCTCCATTCCCCCGGGTAGTACACTCATCTTCGAAGTGGAACTCTTAGAGGTGGTGAAGCGCAAATAACACAGCGCCATACAGACAAATATGAATAGTTTCGGCACGCTGTTCCGCTTGACAACATTCGGCGAATCACACGGGGCAGCCATCGGTGGCATCATCGACGGCTGTCCCGCCGGTTTATTCCTGGACATGAACTTGGTGGACAGCGAGCTGCTCCGCCGACGTGGTGATTCGCCCGATACCACTTCCCGCCGCGAGGCCGACCATGTAGAATGGCTCAGCGGACTTTTCGAAGGCCATACACTCGGCACCCCGTTGGCGTTCCTTGTGCGCAATGAAGACTGCCGCCCTCAGGACTACGACGCCTTGCGCGGACTATGCCGGCCAGGACACGCCGACTATACCTACGAATCGAAATACGGTCACCGCGACCATCGCGGCGGCGGCCGTGCCTCAGGTCGCGAGACAGTGGCACGAGTGGTGGCAGGCGCTGTCGCCAAACAGATTCTATCACAGAAAGGAATAAGCATCACCTCAACCTTTGATGCAAGCAGCGTCTCATGCACCGCAATAGGGCTCCCCGCAGGTGTGGGGGAACCTGTGTTCGACCGTCTCAACGCCCGGCTGGCCTATGCCATGCTCTCCATTCCTTCGGCAGTGTCATTCACAATGGGCGATGCCGGGAATGACAACATTGATGTCTGGGCCGACGCCTGGACACCCCATGGCAAGGGTCCCACCCTCACCGCCACCAACCACTGCGGTGGCGTACAGGGCGGTATCAGCAACGGCATGCCTGTGGTGTTCCATGTGGGTTTCCACCCGCCTGTGACGGACCCCGACGGGATGCTCTGCCGCGACATGGAGGGCAACCTCAAGCAGGTAGTTCCCGGCGGCCGTCACGATAGGAGCCACATCACGCGCCTCCCCGTCATCGTCGAGGCCATGGCCGCCATCACCCTCCTCGATCTGCTTCTTCAAGCCAATTCCTAATTCCTAATTCCTCATTCCTAATCATGAAAAGACTCCTCCCCTTCTTAGTTCTTAGTTCTTACCTCTTACTTCTACTTCAGTCCTGCGGCAGCAAGGACGACATCATCATCGAGGGCACGCTTGAGAACGGCGCAGGCAAAGTCATCTTCATCGAGGAGATGACCCCCGAGGCGCGACTCTTCCTCGACTCCATCACCCTCGACAAGAAAGGCCATTTCTCCTTCCGCTACGCCATGCCCTACAAGACCTTCTACAACGTCCATGTCAGCGACCAGGACTATATCGTGCTGCTGCCCGACATGGGAGAGAAAATCACCCTCACGGGCGTCTACGACAGTCTGTCGCGCTCCTATCATCTCCAGGGCGGACACGACAGCCAGCTTCTCTGGCAGTTGCAAGACTACACCAATGGCTGCAACCGCGAGTTGCGTGGACTCGTGGCGTTGGACGAAAGCAACTGTCAACTGCTCGATGCAGGCAAAATCTCCCAGCAGGAGTTCGACGAGGCCCACAACCATACTGATTCCATCTACCTGAGCATCTTCACTCAGCAGCAGAAATATGTGGTGGGTTTCATCGAGGACAACCTCGGTTCCCTCGCCACGCTCATAGCCCTCTACAAACCCTTCAACAACCACCCCCTCATTGACCCAGAGAACAGTTTCGAGATTTACGACTATGTGTTGGAGGGTCTGGAGGAGGCCTTGCCGGAAAACCCACACACCCTCAACTTCAAGAATGAGGTGGAGAGACTCCGTTACCATTATGCAAGATAAAGGGCTATACTTCATCACCGACGCCCATCTAGGTGCAGGAGCCGACACGCTGGAGCGTGAGAAGGCGCTCTGCCAACTATTGGACGACATCGCCCCGAAGGCCGCAAAGGTGGTCTTCCTTGGCGATATGTTCGACTTTTGGTTCACCTACCGCCACGTCGTGCCCAAGGGCTACACCCGTCTGCTGGGACGCATGGCGCAGATGTCCGACGCGGGCATCGAGATGCACTTCTTCGTGGGCAACCACGACATGTGGATGTTCGACTACCTTCAAAAGGAAATGGGCATCGTCATGCACGACGAACCCGAAGTGATGGTATTCGACGGGAAGAGATTCCTTGTAGGCCACGGCGACGGCCTTGGACACCTTGACAGGACCTACGACATCCTCCGATGGATATTCCGGAACCGTGTCAATCAGCGTCTCTTCTCCATCCTGCCGGAATGGATGACTTTCGGCATTGCCGCCCGCTGGAGCCAGAAGCACCGTAGTGGCAAGCTGCGCAAAAAGCCCGAAATCCTCGAATTCCAAGGCGATGACAACGAAGGCATCATTCTCTATTGCAAAGAGCGCATGATGAAGGATCATTTCGACTACTGCGTCTTCGGGCACCGCCACACCCCCCTCGTGAAGGAAATCAGCACTCCCGAAGGCGTCACCGCCACCTACTGCAACGTCGGCGACTGGCTCATCCATCGCAATTACGCCGTCTATGCCGACGGGGAATTGTCCCTTCAGGAACGATAGAGTGCCACCCTGTTCAGTATTGGAGGGGCAAGCGCGCTCTCGATATTGAGATACAGCGTCCTTGTACGTATCGGGTGTGGCAAACGGATGATACGTTTATATCCTATAGTGGTGCCACTGGCAATCCAGGAACCGCCTTTGTTGTCTCCAAACGAGTAGCTTATGCTGAATTTCGCGACCCGCTGGCCTAAAGGGATGTATTCCTGAAGAACAACAATGTCTATCTCGCGTTCTTCCGGGAGTTGTATTTCAAGAGTGATGTCACTGGTGTCTTTCGATTTCAACATCCAGAAGGAGTGGTATGCCGTGTCTGTAAGGTTTTCAGTTGGATAGAGGCTCCGCGCTTCAGTCCACACACCATCCCCCAAATAGGCTTTGATAGTTGCACCCTGCGCCAGGTCGTGACCGAAGATACGGTCTCTTTCGGCCCGGAAAGCCATCAGGACGGAACTGTCTTCGGCAGAGATGCGTCCACGGCTGTCGGGCGGCACGTTGAGCAACAGCAATCCGTTGCGTCCCACGCTGTTGTAGTATATCTCCATCAGCTCGGCAACTGTCTTGGGATGCTCGTCGGCGTGCCAGAACCATCCTGGACGGATACTGACGTCCACCTCGGCGGGTATCCATTGGTCGCCATCGATGTCGCCGCTACCACCTTTTTCCGTGGTCCTCTGTCCTTCAGACACATGCAACCGGCTCCAGTTGGTCTCGCCGGCATGTCCCTCTTCATTGCCCACCCAACGGCATCCGGGGCCGACATCGCTGAACATGACGCAGTGCGGGTTAACACCCGTAACGGTCCCCTCGAACAAGGGCCAGTCGTACTGCTGCCGCTTCCCGTTGGGGCCCTCGCCACAGGCGCCATCGAACCACTGCTCGAAGAAAGGGCCATAGGTCGTGTGTACCTCCCGGAGTGTGTTGGCGAAAAGGGTGTTGTACTCTTGTGTGCCATAGGTGGGATGATTGCGGTCCCAAGGCGAGATATATACGCCGGCTTTCAGACCTCGCTCACGGCAGGCATCTGTAAATTCACGCAGCACGTCACCCCTACCATCTCGCCAGGGGCTCTGCGCCACAGTGTGGGTACTATACGCCGAGGGCCAGAGACAGAACCCGTCATGATGTTTGGCGGTAAGGATGATGCCTCCCATACCGGCCTGTGCTGCCACGTCGGCCCACTGGCTGCAGTCCAATGCAGTGGGAGAGAACACTTCCTCTCGTTCCTTCCCGTCGCCCCACTCGGCTCCCGTGAAGGTGTTGGGGCCGAAGTGGCAGAACATGTTAATCTCCATCCGCTGCCAGGCCAGCTGGGCAGCGGATGGGACAGGTCCGTAGGGTTCTGGGGCAGGTGCCGAACAGGCCGCAGCTAAGAGAGGGACAATTGCCAGCAGTGTCTTCTTCATGTTTCTGTAACGGGCGCTAAGGGTTTTTATTGCCCAAGGAAAGATACAAAAAGTGCGTCCTGAATCTTACGGTTCAGGACGCGCTCGCTGTTAAAGTTATGGACATTCCACCATAGCACGAGATTATTCTTCCTTTGAAAGTTCATCAATAAACCTTTCCATCTGTTCTTTCAGGAACGGCAGGTCGTTGGTATAGGTCTCCCAAACGAACAGCGGACTGGTGTTGTAGTAGCCATGCACAAGCACGTTGCGCATGTCGATAATCTGCCGCCACGGAACCTCCGGATGGCTCTCGCGAAATTCCATGGTCAGCATGTTAGCTGCCTCGCCAATAATCATAATGTTGTACACCACGGCGTGGTAGCACATCACATCCTCTTGCATTTGCTCAAAACTTTTGCCGCGGAGATAATCCTCGATATGGGTGATGCTACCGGCAATATGCCGCAGGCGTTCAATGTCTCTACTATGCTCTCTCATAAATCAATTGTTTGTCGCGATTGGCACTTTCCACGGCGAAAGGCATCAAAGTGCCTTCTTCTACCAAATCGACTTTGCGGCCGATACGCTCCTCTATCTCACGCCACATTCCGGCATAGCGCAGCAGTCCTATGGGTTGCCTGTGGTCGAACTCCACCAGTATGTCCACATCACTTTCGGGCGTTTCCTCGCCGCGGGCGAACGAGCCGAAGAGCCAAGCCTTTACGACGGGTTGCGTCTTGAAGTAATCGGCTATCAGTTTTGTCATTGCTTGTGTACTCATGGCGTTTTTTGCTGTGTTTTTCAATCTGCAAAGATACGCACTTTTTCCGACATGGCAAAAAAAAACTCACCTCTGGCGGGAAACATGCCAGAGGTGAGTGGGATTTTGAGGTGAGGAGTTTATTTCTGCGGATTTACTGCGTAGACCCCTGGGCGCTCATGAAAGCAAAGACTGAAGATGTCAGTTATTGCTTTCATTCGCTTGAACGGGGTTATAGAAGACGAACTGGCCGTCGATGACGTCGATGATGATGGTGTCGTTGGTCTTGATTTTCTCCTCCAGTATCTCGCGGGAGAGTTCGTTGAGGATCTCGCGCTGGATGACACGCTTCACGGGACGGGCACCCATGGCGGGGTTGTAGCCTATGTCGGCCAGGTGGTCGATGGCCTCGTCGGTGGCGGAGATGAGAATCTCGTTCTTTTCAAGCATCTTGGCAGCATTGGCCAGCTGTATCTTGACCACCGAGCGTATCTGGCTCTTGGTGAGCGGACGGAACATCACAATCTCGTCGATACGGTTGATGAACTCTGGGCGCACCTGCTGTTTGAGGAGTTCGAGGACGGCCTTCTTGGTCTCTTCAATCTCGTACTCGCTGACGGAACCCCCTTCGAGATGCTCACGTATCACGTCGGAGCCCATGTTCGAGGTCATGATGATGACGGTGTTCTTGAAGTCGGCCGTACGGCCCTTGTTGTCAGTCAGTCGGCCGTCCTCCAGCACTTGCAGGAGGGTGTTGAAGACATCGGGGTGAGCCTTTTCAATCTCGTCGAAAAGGACGATGCTGTAGGGCTTGCGGCGGACAGCCTCGGTGAGTTGGCCGCTCTCATCGTAGCCCACATATCCCGGGGGTGCGCCGATAAGACGCGAGACGCTGTGCCTCTCTTGGTATTCAGACATATCGATACGCACCATCATGTCCTCATCGTCGAACATCACCTCGGCGAGGGCGCGGGCCAGTTCGGTCTTGCCGACACCCGTGGTGCCGAGGAAGAGGAACGAGCCGATGGGGCGGCGGCCGTCGGACAGGCCTGTTCGGCTGCGGCGGATGGCGTTGGCGATGGTGCTGATGGCCTCATCCTGTCCCACCACACGCTTGTGCAGTTCGTCTTCAAGGTGCAGCAGCCGCTCGCGCTCACTCTGCAGCATCCGGGTGACGGGGATGCCGGTCCATTTGGAGACCACCTCGGCAATCTGCTCCGAGTCGACCTCCTCGTTGATCATGGCATTGTCGGCCTGCATCTGTTTCAACTGCAGCTTGAGGTCGGCCACATGTTTCTCGGCCTCCTTGATGCGGCCGTAACGGAGTTCGGCCACACGTCCATAGTCGCCTGCACGTTCCGCCTGTTCGGCCTGGAACTTATACGACTCAATATTCTTGACCTCCGTCTGGATGTTCTCGACGATGGTCTTCTCGCTCTGCCAGCGGGCTTTCATCTGGTTGCGCTGTTCGCTGAGTTCGGAAATCTCTTTGCCCAGCTGTGCGAGCTTGTCGGTGTCGTTCTCGCGCTTGATGGCTTCACGTTCGATTTCCAGCTGGCGGATACGACGTTCTATCTCGTCAAGTTCTTCGGGGACAGAGTCTATCTCCAACCGCAGTTTGGCTGCCGCCTCGTCGATGAGGTCGATGGCCTTGTCGGGAAGGAAACGGTCCGAGATATAGCGGTTCGACAGCTCGGCGGCAGCGATAATGGCCTCGTCCTTGATACGAACCTTGTGATGCACTTCGTAGCGTTCTTTCAGGCCACGGAGGATGGAGATAGTGTCGTTCACGTCGGGTTCGTCAATCAGGACACTTTGGAAACGGCGTTCGAGAGCCTTGTCCTTCTCAAAGTATTTCTGGTATTCGGCAAGGGTGGTGGCTCCTATGGCGCGCAGTTCGCCACGGGCGAGGGCAGGCTTGAGGATGTTGGCGGCGTCCATGGCGCCCTCTCCCCCTCCGGCACCCACGAGGGTGTGTATTTCATCGATGAAGAGGATAATCTCGCCATCGGCTTCGTTAATCTCGCGGATGACACTTTTCAGTCTCTCCTCGAATTCTCCCTTGTACTTGGCGCCGGCGATAAGTGCACCCATATCAAGGCTGTAGATAGTCTTGCTTTTGAGGTTCTCAGGCACATCCCCGCTGACAATACGGTGTGCGAGGCCTTCGGCGATGGCCGTCTTGCCCACGCCGGGTTCACCGATGAGGATAGGATTGTTCTTTGTACGGCGTGAAAGGATTTGCAGCACACGCCGTATCTCGTCGTCACGCCCGATGACGGGGTCCAGCTTGCCCGCCTGGGCCAGCTGGTTGAGGTTCTTGGCGTACTTGTTGAGGGCGTTGAAGGAGTCTTCGGCGCTCTGGCTGTTCACCTTGCTGCCTTTGCGCAGGTCGGCGATGGCGGCACGGAGCCCTTTCTCTGAGACTCCTGCATCCTTGAGGATGCGGGAGATTTCATCACGTCCGGCGAGGAGGCCGAGGAGCATGTGCTCGATAGAGACAAACTCGTCGCCCATCTCGGTGGCCAGCTGCGAAGCTTTGACAAGGGCCTGATTGGCATCGTTGGAGAGATATTGACTACCGCCGCTGACGCGTGGCAGACGGTCGATGACGGCATCCACCTGCTGTGTAAGGCGCGGGATGTTGACTTCCGACTTCTTCAGCAGGAAGGGCGTCACATTCTCATCCACGCTGAGGACTCCTTTCATCAGATGCGCCGTCTCGATGGCTTGATGCTGCCGCGCGATGGCTATCTCCTGTGCCTTCTGCACGGCTTCTTGCGATTTGATGGTAAAGTTGTTGAGGTTCATAATGCAATCTGTTTTATTGCCCTACACCTCATCAAGTTCCGCACCAAAGGGGGAAGGGGTGACATTGTGGCAGGAAGAAAAAGTAGACACACTCCTCCGGTCCTTCGGACCACCTCCCCTAACTTAGGGGAGGAGTTGGCTGCCGCGGTCAATAGACAAGGGAGAGGATGTCGTGGACGATGTCTTTCTCGGCGTCGGACAAATTGTCAGGGATGGGGGGAGGTGTGAGGGTGGAGGCGCCTGTGAGGAGCTCACGCACGTGGTCGATGACGGAGGTGTCGAGGCTGTCGGTGGCGATGTCGACATGCGTGATGGTGGCAGTCGGCTCGTCGATCTCTACAGCAAGGTCCACCCCGCCCCACTCGAACTGCGCCGAGCGCTGGGCCTCAAAATTCCGCCAGCGGCCATACTTCCAGTCAGGGCTGGCAAACTGAGCGGCGAGATCCTTCACCTCGGCGCGGTTGGCGATGTCGTTGAAAGGAATGGTTTCCACGGGAGCGCCGTATTCCATTGTGAATGCGTCTACCAGGTGCGGGACAATGTTCTGCGCCGTGATGCCGGGCACCAGCTCAGAGAGGTTGACGACGCGGCTCTGCACAGATGCCACGCCGTGCTTCTGCAACTTGGCAGGACGCACACGGAGGTAGCGCTGCAGGTCGGCCACGTCTGTACGGATGAGGATGGTGCCATGGTGCAGGCGCTGCCGCTGTCCTTTGCTGAAGGCGTTGCCCGAGAACTTTCTGAAAGACACACTCCTCTGCCCTTCTTGCGCACAGGGCTCTGCCCGAAATGCCACTGGCATTTCTCTTCCTAACTTAGGGGAGGAGTGGCTGGCGCTGGTTTGTATAGGACATTCTACCAGAATATCATTCCTACCCGATAGCTCGGTATGCAGGCCATAGCTTTCCACGGCGCGCTGGATGACGGAGAACTGCCGCCGGAGGTCGTAGAGGTCGTTGGCGACAATGAAGGAGAAGTTGATATTGCCGAGGTCGTGATAGACGGCTCCTCCCCCTGTGCGGCGACGCATGACATAGCCTCCCTCCTGCTCCAGCAGGGCGACATCGCACTCGGCGTATGGGTTCTGGTTCTGTCCGATAACCACCGTGCGGCGGTTCTGCCACAGGTAGAAAGTCACCTCCCCGTCGACGGGCTGCGAAAGCAGGTAATTCTCGACGGCGATATTGAGGTACGGGTTGTACTGCGGGCTGATGACCAGACGAGGCATTGACTATCGGAAGAACCTGTCGATATCGGTGGTGATGGAGATGAAGTTGGGTGCTTGCATCAGGTGATAGTTGTTGCGCGAGTAGCAGAGTTCGAACCCTTGGACGCGCACACCTATACCATAGGAAAATCCCGAGAGGTTGAGCACTTCGGCGGCACGCATCTCAGCCATCTGGCGGTAGCTGTAACCCAGACGGGCGAAGAAGATGTGCTTGATGTCGACTTCCACGCCGACATTGATATGGCGGCCGATGTTGTCGAGGACCTTGACGAAGTTCGACTGTGAGGTCTTCTCGCCGGTGAAGGGGTCGACCTTGACGGTGGGGTTGAGCGGGTCCTCGTAGCGGAGGTCCCAGGTCTGCAGCTCGTTAAGGCCAAACATCAGGCGGAAGGGGGCGTCGGCCAGTTTGTAGGACCCCGCCACGGCAATCTCGAAGGGGAGCCTCTCTGTAGTGCCGTCGAAGGTAAAAATCTGCGCGCCGATATTGCGGGCCATGAGTGTGGCCATGAAGTTGCGGCTGTCCGACATGAAGGTTCCCGCCAGGTCGATGGCGAAGGCAAAAGCTGTGTACGACTCGTACTGCGAGAGGATTGGCTTGAAGCTGGCACCGATGGTGAGATTCTCGTTGAGCGCGCGTCCCCACCCGATGGAGAGGATATAGTCGGCGGCATGGAAATTCCACGTGCTCTGGTCGTACTCGTCGTAGCCCTCGAAAAGGCCGTAGCTGCCGAACTGGAGGCCGAAGGTGAAGGCCCCGAGGTGCTCGAAGTTGTAGCTGTAGGCCACCGAGCCGAAATTGGCTCCGGCAAAGAGGTTGACGAATCCCACGGAGAGGTGGTTGCTGATGCGTCCGTCGATAAGGGATGGGTTGGCGAGGGTGAGCGTGATGTCCTCGTCGTAGAGCGAGAGGAAGTCAAACCCCACGCCCGCACTGCGTGCCGACGACGGCATGTCGAGCACCGCAAGGGTGTTCATTCCCGCCACCTGGGCCTGGGAGGAATTGAAAATTGAAAATTGAAAATTGAAAGTTATTGCGCATAAGAGTACACGCAATAACTTTCGGTTTATAAGATTATTTCTCATCAAAATTCTCAATTTTCAATTCTCAATTCTCAATTTTTCTTGTTGCGTTCGTGGCGCATGAGGTGGCTGGGTTCGAGGGCCATACGGTCGGTCTCCAGCAGCGAGGCGACACCTTCGTCCACGCGGCGTTTCTCCTCGCAGGCGGGGCAGTGGCACTCCTCGTGGTACTCACGCGGCTCGGTGTAGGTGGTGATGACACCTTCGAAGTTGCGGAGGATGACCTTGTCGGGGCTCTGCGAGATGACGTACTGGGGCATGACGGGAGTCTTGCCGCCGCCACCGGGGGCGTCGACCACGAAGGTGGGCACAGCGTAACCGCTGGTGTGGCCGCGAAGGTTCTCGATGATCTCGATGCCCTTGCTCACGGGGGTGCGGAAGTGCTCAAGTCCCATGCTCAGGTCGCACTGGTAGATATAGTACGGACGGACGCGGTTGCGCACCAGCTCGTGCATGAGTTTCTTCATCACATGGACGCAGTCGTTCACGCCGCGCAGCAGCACGGTCTGGTTACCCAGGGGGATACCGGCGTTGGCCAGACGGGCGAGAGCCTGCTCGGCATCGGGGGTGAACTCGTTGGGGTGATTGAAGTGGGTGTTGAGCCAGATGGGATGATATTTCTTCAGCATGTCGCACAGCTCAGGGGTGATGCGCTGCGGGCAGACCACGGGGGTGCGGCTGCCGATGCGGACGATTTCCACATGCGGGATGGCGCGGAGGCGCTGGATGATGTACTCGAGTTTGGCATCGCTGACCATCAGGGCGTCGCCGCCGCTGAGGAGGACGTCGCGCACCTGCGGAGTCTTCTCAATGTAAGCCAGGCACTTCTCGATGCGCTCGCTGGGACTCTCGTCGTCCTTCTGGCCGGCGAAACGACGGCGGGTGCAGTGGCGGCAGTACATGGAGCACATGTCGGTGATGAGGAACAGCACGCGGTCCGGGTAGCGGTGTGTCAGTCCGGGAGCGGGCGAATCCTCGTCCTCATGCAGTGGGTCGTTGAGGTCGGCGGGGGCGATATTGCACTCGGGACCTGCGGGGATGGCCTGCCGGCGGATGGGATCGTAGGGGTCATTGGGGTCTATCAACGAGAGGTAGTAGGGCGTGATGGCCATGCGGAACTTGGCCAGGGCCATCTTGATACCTTCGGCCTCCTCGGGGGCGAAGGTGAAATACTGGCTCAGTTGTTCATAGGTCTCGATGCGGTTCTTGACCTGCCATTTCCAATCGTTCCATTCTGCATCGGAGACGTTGGGGAAGAGTTCTTTTCTGCGGTTGACTTTCATGGTGGTATGTATTTTGCTACTATTTTCTGGAACCTGCGGGAGGGTCTCCCCTACCCGCAGATTATTATTAACCGCGGCAGCCTAAAGTACCACCGGCGGTTCGCCGGTTAGGCATAGAGTTCCTCGAAGATCTTGCGCAGCTTCGGGCTCTCGCGGAGTTCCTGGAGGGTGAACTCGGCGTGGCCTTTGGTGTAGCCGTTGCCCATGATCATGTTCACGTCGCTGCCGATACCTTCGGCGCCGAGGCTGGCCTTGGTGAAGGAGGTGGCCATGCTGAAGAAGTAGACGATACCGTCGTCCTTGGTGCAGAGCACAGCGGTCATCTCCTGGTCGGGGACGTTGACGCAGTTGATGGTCACGTCGGCCATCTTGCCGTTGGTGAGGCGCTCGACGAGTTCATAGACCTGCACGGGGGTCATGCCGGCGGCAGACTCGACGATGTCGCAGAAGCCGAGGTCCTTGATGCGCTGGGTGCTCTTGGGGCTGTTGGCGATGCCGATGACCTTGCCGGTCACGCCGACGCGCTTCTTGGCCTCGTAGGCGCAGAGCATGCCGCTCTTGCCGCCGGCACCGAGGATGACGACGGTCTGGCCATACTGGCAGAGCTTGGCGGTCTGTGCGGGGGCACCGGCCACGTCGAGGGCGCTGAGGGCGAGTTTCTCGGGCATGTCGTTGGGGATCTTGGCATAGATGCCGCTCTCGAAGAGGATGGCCTTACCCTTGATGTCGACCTGGTCGACGTCGGGACGGATGGCGAGGATCTCGTCGATGCGGAGGGGGGTCAGCGAGAGGCTGACGAGGGTAGCAATGCGGTCGCCCTCTTTGAGGTCGATCTTGCCTTTCAGGGCGTCGCCGATCTTCTCGACCTTGCCGAGGAGCATGCCGCCGGAACCGGTGCGGCGGTTGCGGTGCTTGCCCTGGAGCTCGACATTGAGGAACATCTCCTTCTTGATTTCCTCCATCACGCGCTCTTCGGAAGCGCCTTCGCCAGCCTGCTGCTTGGCATAGTTGTGGATGTCGGTGAAAGAAGCGGAGTCAACATTGAGGGTCTGGACGTCGATGAGGATTTCATTGTCGTAAAGGACATCCATGTTATTGTCCAGTTTGTTTGCGGGCTGAGGCAGTACGCCTTTGGGTTCGATGACACGGTGGGTGCCGTACTTGTTACCTTTTGGTTGCATAATTGTAATGGTATTAAGTTGATTATTAATATTGTGCTTTTGAATGCCGTAGGAATTCAAACGTACAAAGATACGCTTTTTTTTTCATTCAGCAAGTTTTTTTCATTGCCTGCCGATGATTTTTTCAGAAAGAAAGGAAAGGCACGACACGGGCATCATGCCGACGCATGGCGTTAATCAACGATGGATGAATCACATGCAGCAGTCCACCGCATGGAGACGGTGTCGGACTTCGGCTGTTGTATCGACTAAAGTTTCCAGGCGAGGCCGAGGGAGATGAGCGTGCCCCGCGACGCGCTGGCCGAGACGCCGAACTCCGTGGGGTCTACTGTACTGTCTTCCTGATAGGTGTGGATAAGCCTCATGTTTTTCGTCTGGCCCGAGTAGCCCACTGTCAGCATGTTGAAGTTGAGGTCGAGGCTCAGGCGCTCGCCGAAACGGTAGCACACCACGGGGGTCAGCAGAAGGCTCCAGAGGGGGTAATCCGTCGTCGCCAGGGTCTCCTCGTCTTCGTCGCCGCGGCTCCATGCCAGGTCGGCTGTCAACTCGGCATTGATGGAGAGGTCGCCCCAATGCAGGATTCCCACCCTTGTGTAGGGGGCTATGGAATGCACCAGCCAGTCTTTGTTGAACTTGGTGTACATCTTCCACTCTTTGGTGTCGTCGCTGTAAGTGCCTGTCTGGTAGATATACATAGTGAGCGAAGCGTTGGGCTTCACGCCTATCTCGAAATATTGTCCCAACGCGAGGCCGACACGGGTCGAGACGGTGAGGAGGCTGCCCTTGGTCAGGGTGCCGTCGTATCCCTCAAGCCCCTGCATGGTGTAGCCCGTCGACTTGTTTTCGTAGCCTATGCACCCTCCCACCACCAGCTGCGCCGTGGCGGCATTCGCCAGGCAAGTGAACAGGAGGGCGAGCAATACTTTTCTCATACGCTATAGTTTTTATTTCTTGCTTTTGCTCTTCTTGGCGGGGATTGTGATGTCCTCCAACGTGTAGGTGGGGTGCAGCTTTACGCCGTCGACATCGCCGATGATACCTTCAACAAGCTCGCGCGACGTGTACTGCCACAAGGTGTAACGGGTGTCGGGGAACTTGAGGTCATAGCATGCAATGAAGACATGGTAGGCGGCGTAGCGCTCGAGGTTGAAGTATTTCTTGTAGGCATCCATAGTGGTGTAGATCATCGGCTTGACACCGTACTCCTCTTCCAAGAGTTGAAGAAGCATGTCCACCCGCTTGATATTGAGCGGGAAGTTCGGTTCGGGCTCAATGTCAACGACGGGGATGAGGGTCATGCCGCACCCTTTGACGGTCTCTTTGAAATTGTCGAACTGACCCTGGGCGTTGGTGTGGCGGCTATAGACCATGTAGCAGCCCACGGGGAGGCCCGCCTTGCGTGCCTCGGCCACGTTGGTGGCGAAACGCTCGTCAACAATCGTGGCGCCTTCAGTGGCCTTGATATAGGCGAAGGCCAGGTTGTTGCTGTTGGCTACGGTGGGCCAGTCGATAGTGCCCTGGTATTTCGATACGTCGATGCCCATGGGGGCGGTGGTCTGGGCTGCGGCCCACATAGGCAGGGCCATCAGCAAAAGAGTCAAAACTTTGCGCATGTTTTTGTTCTTTTTGTATATCTACTTTGAAAGTGCAAAGATACAACTTTTTTCACATATTTCAATCTTCGACCATCAACTTTCGACTTTTTTTTGTAACTTTGCCTCCGCAAATGAGACGCATTCTGCTTATACTACCGTTCTTACTATCAGTCGCTGCGCCTGTTGCGGATCTTCGCGCGCAGTGGGCCTCGGATCCGATGGACCCGCTGCAAAGCGTCACGCACGGCACCCTCATGGGCCATTACAACGGGCTTCGCGGGTGGGTTGTGAGCCTTGAGGAGCACATCTGCCCCTACTCGTCCGACGGCACGCTCAGTCCCGACAGCTCCTGCCGCCGCTACTGGTTCGACCCCCACGGCAACATCGTCAGCATTGTCTCCTCCAGCTGGGGCGAATATCCCTGGAGCGACACGCTGGCTTTCGTCTACGACCACCGCGCACGGCTGTCGTCGACGGTGCTCTTCTCGGACGGCGACACCGCGACCCTCACGCGGTACCTCTACAACGACACCACCGACCGCATCCATCTCATCCTCAACGCCCCGCAGAGCGCCGTCAGCCGGATTCTCTTCCACTATTCCGACCGGGGCTGGTGCAAGACCTCCTACGAGCCCCAGGGACGCGCCCTCCTGCAAGCCTGCTATCGCGAGGGACGCCTGGTCTCCATCATCGACTACGACGAATACTCGGGCGACCCCCGCCAGCTCCTCACCGTCGTGCGCCACGACGGGAACGGCCACCCCCTCGTCCTGGCCGACGCCCTGCAGCCCGATGACGCCAGGCTGCAGACCACCTACGACTTCGACCCCTATGGCAACCCCCTCCTTGCAGCCTCGGAAAACGACACCACGGTCATCGACTACACCCTTTACGACCTCAGGCACAACTGGCTGCGCTGCAATCAGGTCGACAACGGACGCCCCGATGTCCGCATCGCCCGCACTATCCGCTACGCCAACGACACGGCCGACTTCCGCGACGTCTACCGCCTCCACGACCCCTTCTGGACAGAGAACAACCCCACGGGGTTCCTCGAGATGCACTACCCCAACGGCGACTACTACCTCGGCAACCTCCTCCAGGGTCAGCCCCACGGCACGGGGGACCTCACGCTGGCCTCGGGCACCACCTTCTCCGGCTCCTTCGACCATGGCCGCTACCACGGCGCCGGCATCCTGCGGCGCGACGGTGCCGAGATCCACGCCACCTGGCAGCACGGCCTCATCGTCACCAGCCACGTCACCATCCATTATGCCGACGGCTCCTCCTACAGCGGCGAATACCACCCTGAGGACGATTCCTGCCGCTACAGGGGCCAGACATCGTTGCCCGACGGCGGTTCATACACAGGCGAATACGCCCTCGGACGCTACGACGGCGAAGGCATCCTGCGCCTCGCCGACGGCACCCTCTACGAAGGCACCTGGGAGCGTGGCAAGCCCCACGGCGAGATGCTCGTCGTCATGCCCAACCTCGACCGTCACCACGCCCGTTTCAGCCACGGCCGCCGCGTAGGTGTCAGCACCATCGAGTACATCAACGGCGACCTCTACTGCGGCGAGACCGACCAGCAGGGCCACCCCGACGGCATGGGCACCTACACCACCGCCGCCGGCAAGGCGCGCACCGGCTACTGGTCCAACGGGCAGTACAAAGGACGCCACCGCCCCGCCGTGAGGAATACAAAACATTGAAACAGAATTAAATGCGCATTTCAATAGCATTTAATCCGCTATTTACCAGCATTTTACCCGCATTTTCTCCGCTCGGCTTCGCTCTCAGAGCGACAAAAAGCGGAATAATAGCGACGAAAATGCTTGTAAAGTATGATTTTCAAGTAATTATAATCCTACTCAAAACCCCGTTATCTGCTTTTTAACAGAAAAGGCGCACTCACCTCAGACTCACATTTGTGGACAGCCGCAAAGAATTTCTTTGTATGTCGAAAAAAAAGTGTATCTTTGCAGCGTCAAAGCCAATAAAACGCGCTCACGACAACCACATATAGACACAAGATTATGAAGAAAAAGCAATTGTTGTTCTGTTTTCTGCTGGCCGCCGCCGCAACCCTTGCGGCGCAGCCCATAACACACTATCGGACCACAAACATTTACCTGTGCCTGCCTTTTGTGAGCGATGCCAACAGTACCCACAATCACCCTTGTGGCCGTACTATATATACGACCTCGCCATTGACTATACAGGAATTCCAAACAGACAGGACCGAGCCCTATACAATATATGGCGTCGCCGCTGCCGTATGTCCTGATGATAATTACGAAAATCACTACCATTATACCTTGGAGGGATGCACATGGAAGACCGACGGCCAGATTGATACATACATCTACGAAGCCACAGTAGGGGATTCGGCTGTTGAGTTGGTAAAACACAGCAGCCATTACATCCCTGCTGGAAAGGTACCCGACAGATTGTTGGTGATACAAGACTCTGGCATGGGACAATATGGGATAGTACCCTATGCGGCAATCTACATGCATGAGTTCTACTTCGACGAACCCGTGACGGTCTCCAGTCCCTTTTTGGTGGGGATGCATGGAAATTTCGACCTGAAAGTGGCAGATTTCACAACTGTATGGGCTCATAATCACACCTACTACGGATATGTTGACGATAAAACACAACGCCTTGTTGACCCTTGGTCTCATTCAGTCCTTCTCCCTGACATAAATACAGTTTCTATGTCGAACCATGTACAAATATTCTTCCCCATTCTGGTGCCGGAAGGGAGTGCCGTGGGCACCGACCAGGTGCAGGAGAGCGTCGGCTTGCGTCTGTTTCCCAACCCGGCACGGACAGAGGTGAGAGTTGAGGCCGGGTGCACCGTGCGCGAAGTGGTGGTTACGGACATGGTGGGGCGCTCCGTCCTCCACAGGGACTGCCACGACGGAGAACAGAGCGTCACCCTCGACGTGAGCCGTCTGCCGCAAGGATGCTACGCCGTGCGTGTAGGCACCGACCAGGGCGTCCTGACAGAGAAACTTTCTGTGCAACAATAACCTATAACCTATAAACAATAACCTATCCCTCCTATGTACCAATATCTGAAAATAGAACAGAAGAATACGGTGTGCATCCTGACCATCAGCGCGCCGAAGTCGCTCAACGCCCTCAACAGTGCCATCCTTGGCGAGATGGAGGATTTCCTCGACGGGTTCGACTGCAACAAGTACCGCTGCCTGATTGTGACGGGCGACGGCGAGAAGAGCTTCGTGGCGGGTGCCGACATCAGCGAGATGGCCACCCTGGGTCCCCAGCAGGGACAGACCTTCGGCACCAAGGGAGCCGGCGTGTTCCGCAAGCTGGAGACGCTGCATGTGCCCGTCATTGCCGCCGTCAACGGATTTGCCCTCGGCGGAGGCTGCGAGTTGGCCATGGCCTGCGACATCCGCATCTGCTCGGACAACGCCAAGTTCGGCCAGCCCGAGGTGGGCCTCGGCATCATCCCCGGCTTCAGCGGCACCGTGCGCCTGGCCCGCCTGGTGGGCATGGGCATGGCCAAGCAGCTCATCTACACCGGCAAAGCCATCAAGGCGGGTGAGGCCCTGCGCATCGGCCTGGTCAACGAGGTCGTCCCCCAAGCCGAGCTGATGACCCGCGCCCTGGAGATTGCCGACCAGATTGCCGCCAACGCACCCCTCGCCGTCAAGGCCGCCAAGCTGTGCATCAACACCGAGTGGGATATGGCGGCCGACGAGGCCATCACATTCGAGAGCGGCGTCTTCGGCCGCTGCTTCGCCACCCAGGACCAGAAGAACGGCATGAAGGCCTTCCTGGAGAAAGGGAAATGCGAATTCGAAGGAAAATGAAAACTGAAAGACACACTCTGACACACTCCTCAGTCAGCAAAGCTGACAGCTCCCCTAACTTAGGGGAGCAGCTTAGGATGCAACTTGCTACTAACACTACTATTGACACTGCCGATAACCGCGGCAGCCACTCCTCCCCTAAGTTAGGGGAGGTGGTCCGAAGGACCGGAGGAGTGTGTTGACAATTGAAATAATACACATCTCAAAATATCAACAACAATAAAACCCCAAAACACTATGAAAATCTGCGTTATTGGAACCGGAACAATGGCAAAGGGCATCGTGAAAGCCTTTGCCGCGAAAATGCCCGTCACGATGAAGAGCCGCACCCAGGCCAGCCTCGACAAAGCCATGGCATCCATTGCCAAAGGCTACGGCAAGCTGGTGGAGAAAGGCAAAATGACCCAGGAGGCCGTCGATGCCCTGATGAAGAACATCACCACCACCACCGACTATGCCACCTTCGCCGACGCCGACCTCGTCATCGAGGCCGCCGTGGAGGAGATGCAGCTGAAGAAGGATGTCTTCACCGAACTCGACAAAATCTGCAAGCCCGAGACCATCTTCGCCACCAACAGCAGCTCGCTGAGCATCACCGAGATTGCCGCCTGCACCTCGCGTCCCGCCCAGTTCATCGGCATGCACTTCTTCAACCCCGCCGACCGCATGGCCCTCGTCGAGGTGATCCGCGGCCAGCTGACCTCCGACGAGGTCTGCAAGTGCGTCGTCGACCTCTCCACCTCCATCGGCAAGCAGCCCGTCGAGGTGAAGGAAGCCCCCGGCTTTGTGGTCAACCGCATCCTCATCCCCATGATCAACGAGGCCGTGGGTATCCTGGCCGACGGCATCGCCAGCGCCGAAGACATCGACAAGTGCATGATGCTGGGCGCCAACCACCCAATGGGTCCCCTGGCCCTGGCCGACCTCATCGGCAACGACGTCAACCTGGCCATCATGGAAGTGCTCTACAAAGAGTTCGGCGACCCGAAGTACCGTCCCCACCCCCTGCTCCGCAAGATGGTGCGCGCCGGCCTCCTCGGCCGCAAGACCGGCGAGGGTTTCTACAAATATTGATTGCCCCAGGGCGACAGCCAGAAAAGAGAGACACCACACAGGTGTCCCTCTTTTTTTATTGTGAATGATAAAAAAAGTGTATCTTTGCAGTTCGAACAACATACAGAGAAAATGAAAAAGACACTGAAAATCACCCTTATTATCGTTATCATCATTGTCGGACTGCTTGTCGTGGTGTCGCTGCTGGCGGGGCCGATAGCCAAAGGTTATGTCAACAAGAACGCTGAAGAGTTCTTGGGCCGCAAGGCTCATGTGGAGCATGTGGGGCTGAACCTCCTCACCGGCCATGTGGGCGTGAGAGGCCTCTCGATTTATGAAGAGAACGGGACGGACGCCTTCGCGGGATTCGACACGCTGGACGTGGCAGTGAGCCTGCTGCGACTCATCGGCAAGGAAGTCTATGTGCGCCATATCACCCTCGCGGGTCTCGACGTGAAGGTGACGCAGCGCGACACAGTGTTCAATTTCAGCAGCATGTTAGACCATTTCGCTTCCGACGACAGCGAGGAGAAAGACACCACGCCGAGCGGATGGATAATCAACCTGCACAACATACGCTTCTCGAACGGCAAGCTCTACTATGCCGACCTTGAGCGCGGCAGCCATTGGAGCATGAAAGACCTCAACCTCATCGTGCCCGACTTCTGCATCGGCGGCGAGGACAACACGGGCGCAGGACTCACCCTGGCGTTGGCCGACGGCGGCCAGCTGACCGCCAACGGCGAGTACAACGCCAACAGCAACGACTTTTCCGCCATCCTCGCCCTCGAGCATTTCTCTCTCAACCAGGTGCTTCCCTACGTGACCGACATGGCCAGCATAGGCGAAATCAAGGGCCTGCTGGACGTCAACGCCAAGGTGACGGGCAACCTCAGCCACATCATGGACATGGAGATTGCCGCCACAGCCAATATCAACGGCGTCGACATCCTCAACGAAGAAGAGGTCTCCCTGGCCACCCTCAACCACCTCGGCGTGGAGCTGAACAGACTGGTGCTGAGCCAGAACCTCTATGACATCGCCAAGGTGGAACTCGACGGCCTCAACGCCCGCTATGAGGTGTTTGCCGACAGCACCAACACCCTCTCAAGGCTGATGAAGCCGAAGCAGCCGACAGAACAGGAAAGCCAGGAAGCCACAGACAATCAGGAAGTCCAGGAGGAACCGGAGAACACGGAAAGCGCCCCCATGAGGCTGCGCGTCGGCCGTCTGGCATTGACAGATATCAACTTCACCTATGCCGACCACTCGCTGCCCGACGAGTTTGAGTTCCCCGTCACCAAGCTGCGCATCGAGGCCGACGAACTGACCACCTCGGGCACCAACAATGCCAAGCTCTTCGCCTCGCTGCCCCACGGCGGCGTGGCCATGGCCAACTGGAGCGGCGACATCTCGAACTGGAAGAGCTACCAGAGCTTGCGCCTGAATATCAAGAACCTGCACCTCACCGACCTCAGCCCCTACCTGGTGGCCTACCTCGGACAGCCTTTCACCGACGGCATCTTCAGCTTCACGAGCTACAACACCGTGCGCAACAGCCAGCTCGACGGCAAGAACCACATCTACGACCTGTCGGAAGGCCT
>CAJOIV010000019.1 GCA_905234665.1 uncultured Bacteroidales bacterium | reverse complement strand
CTTCTCCGCCTTTTCCATCGTTCTCTGGGGACTGTCCTACATCTGGAGCGACAGGCTGATTGTCCTTGATGTCTCCATTTTCTTCTTCGTTCCCATCAGGATCCTCCTGGCAGGCATCATTCTGCTGGTCTTCAATCTGCTGACTAAACAGTTCAAGATGATGGACAGGAAGGTCCTGCCCGATTGGAGGATAGAATTTGCTTTCATAATGCTTGACTCGTTTATTAGATAAGGTTTGAATGGGTGGTCTACGGAACCAGGACGATGCGGAGGCCGGTGAAGTCGTTCTTGCCGCCGACGTGGTTGTTGGTGCGGTTGGAGACACGACCCTCACGGCCGTAGGTGCCCCAGTGGCCGCCACGCAGCACCTTCCATTCACCTGTCGAAGGACCCTGCGGGTTGGTCTCGGCTTTGGCGGTGTAGTTTTCCCACCAGTCGGAGCACCATTCGAGAACGTTGCCCGACATGTCGTAGATGCCCAGCTCGTTGGGTTTCTTGGACTTGACAGGATGGGTGCCGTAGTCGCGATGGCCCTCGCCGACGTCGAAGGCGTTGTCCTTGTACCACGCCACATCGTCGGGGTTGTTGCTGCCGCTGTAGATGTAGCCTTTGCTCTTGTTGCCGCCACGTGCCGCATATTCCCATTCGGCGCTGGTGGGCAGGCGGAAGGTCTTGCCTGTGATAAGGCTGAGACGGCGGCAGAACTCCTGGCAGTCGTTCCAGCTGACCCACTCGACGGGCTGCTGCATGGAGCGTCCGGGACTCATGACGGCATCCCATTCCTCGCGGGTGGGGATGCGCACCATGCCGGGGTAGGCCTCGCTGAGGCGCTTGGCGTCGAGGACGAAATTCTCGTAGGAGCACTGTGCGTTGCTTTTGGTGGGAGCGAAATGCGACGGGTTGTTGGCCATGACGGCGTTCCAAAGCTCCTGCGTCACCTCGGTCTCGCCGATATAGTAGGTGGATAGGGTGACCTTGTGGGCGGGACGATCCTGCTCCTGGGCGTCGACCTGCTCGGGGGTGGCGCCCATGGTGAAGGTGCCGCCTTCGACGCGGATCATCTTGAAGACAACGCCTTCGGCTTTGATGTAGAGCTCGTTCTGGGCGAAAGCGGGCAACAGCATAAGGGTTGCCGCAAGGGAAAGAAGAATCTTTTTCATAATTGAGAATTGAATATTGCGAATTAAAGGAGGAGTGGCTGGCGCGGTTTATTTTTGGGGTCTAAAGGAAAATACTGTGCGGAGGAAGAGTTTGGCGGTAGGTTCGCGGAGGTGTGTCTTGATACGGCCTTTGTAGTGATACCAGGCGTAGGCCTTCGGATAGTCGGGACGGCTGTACTCAATGGTCCAGTAGTCGGAGCCGGAGTGGACGAGCGCGACATCCTCCCGGCCGGCATCGATGAGTTGCTGGAGGGAGTGCTGGATGGCTTTGTAGTGGAAACTCTCGGCCTCCTTGATGGTGGGGATGCGCATGTCGAGATGGGTCTGGTTGCTGCGCTCGTGGGCCCATTTCTTGGGTATTACGGCGCTGCCTTGGAAGGTTTTGTCCTTGCTCTCGACGACGGAATAGGCCTTTTTCGAGGGGCAGTCCTTGAGGTCGATGACGATAGCCTCGTTGCCGTTGACAGCTGCCACGATGCCCACCACGCGGTCCTTGATGGCGCACATGTTTTTGTTGACGAAGCCGGTGTCGCGCAGGCCGCCGTCGATGACCACCAGCGAACCGTCGACTCTCGAATTGATGATATAGTCGCCGGGCTTGAGGGTTGAAGGCTCGTACTTCTGGGCGGAGGCCAGAAGGGGCAGAGCCATGAGGAGGAAAAGAAGAAGTTTTTTCATGAAATGAGGAATTAGGAATTAGGAATTTCTTTTTTAACACACTCCTCCGGTCCATCGGACCACCTCCCCTAACTTAGGGGAGGAGCTGGAGCTACGGGTTTTAGTTTTTAGTTTTCACATTTTAGTTTCTTAGAGTTCTACAGTGTCGCGGAAGTCGGGAATCTGCACATGCTTCCAGCCGTCGGCGGCGAGGGTGTCGCGGAAGTGCTGCTGGGTGGCCTCCTCGCCATGGACAAGGAAGAGGGTCTTGACCTTATTCTTCTCCTGACAGGAGATGTAGCGCATCATCTCGCTGTAGTCGCCGTGGCCGGAGAGGGACTCGATGCGGCGCAGTTCGGCACGCACTTTATGCCGGTGGCCGAAGATGGAGACCTCCTCGTCGCCCCGCATTATCTTGGCCCCGAGGGTGGAGGGCTCGCAGTAGCCCACGCAGAGGATGGTGGTGGCGGGATTATCGATGTGGTTGGCGATGTGGTGCTTGACACGTCCAGCCTCCATCATGCCCGAGGCGGAGATGATGACGCAGGGCTTGTGACGCACATTGAGGGCCTTGGAGGCCTCGATGGACTGGATATACTGCAGGCGGTCGAAGCCGAAGGGGTCGGGGTCGTGCTTCATATACTCAAGGATGTCTGGGCCGAAGCACTCCTCATGGAGCCGCATGATGTTGGTGGCGGAGACGCTGAGGGGACTGTCGACGAAGACGTCGATGTCGGGCAGCAGGTCGGCATGTTCCAGCCGGTCGAGGGCATAGATAATCTCCTGGGCGCGGCCGATGGCGAAGGAGGGGATGATGAGCTTGCCTTTCTTCTTGGTGCAGGTGTCGAGGACGGCCATGAGGAGTTCCTTCTCGGCATCCTGCAGCGAGGTGTGCAGGCGGTCGCCGTAGGTGGACTCCATGATGAGGTAGTCGACCTGGGGGAAAGGCTCGGGGTCCTTGAGGATATGCTTTTCGTAGCGTCCGATGTCGCCCGTGAAGCCGAGTCGGACGAGGCGGCGGCCGTCGCGGATTTCGAGATAGACACAGGAAGAGCCGAGGATGTGGCCGGCGTCGAAGAACTCGACAGTCACCTCGCCCTCGATGTTGAAGGGCTTGTGGTAGGGAACGCTGATGAAGCAGCTCATGCACGCCTGGGCGTCCTGCTCGGTGTAGATAGGTTCGACAGGTTCTTCGCCCTGTGCCTTGCGTTTCTTGTTGAAGGTGTGGATATCGGCTTCCTGTATGCGGCCCGCGTCGGCCAGCATGATGGCGCAGAGGTCGCGTGTGGCGGGGGTGCATAGCACCGTACCGCGGAACCCGAGTTTATAGATATAAGGGATGAGCCCCGAGTGGTCGATATGGGCGTGGGACAGGATGAGGTAGTCGATGGCGGCGGGGTCGAAGCCGAGGTCGCGGTTCATGGCGTCGGTCTCGAGGCCTTTGCCCTGGTACATGCCGCAGTCGAGCAGGATGTTGAGTCCCTTCTTTGTCGTGATGAGGTGCTTGCTGCCCGTCACCTCGCGTGTGGCTCCCAAGAATTGCAGTTTCATGTGATAGTGAGAGGTTATAGGTTATTGGTTATAAGTTATTGAAAAAAGGTAATAAGTTATATGATGTAACGCACAACATCTTCTTTTATTGTGCCGGAGGCAAAAGAAAATATTTTCGCGCGAAAGGGCGCACAATTCGGAAATAATGTGTATCTTTGCCAAAGGAAAACAAAGGAACATAAAGAGCAAGCCATTGATTCTCTTGCTTTTTACATTCTCTCTATTGATTGGAAAAATCGCAAAAAGCCAAACAGTATACACTCTATGAAAAACAGGAAAGCCTTTCTTGCATTGTTATTGTTTTTCGCTGGCACGTGTGCCATGGCCCAGACACCTCTTCAACCCCGAAATCCACGGCTGTTTTACCAGTGGTGGTATGAAGAATACCTTTCCCATGATTCTGTCACTTTAGACCTCTGGGATGACCTCCTTCATTCCGATACCCATGTAATCGATCAGACTGTCTATATTACATACGAAAAGGCCTATTATTTCCATAGCGACAGCCTTTTGAACATTGTCGGCATAGCAGTCGATCTTGGTGTCCCTTATAACCATAGAAAGGAGTCCAGTGAAGCCGATTTATTTAGACAATTGAGACTATACGAGATTGACAGCGATTCATTAACCTTATTGCGCGAAATCCAAATCGCATCCAGTACATATAGTGATCAATTCACCCTAGATGATAATTTCACCATTCTTCATTATGCTGACAACAAATACGCCCTACGTTACGACTATGTATATTATCCAAATGTCGGCGAGGACACATGTGTTCTCATCCATTCTTCCATCGCAAGTCGCCTATATGAATTCTATTTTGAAGAACCAATAACGGTTCGCGATTCTTTTTACCTGTCTTACTACGATGACATGCCAGCTCAAGGATGTCTAATGAACTTAAGTAAAGGCGGTCTATTATTGGGGGCACACGGTGACTCAAGAATATGCTACCGGAATAACCCACAGAGAGTAGAATTCCCGACATTCAGATATAAATACCGGATACTAAACGACCAAAACCACGAGAGATTTGACCAATGGTACGATAAAGAAGACAGCTTTTTCCCGTTGATTTTCCCAATACTCCAATACGCGGAATGCAAGACGGTCAACGGCCTTCAGCGCCGACCGAAGACGGATGACGACATCATCTTTGAATGGGACAGCACCGACAGGATGAACCGCGGATGGGAATTCACCTATGTACCAGAAGGTCAGTTGCCCGAGACGGGGACTATCATTCCCTGCACAGAACCCCACGTCCAAATCACCATAGACAGCGCCATCCCGTATAGGGCTTATGTACGCCAAATGTGTATCGGCGACCAATACAGCGACTGGGGGGACGGGGTACCCTTCCAGCTTGGCCAGAACTCTCTCGAATTCCCTTCGGCGAATGCCACAACCATCACACCCAATCCGACCACCGGACTGGTGACCATAAACAACCCCTATGGACTACAGCGGGTGGAGGTCTACGACATGGTGGGGGGCCGGCTTCTGGATTATCCCTGCCACGACGAGGAGGTCAAAATCGACCTTTCCCATTTTACCGCAGGTTCCTACCTGCTGAAAGCAACCACATCCGAGGGTACAAGCACCCAAACAATCATAAAGAACTAATATTCACACACTCACTCATTCTCACATTCAAGCATTAATAATTAATATGGCACTGAAAAGAGTAATGGTATTGACCGGCGGGGGCGACTGTCCCGGACTGAACGCCGTCATCCGCGGCATCGTCAAGCGCGCCTCGCAGGAGAAAGACTGGGAGGTCATCGGCTGCATCGAGTCGTTCAACGGCGTGCTGCGCGAACCCACAGAAATCATGATGCTCGACGAGAAGACTGTCGAGGGACTCCACATGCAGGGGGGCACCATCCTCGGCACCACCAACAAGGGCGGCCCCTTCGCCTGGCCCGTCAAGAACAGCGACGGCACCTGGAGCGCCGTCGACCGCAGCGACGAGATGCTGCGCAAGCTGCAGTACATGGGTGTCGACGCCGTCATCAACATCGGCGGCGACGGCTCGCAGCGCATCTCCCTCGGCCTCGCACAGAAGGGGTTGAACATCGTGGGGGTACCCAAGACCATCGACAACGACCTGTCGTCGACGGACTACACCTTCGGATTCCAGACAGCCGTGCAGATATGCACCGAGGCCATCGACAAGCTGGTGACCACAGCGGCCAGCCACAACCGCGTGTTCATCATGGAGGTGATGGGGCGCGACGCAGGCTGGATAGCCCTCCACAGCGCCGTGGCGGGAGGCGCCGACGTCTGCATCATCCCGGAAATCCCCTACAACGTGAACCGCATCAAGGAGAAGATAGAGCAGCGCTACAACAAACGCCGCGGCTACTGCATCATCGTGGTGGCCGAAGGTGCCAAGCCCATCGGCGGCGACGTGGTGGGCGCACAGAGCAGCGAGGTGGGCTACCAGCACATCAAGCTGGGGGGCATCGGCAACCAGCTGGCCGAGGAACTGCGCCAAGCGGGCGTGGAGCACGACATCCGCTGCACCATCCTCGGACACCTCCAGCGCGGAGGCACCCCCGTGGCTTTCGACCGCATCCTGGCATCCGAATTCGGCGTGCGCGCCATGGAGCTGGTCATCAACGGACAGTTCGGCCAAATGGTGGCCTACCAGCACCCCGACATTGTGGCCGTCCCGCTGGAAGAGGCCGTCAAAGCCCAGAACCTTGTCGACCCCAAAGGAGAGCTCGTCCACGCCGCCAAAGGGCTGGGGATTGAGTTTGGAAACTAAAAATTGAGAATTGAAGATTCAGGGACACACTCCTCCGGCCCGCTGGGCCACCTCCCCTAACTTAGGGGAGGAGTGGGCAAAGCCAGTTGTATTCTCAGCTGCTCCCCTAAGTTAGGGGAGCTGTCACGAAGTGACTGAGGAGTGTGCCAAAACCCAAAGAACCTATCAACATTTCAACAATGAAAGCAATAAAACTTATCCTGGCCACCACCATTGTGGCCCTCACTGCCGCCAGCTGTGGCACCAACAAGCAAGAGACACAGGCACCCAAGACACTGGTGCTCTATTATTCACTGACAGGCAACACCCAGGCCGTGGCCGAGGAGATAGCCAACCGCCTTGGCGCCGACATCGAGGGGATTGCCTGCGTCGACCCTTACGACACCAACTTCCAGGCCTGCATCCAACGTTGCATGCAGGAGCGTGAGCAAGGTGCACTCCCCGACATCCAGCCCGTGAATGCCGACCTCAGCCAGTACGACATCATCTTCATCGGCTATCCCGTCTGGTTCGGCACCTACGCTCCCCCTGTCATCACCTTCCTCAACAACGCGGACCTCAGCGGCAAGAAGATTGTCCCCTTCTGCACCTTCGGCAGCGGCGGACTGGAGTCGAGCATTGCCGACCTCAAGGCCGCCGAGCCCGACGCCGAAATCCTGCCCGGCTACGGCGTGCGCGCCGCCCGCCTGGAGACCATGCCGCAGGAGGTGGAACAGTTCCTCATTGCAGGCGGCTTCATCGAGGGGGAATACACGCCCCTCGCCGACTTCCCCGAGCAGCATGAGGTGACCGCCGAGGAAGCCGCCATCTTCGACGCCGCCGTCGACGGCTATCCCATGCTCCACGCCCAGGCCAAGAGTGTCGCCACCCGCGCCCTCCCGGGCGGCACTGAGTACCTCTTTACCGCCGTCGACCTCCCCCGTGCCGACAAGCCCGACATGCCCCCCGCCGGCGAACTGCAGGTCTACGTCACCGTCGCCGACAGCGCCACCTCCGTCTTCACCAGGGTGGTGAGATAAAGTTTTTGTCTACACACAATAAAAACAGACTGGTAGCGTTAGCAAGGCATGGACAAGATTCGATATATCAATCTTTGCATTGTGGAATTCGGCAAACGGAATGGGATGCCAACAGCAATGGCCTTCAACTATCTGCGCACCTATCAAGGCTTTTCATTCCTCGACAGAAACTATGAAGCCGAACATCTACTGCCATTAGACGACACCCTGACCGACCTCGCCGAGTACTGCAAACGTCATGGAGGAACAATGGCATGAGACTCTATCATGGCACTGAGCGCCGAATATCTACGACTATTTGAAAGAAGAACTTTAAGATATTCTTTACAGCGAAATTGACAACAAAAACAATGACATAAAAACAGAATATATAATACAAACATATACATAGGAAGCCGAAAACTGACTTTCATAAAGAGCATATCATCAATGCAAGATGATATGCTCTTTTTTACATCCTAAAAAAACAGAGCAATCGAACACGTATACTCCCCCACAAAAAAGAACCGAAAGGTCATCATCAACGGACCGATTGCCGAGACGTTGACGCGCATATTGAGTAAGAATTTTATAGTATGATTAAAAATTCTTATAATATTTTCTCATTATAATCAAAAAAACTTATATCTTTGCAGTCGATAAAAGCATAGATTATTATGGTTTATAGGCTAATCAAGGAACAGATTGACAAACGATTGTATCGCGGAAAAGCCATTATTGTTGTTGGCCCAAGACAAGTAGGAAAAACCACATTGCTGCGGATGTTGACAGCCGATACTGATCGCAAGGTGGTTGTGTGGAACTGCGACGAGCCAGATGTTAGACGCAAACTTGCAGAACCCACTTCCTCACAATTAGGGGCAGAAGCCGCCAATGCGGATTTAATACTGATTGACGAGGCGCAGCGTGTACAGAACATTGGTATTACGTTGAAACTGCTCGTCGACAACTATCCGGAGAAACAGGTTGTTGTTACGGGTTCATCAGCCATGGAACTTTCCAATTCCATCAATGAGCCACTCACTGGCCGCAAATATGAGTATGTGATGTTCCCTTTCTCTGCCGAAGAACTCATCAAAGAATTCGGGCCGACAGAAGAGCGTCGTATGCTTGAGCGCAGGCTTATCTATGGTTCTTATCCAGAGGTGGTGAATTTGGATGGAGAGGAGCGCGAGACTTTGACTAATCTTGTAAGCAGCTACCTATACAAAGACATCTTCTCTTTCCAGGATGTTCGCAAACCGGAGATTGTTGAACAATTGCTACAGGCGTTGGCTTTACAGGTCGGCAGCGAAGTGTCATTCAACGAGCTTGGGCGACTATTGGGCTTAACCTCAATCACTATACAGCGCTATATCGATTTGTTAGAAAAGTCGTATGTGGTGTTTCATCTGCGTTCGTTCAGCCGTAATGTGCGCAATGAGTTGAAGAAAAGCCGCAAAATATATTTCTACGACAACGGTGTACGCAATGCAATGATTGGCGACTACAAACCATTGACGTTAAGGAATGATACGGGCGCATTGTGGGAAAATTATGTCATAAGCGAGCGAATGAAGCACAACTCTTACAGCGGTTTTTATGGTAAGTGTTATTTCTGGCGCACGCAGCAACAACAGGAAGTGGATTATCTTGAGGACTATGACGGTGTGCTACATGCATATGAGTTCAAGTGGAATCCTATACGACAGCCGCGTCTGACAGAAACATTCGCCAAGAGTTATCCCGACCACACATTTTCGATTGTGACACCTGAAAACTATCAAGGGTTTGTCTGCGGTGGCGTCTGAAAAAAGTTTTTGCCTATATAGGAAAAATATTGTATATTTGCAGTTTGTGAGTATTGCACAATGTATCACGCAAGTGGTATATTGTCAGTATTTTGTATAGATAGCAAGTAAGTAAACACTAACAATAATGGAAAGCAAAAAGATAAAATCAGCCCTCATTTCGGTCTTCTACAAGGACGGACTTGAGGACATCGTGAAGGCTCTCGACGCCCAGGGCGTCACCATCTACAGCACCGGCGGCACACAGAAATTCATCCAGGACCTCGGCATCGAGCCCGTGGCCGTGGAAAGCCTCACTGGCTACCCCTCCATCCTCGGAGGCCGTGTCAAGACCCTCCATCCGAAGGTCTTCGGCGGCATCCTCAGTCGCCGCGACATGTTCAGCGACGGCGAGCAGCTGGCACAGTATGAGATTCCCGAGATCGACCTCGTCATCGTCGACCTCTACCCCTTCGAGGCCACCGTGGCCAGCGGCGCCCCTGAGCAGGACATCATCGAGAAGATTGACATCGGCGGCATCTCCCTCATCCGCGCCGCCGCCAAGAACTTTAAGGACGTGGTCATCGTCCCGGCCGTCGACTACTACAAGGAGTTCCTCGACCTCTACAACGCCCAGGACGGCGGCCTCACCCTCGAGCAGCGCCGCCGCTTCGCGGCCTACGCCTTTGGCGTCAGCTCGCACTACGACAGCGCCATCTTCAACTACTTCAACCGCGAGGAGCAGCTGCCCATGATGCGCATCTGCGGCGACAAGGCCAACGTGCTGCGCTACGGCGAGAACCCCCACCAGAAAGGCCTGTACTATGGCGACCTGGAGGCCTGCTTCACCAAGCTCAACGGCAAGGAGATCTCCTACAACAATATCGGCGACATCGACGCCGCCTGCGCCCTGATAGACGACTACAGCGACACCACCTTCGCCATCCTCAAACACAACAACGCCTGCGGCCTCGCCACGCGTCCCACCCTCCTCGAGGCTTGGAAAGACGCCTTGGCCGGCGACCCCGTGTCGGCCTTCGGCGGCATCCTCATCACCAACCGCCCCGTCACCAAAGAGGTCGCCGAGGAGATGCACAAGATATTCTTCGAGGTCTGCATCGCCCCCGACTACGACGAGGAGGCCCTCACCATCCTGAAAGGCAAGAAGAACCGCATCATTCTCAAGCGTAACGCCTTCAGGATGCAGGACCCACTGTTCCGCAACGCCCTCGACGGCATCCTTGTGCAGGACCGCGACACCATCGTGCCCACCGCCGAGGATATGGCCAAGAGCGTCACCTCCACCCCCATCACCCCCGCGCATGCCGCCGACCTGGCTTTCGCCACCATCCTCGTGAAGCACACCAAGAGCAACGCCATCGTGCTGGCCAAGAACGGCCAGTTGTGCGCCTCGGGCACGGGCCAGACCTCGCGTGTCGACGCCCTGCGGCAGGCCATTGCCAAGGCCCAGTCGTTCGGCTTCGACCTCAAGGGTGCCGTGATGGCCAGCGATGCCTTCTTCCCCTTCGCCGACTGTGTCGAGATTGCCCACGAGGCCGGCATCGTCGCCGTGGCACATCCAGGCGGTTCCATCCACGACCAGGACTCCATCGACTACTGCGAAGCGCACCAGATGGGCATGGCCATCACCGGTTACCGTCATTTCAAGCACTAAACGAAACTTTTTTCAAGTACATTCGTATAACAAGACGATATACACAAGTAAGAATATGGGATTATTTTCATTCTTCAACAAAGAGGTCGCAATGGACTTGGGCACAGCCAACTCCATTGTCATCTACAACGACCAAGTAGTCATTGACGAGCCCTCCATCGTGGCCGTGAACCGCACCGACAACCGCATCATCGCCGTCGGCAAGCGCGCCCAGATGATGGCAGGCAAGACCGACAACAAGAATATCGAGACCATCCGTCCGCTGCGCGGCGGCGTCATCGCCGACTTCGAGATGGCCCAGCACCTCATCCGCGAGCTCATCGGCATGACCAACATCAACCGTTCGTTCATGCCCCCCTCGCTGCGTATGGTCATCTGCATCCCCTCGGGCATCACCAACGTCGAGGAGCGTGCCGTGCGCGAGAGTGCCGAACAGGCCGGTGCCAAGGAAATCCGCATGATCCACGAGCCCATGGCGGCAGCCATCGGTATCGGCATCGATGTCCTTGAGCCCGAAGGCCACATGATTGTCGACATCGGAGGCGGCACGGCTGAAATCGCCGTCATCTCCCTCGGCGGCATCGTCTGCAACAACTCCATCCGCGTGGCCGGCGACGAGTTCAACGAGAATGTCGTCGAGTACATGCGCAAGCAGCACAATATGGTCATCGGTGAGCGTACCGCCGAGCAGGTCAAGATCAATGTCGGCGCCGCCGTCAGCGAGCTCGACAACCCGCCAGACGACTATCCCACCCTGGGCCGCGACCTGCTGACAGGTCTGCCCAAGGAAATCTCGGTCAACTACAAGGAGATTGCCCATGCCCTCGACAAATCCATCGCACGCATCGAGCAGGCCATCCTCGACACCCTCTCGGCCACCCCGCCGGAGCTGGCTGCCGACATCTACCGCTCGGGCATCTACCTGGCCGGTGGCGGCTCGTTGCTGCGTGGCCTGGACCAGCGCATCTCGTCGAAGACCAAGCTGCAGGTCCACATCGCCGAAGACCCCCTGCGCGCCGTCGCCCGTGGCACCGGCATCGCCCTGAAGAACTTCTCAAGGTTCTCCTTCCTGATTCGATAGACAAAACGAGAGGGGCCGCCGAATGGCGGCCCCTCTTAATTTTCAATTCTCAATTCTCAATTTTCAATTTCCCAAGCACCCCAGATACCTGTGTATCGTCTCCTCGATGCCGAGGTAGAGGGCATCGCTGATGAGGGCGTGGCCGATGCTGACCTCGTCGAGCCAGGGGATGCACTGGTAGAAGTAGGCGAGGTTCTCGAGGCTGAGGTCGTGGCCGGCGTTGAGTCCGAGGCCACAGTCGCGGGCTGCCTGCGCGGCTTTCACGAAGGGGGCGATGGCGGATTCGCGGTTGGCGGCATACTGCTCGGCATAGTCGGCGGTATAGAGTTCCACCCGGTCGGTGCCGGTCTTGGCGGCCATCTCAATCATGTGGGGGTCGGCATCGATGAAGATGCTGACACGGATGCCGCAGGCCTTAAATTCCTTGACAACATCGACCAGGTAGTCCTGGTGCTTCACCGTGTCCCAGCCGGCATTGGAGGTGAGCACACCTTCGGCATCGGGGACGAGGGTCACCTGGGCGGGACGAATCTCCTTCACGAGGTCGATGAAGCCATAGGGTTTGCTCTTGGAGATAGAGTGGTTCGCTCCCTTATGGTCGCGTTCCCCTCTGGGGTTGCCCTCGATATTGAACTCGGTAGTCACGGCAGGCTTGAGGTCGTAGACATCGCTGTAGCGGATATGCCGCTCGTCGGGACGGGGATGGACCGTGATGCCCTGCGCGCCGAAACGCTCGCAGTCGATGGCGAACTGAAGGACGTTGGGCGTATTGCCACCCCGCGCATTGCGGATGGTGGCCACTTTATTGATGTTGACGCTTAGTCTGGTCATGGCTACAGGCGGAAGATGTACTGGCGGCTGTTCTGGTCGTAGCAGATGAGTTCCTCGCCCTGACGGGTGCAGTTGCAGGTGAGGGCGTTCTCATGCTCGTCGGTGACGCTGCCATAGCCTTTGTCGCCCTTCATGGTGATGTGTCCCCATACACGGCCGTTGGCTCCGTGGCCGGAGATGTAGAGCACCTCCTCCTTGACTGGCTCTTTCTTCACCACGCGGGGGGCAGGTTTGGGCTCCACGGGAGAGAGCTCCACCTCGGGTGTGGGCGTGGTGTCGGGCTCGGTGAAATAGTTTTCGTCGACAGCCTCCATCGTGTCGGCGATGGACTCTTCGGGGGCTTTGGAACGGCTGCATGCGACCACGGCCATCGCCGTTACCGTCGTCATAATGAGCACTAAAAGGGTTCTTCTACGTATCATGGTTCTTTGTGTTTTCGGGTACAAAAGTACACATTTTTTTTCATTCTTCATCCCTTGGAGAAGAAAAAATGTTACGGAATGGAAAAATAATCGTAACTTTGCATTTTCTTCCCTCTTGTAGGGAAGCACTACAACTATATAGAACAACAGAACATTATGAACAAAAACAGTATCATCGGATTTGTACTACTATTCGCCATTTTCGTTGGCTATATGTGGTGGATAGCCCCCAGCAAGGAGGAACTGGCCGAGCGCCAGCGTGTCAACGACTCCATCCGGGCGGCCTATATGGACAGTATCGCCGTGGCCGACAGCCTTGCCAAAGTGCAGGCGGAGCTCGACAGCCTTGCCGCCGCCGGCGACACCACAGCCACCCGCCAAATGCAAATGAACCGCCGCGGCGACCTGGGGCTCTTCAATGCCAGTGCCTACGGCGACACCATCAACATCACCGTCAAGAGCGAGACCATGACCGCCACCGTCACCAACATGGGTGCCCAGGTGCGCGAGGTCATCCTCAACCAATACACCACCTACGACGGCCGTCCCCTGCAGCTCATCACTCCCGGCGACGACAACATGAACCTCGTCTTCTCAACCGAAGACTCGCGCGTCATCAATACCCGCGACCTTGTCTTTGTACCTTACCGCGTATGGGGCGACGACGGCCTTATCGAACTGACCTCTGACACCACCTACGAGATAGCCTCCAACGAAGGTATCCATCTGCGCCTGCGCGCCTTCATCGGCGACCAGGCCGGCATCGACCGCGAGCGCTATGTGGAGTTTGAATACTTCTTCAGTGGCGACGAGTACGATGTCGACTTCAACATCAACTTCCACGGCCTGAGCCAGCAGGTGCGCAGCACCGACTACATGGACTTCGAGTGGCACAACCGCATGAACCGACAAGAGAAGGTCGATGCCAGTTCGCGTGGCAGCAACAACCGCAACAAAGACCCCGAGAAGTTCTACTCTGGACTCTACTTCAAGCCCGTCAAGGACAACGTGGACGACCTCGGCCGTGGCCGCGACGGAGACAAACGGGTGAAGACCGCCGTCGAGTGGGTGGCCTTCAAGCAGCAGTTCTTTGCTGCCATCCTCGTGGCCGACAGTTCCTTCGAAAACGCCGACCTGAAGCAGTCCACTGCCAAGAGCGACGATCCCACCTACCTCTGCGACATGAGCGGCACCATCGGACTCACCTATGTCTCCGACCGCGACTGCAGCATGGGAATGAACTTCTACTTCGGCCCCACCAAGTACCGCGACCTGCGTGCCATGCACCGCGGATTTGAGAAGATGCTGCCCCTCGGCTGGACCATCATCTCCAAGTCCATCAGCCGTTGGCTCATCATCCCCACCTTCAACTTCCTGGAGCGCTTCAACTGGAACTACGGCATCATCATCATCGTCTTCACCTTCCTGCTCCGTCTGGTGCTCTTCCCCGTCACCTTCAAATCCTACCAGGGTTCCGCCATCATGTGCATCCTGAGACCTGAAATGGAGGCCCTCAACAAGAAGTATCCCAACCAAGACCAGATGATGGCCAAGCAGCAAGAGATGAACAAGCTGCAGAAGCGGGCGGGATACAGTCCCATGGCAGGATGCCTCCCCTTGCTGGTGCAGATGCCTGTGCTGACAGCCATGTTCATGTTCTACCCCGTCTCCATCGAGTTGCGCCAGAAGCCCTTCCTGTGGTGCGACGACCTCTCGACCTACGACAGCATCCTCGACCTCGGATTCAACATCCCCCTCTACGGCGACCATATCTCGCTCTTCTGCCTGCTGATGTTCGCCATGCAGCTGTTCTACACCTGGTACACCATGCGCAGCCAGCAGAGCCAGATGAACATGCCCGGCATGAAATTCATGATGTACTTCATGCCCTTCATGCTCCTCTTCATGTTCAACAGCATGTCGGCCGGTCTGAACCTCTACTACTTCACCTCGCTGACCATCACCATGACGCAGATGATCCTCATCCGCAAGTTCACCTCGGAGAAGAAAGTCCGCGCCCGAATGGCAGCCTACGACCTCAAACACAAGAACGCTCCCGCCAAGAAGAAGAGCTCGTTCCAGAAACGCCTCGAAGAGCTCCAGAAACAGGCCGAGCAGATGCAGAAACAGCAGAATAAACGCTAAAAAGCATTTTCACATTCACACATTATAATATCATGGTTGCAGTTTTAATCACCGTATTTATCCTCGGATACTTCTGCATCGCGATGGAGCATCCGTTGAAAGTCAACAAGTCGGCCACGGCCCTGATGCTGGGCACCGTTTTGTGGACCATCTTTGTCTTCTGCCAGAACATCTTCCAGCCCGGCATGGACAGCGACGCGTGGCATACCTTCATCGGCGAGAACCTCGTCGGCCACCTTGGCGAGACGGCTGAGATTGTCTTCTTCCTCCTGGGTGCCATGACCATCGTCACCCTCATCGAGGACTACCAGGGTTTCCGCGTCATCACCGACAAGATTACCACGACCAACAAGAAGAAGCTCCTGTGGGTCATCAGCATCCTCACCTTCTTCCTGTCGGCTTTGCTCGACAACATGACCACCGCCATCGTCATGGTCGCCCTGCTGCGCAAGCTCATCGCCGACCAGAAGGAGCGTTGGCTCTATGCCGGCATGGTCATCCTTGCCGCCAACGCCGGCGGCGCCTGGAGCCCCATCGGCGACGTAACGACCATCATGCTGTGGATTGGCGGACAGGTGACTACCGTCAACATCATCGTCAAGACCATCGTGGCCTCGCTGGTCTGCATGGTCATCCCCGTGCTTATCGTGGGAGCCACGCTGAAGGGCGACATCGAGCGTCCGCACGACGCCAGCAACGAGTTTGAGGTGCCTGCACATTTGCGCAAGCTCATCCTCATCATGGGTGTCTGTGTCCTCATCTTCGTCCCCATCTTCAAGACCATCACCCACCTGCCCCCCTACCTCGGCATGCTCTTCGGACTGGGCATCCTGTGGGTCACCAGCGAGATTGTCAGCCGCAAATACAAAAAGAACGGCCACGTGCTGCCCACCGCCGCCAGCACTCTCGAACACATCGACGTGCCCACCATCCTCTTCTTCCTCGGCATCCTGATGTCCGTCTCTTGCCTCAAGGTAGCGGGCATCCTCGAGAGCCTCGCCACGGGCCTCAACGGCACCTTCGGCACTGAGGCCCCGGGATTCTTCTTCATCGACCTTATCATCGGCGTCCTCTCGTCGGTGGTCGACAATGTGCCACTTGTGGCGGCCTCGATGGGCATGTACCCCTTGGGTGACGGCGCCATCTTCGATGTCAACCATCCCTTCTGGGAGTTCCTGGCCTACTGTGCCGGCACGGGTGGCAGCCTCCTCATCATCGGCTCCGCCGCGGGTGTGGCTGTCATGGGCATGGAGAAAATCGACTTCATCTGGTATCTCAAGAAAATCACCCTCCTGGCCCTGGCAGGCTATATCGCTGGCGCCCTTGTATTCATCCTCATGGATGTCACCCTTTTTGAAAAGATAGAATGGCTTCGAAACTTAGCATAGCATTCAGCAACTGGCGCGCCCGTTCCGTGTGGCGCAAACTCTGCGACATCGTCATCCTGCTCTTCGCCCTGGCGGGAGCCGCCATCATCGGCGCGTGGGCCGTTTACAAACTGGGGTTCACCAACAACAGGGGTGCTGTGGACAGCAACAGCCGCTACATGCTCTCCGTCTCCGAGATTCCCAACGTGCAGGACTCCACCCTCACCGAGCGGCAGATACAGGCGCGCTGGATGATGCAGTACGCCCGTTTGGCGGCCTTCAGCAAGTTCTATCCCGTCAACGCCCAGCTCATCACTCAGGCTGTGCAGTACAGCCACGACCCCATGATGGTCGACCGCATGCTCGCTGCGTGCAGTCTCTACATCACCGAAGACCCTGAGTACCATCGTCTCGTGGCCGATATAGAGAGCCTTCTCCGCCGCCAGCCACAACAACAGCGTGCCAACATCATTCCTTGGATGGACAGTCCCGAATGGGAAGCCCTGAAGGTGGCCATCACCAAAGACAAGGACCTCATCATCGAGGCGGGCCGCCTCACGGGTGTCGAGCCCCGACTCATCGTGGGATGCCTCATCGGCGAGCAGATACGCCTCTTCAACAGCAACCGCGAGGCCTTCAAACGCTACCTCGGTCCCGTCAAGGTCCTCAACGTCCAGTCGCAGTTCTCCTATGGCGTCAACGGCATCAAACTATCCACCGCCAAGGCCATCGAGGACCACCTCAAAGACTCCACGTCTCCATTCTATATGGGACCCCGATACGAGCACCTGCTGGATTACACCGTCGAGGGACAGAACCTCATCGACGAACGCTACAACCGCTTGGTGGACTACCGCAACCACCTCTATTCCTACCTCTACACCGCCTGCATCCTCCACCAGACCATGCTCCAGTGGCAACGTGCAGGCTATGATATCAGCGACCGCCCCGACATCCTCTTCACCCTCTTCAACGTGGGATTCTCGCAGTCGGTGCCCAAGCCCGACCCCGTCTGCGGAGGCAGCCACATCAAGGTGGGCGACCGCGTCTACACCTTCGGCGCCATTGGCTTCGACTTCTACTACTCCGGCGAGCTGGCCGAGTACTTCCCCTATTGGCGTCAGCATTTCATCCCCGGCAATGAGGACCTCACCGAGGAAGAGCTGGCCTACATCCAGGGCAGCGTAAGCAACTGCAAGCGTCCGCCGCGGGGCTACGAATATGTCAAGAAAGACAGTGTGGCCACCCCTCCCCCACCCGATGACCCCTACGCCCATCTCGACGATGATGATGGCCACTTCACGCCCGTCATCGCCATGTAACCCTCTTCCTACTCGAGTTGTTCAATAATAAATAATAGCCTATGAAATCCAAGATTACCGAACTGATTTCCTCCGTGAATGGAGGTTATAACTGGCAGTATTGCTCGTTAGGTGGCGTGACACGCGTCAAAATATCCACCGGCGAGGACATCGCCCATCTGCACGAGCTGGACCAGACCATGTGGACCGTGCTGAGTTGTCCTGTGAAAGGTCTGGAACTGGAAGAGCGCACGCTGCATCTCATGGACACCGACAACGACGGCAAGATACGCGTCGACGAGGTCACCGCTGCATCGCAATGGCTCTGCAACGTCCTGCGTGATCCCGAGAAGCTTATTGAGGCTCCCGACACTCTGACACTCGCCGACCTGAACCGGGACAGCGAGGAGGGCGCCAAGTTCTACGCCAACGCTCAAGAGGTGTTGAAGTTGATAGGCGAGAACAGCGACACGCTGAGCCTCACACAACTCAACGAGTTCCTCAAGGCCCACGACAAGCAGCTGGCCGACGACCTGGAGGCCGCCGCCAAGGACATCGAGGGTGTCGACGCTCCCTACGGGGACAACACCGCCGATGCCGTGGCCGCCGTCAATGCCCTGCGCGACAAGATGGCCGACTTCTACATGCGCTGCCGTTTCATCCAGTTCCACAACGAGAGCTCGGCAGCCCTGGATGTCGACATCGAGAAGGTCGCCGCCCTCAGTCAGAGCAACATCGCCACAGGCACCGACGAGATTTCCAAATACCCCATCTCGCGTCCCATCGCCAATGCCGTCATGCCCATCAACGAAGGCCTCAACCCCGCCTGGGCAAGTGCCGTCGCCAAGGTGAAGGAGCTCATCCTCGAAGTGGACTACCCCGGCAAAGAAAGCATCAGCGAGGCTGAATGGGGAGCCATCCTGGGCAAAATCGACGCCTACACCAAGGCCTTGGACGACCACAGGAAAGCGCTGGCCGACGACCTCAACGAGAAGAGCAAGGCCGTCCACGAGTTGATCGAGCCCGTCGAGAAGCTCTTGCGCCTGACGCGCGACTTCTACACCCTGCTGCGCAACTATGTCATGATGATAGACTTCTACGACCAGAACAAGAAAGCCATCTTCCAGGCCGGCAAGCTCTACATCGACTCCCGCTGCTGCGAACTCTGCATGAAAGTGACCGACATGGGCACCCAAGCCCTCCAGGCCCCGCTGAGCGGCATGTACCTTATATATTGCACCTGCACCTCGCGTTCACAAGGCAAGACCATGGACATCGTGGCCGCCATGACCGACGGCGACGTCGACGACCTGCGCGTCGGTAAAAATGCCGTCTTCTACGATGCAGCCGGCAATGACTGGGATGCCACCGTCACCAAGATTATCGACAACCCCATCAGCATCCGCCAGGCCTTCTGGTCCCCCTACAAGAAGTTCTTCAACTGGGTCACCGAGAAACTCAACAAGTCTGCCGCCGAAAAGGAGGCCAAGAGTTTTGACGACATGACTGCCAATGCCGAAGTGGCCACCACCAACATCACCAACAAAGACGAGGAGGGCAAGACCAAAAACAAGAAGCAGGCCTTCGACATCGCCAAGTTCGCCGGTATCTTTGCCGCCATCGGCATGGCTGTTGGATTCATCCTCGAAGCCTTCACTGGTATCTTCTCGGGGCTCTTCAAACATCCCAAAGCCATCATCCCCCTCATCCTGCTCATCATGCTCTGCATCTCGGGTCCTTCCATGTTCATCGCCTGGATGAAGCTGCGCAAGCGCAACCTCTCCCACGTGCTGAACGCCAACGGCTGGGCCATCAACAGCAGGATTGTCATCAACGTGAAGTTCGGTGCCACGCTGACCTACTTGGCCAAGTACCCGAAGGTGATGCTCGAAGACCCCTTCGCCGAGAAGAAGATGCCCAAGTGGCTGCGCTGGGTCATCACCGTCGTCAGCATCCTGGCCATCCTCTTCGTCTTCATGTTCTTCACCAACCGCCTGGAGCCCATGGGCATGCCCTTCAACAAGGAGGCATTCAAGACCACCTTCGTCGGCAAGATTATCTACGGCGCCGGCGACATGGTCAAAGACACCGTGAAAGATATGGACCCCTCCAACTTTGTCAACGACAGTGCCCCCGAGGCTGAAGTCCCTGCCGAACCCGCTGCCGAATAATCCATCAACCTTAATCTACTAAGAGTAATTATGTATCGCACACACACCTGTGGAGAACTTAATATCAACCATGTCGGGCAGGAGGTGACCCTCTGCGGCTGGCTGCAGCGCTCGCGCGACCTTGGAGGCATGACTTTCATCGACCTCCGCGACCGCTATGGCATCACCCAGCTGGCCTTCAACATGGAGACCAACGCCGACCTCTGCGAGAAGGCCCGCCGCCTGGGACGTGAATATGTCCTGCAAGCCAAAGGCACCGTCATCGAACGCGCCAGCAAGAATAGCAAGATTCCTACCGGCGAAATCGAGATTGACGTCAAGGAGCTCAACATCCTCAACGAGGCCAAGACCCCGCCCTTCACCATCGAGGACAACAGCGACGGCGGCGACGACCTCCGCATGCGCTACCGCTACCTCGACATCCGCCGCAACCCCGTGCGCCGCAACCTCGAATTGCGCCACCGCATGGCCATGCTCGTCCGCAACTACCTCTCGGGCCACGACTTTCTCGAGATTGAGACCCCCATGCTCATCAAGTCGACCCCCGAGGGTGCACGCGACTTCGTGGTGCCCTCGCGCATGAATCCCGGCGAGTTCTACGCCCTGCCGCAGAGCCCGCAACAGTACAAGCAGCTCCTCATGGTGGCCGGCATGGACCGCTACTTCCAGATTGTCCGCTGCTTCCGCGATGAGGACCTCCGCGCCGACCGCCAGCCCGAGTTCACGCAGATCGACTGCGAGATGTCGTTCGTCGAGCAGGAGGACGTCCTCGACATGTTCGAGGGCCTCGCCAAGCACCTCTTCAAGGAGGTCAAGGGTCTCGACTTCGACAAGTTCCCCCGCATGACCTGGCACGACGCCATGCGCCTCTACGGCTCCGACAAGCCCGACATCCGTTTCGGCATGCAGTTTGTCGAGGTCAACGACGTGGTCAAAGGCCACGGCTTCGGCCTCTTCGACAATGCCGAGCTCGTCGTGGGCATCAACGCCGAGGGCTGCGCAGAGTACACCCGCAAGCAGCTCGACGCCCTCACCGACTTCGTCAAGCGCCCGCAGGTGGGTGCCGGTGGCATGGTGTACATCAAATACAACGCCGACGGCACATTCAAGTCGTCCGTCGACAAGTTCTACACCCCCGACGACCTGAAGGCCGTGGCGGCCAAGTTCGGCGCCAAGCCGGGCGACCTGATGCTCCTGCTCTGCGGCCCCGCCATGAAGACCCGCGTGCAACTCTGCGCCCTGCGCCTCGAGATGGGCAACCAGCTCGGCCTCCGCAACCCCGAGGTCTTCGCACCCCTGTGGGTCATCGACTTCCCCCTGCTGGAGTGGGACGAGGAGACGCAGCGCTACTACGCCATGCACCACCCCTTCACGGCTCCCAAGCCCGAGGACGAGGCGCTGCTCGACGACCCGTCGCGCTGGGGCGACATCCGCGCCAACGCCTACGATATCGTCATGAACGGCGTCGAGGTGGGCGGCGGCAGCATCCGTATCCACGACCGCACCCTCCAGAACAAGATGTTCCACACCCTCGGCTTCACCGACGAGAGCGCCGCCGCGCAGTTCGGCTTCCTGATGGACGCCTTCACCTACGGCGCACCGCCCCACGCCGGTCTCGCCTTTGGCTTCGACCGTCTCTGCTCCCTCTTCGGCGGCGCCGACAGCATCCGCGACTTCATTGCCTTCCCCAAGAACAATGCCGGCCGCGATGTCATGAGCCAGTCCCCCGCCCCCATCAGCCAGGAGCAGCTCGACGAACTGTGCATCGAAGTAAGAGTTAAGAACTAAGAGTTAAGAAGTGCAGAATGTCCTTCTTAGTTCATAGTTCTTCCTTCTTACCTTTAATAAAGTCTATGCGTCTCCGCACATTGCCCCTGTCGCTGGCAGGAGTAGTGTGCGGAGGCTTGCTTGCTATGGGGGGGCTTGGGCGCGACGGCAGCTGGTGGGCTTTTGCCCTCGTGCTGCTTACCGCCGTCTTCCTGCAGATACTCTCCAACCTCAGCAACGAGATGGGCGACTACCGTAGCGGCGTGGATAATGCCAGCCGCCAAGGCCCCGCCTACGGCATGGCCAACGGCCTCACCGAGCGGCAGCTCTGGCGCGCCATCAATACCCTGGTTGTCCTCTGTGCCGTCAGCGGGTTGGCAATGGTGATTGTTTCACATAGCCCATGGTGGCTGCTGCTGTTGGGCGCGGCGGCGATATGGGCGGCCACGCACTACACCCTTGGCAAGAAGCCTTACGGCTATATCGGCCTCGGCGACCTCTTCGTCTTTCTTTTCTTCGGGTTGGTGAGTGTGCTGGGGAGTTTCTTTGTGCTGGTGCATGATATCCACTGGTACTACCTGTTGCCGGCATCGGGCATCGGGCTGTTGAGTGTAGCGGTGTTGAATGTGAACAATATCCGTGACATGCAGAGCGACGAGGGTATCCGAAAGACCGTGCCGTTGCGCATCGGACTCCGGCGAGCCCGTTGGTACCAGACAGTGTTGGTGACGCTGGGGTGGCTGCTGACGGCGAGTTCGTACTACGGCAACACCACGTTTGCGTGGTTGATACTATGCACCTTGCCGCTGTTCGTATTGCACATGGTCGGCGTCTGGCGTCGGGAGGGCAAACGTCTCGACCCCATGTTGCCTCTGCTGGTGATGAGCACCTTCCTGCTTTCGTTGCTCTATTCCGTGGGAGCGTTCCTGTTGTTATGGCCTACGACTTTGACTCTATAGCCCACACCTACGACCGCCTGAACCGTGTCATGACCTTCGGCCTCGACCGCCATTGGCGGAGGCGCGCAGTCCGTGGGCTTCATGGCCGCGTCCTCGACGTGGCCTGCGGCACGGGCGATATGGTGCTGGAGTTGATGAGGCAGGGCTGCACCGTCACCGGCATCGACCTCTCGGAAGAAATGCTCGCCATCGCAAGACAAAAGACCGCGGCAGCCAATTCTCAATTCTCAATTCTCAATTCTCAATTCCAAAAGGCCAACGCCGAAGCGTTGCCATTCCCCGACGGCGAATTCGATGCCGTCACCTGCGCCTTCGGCGTGCGCAACTTCGTGCATCTGGAGGCGGGGCTGCGGGAGATGCTGCGCGTCCTCAAGCCCGGCGGCAAGTTGGTCATCCTCGAACTCGCCACCCCCGACAGCCCCCTGATAGCACCATTCTACCGCCTCTACACCCGCCGCGTCATCCCCTGGCTCGGCAGCCGCCTGGCGGGCAACCGCGAAGCCTACACCTACCTCCCCGCGAGCATCGAGCGTTTCCCCAAAGGCGCAGCATTCCTCGCCATCCTCAAAAGCATTGGCACTCAAGCTGTCCAGAGAAAATTCACCTTCGGAGTCTGCCGCCTCTACACCGCCACCCGTTGAGGTCGCGCAAATTATTTTCCTCGCAAACATGCGTATGTGAGAAAAAAAGCGTATCTTTGCATTTGGTTTGCCGAGTGCAACCATATATATATTGCTGACTACGACACAATAACACCATCCATAATGAGCAAAGTAGACGTACTCTTAGGCTTACAATGGGGCGACGAGGGCAAAGGCAAGGTCGTCGACGTCCTCACCCCCGAATACGATGTCATCGCCCGCTTCCAGGGCGGTCCCAACGCGGGTCACACGCTGGAATTCAACGGTATCAAGCACGTGTTGCACATCATCCCCTCGGGCATCTTCCACGAGCACAAGCTGAACATCATCGGCAACGGCGTACTGATTGAGCCCCGCATCTTCGAGGGCGAAGTGAACGCACTGACGGAGAAAGGCGTGGACGCCACCAAGAACCTCTACATCTCGCAGAAGGCGCACCTCATCCTGCCGTCGCACCGCATGCTCGACGCCGCCAACGAACAGGCCAAGGGCAACGCCAAAATCGGCTCGACCCTCAAAGGCATCGGTCCCGCCTACACCGACAAAATCGCACGCAACGGCCTCCGCGTGGGCGACATCATGCAGAGCGACTTCCTCGAGCGTTATGAGCTGCTGAAGTGCCAGCACCTGCAGACAGCCCACTCGCTGAAGTTCGACCTCGATGCCTTCCGCGTCGACGGCATGAGCCTCGCCGAGTACGAGAAGCTGTGGCTGGCCTCCATCGAGACGCTAAGACGCTTCAAGCTCATCAACAGCGAGTACTTCATCAACCGCTGCCTCGACGAAGGCAAGCGCGTACTGGCCGAAGGCGCCCAAGGCTCGATGCTCGACATCGACTTTGGCTCCTACCCCTTCGTGACCTCCAGCAGCACCATCACCGCCGGCGTCTGCTCGGGTCTCGGCGTGGCTCCTTCGCGCATCGGCCGCGTGATAGGCATCAGCAAGGCCTACTGCACCCGCGTGGGGGCAGGCCCCTTCCCCACCGAGCTCTTCGACGAAACGGGCAACCGCCTCTGCCAGTTGGGCCACGAGTTTGGCGCCACTACCGGACGCGCCCGCCGCTGCGGATGGCTCGACATCCCTGCCCTGCGCTATGCCTGCATGCTCAACGGCGTCACCGACCTCTTCGTCACCAAACCCGACGTGATGAACGACTTCGCCGAAGTGAAGATGTGCACCGCCTACGAGATTGAGGGCCGCCAGACCACCGAGATACCCTTCGAGTTCAACACCGTCGAAATCAAGCCTGTCCTGAAGTCCTTCAAGGGCTGGAATGAGGATATCTCGCGCTGCACGGACTACAAGGCTCTGCCCGCACGGCTGCGCGACTACCTCGACGAACTCGAAAGCACGGTGGGCGTCCGCATCATGGCCGTCTCCATCAGCCCCGACCGCAAAGATGTCCTCTACAAGAAAGACTGACCCGCGGGGGAAATGTTAAAAAAAAATCCCGCTGGCACAATATTAACCGCAAAAAGCCGTTTATAGGGCAAAACAATCGTCCAAGACAATGAAAAAGACAGTTCTTTTAATGCTTCTCACGCTGCCGCTTCTGGGCGTGGCGCAGAACAAGATCAAGGAGACCCAAGTCCCGAAATCCGTGCTCATCTCTCTTGAGAAGAAATACGACTCCTACAAGGTGAAAACCTGGTATCGTTCACCGGGACAATACATTGCCGAATTCGTGTACGACGGGCAGAACGGCCGTGCCTATTTCACCCACACGGGCGACTGGCAGTTCAGTTCCTTCCCCACCAAAGTGGAGGAGTGCCCCACCTCCATGAACACCTATTTCACCAACAACTACCCGGGCTACCGCATCAAGAACATCGAATATGTCGAGCAGATGGACGGAAACATCTACTACCGCATGGTTATCGTCAAGACGGGTGTGGGCTATAACGACAACGAGCTTATCTTCGACCCGCGCGGCAACCTGCAGAAGAGCAACGCCCCCAACCCCGACGCCGTGAAGCGTGAGTACTACACCCTCAACAACCCCGACGAGGACGAACTCACCGCCGAGCAGAAGAAGGTGCTGGAGAGCCACAAGGGTGGCAAACGTCCCGCCCGCAAGGAAGACGTCCCCGAGGAGATGGGTCCCAACACCAACGACGCCATCATCGCCCACTTCAACAAACTCGTCCCCAAGACCAAGATTATAGAAGGCCCCGAATGGGTCAACCGCGAGCCCGGCCAGGTGGTGGCCTACTTCATCAACCGCCAGGGCGTCGAGTCGGAGGAGGTCTACGATGTGGAGACCAGCACTCACATCATGAGTGGAAAAGTGCTCGACAAGCGCAAGTACACCAACACCATTGTGAAGTTCATCGAAGAGAAGTTCAAGGGCGAGAAGTACAAGATTGAACGCATGATTGTCTACACCTACGACTCCAAATACCGCGACCCTGTCGACAACAAGAAACCCAAGCCCTACACCTACGTGGTGGTGAGCCAGAAGGTGAAAGGCCTCGGCAACCAGATAAAGTACACCCGCATGGAGTTCGATGCCTCGGGTGGATTCAAGGGGCTGCTGCAGCAACCTATCGACAAGAACGACATCCAGTAACATGGCATAAAGAGAGCGGGAGGCCTGAGGCCTCCCGCTCTTTTTATGCGTTCATGGCGCTCAGCACCTCGATGGCCTTGTGGATGGAGTCGACCCCGTCGCACACCATCGTGAGCTTGTCGGGGGTCTCTTTCAGGTGCACCCGCTTGGGGTTGGTGCCGGCATATTTGATCATCTGCATGAAGCGGTCGGACTGGTAGAAGGGGTTCTGCTGGTTGGCCACGAAGTGGCACACCATCTTGTCCTGCTTGAGGACCAGCTTCTCGATGGCAAAGTCTTTGGCCATGCCGCGCAGGGTGATGGTGTTGATGAGTTCCTGCGTGGGCATGGGGATAGGCCCGAAACGGTCGATGAGCCGTTCGCGGTAGCGGTCCAGTTCCTCGGGGGTGGAGAGGTCGTTGAGCTCGCGATAGAGGAGCAGGCGCTCGCTGATGCTGCTCACGTAGTCGTCGGGAAGCAGCACCTCAAGGTCGGTCTCGATGGCGCACTCCTTGACATACTCCTTGCTCTCCTCCACCTCTTGACGGAAGAGGTCTTTGAACTCCGTCTCTTTCAGTTCCTCGATGGCTTCGTTGAGTATCTTGTGGTACATATCGTACCCTATGTCGCTGATGAAGCCGCTCTGTTCGGCGCCGAGGATATTGCCCGCGCCGCGGATGTCCAGGTCACGCATGGCGATATTGAGTCCACTGCCGATGTTGCTGAACTCCTCGATGGCACGGAGGCGTTTCTGCGCCTCGTCGGTGAGGACGCTGTAGGAGGGCACAATCATGTAGCAGAAGGCCTTCTTGTTCGAGCGTCCCACGCGGCCGCGCATCTGGTGCAGGTCGCTCAGTCCGAACTGCTGGGCGTTGTTTATTATCATTGTATTGGCGTTGGGGATATCCAGGCCGTTCTCGATGATGGCGGTGGCCACCAGCACGTCCAGGTCGCCCGCGAGGAACTGCATCATGGTCTCTTCCACCTGCTTGCCGTCCATCTGGCCGTGGGCGATGCCGAGGCGCGCGTCGGGCACCAGGCGCGACACCATGCCGGCCATCTCGGGCAGGTTCTCTACCCTGTTGGAGATGAAGAAGGTCTGTCCGCCGCGCGACATCTCGAAACGGATGGCGTCGCGGATCACCTCTTCGTCGAAGGTGCAGAGCTCTGTCTGTATGGGTTGCCGGTTGGGGGGAGGGGTGTGGATGACGCTCAGGTCGCGCGCCCCCATGAGGGAGAACTGCAGCGTGCGCGGAATGGGCGTGGCGGTGAGGGTCAGGCAGTCGACGTTGACTTTCATCTCGCGCAGTTTCTCCTTGACGCTGACGCCGAACTTCTGCTCCTCGTCGATGATAAGCAGCCCGAGGTCTTTGAACTTGAGGTTCTTGTTGGTGATGGCATGGGTGCCTATCAGTATGTCTATCTTGCCCTCTTCCACCTCTTTGTAGATGCGGTTCTTGTCCTTGGTGGTACGGAAGCGGTTGAGGTAGTCCACCCGCACGGGCATCCCCTTCAGACGTTCGGTGAAGGTGTTGTAGTGCTGGAAGGCGAGGATGGTGTTGGGCACCAGCACCGCCACCTGCTTCGAGTCGCAGCAGGCCTTGAAGGCGGCACGGATGGCCACCTCGGTCTTGCCGAATCCCACGTCGCCGCACACCAGACGGTCCATGGGGGCCTGCGACTCCATATCGCGTTTCACGTCCTGCGTGGCCTTCAGCTGGTCGGGGGTGTCTTCGTAGAAGAAAGAGGCTTCCAACTGCTCCTGCAGGTAATTGTCGGCGCTGAAGGCGAACCCCTGCGAGGCCTTGCGCTTGGCGTAGAGGGCGATGAGGTCTTTGGCTATGTCTTTTACCTGCTTCTTGGTCTTCTGCTTCAACACCTGCCACGTGTTGCTTCCGAGACGGTTGAGGGTGGGCTGGGTACCCTCCTTGCCCACATAGCGGCTGATTTTATGGAGGCCGTGGATGCTGATGTACAGGGTGTCGTTGTTCTTGTACATGAGGCGGATGACCTCCTGTGTGCGTCCGTTGGTGGTTATCTTCTCCAACCCGCTGAACCGGCCCACGCCGTAGTCGATGTGTGTGACGTAGTCGCCGGGCTTCAACTCGAAGAGGTCTTTCAGCGTGAGGGCGTTGTGGGCGTCGCGCATGTCGCGGACGGTATACTTGTGGTATCGCTCGAATATCTCGTGGTCGGTGAAGCAGACCACTTTCTCGTCGTGGTCCACGAAGCCGTGGTTCAGCGACGTGTAGAGGAACACCGCCACGGGGCGGGTCTGCAGGGCGCCGGCCTCGGCGAATATTTTCTCCAGACGTCGTTCCTGCGAGTCGTTGGCCACGGTGATGAGTATCTGGTATCCCTGCTCGGTGTATCCGCCCAGGGTGCTCAGCAGCAGCTCGAAGCGCTTGTTGAAGGGGGGCTGCGGCTCGGAGTGCACCCCGACTTCGTCGCTCTGCTGGAAGTATTTGCTGTTGCCGTACTCCACAATGCGGCAGTTCAGCAGCTGACGCAGGAAGTCGTTGGCCGAACAGTAGTGGCTCTCGTCGCGGCCGGCCTTGGCAAACAGCGTCTCAACGCTCTCGGCGATGAACATCAGGCTCTGCAGCCAGACGCTGTCGTTGCTCCCGAAATAGGTCAGCAGCGAGACCCGCTCCTCGACAGTCACCACATCCTGCGCCCGACGCTCCATGTTGGGCAGCACGCTGATCTGGTCCAGTTGTTTGACCGACAGCTGGCTCACGGGGTCGAAGGTGCGGAGCGAGTCGACCTCGTCGTCGAAGAACTCGATGCGGAAGGGGTACTCGTTGGCGTAGGAGTAGACATCCACGATGCCGCCGCGCACGGCGTACTGGCCGGGCTCCACGACAAAGTCGACACGGTCGAAGTCGTACTCCTGGAGGGTCTCGACGATGAAGTCCATATCGACCTTGGCTCCTTTGGCTATGCGGAGGGTGTTGCGCGTCAGGGTGCGTTTCGACATCACCTTCTCATACAGGGCTTCAGGGTAGCTCACCACCGTGAGGCGGCGGCCGGCGGCCAGCTGCTTCACCACCTCGCTGCGCTGCATGACGTTGGCATTGTCGGTCTCGAACAGGCCGCCGCCGTCGTCTTTGCGGCTGCGCTGGCTGCGGTAGGTGGTGGGGAAAAGCAGCACGCGCTTCTGTTCGATGTCGGCATCGGCCTCTTCCAGCAGGTTCTCCAGGTCGTTGAGAAGATAGTAGGCCTCTTCCTTGCTGGCTGCAATGAAGAGCTGTCCGCAGTCGGGACGCCGCAGGGCCACACAGGCCCCCGCCACGGCGGGCAGCGTGCCCGTCATGCCGTCCACATGGATGCGGTCAGAACCCTTCTGCAGCAGTTCCACGAGTTCCCGCGTCAGGCGTGAGTCTTTGTATATATCGGTAAGTAGCATGCTTAGGTGTAACGAGAGTCATGAAATTGGGGTGCAAAGATACATTTTTCTTTCCATATCAGAAAAAAAATGTATCTTTGCATGTTCTCCCATCCGCCAAGCATGCCTTGAACAACGTGCAAACGCCCAAGGTTCCAGGCGATTATACAGGAACATCCATTAATCGATAAACACCAAACTCATTCCAGAGATGGACAAAAAAAAGGAAATCTACAAAAAACCCACCGTGGAAATCAAGCTCATCGCCGTCGAGGACGGCTTCGAAACCAGCGGCCACATCGAAGGCTTTGAATACGACGGAACAATCACTTGGTAACGAAAAACACACAAACGACATGAAACTCCATAGCAAACACCTCTTCATAGGTACTGCCCTGCTCGCCTTCCTTTTCTCGGGATGCGACAAGAATGAACAGATTGAACAGCAGGGTCCCATCATCAAGGACGGGAAGATACTCCTTACCGCCGGCTACAACGCCCCCCGCAGCGACAGCAAGTACACTTTCAATGTTTTCTACAACGTCTGCTTCTTCGACAACGAGGACTCCGTCTATGTCAACGGCAACCCCTATGCCGTGTTCCCCTACAACGGTGGTGGCGACGACGAGACCGACACGGCCAGCTCCTGGGCCCACATCTGGGTGGACACCAACAGCACCGGCATATACAAAGGCCTCTATCCCAAATCCGCCTTCACCAGCAGCATCGCCAACTACGAGAACCCCACGGTTTTCATCCCTCGCCGCGTGCATGCCATCGACTACAACGAGTACACCTTCTCCGCCAATGTGCTCATCAATGCACCCGTCGACGGCCGCATCATCCCGACCACTGCCTACACCACGGCCTCTTCCATTGAGGACTCTCTGATTTTCCACAACACCATTGCCATGCTTGCCATCAAGCTGCGCTACCACAGAGACTTTGCCAAAGCCATCGACCCCAGTGCCACTGCCGCTACCGGCTACCCCGTCATCATCTTCGACTCTTTACGCATTACCACCCCCGGACACCCGCTTTCTGGCTCGGGATACATCTCCAACCCCTACGTTTCGACTCCCAGCACATCGGCTCCCCTGCTCATCCTCAACGCGGGTGGTCCCAACAATATCTGCTTCACTTTCCCCGATGCAATCGGCATGAACCCCAAGCCCGGCAACTCGTCCAACCCCTCCACGGTCAACGAGCAGTCCATCGGCTTCCTGCCCATCATCACCATGCCCTCCAGGCAGGCCAATATCGAGATTTTCTTCACCGCGCGGTTCAACAATGGTGTCGGCGGTCCCGTGAAGCACTACGTCTATAGCAAGATGGGTTACCTCAACACTACCCGTAACCTCATTACCACCGTCTTCTTCCATTTCCTGACCGCCAGCGACTTCACAAGTTTCTGCACCGAACTGCCGTAAAATAACGCCGAAGTCCCTGACAGCCTGCTTCAGGAAGGAACGGACTTCTCCGGCCAACTACCTTACCACCCTTCGCCACTGCTGGCGGAGGGTGTTTTCTATGCGCTCGGCGCGACTGGCAGGGAGGTAGCGGTAAAGCCAGTGGCGGCTGCGATAGCGTTGGATGCGGAGGGTCAGCTGGTCGAAGAACGGGAGTTCCTCAGGCACATGGGGCAGATAATCTTTCTTCAATATCAGACTGCGGAGGCGGCCAAGGCCGTCGGGGTCCACCCTGCGCGCGACATATTGCTGCAGGTCGCGGCCCGTGAAATCGATGGCCAGCGAGGTCAAGGCCGCGAAGGCGTCGGACATCCCCAGCCGCCGCACCACCTGACGGCACTCGCGGGGCGGCAGCTCCGCACGGTGGGCGTCGAGGAAAAGGCCCCAGTCCAGCACGTTGCGCAGCGGCATCTTATACTTGCCCGTGAGGTGGCTGACGGTGTGCATCAACAGGTAGACCATCGCCCCCATCGGCGCAAGATGGTAGACGCCTTCCGTGTCCGGCGTGGCCTGCGGGAGGGTCGAGACAATATATTGTTCCGCGCGACGCTGGCTGCGGTAGTCCTGGTCGAGGAAGGTGAGGTGGTTCTCCACCGGCACGCCGTCGACCCTCACCTCCGAGTGTTTCCCGTCGAGGGTTGCGCTGGCATCGCCCAGCAGGGCATTGCCCTCGGCGTAGCGTTCGAAGAAGTATACATCGATGTCGCCGCAGGCCCGCGAGTCGGGCACGGGATAGAGACGCGCCAGGTCCATGCCCTTGAGCACCAGCATGGGCAGTCCGGCCTCTTTCGACCGTTGCGCCAATGTATGCAGCACCTCGGCCTGGTGGGCGAAATGGTGGCGCGTGCGCTCGGCCGACAGGGCCCAGCTGAGGGCCATGTCGCCCTGCGGCTGCCGCTCCGGCGGAAGGCGCAGGATGGCATCGTAGAGCAGCGTCACCACCCCGTGCTGCCGCGCCACGGCGAAGAGTTCCTGCCAGTCGGCATCCTGCTCCAGGCAAGGCTCCGCCTCCTGCAGCGAGGCCTTCAGCAGCAGGAGCATCACGTCCATGGTATTGTTGTCGTGTACTTCCATTGCCCATATAACGGCACTCGGGGGAAAATATTGTGTCTTGGCTCACTCCTCATGCCACCGTAGATTCAACTACCAAGTGCAACCCGATTGATGCGAAAAGTCAAAAACTTTGCAAATATTTTTGACTCCTGGCGGCCAATTAGAGAAAAAGTCGTATCTTTGCACCCGAAAAAAGTGCATCTGATATGCCTATATTGAAAGAGAACAGTCTGAGTTACAAGCTGGATGAGCTGCCGGTGGGAGAGTTGGTTTTCCTGTCGGATTATCCTGAATATGACGTGGCGTTCGCCTGCCGCATCTTGGCAAGGAAATGCAAGGAGGGGTCGTTCATCAAGCTGTCGAAAGGTATCTACTACAAACCGGTGATGACCAAATTCGGCCCGTTGCTGCCTTCGGTCGACAAGGTGCTGCAGGCTGTGGCGAGGCGCGACAATGCACGCATACTGCCCAGCGGCAATGCGGTGCTGAACCAGCTGGGACTATCGACGCAGGTGCCCATGCGACAAGTGTATCTGACCAGCGGGTCGGCAAGGGATTTGGAGGTGGGCGGCGTCAAGGTGAAACTGAAACGGTCGGTACCCAAGACGTTTGAATTTCAGGGCGAACTGATGGCTCTGCTGGCACAGGCATTGAAGTCGTTGGGCAAGGATGGGCTGACAGCGGAGCAGGCTGGCATGGTGAAAAAGCTGCTCGGGGAGCATTCCGAGGACGAGACGTTTGAGCATGACCTGAGACTTATGCCGGTATGGATGCAAAAGGTGATAAAACAACTAAAATCGGAAATATGAGTATCTGGCAGGACTATTCTGTTGAAGAGAGGAATGTGATGCTGCAGCAGACCGGGCTGAAGGAACAGTTGCCGCAGCCTGCCATCGAGAAAGACTGGTGGGTGACCGCAGTGCTGAAGGCGCTGTTTATGACCGAAGCGGCATCGGCATTGCTCTTCAAGGGCGGCACTTCGCTCAGCAAGGGATGGCATCTGATTGACCGGCTGAGTGAGGACGTGGACTTGGCGTTGGACCACGGCTTCTTTGGCATCAATGGAACCAACAAGAACCAACGCGAAAAGCTGCGCAAGACGGCCCGTCGGTACATTATGGACAGTCTGTCGCTACAGCTGGACTCCAAGTTGAAGGAGCTGGGCGTGAGGGGCTACCGGATAGAGAATGTGACCACGAAGCAGGATGGGAGTCCGATTGACTCGGACAAAGACCCGTCGTGTCTGCTGGTGTGGTATGAGCCTGTGTGCGAGGAGCGGATTGGCTATATTCCGCCAAGGGTGAAGGTGGAAATCAGCTGTCTTTCGATGTCGGAACCGAGCGAGGTGAAGGAAATCAAGTCGCTCATCAGCAACCATTATGCGGAAGAGGATGAAGGTACGGCTTGTGCCATCAGGACGGCGGTGCCCACGAGGACGTTTCTGGAGAAGGCGTTCCTGCTGAACGAAGAGTTCCAGAAAAACAATCCCAGGCATGTGAGGATGAGCCGTCATCTGTATGACCTGGATCGGCTGATGGACACGGAGTATGGACGGGCCGCACTTGCCGACAGGGGCTTGTATGACGAGATTGTGAAGCATCGTGAGACGTATTACGTGCTGAAATATGTGGACTACGGGAAGCATTCGCCCGAGCTGATAGACTTCGTGCCACCCGAGGCTGTGCTGGCCGACTGGAGCCGCGATTACGACAGCATGAAGGAGTCGTTCATCTATGGCAACGCCCTTCCCTTCGACGAGTTGATAGGAAGGATGAAAGAACTGCGGGTGCGGTTCCGGAGGATGGGGAGACAATAAATGTGGTAAAGGCACGTCATTGTGCTGGTCGCAACGAAACGCCGCGTAGATGAACTTCTGCCACGAGAGCATATACTCCTGCGGCACGGTGTCGGTTGGGATGGTGTCGTTAATGTCAAACATGTCGTCGGGGTCGCGGACGACAATATATTTGCTATCCCGCCTTTTTGTCTTGGGCAGCGAAGGCTCTTCTTTTTTCAGCCTTGTTTGCTTGCAAACACAGATGAAAAAAGAAGGGGCTTTGCTGCGAGTGCCACCGGCAGCCAGAGACAGGCAAACGCAATGTTTTCAACCTTGCATGCGAAGCAGCACCTGCCGAAAACATTGTTTTTGCCTGCCGCACCATTCCAGGGACAATAATTCCCGCCGGGCGGCGTTATAGAAGGCATGAAACTGATGCACCTCTCCGACCTGCACCTTGGCAAACGGGTGAACGAGTTCTCCATGCTCGAGGACCAAGCCTTTATCCTCGACCAGATTGTCGGCCTCGCCGCCAGCGGGCGCCCCGACGCCGTGGTCATCGCGGGCGATGTCTACGACAAGGCCGTGCCCTCCGCCGAGGCTGTGCAGCTGATGGACGACTTCCTCTGCCGCCTGGCGGCGCTGCCGGTGCCTGTCCTCATCGTCGGCGGCAACCACGACTCCACCGAGCGTCTCTCCTTTGCCTCGCGCCTCCTCGCGCCCTCCGGCATCCACCTCGCACCTCCCTACGACGGCCACGCCCTGTCCGTCGTGCTCCACGACAGCCACGGCCCCGTGCATTTCTTCCTGCTGCCCTTCGTCAAGCCCGTGCATGTGCGCCAGGCCTTCCCCGACGAGGAGATTGCCACCTACACCGACGCCCTCCGCGTGGCCATCAGCCACATGGAGATAGACCCGCAGCAGCGCAACGTCCTGGTGGCCCACCAGTTCGTCACCGGCGCCACGGCGGCCGGGTCGGAGGAATTGAGTGTCGGCGGATTGGACAATGTGGATGTCGAGGTCTTCGAGCCTTTCGACTACGTGGCCCTCGGCCACATCCACGGGCCCCAGCATGTGGGGCGCGACACCGTGCGCTACTGCGGCTCGCCCCTCAAATACTCCTTCGCCGAGGCCGCACAGCACAAGAGCGTCACCTTCGTCACCCTCGGCCCCAAAGGGCAGGTGGACATCGACACCCGCCGCCTGCAACCCCTGCGCGACATGCGCGAAATCCGTGACACCTTTGCCCACATCGCCGCCCTCCGTCTGCGCGACGACGAGCCCCGGGACGACTATATGCACATCACCCTCACCGACGAGGAGGACGTGGTCGACGCACTCGCACAGCTCCGGCTCGTCTTCCCCAACATCC
>CAJOIV010000018.1 GCA_905234665.1 uncultured Bacteroidales bacterium | reverse complement strand
ATAGTTGTTGCTGCAATTGGTCACCACCGTCGGCATACCATAGGTGTCGTGGAAAGCACGAACAAAGTGGTCGCTACTGGCTTTGGAAGCACTATATGGAGAGTGCGGTTGATATTTCAAATCTTCGGTAAAGAATTTGGTTCCATAAGCCAAATGATGCTTGCCCGAAGAGGCTTTGGTTGTGAAAGGAGGCTCGACACCATCGGGGTCAGTCATCTCAAGAGCACCATACACCTCATCGGTACTGATATGGTAGAACCTCTTCCCTTCGTATTTCTCGGGGAGCGACTCCCAATACAGTTTGGCGGCTTGTAACAAGCTCAACGTTCCCATCACATTGGTTTGAGCAAAGGTGAAGGGGTCCTTGATGCTTCGATCCACATGACTCTCGGCTGCCAGATGGATGATACCATCTATATGCTCGTCTTGCATAAGTTGGTATATTCTCTCAAAATCGCAAATGTCAGCCTTAACAAAAACGTAGTTGGGCTTGTCCTCAATATCCTTTAGGTTAGCCAAGTTGCCCGCATAAGTCAGTTTGTCGACATTGATAATCCGATAGTCGGGATATTTGTTCACAAACAGGCGAACAACATGACTGCCAATAAAGCCAGCACCTCCCGTAATAATGATATTTCGTTTAGCACTCATATTTAATCTTTTATATTATTTATACATTGTCTTAGAGAATCCACCCAGTAAGGGATTTCGATACCAAAGGTATTCTTTATCCTTGTCTTGTCAAGCACCGAGTAACTCGGGCGTACAACCTTGCTGGGGAACTCGTCACTATGGCAAGGAAACACCCGACAACGGCTTCCTATCAGTTGTCCGATAATAGTGGCGAAATCGAACCAACTGCAGACACCTTCGTTGCTGAAATGGTATATGCCCTCATTGCCTATCATCTTGTTTTGTTCGACGATAGCAAATATTGCTTTTGCCAAATCACCAGCATAGGTAGGAGTTCCCACCTGATCGAAAACCACTTTGCATTCCTCTCTCTCACTTTGAACACGCATCATGGTTTTCAGGAAATTCTTGCCGTATTCGCTATATAGCCAACTGGTACGAATGATGATGTATTGGCATCCCGATTGTATCACAGTTTCTTCCCCATGAAGTTTTGTCCTTCCATATGCACCTGTGGGGTTGACCTTCTCGTCTTCTTTGCAGGGAGTGTTATTCTTGTTACCCCCAAAGACATAATCGGTAGAGCAATGGATAAGGAATCCTCCCCTGGTTTGCATGGCTTCTGACAGATGACCGACGGAAGTTGCATTTATCAATTCAGCTTTGTCTTCATCATCTTCAGCCATATCGACATTGGTATAGGCAGCACAATTGATAATGCATTGAATATCATTCTCGGCGACATACGCCATCACCCTCTCTCGATTCGTAATATCCAATTCCTCCACATCGGTGAAGAAGTATCGATTCTCCGACCTTGTGGCAAGCAATCTTACATGATTGCCCAATTGACCGTTAGCACCTGTTACCAGAATATTCATCAGAAAGGCGAAATGAATTCGTTAAACCGTTGATGATGTTTGTCTTTCTCGGACAAGATGATTTTATCGACCGGCACTTGCCAATCGATATTCAATGTAGGGTCGTCCCACGCGATAGCATCCTCTGACGAGGGCTCATAGAACTCGTCGCACTTATATTGGAAGATTACCTCGTCGCTCAACACAGAGAATCCGTGAGCGAAGCCTTTGGGGATGAAAAACTGAAGGTGATTGTCTTCTGTCAACTCCTGTGCCACATAGTGCCCATATGTTGGCGACCCTGTACGAAGGTCAACAGCGACATCCAATACCGATCCTTTCACCACACGAACAAGTTTGCTTTGAGCATATGGAGGACGTTGCATATGCAATCCCCTAACCACACCATAGCAAGATTTCGACTCATTGTCTTGAACAAAGTTGACATTCAATCCTGTCTTCGAAGCGAAGTCTTTTGCATTAAAACTCTCAAAAAAATAGCCGCGATTATCACCGAACACCTTCGGTTCAATCACATACACACCTTCTATGTTTGTTTTTCTTACTTCCATTCGTTAGTTTATCGGAGTATGTTAAGTTATCCTTTCAGATATCTATATTATTCCTTATAATATAGCACGCTTTCTCAATCTTGTTTTGTGCAAGTGTAACGCTCAATCCAACAATAGATCAAGCGTTACACTTAATTATTTCTCACTCAGGATAAGCCTGTGCAACTATTCGTGCGAATGATGCTCCTTGTCTTGGGCATCGCTATCCTGACCGTAGCCATAACCATAGCCGTATCCGTAGCCATAACCATAGCCGTAACCATAGCCATAACCGTAGCCGTAACCATAACCATAGCCGCCATAACGTTTCTTGATAACCGGCGTATCGGTAAGGATAGCAGCCATATTCTTAAATTTCTGCTTGTCGACAAGTTCTTGGATGAACGGGAAGGATGCCTTGTTGAGCACACCGACACGCATAACATAACAAGTCATATCGGCGATACGGTTGATGATAGCGGCATCGGCCACAATCTGAGCGGGTGTCGAGTCGAAGATGATGTAATCGTAATGCTCACGGAGATAGTCACCCAACTTGTCGAACTTTTCGCTCAACAGCAACTGCGTTGCATTGGGAGGCGTCTTCTCGCAAACGATATAGTCAAGATACTCGCTCGAGTCGCTATGGGTAATGATACTGGAGATATCTTCTTGCTGACCCAACAGATAGTGGATAATACCCATTCGGTTGTGACGGTCGATGGTCTTCGACATGCTTCGTTTACGGAGGTCGAGGTCAACCAAACAAGTCTTCTTGCCCAGATATGCCAACGAAAGTGCCAAGTTAATGGAGGTATAGGACTTACCTTCACCAGGCATCGTCGACACCATCTGAATCACCTTCTGGTCTTTGCCATTCAGGAAGAACGGAATATTGGAGTGCAAGATACGGAATGCTTCGGTCACAATATCGGTACCATTCGAAGTAACGATGACCTCATCTTTGGCTTTGTCTTCCGGTTTGGAAGGTATTTCACCCAAGACGGGGATGGTCAAAGCTTTCTCGACGTCGGCCTTGCCGCGAAGTTTCGTGTTGAAGAACTCAATGCAGAAGAAGACAATGGCCGGAAGTGCCAAACCCAATACAAGACCCACCAAAGCATACATCGACAACCTGGGAGCCACTTTGCTCGAGTATGTAGAACTCTCCACCACTTTGGCGTTGGCCACCGTGACTGCCAGATTCAGAGCGTTCTCCTCACGTTTGTTCAACAGATAGAGGTAAAGTTCCTCCTTGATTTTCTGCTGACGTTCCACCTCTGTGACGGCCTTGTTCTGTGTCGGCATACTCGAGATACGGCTTTGGGCACGCTGTTCCTGACCACGAGCGCTACGCAACTTGGCATTGATGGAATTGACCACATTGTTTACCGACGAGATGATGGCGGCACGAGTCGACTGAAGATTCTGCTCATAGTTTTTCACACCCGGGTTGTTGGGACCTGCTGTGTTGAGCAATTTCTGGTAACCCAGCATTTGCTGGTTGTAGTTGGCGATAAGCGTCTGGATGCCTCCATCGCTGATAGCGATGTTGGCAGGAATGAGGTCGTTGTCGTTAGCAGGATTGGAGATATAATCGCGAATGGCCTTTGCCAACTCGAGTTCCGTGCTCAACGCCACCACATCCTCTGCATAACGGGTGCTGGTTTGAAGCAGGAGGTTGCTGGCAGCCGCTTGGTCGGCCAAATTGGATTGCTGCTGTAGCGCTGCCACTTGTGCGTCAACTGCACCAAGCTCACCACTAATCAGAGCGATACGCTCCACGATGAAGCTCTCGGTCTTTTGCGCCACACGATTCTTGTCGTTAATCACATCCTCGTTGTAAACAGCAATCAAGGTATCGATGATTTCCTGACAACGACGCTGGTTGCGATCAGAGAATGTGATGTTGATGATGGACGACATCTTGTCGGCACGTGCCACTTGCAATCTGCCGATAAGACCACGTGCGGTTGTGTAAGCAGGCGAATGGCTCATATCGTATGTGACACCAATATCCGACTTGTTGAAGAAACGGGTCTTGTCAACCGAGAAAGTGACATTTTTGTCAAACTTGACCAACTGGTTATAGGTGGCCACCGTCTTGTTTCCCTTGGCCTTCTGTCCATTAATCCTCACCACACGGAACTCATACTTCGTGTCGTCAATCGGGGTGACCTCGATGGTGATAGAGAACTTGTCCTCTCCAACGACATTGTTGTAGACATTCAGTTCCAAAGGACTGTTCTTGAAGTATGTGGTCTTGTTGAAGAAGCCATTTTGGGTGCATGTGTTGTTGAGCCCTAACCGACGCACCACGTTGGTCATCAGCGGAGATGACTTGATGATATAGATTTCGTTTTCCAAACTACCGCCGCCACTTTCCATACCCATCTGCTGGAACACAGCATCCATATTCTGTCCGCCATACGATTTCTTGTTGCCATCATCGCGGAGCAAGATTCGAGCCGACTGGGTGTAGGTCTTGGGTTGCATCTTGTAGGCAACCGCAGCAATCATCAGGCAGACAAAGACCGAGATGACGAACCAGTACCAATTGTTGATGACAATGAACACAATGTCACGAATCGAAATACTGCTTTCGCCTTGTTGTCCGTTGCCGTTCGATTGCACGTTGATGTTTTGATTATTATCCATAACAGGGAACTATTATGATTGTTTGTATAGTTATTTGCTCTATTTGTTCGAACTGTTTGCCTGACGAATGATTCTCGATGTGTTAGCCATATAGTATATGGACGTGAACACCGTGCTGACCAACGACACACCGCTCGAGATATAGGAGATCAAGGCAGGGTCGCGGCTGGCCAGTTTCTTACGACGCATATTGGGTTCCACATACACCACATCGTTCTGATGCAGATAGTAGTAAGGCGAATTGAAAATATCTTTCGACGTGAGGTCGACCTCGCCCACAATGCGTTGTCCGTTTTCCTCGCGGACAATAGTCACGTTGTAACGCTGTCCATAGATGGTCAAGTCGCCCACCATACTCAACGCCTCGAAAATGGTGAGGCGCTCGCCTTCGATGTTGAGCCAACCCGGACGGGTGACATCTCCCAACACGCATACCTTGAAGTTCATCAATTTCACCGTCACACGGGCGTCATTGATGTGTCCTTCTTGCACCAAACGTCTTTCAATCAATGCTTTCAACTCGTTATGAGTCATTCCGGCCACATGAATTTTTCCCAACACGGGGAAGAGAATGTCGCCGTCGGCATTGACCAAGTAACCCGACACAGCATTGCCACCCGGGTTCAAGACAACACCCGTGTTTGTGGTTGCAATCTTGTTGGTTTCTTGGTTGAAAGGAATGGTTGACGACTGCTCGAGACTTTCGACATAGATGCCAAGCAGGTCGTTTGCCTGAATGCCTTTCGAGAATTCAGCCGACACAGCCATCGCCGAGTCGCGAGTGGCATCGTGGATGTATGCAATCTCGTCAACTGATTTGCATGAGGAGAACAGCAGTACGACAAGCAGCGTGAGAAAAAGACCTCTTTTCATATTTGCATTATTTTATTATTCTTTTCTTACAAAAACAACTAATCAGCATAAAATCAACAATTATCAAATGACAACTGTTCCATTTTAAGCATCCTAAAACTTTGCAAAGATACAAAATAATTGTTTCCCCAATCATTTTTTTCTCTTTTCTTCCGTATTTTTCCCTTTTTGTCATACAACAACCTCGCGAAAAAGGGTCCTATCGGAGTACAAAATTGAGAGGCAAAAAATGAAATTCCAACTCTGATGTAACTCTGACCTAACTCTAACCTAAGTCTAACTTAACACTAACTTTAAAAAACAAATTTATTCAGCCAACAATATAATCGTTTTTCATTCGTTAACAAACACAATTTAACAATTGTATGATAGAAGCATTTATCCCTGCGGCAGGATTGGGCACCCGACTCAAGCCATTGACCGACCACAAACCCAAAGCGTTGGTGGAAGTCGACGGAAAGACGTTGCTCGAAATCACCATCGAGAAAATGGAACAGCTTCATGCCCAACGTATTGTGGTTAATGTGCATCATTTTGCCGACCTAATGACAAAGTACATCCAAGAACGCGATTGGGGTGTGGAAGTGCTGATTTCCGACGAGAGCCAACAACTGCTCGACACCGGCGGCGGATTGAAACATGCCGAACCCTTGTTCGGCGGCGAGCATAATATCCTTATTCACAACGTCGACGTGCTCGATGCGATTGACTATGATTGTCTTTTCGATTTTCATAATCGCAACAACGCATTGGCCACTTTGGCCGTCAGCAATCGTCGCACTTCCCGTCTCCTTCTCGTCGACAGCGAAGACAGATTGAAAGGATGGACGAACACCCATACGGGAGAGACCCTTCCTGCTCAAACCGACCCCTCGCGTTTCCAACACCTGGCGTTCAGCGGTATCGCTTTAATTAATCCTCTATTGCTCAAAATGCTGCCAAAAGCGACCTCCCCCTACCCCATCATCCCCGAATATCTGCGTTTGTCCAACCGCGAAACCATCACCTGCTTTGAACACGACGCCAACGAGTGGCTCGATGTGGGGAAGCCCGAGACAATCACTCACGCAAGCGAAATGCTCCGTCGCACTCGACAAGACATTTGACAAACAACACTACTTGCTTTCTTTATGAGCACCTTTCTCCAAAAAATAGCACAACAGATAGTCGACGAGAACCCAAACGGATTGCTCGACGTAGCTGTGGTGTTCAACAACTGGCGTCCCAGCCAATTCCTCACCAAGGAACTCACCGCGTTGCATCGAGAGCCGTTTTTCCTACCCTCGATACTTCGTATGGACGACATCGTCTCCACGCTTTGCAAATGCGAAACGGTACCGCACGAGTTTCTCCTTTATGAGCTTTACCGCACTCACGTCAAGTTAAACGAAACGAAAGGTGAGCCGACGGAGCCGTTCGAGGATTTCCTCTCGACCGCCGAAGTGATGTTGAGCGACTTCTCGGAAGTGGATCTCTATATGGCCGACGCTCAAGGTCTCTTCGACAATCTCTACGAGTTGAAGAGCATCGGAGAATGGAGCATCGAAGGGAAACCTCACTCCGATTTCCAGGAACGTTACCTCGACTTCTATCATTCCCTTTATACCTATTATACAGAACTAAGGGCCAATCTGTCGAAACAGAACAAAGCTTACTCGGGAATGGCTTACCGAATGGCGGCGGAAAAGGTGTCGGAGTCATCCGATTGCATCAAAAACGAATTGAAGTTTCAGAAGATCTACTTCGTCGGTTTCAACGTCACCTCTCGTAGCGAAAGTGTCATCATAAAGAAATGTATCGAGGCAGGCATTGGACGACTCATCGTCGACGGCGACGCCTATTACTTCGAGAACGACGACCAAGAGGCAGGTCGTTTCTTACGAGAGAACCGAAAGATGTTCGGCTCTGTCATCGGCAATTTCGAACACAACTATCGCAATTTGGAGCGAACCATCAATATCATAGATTGCCCCTCCGATTTGATGCAAGCCAAATATGCTGGGCAACTGATTGAGCAACAACTATCGAACAAAGCTGTTGACCTTACCCGCAACGCCATCATTTTGGCCGACGAAAGCCTGCTGATCCCTGTGCTCAACTCGCTCCCCGCCACAAACACGGGCATCAACGTCACGATGGGATTTCCCTTCGAGATGACAGCCATACACGCATTGGCCACCAAACTCTTCTCGCTCTACCGCAACGCCCGCGACAACACTTTCTATCATCAAGATGTCACCAGCGTGATAAACGATGCGTTCCTCTTCTCCCTACACAACAACAATAGCCTTTCGAAGAAACTTGCACAGCAACAACAAACAGAGAAAAAAGTCTATCTCGGTTGGGACGACATCTTGAGGATTGTTGATTCGGCAGAAGCATCCCTTGCACGAACAATCAAACAGGTGTTCATGCCCATCTTCGAAACGGCGGACAGTCATCCCGTCCATCTCTTGGAGACGTTCCATCAGATTGTTATGTTGTCGTCAAAGCAGTTTGTATTAATCTCCAAACCCACCAACCAACAGACGTTGGAGCAAGAGGAGCTGATGACCTTCCACGAGATTGTCGAATACATCCGTTCTCTACAAAACGAAGACCATTTCATCAACAACCTGCCCACCTTAGAGAAAATCTACTCACGGTTGGCACGACGCCACAAAGTCACCTTCAAAGGGGAACCGCTCGAAGGACTTCAGATATTGGGAATGTTGGAAACCCGCAACATCGATTTCGACAACATCACCCTCCTTTCTGTCAACGAAGGCACTCTGCCTCAAGGCAGAAGCGGTAGCACCTTGATTCCCTTTACGCTGAAGAAAGCGTTCGGGTTGCCCACCTTCGAAGAAAAAGACGCCATCTATGCCTACCACTTCTACTGTATGTTGCAGCGGGCGCGAAACATCAACCTGCTGTACAGCTCCGACACAGACGTTTCGGGCAAAGGCGAGCCGAGTCGTTTCATCCTGCAAATTGAACGAGAACTGAAAAGTTGCTTCGATCACATCAATATCAATCGAATTGTGGTGACGGGTGACAAAAAAGGAAAGACGAGAAATTGCGACATCGAGGTGGCGAAAACACCCGAAGTGATGAAGAAAATCATCGCCAAAGCCACCGACGCCAACCAAGGGCTCTTCCCCACATCTTTGACGACCTACATCAGCTGCCCCCTGAAATACTACTACCACAATGTCCTTGGAATCCGCGAGGACGACGATTTGTCCGATGATTTGAACGCCGCCGAGCTGGGCTAATTGGTTCACGACACACTCCAACAAATTTATCTCCCCGAGGAAGCTCCGTCGCCCTGCCACATCAGCATCAACCAACTGGAACAAGGCAAGAAAGAGGCCGACCAACTGGTGGAGAAAGTGATGCGAGAAAAAGTCCTTCACGGACGTCAGTTGGAGGGACGCAACCAGTTCTTGATGTCTGTAGCACAAAGCATGGTCAAATCGTTCTTGGAGAGGGAAATCAAGTTGATGCACGACCCGAAGTTCAGAGGTCTCACCATGCTCAGCGCCGAACAGGAGTATCGTCGTCCGCTCGACATCGAGGTAGGCGGGCAGCGGCACACGGTTTGCTTTGGTGGCAAGATGGATCGCATCGACCGCCTGACCCTCTGCGACGAAAAAGGTCATCCACGCACTTTTACACGCATTGTCGACTACAAGACAGGCAAAGTGAATCCCAGCGACTTGAACGCCGACAGCAAAAACTTGCAAATGGAGGGTTTGCAAGAGAAACGCATCCCTGAGAAATGGTTCCAACTGATGACCTACCTGTGGATTTATGCTGCAGAAAGAACCTCTTCGGAAGCCGAATCTTCTAACCTTCTACCAGGCATATACGCTCTTCAGAACCTGAAAGACAACCTGCTTCACGCCACCATCGACAAGCATGATGTGGACGACAGAGGAGTGGACGTCATCGAACCCATCTTGTCACAACTGTGCCAAGAACTGCTGAATCCCGACATACCCTTTGTCGCCAATCCGGCAAAGAATTCAGGCGCTTGCAACCATTGCGTCGCCAATTCATATTGCCCCAAAGCACAACTCTCCGAGTGGTAACAGAACACTCATTTTTATATAAAAGAATGACACTTATAAAAAAAGATGTATATTTGCAGTTCGTTACACTAAAGAACAGACCTGCCATAACAGGTGGTGCAACGAAGTGTATTTATTTGTAAATGAAAAAGAAATAAACAGTATTAATAATAATAAGCAGTTGGTCGCACAATTGTAAAAAAAGAAAAGTTTGCATGAAGAAATCGCTTTTTGCCTTGGTATTGGCCACAATCCTGCTGACTGGTTGCAGCGGGCTCTCGAAGATGAAATCTCAGAGCAACAAGATTCGCTATCAGGCAACACCCAACCCTGTTGAGACACGCGACGACAAAGTGGTGGTGAAATTCGTGGGTTCCATCCCCGAGAAGTATTTTGCCAAGAATGCCTGCATGTTCCTCCAACCCGTGTTCACATGGGAAGGCGGCTCCATCCCCCTCGACCCCATCACACTGAAGGGTGAGAACGTCAACGGCGAGGGCATCGCCGTCAGCTACGCCAACGGCGGACGCTTCACCTATCAGGACGAGCTGGACTTCAAGGCTGGCATGGAGACGGGTCGTGTCACGCTGACTCCCGTTGCCTACACCTCGTCGACCACCGACGACGAAGCCAAGTTTGCCGAAGAGGTCATCGAGAACGACCACGGCAAGGCTTTCGCCACGGTACTCATCTCGGACGGTGTGAACAACACGTCGGCCATGGTCGACATCCGCGGCAACATCTCCATCTCGCCCATCAACTACAACAAGACGCAGGGCGTGGTCGAGACGGCTGACATCTATTTCCCCAACGGGCAGTCGAACCTTGACTGGAACTTCTACCAGAACCGCAAGTACAACTCGCAGGCCCAGCTGGCCGACCTCAAACGCATCATGCTCGAAGAGGGTCTGCCCAAACAAATCACCGTCACCGGATGGGCTTCGCCCGAAGGCGAGGAGACCAACAACGTCGGTGTGTCGAAGAACCGTACCGATGTGGCCACGGCCCAAATCAAGCGGGTACTCAACGAGGTGCTCGACATCATGGCCAGCCGCGCCGACGTCCCCAAACGCGACATCGAGTACTACAAATACAACCTCGAGAAACAAATCATCATCTCCTCGCGTGCCGCCGGCGAAGACTGGGTGCACTTTGTGCTGATGGTCGAGGAAAGCAACCTGCAGGACAAACACGCCATCATCAACATCGTCGAGACGCAGCAGAACCTCACCAAACGCGAGCAGATGCTCCGCAACCTGGCGCAGACCTACTCGATTATCAACGACGAGATATTCCCCAACCTTCGCCGTGCACAGATTGCCCTCTACTACTCCGAGGCTCGCAAGACCGACCCCGAGCTGGCCAAACAAGCCACGCTCAATCCGGCCAAGCTGACCTTCGACGAGCTGATGTACGCTGCCTATATCAACTACAACTACGAGACTAAGCTGAAATACTACAAGTGGGCCACCGAGAACTACTCTTCCGAGTGGGCTGCTTGGAACAACGCCGGAGCCGTCAGCTTCTACTTGGGCGACTATGCCGAAGCCGAACGTTACCTCAACGTGGCTCGCGAAATCAACCCCCACAACCCCGACGTGCTTAACAACACCGGCCTGCTGTGTCTGGCTCAGAAAGACTACACGCTTGCCAAGTACTACTTCGAGGAGGCCATCCGTCAGGGCAGCACTGACGCCGAGACGAACCTTCCCATCCTCAACCTGAAGCGTGGCGACTACAAGGCTGCCGAGAAACAGCTGAAGAACAAGACCTGCAGCTACAACCTCGCCTTCGCCCAGCTGATGAACGACGAGACGAGCAACGCCATCCGCACCCTCGACTGCTGCCTCGACCAAAGCACCGATGTCAACTACCTGCGCGCCGTGGCCTATGCTCGCTTGGGCGACAAGTACAACTGCTTCGTGAACCTCAAGCTGGCTTGCGACGAGAGCTACGACTGCAAGGAGAAGGCCGCCGTCGACACCGAGTTCCGTGCCTACTGGGACGACGAGGGGTTCAAGGAAATCACACGGCTCTATTGAAATGCACACTGGTAAATAACGTATTTTGCGTGTAGGGGTCTCTTTCGAGGGGCGCCTACACTTTTTTTCAACGACATCATGAAAAGAAGCATCCCCAATCTCATCACACTCGGCAACCTGCTCTGCGGAGCCTCCAGGGAGCAGCCTTTTTTATTTGCCTCGGTATCTTCCTCGACTTCTTCGACGGCATGGCCGCACGGCTGTTGGGAGTGGCCTCGCCATTAGGCAAGGAGCTCGACTCGCTGGCCGATGTGGTCACCTCGGGCGTGGCGTCGGGGATGATACTCCTCGAGGTTCTTGGAGCCAGCCAGCTTCCTTGGTTGAGATGGATTGGACTGCTGGTGCCGCTCTTTGCCGCCTACCGACTGGCGAAGTTCAACCTCGACACACGCCAAAGCCACAGTTTCATCGGACTTCCTGTCCCTGCCAACGCATTGATATGGGTGGGCGTGGCACTCTTCCTGGCTCCCGATTGTCCGCATCCGCAGTGCTGGGTCGAGGGCGGTGGTGGGTGGAATCCGCTTGTGGAAAACAATCTCTTCATTGTGGCACTCATCGTTGTCTCCCTCGTCACCGACGTGCTGATGGTCAGCGAAGTGCCCATATTCTCGCTGAAGGTTGACTTCAAGGACCTCTCGTGGCGAACCAACCGAGTGCAGTACATCTTCCTGATTGGATGTGTCGTGTTGGCCGTCCTTGGATTCGTCTTCACGCTCGACTGGCTCGTCCTGCCGCTTGCCATACTGTGGTATATCGTCTTGTCGCTTGTCACACAAAACAGTCATCATGCCGAATAATCCACGCGACATCGCCATCGAGCAATACAACTACCCCCTGCCCGACGAACGCATCGCCCGCTATCCCCTCGAGCGGCGCGACGAGTCGAAACTCCTTGTCTACAACAAAGGGGCAATCGCTGACACTCAGTTCTTCCACCTGCCCGAGCTGCTGCCGCAGGACAGCCTGCTGGTCTTCAACGACACGAAAGTCATCCACGCACGACTGCTGTTCCAAAAGAGCACCGGCTCGACCATCGAGATATTCTGCCTCGAGCCCACGACGCTCTCCATTGTCGACGCCTTCGCGCAGACCGAGCGGTGCGAGTGGACCTGCTTCATCGGCAACAACAAGAAATGGAAAGAGGGGCCGCTGGAGCGGACTGCCGAAATAGGCGGAAAGGCCGTCTCCCTCACCGCCACACGCCACGAAGCCGTGGGCAACGCCTGGGTGGTGGAACTGCGCTGGACAGGAGGGTTCTCGCTGGCGGAGGTCATCGACGCCATGGGTGTCATCCCCCTTCCCCCCTACCTGAACCGCGAGGCGGAGAAAGAAGACAACGACCGCTACCAGACGGTCTACGCCCATCAGGAAGGCTCGGTGGCCGCCCCCACGGCGGGACTCCACTTCACCCCTGAGCTGCTCGACAACCTCCGCGCCCGGGGCGTGGAGACCGACTTCATCACCCTGCATGTGGGTGCCGGCACCTTCAAGCCGGTCTCGACCGAGACCATCGGAGAGCACGAGATGCACGTGGAGCAGATAGAGATTGCCCGCAGCAATATCCAACGGGTGCTCGACCATACGGGACGCCCGCTCATCCCCGTGGGAACCACCACGGTGCGCACGCTGGAGTCGGTCTACTGGTTCGGCGTGCACCTGCATGACAACCCCGCCCTCGACGCCATGCATGTCGGGCAGTGGGACCCCTACACCCTCGAAGCGCGCCATGTCGACACCGCCACGGCCTACCGCAACGTGCTGGACTGGATGGACCGCCACGGCGTGGAGACCCTGCACGGAGACACGCGCCTGATGATTGCGCCGGGCTATAAATACCATGTTATCAGCGGCCTCATCACCAACTTCCACCAGCCCAAGAGCACCCTGCTGCTGTTGGTCTCGGCCCTCGTGGGCGATGCCTGGCGCGACTGCTACCGCTACGCCCTTGACCACGGATTCCGGTTCCTGAGCTACGGCGACAGTTGCCTCTTCCTCCCATGAAAGCACCACGCCGCCACCCCTTCCGCCCACTGCACGACCTGTGGCGCATCCTCCTGCCCCATCTCTGCATCCACTGCGGCGAGCCCCTCGTGGGCGATGAGCAGGACCTCTGCACCCAATGCCTGATGCAGACGGCATGGCTGACCACCGACACCGCCGAGGATAACACCATCGGGCGCCGTCTTGCCGGACGCATCCCCTTCGAGGCCGCCGCGGCCCTCATGGCATTCCGGAAAGACACAGTGGTGCAGAGTGTCGTACACCATATCAAATACTACCACAACACCCGTCTGGCCGCCCAGTACGGCCGTCTGATGGGCGAGATGCTCGTCGCCTCGGGCCGTTTCGCAGAGGTCGACTGCCTTGTGCCCGTCCCCCTGCACCCCCTCAAGCACCTGCGCCGCGGATACAACCAGAGCCAACTGCTCTGCGAGGCCATCGCCCACGTCATGCACCTGCCCATCGAGAGCCACACCCTCTACCGCCGCCGCTACACACAGACCCAGACCCACAAGAACCACCAGGAACGGCAGGACAACATGCAGGGCGTCTTTGCCATCCGTCACCCGGAACGCCTCGCGGGCAAGCATATCCTGCTGGTCGACGACATCGTCACCACCGGCGCCACCACCACCGCCTGCTACGACGCCCTCGCCGCCATCCCCGGCCTCCATATCAGCATCGCCACCCTCGCCGTCGCCGCCGACTGACGCTCCAGACACCTACTTCTACGCTGACACCGACTTGCCCACAACACATTTTTGCGCATAAAACGTCTTATCAAACCAACACTTCTCGCATATAAACAAGGAAAGTGTCACATGCAAAATACACTTTTCTTCAAAAAAATGTCTTGCAGAACAAACAATTTTTCGTATCTTTGCAGCGTGATTCCCAACAACAAACTGAGCCATGCAAACGCTACAAACAACAAGCAATGAGATGCTTTCACGCGTCGACACAAAATTCATCAGGTACATGTACGACCGCGTGGAGTGGGATACTGAACTGAATATGATACTTGGAGCCCGCGGCGTGGGCAAAACCACCATGATGCTCCAGCATATCGTTCTGCAGCGGGAACAGGGGGCGTCGCTCTATGTGCTGGCAGACAATCCCTACTTCACCACCCACACGCTGTACGACACCGCCTACGAGTTTGTCAAGCAGGGCGGGAAACACCTCTATATCGACGAGGTGCACAAATACCCTGGCTGGTCGCGCGAGGTGAAGATGATGTACGACATCCTCCGGCACGACCTGCAAGTCACCGTCTCCGGCTCCTCGATGATTGACATGATTCGTGGACTGGAGGTGGACCTCAGCCGCCGGGCGCTGGCCTACAGAATGGAGGGGCTATCGTTCCGCGAGTACCTCTGCATGTCGAAAAAGATAAAGATGGAACCCTATCCGCTGGAAGCTGTCCTCGGAGGGCAGGCATTCCTGCCACACGATCTGGGACGCCCCCTGCCCCTGTTCGACGAGTACCTTCGCCGGGGGTACTACCCCTTCTTCGACAGCAAGCACTTCCTGGACCGCTTCAACAATGTGGTGCTACAAACCCTCGAGGTGGACATTCCCCGGCAGACCAACATGTCGCTTGCCACAGCACTCAAGTTGAAGAAACTGATGGCAGTAGTGGCTCAGAGCACCCCCTTCAAGCCCAACTTCTCCAACCTCGGACGCACCCTGGAGATGAACCGCACCAACGTCGCCGACCTCATGGCCTACATGGAGCGGGCTGGACTTCTCCGGCAATTGCGCGAGGACAACGATATCATGGACCAGTTCGCCAAGGTGGAGAAAGTATACCTCGCCAACACCAACCTCTGCTATGCCCTCTGCGACCGCGAGCCAGACCGGGGTACACTGCGCGAGACATTCTTCTTCTCGCAGATGGCTGTCGACCACCGTGTCGCCGCCTCGCCCGTGGCCGACTTCATCGTCGACGGACACACCTTCGAGGTGGGTGGACGCAACAAGAAGAAGAGACAAATCGCCGACGTGCAAGACGCCTTCGTCGTGAAAGACGACATCGAATACGCCTACCAGAACATCATCCCCCTCTGGATGTTCGGCCTGACCTATTAAGAAAGATGGGGAGTTGAGAGAGAAAAAACAAAAAAACTCTTGCCATTCCCGATTTTTTTCGTACTTTAGTAGTCGGAAACGCGGGAGGGGCATTCCCGTATACCACTTAACAATAGACTATTAAACAAAAAACAAGGACAATGAGATACAATCGGATACTGCTAAAATTGAGCGGCGAGTCGCTCATGGGAGAGCAAAGTTACGGCATCTCGCCCGCCATGTTGGAACAATATGTGAAAGATGTGAAAGAGGTGGTCGGGAAAGGCGTGCAGGTGGCCATCGTCATCGGTGGCGGCAACATCTTCCGCGGCCTCAGCGGCGCCTCGAAAGGCATGGACCGCGTGCAGGGCGACTACATGGGCATGCTGGCCACCCTCATCAACAGCCTGGCCCTCCAGGCCGAGCTGGAGAAGCAGGGCGTGCGCACCGAACTGCTCGGCGGCCTGGCCATCGAGCCCATCTGCAAGGAGATGAGCCGTCGCCGCGCCCAGGAGGCCATGAAAGAAGGCCGCGTCGTCATCATCGGCGGCGGCACGGGCAACCCCTTCTTCACCACCGACACCGCCTCGACCCTCCGCGCCATCGAGATAGAGGCCGACGTCATCCTCAAAGGCACCCGTGTCGACGGTGTCTACACCGCCGACCCCGAGAAGGACCCCACAGCCACAAAATACAAGACTCTCACCTTCGCCGAGGCCCTCGGCAAGAAGCTGAAGATCATGGACCTCACCGCCTTCGCCCTCTGCGAGGAGAACCACCTGCCCATATATGTCTTCGACATGAACCGCCCGGGCAACCTGTTGAAGGTGGTCGCCGGCGAAGAAATCGGCACCCTGGTGAGCGACTGAACCCAAGCAATCAAACAAACAAGCAATAATACCATGAACGACCTATCGAAAGCCTGTATCGAGGAAGCCAAGAACAGCATGAACAACGCCATCAACTTCCTCAACAAAGAACTGGAGAAAATCCGCGCCGGCAAGGCCAACCCCGGCATGCTCGACGGCGTGAAGATTGACTACTATGGCACCCCCACGGAAATCAGCCAGGTGGCCAACATCAACACCCCCGACCCCCGCAGCATCCTCATCCAGCCGTGGGAGAAGACCATCATCGGCGCCATCAACAAAGCCATCCTCGACGCCAACCTGGGATTCACGCCGCGCCACGAGGGCGACATCCTCCGCATCGTCATCCCGCCCCTCACCGAGGAGCGCCGCAAGGAGCTGAGCAAGGCCGCCAAGACCGAGGTGGAGAACAGCAAGGTGAACATCCGCAACGCCCGCCGCAACGTCATGGACAAGGTAAAGAAACTCAAAGACAAGGCCGTGCCCGAGGACGAGGTGAAGCAGGTGGAGAAGGAAATCCAGGACGTCACCGACAAGTTCATCGGCGAGTGCGACAAGATTTTCGCCGCCAAGGAGAAGGAAATCATGACTGTCTAATTGAGGATTGAGAATTGAGAATTGAGGATTCCAAGATTCAGCAATTCGACTCATTAGCGTCGACCAACCAATATTGCGAGCTCCTCAACCTGCCCGAGGTTGAGGAGTTCACTGTTATCGTGGCCCGCAGCCAGACCGCGGGCATCGGCCAGCGCGGCAACCATTGGGAGGCCGAGCCGGGGAAGAACCTCACCTTCAGCCTTGTGCTGAAACCCGCCTTCCTACCCGTCGCCGACCAGTACCAGCTGACCCAGGCCGTCTCGCTGGCCGTGGCCGACTGGCTCGCGCCCCTCGTACCGCAAGGGGCGTCACGGGTACGCATCAAGTGGCCCAACGACATCTACGTCGACGACAACAAGATATGCGGCATGTTGATAACGAACCGCGTGACGGGTGACCGTCTGTCGGCCAGCATCGTGGGCATCGGCCTGAACGTCAACCAGCGGGTCTTCCCCGACTGGGTGCCCAACCCCACCTCGCTGAGCCTGCTGACGGGACGCGAGTGGCCGTTGGAGGAACTACTTGCGGGACTCCTCGCCGCCATCGAGGCACGCTACGAAGAACTCCGCCGCGACCCTCCCGGGACGCTGGAGGCCCCCTACCTCGCCCGCCTGCTGCGGCGCGGCGAGAAGGCCACCTACCTTTATCAAGGCCAAACCATCGAGGCCACCATCACCGGCGTGAACCGTTTCGGCCACCTCCAACTCGTCACCCTGGCGGGAGAGACCCTCTCCTGTCAGATGAAAGAAATACAATTTCTGTGATCCCCTACCGCAGCAGTGTTACCGTGCCTGCGCGGCTACGCCATTGATGGATAGGGATAGTATAATGGCAGACGTAGGCATAGGTGCCTTGGGGACAGGGGATGCCGCCGCTGGTGCCGTCCCAGCCCTCGTGGCGGTCGGTGGTGTGGAACATCAGCACGCCGCGGCGGTCGTAGATCCAGAGCTCGAAGTCGTCCACCTCGGAGCCGAGGACCATGAAGCGGTTGTTGTCGTCGCGGCCGGGGGTGAAGACGTTGGGGAAGAAGAGGTATTCCTTGATGACGGGGATGACCTTTCGGGCCGTGTCGACGCAGACGCTGTCGCCCCCTATCAGCAGCACCACCACGCTGTCGGCCATCGGCGGCGCCTCATACTTTATCCGCGGCCCCGTCCCGGCCTGCAGCACTGAGTCCACCATCCACTGGCGGAAACGGACATTGTCGCCCAAGTCGCGCGCCACCAGGTGGAGGTTGTCGGTCATGAGCGTCTCGGGCTGGACATCCAGAAGGATAAAGGAATAGCCTTGCGGATAGATAGTCACCGTGTCGCCTCCCGGACAGGAGGGTGCGTCGGCGTAGTCGTAGGCAAACAGCAACCGTGTCCTCTCCGTCGGGCGGAAGTGGAAGCGCACGAGGCTGTCGAGGGTTTCCTGCATCTCGGGTTGAAGGGTGGGTTGGGTACTCCACCGGTAGGTATAGCCCGTCGTGGGAATGGTGACAATGTAATACTGGGGCGTGTCGCAATAGGGCACGACACGCAGCGTCGGTGCGGCATGTTGCCGGACATGCAACGCCCTCACATGAATGCTGTCAGTCCCCACAATGCTCTTGAAGTAGGAAGTGTCGGTTCCCTCGTCGGCAAAGGTGACATTGCCCCATGTCAGCGGCAGTGCATCGACACATGCGGTGCTGTCCTCTGTCTTGATACAGCTGAGACGCACCCAAAGCGTCGAGTCGCACCCCTCGACCGTCTCCATGGTATATCCACCCAATGAGGGGGCTACGAACTGGGTATCCCCCACCGTGAGGTATTCGCCCACGGGCAGTGTGTCCTTGATGCGGATAAAGTAGGTGGGATGCACTGTCAGGTGAAGATCCACGGAAGAGTCGCAGCCCCTGACGTCAGGAATCACCACCCTGTGTGTTCCGGCTTCTGCAAAGTCCATCCCGAAGAGCCTCAGGGTGTCGCCCATACAGATGGTGTCGTAGCGTGCCGAACTGCTGGTGTCGTGATACGAGAGAAACAGCCAATGGGGTCCGCAGACATCCTGCGTGGTATAGAAACCGCTGTCGTAGAGTAAGTACCTGTAGAATTGGTACGGCATTCCCGGACATACCGTGTCGTAGACCGTGTCGCGGGGATAGGTCACCCAGAGAGAGTCCGTATAGGTGTCAGTGCATGTGCCGTTGGCCAGCATGGCCGTCAGGGTGACCGTGTGGAGGCCCTCCCCCTGGAAGGTATGGGTCGGGTTAGGCAGGGTCGATGTCGTGCCGTCGTCGAACTGCCATAGGTAGCTCTCGCAAGGCTCGTTGGTGATGTTCTGGCGAGCCGAGTCGGCAGCCACACGGCTCAGGTTGACGAAGTACACTTCCGACCCGCAGCTGTTCTCGGATACCATCATGAAGGCGGCCACAGGATAGCGCGGGCCTGCGCGGGCCGTGAGGGTAAAGCCGCAGTCGGCTGTGGTGTGCAGGTACCTGACCCAACAGCAGAAGTTGCCCGCTGTCGTCACATGCAGCTGCCTCGCCGTCGAGAGTGTAACGGAAGGGTTGTCGGCATTGTACCACCGGTAGGCGAAGCCCTGAGGTGCAGAGAAGGTATTCTCCACCGTCTCGCCACACGAGGTCGAGGTCAGCCGTTTGGTTCCTGTTTCCATTACGTAATAGGCATAGCCGTAATGGCCGCCCGGCAAACAATCGGAATTCTCCAAGTGTATACTGATACTCTGCCCGTGATAGGGGGAAAGGTCCACCCCCACAGACATCCAGTCGTGCCATAACACAATAGTGCCATCTCCCACTGCACTTGTGTTCCACCCGGAGAGGTCGCCCGCAACGAAGTTGGCGTACAGGCAGGAATCCAACAATTGCCCCTGTCGGTCGCGGACAGAGAAGATAAAATGGGGCTGCCATTCCGCAGAATGTAACGGATTTTCCTCTACCAGAGCGTAACGCAGTATCAGCAGGTCACTCTTGCCTGTGTCGACCTGCATCCGGTAGACTATTTCCTCCCGTTCGCCGCCAGCTCTCCAATTCCCTAACCGTACAGAGTAGCAATAGCCCTCCGGCACGGTACGCAACTGGTAGCCTGTCCGAGGGTCGCGCTCTGACGTATCTGAATGCACCGTATGGCGTGAATTCACTGCATCGCTTCCGTAATCCACCACCAGTTCCCACATAGAGGACGATCCATAACTCCCGATACGGCAGGATACCGACGTGTCGTTCAGGTCCCAATACCGGAAGGGGTTTTCCTCTCCGTTGCTGCAATCTGTGTATACATTGATGGGGCTTGTCCAGTCGCCGAACTCCTCGCCGGGGCACTCCGCTCTTACCCATATCTGGTACAGCGTTCCCGGCGAGAGTCCTGTCAGGTGGACGCTGCTCTGTGTGGTGCTTATCATCGTAGAATCCCCTCCTCCCAGACGGGAATACTTCACCACATACCTCACGGCTCCCGAAACAAGTCTCCACGACACTGCCGCCGTGCTGTCCGTCACCTGCGACGGTGTCACGTCCGTAGGATGCCAGCAATTTATGTTCGGAACAAGACGGAGGATTTCTTTCCAACCTTGAATGGGCAAATAGCCATGGTCGAAATCTGGTTCCGTTAAACAACTGCGTGGGCCGGGATAGACAAACAGGCAATCCCCTCTCCTTCCAGACAATTGAATAGGCTTGATATAGATGCATCTGTTTAGCGTCCCGTAAAACAGGAATCGCACCGACATATTGGCCTCCCACAGATGCACCTGCCAACACAGCGGCGGGATGATTCCTCGATGGGTTGTACATGTTTGCGAGTGGAACTCCATCACGAACCTCCGCGACCCAGGGCTTCCCATTGTATTATATTGCAGATACCCTCCACTCGCCAAAGCGAGGCTGTCAATGAAATCGCCAATAAACATCTCCTCAACTCCGGGTGCATGGATGTCAAAGCATATCTTCGCCGCCGCGGTGACGATGACGGAGTCGAAACTCTCGCCGAAATAACGGAAGGTAAATCCTATGGGGATAGGGGCAGCCTGGCTCGCGTTGGCTGCGGGATACAGTACCCTGGCGTTCTCCATATTGACCCAATCCGTGTCGCTGTCCAGCGTTGTATATACACCCGTCCGTTCATCGAAGGTATATCCGCACTGCGCCCCGGACTGCAGCGGCAGCAAGGCTGCCGCCAGCAGCAACAGAAAATGCAGGGAATGGGACAGCTTCTTCATCGTATTCATCTTATGAGGGTTACCGTGCCGGCGCGGGTGCGGAACTGTTTGTCGGGGATGGAGTAGTGACAGACGTAGGCGTAGGAGCCTTGGGGGCAGGTGATTCCATTGCAGGTGCCGTCCCAGCCCTCTTTCCTGTCGGTGGTATGGAACACCTGCACGCCGCGGCGGTCGTATATCCAGAGCTCGAAGTCGTCCACCTCGGTGCCGAGGACCTGGAAGCGGTTGTTGTCGTCGCGCCGGGGAGTAAAGACGTTGGGGAAGAAGAGGTATTCCTTGATGACGGGGATGACCCTTCGGGCCGTGTCAATGCAGACGCTGTCGCCCCCTATCAGCAGCACCACCACGCTGTCGGCCATGGGCGGCGCCTCATACTCCAGCCGCGGCCCTGACCCGGCCTGCAGCAACGAGTCCACCACCCACTGGCGGAAACGGACATTGTCGCCCAAGTCGCGCGCCACCAGGTGGAGGTTGTCGGTCATGAGCGTCTCGGGCTGGACATCCAGGAGGAGGGAGAAGACGCTCTGCGAAAAGAGGGACACCGTGTCGAATCCCGGACAGGAGGGGATATCGGTGTAGTCGTAGAACAGCCGCAGCAGGGTCTCTACCGGTGGACGGAAGTGGAGACGCTCGAGGCTGTCGAGGGTTTCCTGCATTTCGGGTTGAAGGGGTGGCTCTGTGCTCCAGCGGTAGGTGTAGCCCGTCGTGGGAATGGTGATGACATAATGCTGTGGGGTGGCGCAGTGGGCGACGACACCGAGTCGCGGGTGGGCACGCTGGCGCACATACAATGTCCGCACAATCAGGCTGTCGGTCATCACGCTGCTGAGGTTCCAGAGGGTATCGGACGAGGCCGTGGAGTAGGTGGTTCTTCCCCACACCACAGGCAGGTCGTCGACGCAGACGGTGGTATCCACCATGGAGATGCAACTGAGGCGCAACCAGACGGACGAGTCGCACCCGTCGACGCTCTGGAAGGTATAGCCACCCACGCCCGGAGCGTATATCCGGTTATCTCCCAACGCGTAGTATTCTCCCACGGGCAGGGTATCCTTGATGCGGACAAAGTAGGTGGGGTGGACTGTCAGGTTGATACACTCCACCGAGTCGCACCCTCCCTCCACGCCGGTGCCGGGGAAGATTATGTAGTACGATCCCTGCTGTGTGAAGCAGCTGTCCAAATGCCACAGGGTGTCGCCCTGGCAGAGGGTATCATGGTAAATGGAATGGGGTCCGTTGCGGTAGGTCAGATTGATCTGGCGCAAGCCACAGTCCCCGTCAATCCTGTAGAACCCGCTGTCGTAGAGGGTTGTGTTGTAGAAGTGGTAAGGCACGCCCGGACAGACAGTGTCGTAGACGATGTCCTGGGGAGTATTCAAGTAGAAGGTGTCGGCGACGGTGTGGCTGCAGGAGCCGCCAGCCAGCATGGCCGTAAGGCGGGTCCAATGCCACCCGTCGGTGGAGAAGAAGTGTGTGGGGTTCTCCAATGTGGAGACGGCCCCGTCGTCGAATTCCCACAGGAAACTCTCGCAGCGCTCATTGGTGAGGTGTGTGCGGGCCGAGTCGGTAGCCACACAACTGCGGTTGAGGAAGGCCACCTCCCGTCCGCAGTCGAATCCTATCTGCGTGGAGAATCTGGCCACGGGGTAGCGCGGTCCGGCGCGGACGGTGAGGGTAAAGCCACAGTCGCGGTCGGTGAAGGGGTATTCCATCCAGCAGCAGTAGGTGCCTGCCTGCGTCACATGCAGGTAACGCGTGACGGAGAGGGTCGCCGAGGGGTTGTTGACATTGTACCACCGGTAGGAGAAGCCCGCCGGGGCCGTGAAGATATTCTCGCTCACTTCGCCACAGTCGCTCGATGTGAGTTGCTTGGATACGGTCTCCAGCACGAAATAGGCATAGCCAAAATGGCCTCCCAGTGTGCAGTCGGCCGTCTCCAGATGCACCTGTATCTCCTGTCCGTGATAGGGGGTGAGGTCCACACCCACCGACCTCCAGTCATGCCATACGATAGACGACGAGGTGTTGACATTCCATCCCGAGTTGTCGCCCGCCACGAAATTGGCATAGAGGCAAGAGTCAATCAGTTCCCCCTGCTGGTCATGGATGGAGAACCTGAAATAGGGTTGTTGGTCGGGGGTATGATTCGGGTTTTCTTCGACGATGGCGAAACGCAGCACCAGCAGGGCCGACCGGGTAGTGTCAACCTGGAGCCTGTAGACTATCTTTTCCCTCTCGGCGTTTGAATTCCTGTTTCCCAGCCGCACGGAGTAGCAATAGCCTTCGGGAATGGTGCGCAACCGGCCCTCGGAGAAGACATCCCGTTCCGATGTGTCGGAGAGGACGGTATGGCGGGATAGGTTGCCCTGGTCCAAAACACCTACCGCCAGCGTGCCGGCACGGGAACCATAGTAACAGGTGACCGAGGGGCTGTGCAGGTCCCAATAGCGGAACGATCCCCCCAGGCAGAGGGTGACGGCCGTGACCATCTGGGGGGAGCTGACTCCTCCGTCGGCACATACCGACTGGAGGTAGAAATCATAGCTATGCTGAGGCTGGAGACCTGTCAGGGTGATGAAGGTGTCGGTGGTGCTGGCCGAACGGCTGGGTGAAAACCCGTGGTTGCCGTATTCCACGTCGTAACTCACGGCATTTGCCACCGAACTCCACGTTAACGTCACCGTCGTGCCCGACGTTTGCTGGACCTGATAATTCCCCGGTGCTGCACACGGCGCCTGTCCCCATGCCGCACATGCCGGCAGGAGCAGCGTCAGCAACGACAACAGTCGTCTATACCGTCCTATGGCCATGGTCCTTATCGTTTCATCGAACTGCGCATTTTCTTTATCAGATAGTCAATCACCACGTCCGACTCATGCTCCGTGGTGCAGCAGAAGATATAGAGCGTCCGCGAGAGGTAGGAGACACCCACATAGCACGAGTTGGCCACGTCGATGCGCTCGTCTACCACGGGGGCGGGTTTCGAAGGGTCTTTCCTGTCGCGCTGGGCGAACATCGAGACCTCCCACCCTTGCGCCAGTTGCTGACGCTGGTCGTCGTTGAGGGCAATGAGGCCGAACTCCTTGCAGAGCCAGTCCCACCCAGCGTCGTCCACGGCTTCCAGGAGGGTCACGTCGGCCGTGGTGCCTGCCGAGTCGAGCACGAAGCCCGTCACGCTGGCCACCCTGATGTCGGTGCGCGGGGCATACCTCTTATACAAGTCCGGCTGGGCGCCGGCAACCGACACCCAGACCAGGACACCTATGAAAAGCAAATATTTCCTTACCATATAATCTCTCTCTTGCTACACACGCAGGAAGCGCCAAATGTCGTTGATTACCGAGTCGGGCGAGCACTCGCTGTTGCATGCCACCTCGGGATAGTTCTCGCCGATATGTGTCGGAGCGGGCGGTTCTTCGTGCACCTGCACGGGTACCGGGGTCTCCTGCAGAGCCGTGGCGACGGCTTCCGCCTCCTTCTTTTCGGCCACGGGGATGGCCTGGGCCACCTCGCGTGCCACTGCCGGACGGGTGTTGTGGCGCACAGGAGCCGGCTCGGCCAATGTCTCCACGGGTGTGACGACGGCGGGCTGCGGGGTCAGGGCGGCCTCCATCACGGCATCGGGGAGCCCTGCCGGAGTGCCCGAACGCAATGCCACGGCCACCACCACAGCCACGACCACGGCCACGGAGGCCGCCACCGACATGCGTGCCGCGCGCTGGCGGCGCAAGGTGTTGGCGCGGGCCGCCGCGCCTGCGAGCACCTCGTCGCGGTGCGAGAGGGTATTGAGCCTTTGCAGCCCTTCTTGGCTAATGGTGCCTTCGGCATACTGCCGGAGGAGAGTCTCTAATTCAGTCATATCTCGTTCTGTTTTGTTTCTTCGTTTAATATCTCTGCCCTGAGTCGGTGGAGTGCCTTCACAATCTTTTTTCTCACCCACGTCTGCGTCCGCCCAGTTGATTCAGCCATCTCTTCGATTGTCAGACCGCGCCCGTAGTGCAGGTCCAGCAACAGCACCGTCTCCTGTGGCAACTGTCCTTTGAGTTTTCTCAGCAGTTCTATCCTGCGTTCATACACAGTGTCAGGTTCGTCGGTCTCATCCACTATCTCCTGGGACTCCCTCACAATGTATCGTTCCTTCAACCGGTCCCAGCACTGGTTCCTCACCACCTTGCAGCAATAACTGTACGCGTCGTTCACCCACGGCCTGGCCATTGTCAAGGCCAAAGCTTCCTGCACTGCGTCTCTGGCGTCCTCCTCACTCTGCAGAATCCTCAGCGCTATCGCGAGGAAATCATAATAATGGTCGGCCAGATATTGCTTGTCTGCATCGTGCATTCCTGTGTTGTTTCTTGCATAGACTGAAAAAAACGATTTCGGACCCCCCTCAGGGGTGTTTTTTAACATTTTTTATGCCATTCGGGCACTTTGTCCAGTCCTACGAGCCTTTTTTCCGTCATTTCCACCCTGCAGCAGAGCTCCTGTCGGCCGTTGGTCAGCAGCAGGTAAGGCACCTGCAGTATCAGGTTGTAGCGGCAGGCCTGGTCGACCACCTTCTGCGTCAGCGGGACATCCTCGCGTTTGCACTCCACAATCATCATGGGGTGCACCTCGCTGTCGTACACCACGATGTCGCAACGCCGTGTCATGCCGTTCAGCGTGATGGCGCCCTCCACCTGCATCAGTTCCAATGGGTAGCCCAGCTCGTAGTGCAGTCTGTGCACCACCTGTTGGCGCACCCATTCCTCGGGGGTCAATGCCACCCAGCGGTGCCGGACGATGTCCAGCACCTCGCGGCGACCCTCCGTTTCGCGGGTCTCAATAGATGGTCTCCGACTGCTCATCGTCATCACTCTGGTCGCGTTGCTGGCGTTGTTTCAGTCCGTTGTTTATCTTATAGGTAAAGCCGATGGTCACAGTGGGCGAGAGGCGGCGCGAGCGCACGACGCGGTTCAGCTGGTCGGTGTGGGTCGTGTGGCCCCAGCCGCCGGTGGCAAAGACATCGCCGATGCGCAGGTTGATGGTGCCGCGGCGCTGCAGCACATCTTTCTTCACGGCCAGGTCCACCCACATCGACGACATCATCGTCGTCTGCAGGTCGAGCCACGGGGCGAAGTACTGACCCGAGAGCTGGATGGTCCAGTCCTTGGGCAGGTTCATGAACGAGGAAAACTTGCCGCTGGCCTGGAATGCCGAGGTGGTCTTATTGTCCAGCAGGTCTGTTCCCTCTATGGTGCTTTCGTAGAGGTTCACGCTGACGTTCAGTTTCCACCATTTCAGCACCTGCCAGTCCACAATCAGCTCCAGACCATAGTTGTAGCCGCGGCTCAGGTTCTGCCACGTGCTGGCCCAGTAGCCGTAATACTCGTCGTTGTATGGCATCCACCACGAGAATCGGTCGCGGCTCGCGCTGTCCCACACAAAGCCGTAGCGCGTCATCATCTTGTTGGTCTGGCGGTAGTAGGCGCAGGTGTAGAAGTTCCATTTCTCGAGCGAGAGGTTATAGGAGAACTCGAAGGCGTTGGTGAACTCGGGGTCGAGGTTGGGGTTGCCGAACGAGAGCTCCTGACCTTCGCGCACCTCCATATAGGGGTTGAGGTCCCACATACGGGGACGGCGCACGCGGCGGCTGTAGCTCAACTGCATGCTGTTGGCCTTGTTGATTTCATACGACAGGTGCAGCGTGGGATAGGGCTCCCAATAGTCCTTCTTGACCGAGTCGGTCTGCGGGTGGTTCACATCGTAGCCCAGCAGGTAGGAATACTCCACGCGCAGGCCGGCCTGGGCCGAGAGTTTCTCAGTCAGTTTGCCTCCCACGGTGGCGTAGGCCGCGTGGACCTGCTGGTTGTAGTTGAAATGGGTGTTCGACGACTCGTCGGGGTACTCATATAAATTATGTAGACTGTCATACTCCGTGCGGAAGTAGAGGGCCTTCTGGTCGGGCCAGTCCATGCGGCCTTCGTAGCCCGTCTCCAGCTTCCACGTGGTGGCGAAAGGGTGCACATAGTTCATCTTCAGGTTCAACGCCTTGTGGTGGTTCTCGGTCTCTGTGGTGCGCAGGTAATAGTTGTCCCACTGGGCGTCGCCCTGATATATCTGTTCCTGACGGCCGTTGCCCTGCATGTGGCGGAACGTGTAGGTGGCGTCGAGGGTGAACTCGCGGTCCGGCTCGTCGAATTTCTTCCGATAGCTCAGGTTGAAGGCGTGGTTGATATTGTTATTGTTGTTGGTGTCGGTCTGGATGTAGTCCAGCAGGATGTCGTCGTCGAGCAGGTCGCGCGAGTCCATGTAGTTGCGTCTCAGGCGCTGGCCGCCGCGTAGCTGGTACGACAGCAGGAGGCTGTTCTGCTTGTCGAAGTAATACTCGCCGCCGATTTTCATGCTGCCCATCATGCCGCCGCGGATGCCGAACTGGTCGGCCGTGTCGCGCGACCAGGCCTGTCCGTCGTGCAGTCTCTCTCTGTAGGAGGTGCCGTAATGGCCGCGCTGGCGCATGCCGCCGTCGGCCGAGAAGAAGAGATTGTATTTCTCGGTGGTGTAGTTCAGGTTGATGCTTCCCGTTGCCGTGGGGATGAACTGGGGCATATTGTCGGGGAAAAGGAATGGCAGCGGGGCTCCCGCGTTGAGGGATACCACGCCGTTGAGGCCTTGTGCCATGCTGGTCTGCTCCTTGAGCTTGATGTTGATGATGCCGCTCATGCCCTCGGGGTCGTACTTGGCCGAGGGGTTCGTGATGACCTCCACGCTCTCCACGCTGCTGGCGGGTATCTGCTCCAGGAGGGTCTCCAGATCATTGCCCATCAGCTCGTAGGGGCGGCCATTGATGAGCACCTTGACATTCGACGAGCCGCGCAGTGTCACGTTGCCGTCGTTGTCCACGGCCACGCTGGGCACATTCTGCAGCACTTCTGTCGCCGTGCCGCCACCGGCCACGAGGTTCTTGTCGACGTTCACCACGCGCTTGTCCAGCTGGTACTCCACCAGCGTCCGTTCGGCGGTCACCACCACCTCGTCCATCATCACCGCGCCGGGGGTCAGCTCTATCCTGCCCAGGTTCACCTTGGGGTTCTTCTCGTTGACAACCACCGCCGTCGGATGGAGATAGGGGGTATAGCCGATGAAGGAGACGCGCACGATATAGCGTCCATTGTTCACCTTCACGGTGAAGGCGCCCCGCTCGTCCGACACCGTCCCTGTCACCAGCGACGAGTCCTTGGGGTTCAACACTGCGACGGTGGCATACTCCACCGCCTGGCCCGACTTGCTGTCGTACACCCGCCCCGAGATGGTTCCTTGCGCCATCGCCGACAGCGACAGGCACATCCATGCAACAAGGGCTATAATATTCGTTTTCTTCATGTTATTATATTGACCTTTCTTCTTTGTGGGGTTACAAAAAACTCTCAACCGAAGGTCGGCGACCGCCAGTGGAGCCAACGCTCAACTAAAGATTCTCACCCCCGCACATAGTGCGGCATGTCGAAGGGGATAGGGAGCGATATTTCGATGAGGCCGCCGAACTGGCCGTTGTCGTACCAGGGCACCTGGTAGATGAGCTTCTTCACGCCGTTCTTCTCGATGGTGTAGGCGTTCAGTTTCTCGTTGTCCAGCAGATCCTTGAGGATAGCCGCCGCGCGTGGCGGGTGGCAGTTGAAGAGGTTGTTGCCGATGATTTTCTGGCCGTGGCTGTTGACCTCGGCCGACCGGGCGTTCATGTCGAGGATATTGCCCTCACGGTCGCAGATGGTGATGGCCACACCTTTCAATCCTTCAAAGTAGTTGTCCATAACTTCTGACTGAGCATAAAAAGCCCCCAGAGGCACTGGGTCCCCCGGGGGTTGAATGAAAAAACCTTATTTGCACTGAAGGGCGGCCAAGGCGATGCTGTAGAGCTTGGTCTTGGCGCTGTCGCCGCGGCTGGTGAGCACGCAGGGGACGCGGGCACCCATCACCATGCATGCCAGCTCGGCATGGGCGAACTTGGTGCAGGCCTTGTAGAAGATGTTGCCGGCCTCGATGTTGGGGAACAGCAGGCAGTCGGCATCACCGGCGACCTCGCTGGTGAGCTTCTTGGTCTGGGCGCTCTCCTTGTCGATGGCGCAGTCGAGGCTCAGAGGACCGTCGACGATGGCGCCGGGAATCTGGCCACGCTGGCTCTGCATGCCGAGCCAAGCGGCTTCGGCGCAGGCGGGCATACCGATGGAGACCTGCTCCGTGGCGGCGAGGACAGCCACCTTGGGTTTGGGGTTCTCCAGGCTCTTCGAGACGCTGATGAGGAAGTTCATGATGGCGGTCTTCTGCTTGAAGTCGGGGGCGGGGATGATGGCCATGTCCGAGCAGACGAGCAGCTTGTGGTAGGCGGGCACCTCCATGACAGCCATGTGCGTCAGCATGTCGTTCTTCTTGCCGGGCATGAGGCCGCTCTCCTTGTTGAGGATGGCGCGCATGTACTTGTCGGTCGAGAGCAGGCCCTTCATCAGGAAGTCGCCCTTGCCCTCGTTGATGAGCTTCACGGCCACGGCACCGGCCTTGGCGTCGTTGGCCTCCTGGATCATCTCGAACTTGTTGGGGTCGATGCCCTCTTCGGCGCAGACCTTCTTCATGGTCTCGATGTCACCCACCAGGGTGGCCTCGACGATACCGCGGTCGATGGCGGCGCTGACGGCGCCGATGGTGTGGGAGTCATTGGCATAAGCTGCCACAAGTCTTTTCTTTCCTTTTGCTTTGACCAGCTCAAGCAGGTCGTCAAGTTTTGTAATCATCTTGCTGTAGGTTTTTTATTGTTGTTAAAGAATAATTCCTCTTGTATTCACGTCTGTCTTTAACGCCGGCTTATTTTATTTATTGCGCGGGGATGCAAAAAAAAATTTCACCTCGGGGAGATTTTCCCTCATTTTCGATGCACAATCCTCTATTCTCGATTTTTCTTTGTATCTTTGCAGCCGCAATGCCTTTTGTCGAGAACATACGCCGCTACCGCAGCCTGTCGATCGTGGGACTGGAGAAAAACACGGGCAAGACCGTTTGTCTCAATTACTTGCTCCGCCGCCTCGACGAGCTGCATGTCTCCACTGCCGTCACCTCCATCGGTGTCGACGGCGAGCAGGTGGACGCCGTTTTTGCCACGGCGAAGCCCGAAATACGACTCTACGAAGGGATGCAGTTCGTCACTTCCGAACAGCACTACCTGAAACGGCAGCTCGTCTCGCGCATCCTGGCTGTCGACGAACGCCGCACCGCCCTCGGCCGCCTGGTGACCGCCGAGACCCTTGTCCCTGGCAAGATACTCCTCTCGGGGGCCGCCACCACCGCCGTCCTGCGCCAACAGATCGCCCAGGCCCGCGACCGCGGCGTGGAGCTCACCGTCGTCGACGGCGCCCTCTCGCGCCTCAGCCTCGCCTCCCCCACCGTCACCGAAGCCATGATTCTCGCCACCGGCGCCGCCGTCTCGCCCAACCTCAGAATACTGGTCTCCAAGACCCGTTTCGTCTACAACCTCATCAACCTCCCCGAGGCCGACAGCCGCGTCAAGGAGAACCTACAGACCATAGAATCAGGACTATGGGGTATCGATAGCGACGGTCTCCCCCACGACCTCGGCATCGCCTCCGTCTTCCTCCTCGATAAGCATGAGGGCGACATCTTCCGCCATGGCACTACCCTCTTCGCCTCGGGGGCTGTCAGCGACCGGTTGCTCAAGTTCCTCGCCGCGCGTCCCAACGTGAAGGACATCATCCTGATAGCAAGAGACTTCACCAAGCTCTTCATCACCCCCGAAGCCTATGCCGAATACACGCGCCGCGGTGGCCGTCTGCAGGTGCTGCAGCGCAGCAACCTGGAGGCTATCTGCTTCAATCCCACCTCTCCGCAGGGCTACCGACTCAACTCGGCCGAGGCCTGCCGCGTGCTCTCCGACACATTAGAAACCCCCGTCTACGACGTAATGATGATATGATGACATTCCAACAGAAAACAAAGGAAGTCCCTGGACTGCTCTATGTGGCTGAAAGCATGGAGTTCATGTCTTCCGCAGGCCGCCGCCGCATGATGGAGCAGCCGCTCCTCACCGATGCCGCCGCCATCGATGCCTCGCAGGAGGATGTACAGGCCTTCCGCACCGTCCTCGGCAACGAGGAATACGCCCTTGCCACCAACAAGTTGCGCCACCAGCTCATGCAGCTGCACGACCTCCAGACCTCCCTCTCAAGCCTCCGCAGCCATGTGGTGCTCGAAGAGGTAGAGCTCTTCGAAATCAAGGTCTTCGCCCACCTTTGCGGCCATGCCCGCCAGGCGTTGGAGGCGATGGCCCTCGCCGCGCGTTTCCCCCTGCCCGACCTGCAGGAGGTCTTCCGCCTGCTGGACCCCGACGGCACGGGCATTCCTACATTCTATGTCTATGATAGTTACGATATCCGCCTCGCCCCTCTGCGCCGCCGCATGAAGGAGGCCGACGAGGTGGAGATGGCCTCCCTCCTCGTCGAACAGAACGAGATACAGCTGCAGGTCGTCACCCGCCTCTGCGACCGCCTCCACCCCTACGCCGACGCCCTTTCAAGTGCTTTGGAACAAATGGCTTATATCGACTTCACGCTGGCACGCGCCGTACTGGCCGAGGCCTGGCAGCTGGTGCCTCCCGTGCACGACGGCGGCCGCCGCAGCCTCCGCCAGCTCGTCAATCCGCGCCTGAAACAGCACAACGAAGCCGTCGGCCTGCGCTACCAGCCTGTCGACATCGACCTCGTCGAGGGCGTCACCCTCGTCACGGGGGCCAACATGGCGGGTAAGACCGTCCTCCTCAAGAGCGTCGGCACCGCCCAGTTGATGTACCAGTTCGGCTTCCCCATACCATGCTATCAGGCGGTTATGGAGCCAGTGGACGATGTGGTCTTCTGCATCGGCGACGAGCAGAACGAGATGAACGGCCTCTCCTCCTTCGCCTCCGAGATAACGCGCATCAGCGACGTGGTGTGCCGCAGCCGCGAGGAGCGCCTGCTGGTACTCATCGACGAACCCGCCCGCACCACCAACCCCGTCGAGGGCAAAGCCCTGGTGCAGGCCATCGTCACCCTCCTGCAAGAGAGCCGCTGCCTCACGCTCCTCACCACCCACTACAGCCAGCTGGGGGTCCCCTGCCGCCGGTTGCGGGTCAAGGGATTTGTCGAGAACCTCGTCGACGTGCCCCTCACGGCGCAGAACATCAACCGCTTCATCGACTATTCCCTCGTGGCCGACGACAGCGACGAAGCCCCCCAGGAGGCCCTGCGCATTGCCGAGATGCTCACTTGCGACACAGAACTCGTCGCCACCGCCCGCCAGTTCCTCTGAAAAGAGGAAAAAAGTTTGCATATCGGGGAAAAAGTGTATATTTGCTTTGGACAACGTCCAACTATGAAAGGCAAATCTTTCTGTTACTCAGGAAGAAAGGATTAGTATTGGTATCCAAAAGGAAGAACAAAACACACAGAACCATGAAGAAGTACAGCATTTTCGTTGCCTTTTTGCTGTGGGGAGCCGCAATTTTGCAGGCGGCACCCATGATGTCCGCCACCGCCTCGGCGGTAGTCTCCGCCGACACTACCGAGCCCTGCGACACACTCCGCTTTAACCAGTATGTGGAAGCCTGTGAGCAGTACACCTGGAGCAACGGCGTGACCTACTACGAGAGCACCACCGGCGCCCACGACACCCTAATCGTCGACGACGGATGTCCCCTCATTCTGACGCTGCACCTGACCATCTACCACAGCGTCGACATCGACACCTTCGCCACCGCATGCGACAGCTTCTACTGGCGGGGAACTAGTTACACTAGTAGCACTAGTGCCACTAGCACGACCAGCAATGTCGTGGGCTGCGACAGCACCGTCACCCTCCACCTGACCATCAACTACAGCAACCACCGCGACACCTTCGCCGTGGCATGCGACAGCTTCGAGTGGCGCGGAACCGTCTATACTAGTAGCACTAGTGCCACTAGTAACACTAGTAATATCTTCGGCTGCGACAGCAGCGTGACGCTGCACCTGACCATTGGCCACGGGACGCACACCGTCGTCTACGACACCTGCGGCTCGCACTACTCCTGGCATGGCACCACCTACACCGCCACGGGCACCTACATCTACCACTACACCGACGTCTACGGCTGCGCTAGCAGCGACACGCTGCACCTGGTCGTCGACCCGCTATGGCCCGTCCTGGTCGACGAGGAGCACCCCTTCTTCGACGGCTTCGAAGAGGGTCTCCGTTGGAAGTTCATAAGCAGACAGCCCAACTACCACTACCAGAGAAATCCTAATGACTGGTACTATGGCACCGCTGTGGCTCACACGGGGACGCACAGCATCTATATCTCCAACGACAACGGCACTACCAACAGCTATAACGGCGACAGTCTTTCCCACTCATACGCCTCCAAGCTCTTCATCCTTCCTCAAGGCTCTTTCTCTTTCAGCTACGACTGGCGTGCCAATGGACGTGCACCCTACGACAGGCTGAGGGTATTTCTGGCACCTGCTTCCGACCAAATACCTCCCGTTTTTAACATTAGTTATTACGAAGCGCCTCCTGACGGCTGGATTGAAATTGGTAACAGATACTATACTCCCGACGCAACGGCTTGGCACACCCGCTCTTTCTCCATCGACATTACCGATTCCGGCATATACAACTTACTGTTCTATTGGGTCAACGTTGGAATTGGTGGCTCCAATCCGCCAGCAGCCGTCGACAATGTCGGCATTGTAAAGACCACCTGCCTACCCCCTACCAATCTTTCCGCTGGATCTCCCCCAACCTCCACGGCCGCTATGGTCTCTTGGTCCGGCTGGGCATTCCGCCACACCGTCGCCTACGGCACAGCCTACTCTCCCACCGATATGGACACCTTGGTCGTCTCCGGCAACAGCGTCAGCCTCACCGGTCTCAGTCCCAGTTCCGAGTATCATGTTTTTGTCCGCCGGTGGTGCAGCACCACCCGCATGAGCTTCTGGAGCAATATGTACACGTTTCGCACTACCTGTGGAGCCCTAACGCAACTCCCTTTCAACGAGGGGTTCGAAACAAACTGGGACAGGTTGTCGCCTGACGAGTTCGATAACAATTGCTGGCACACCGTATCCAATGGCAACAATACCCTAAATATTCTCCACACTGGCGGCTTAGGCCACTCTGGAAGCAACTACATCAGTTGGAATATCGGCTCATCCTCCCGAAACACTTACCTCGTCATGCCTCAGCTCAATACCGCGAGCATCGACTTCAGCAATCTCTATGTAAGTTTCTGGGCAAAGAACGAAAACCCCGCAGGGGGACAATTATTGGTCGGCATTATGGACAATGCCACCGACACTGGTTCGTTCACTCCCGTCGACACCGTCCATATCCAACACATCCCGTCCACCAACCCTTCTTATCATCAAAATCCTTTATGGGAAGAATATGGCGTCGCCTTGAGCCACTACCAAGACATGGGTTCTTACATCGCCTTCCGGCCTTGTCAATCCTCTGCCGGTAATGTCTGGATTGGTCTCGATGACTTCACCATCGACTACATCCCCGACCTCACGCCGAGAGACACCACCGTGGTGGCTTGCGACAGCTACACTTGGGGCGAGAGCACCTACACCGCCTCGGGCATTTACACGCAGCTGCGCCGCGTGCATGGCCTGCCGGTCCACGACACCCTCCGCCTCACCCTCCACTACTCCGCCACAGGCGACACCGTCGCCGTGGCCTGCGACAGCTTCGAGTGGCGCGGGACGGTCTATACTGGTAGCACTAGTGCCACTAGTAGCACTAGTACCGCCTTCGGGTGCGACAGCACGGTGACGCTGCAGCTGACCGTGGGCCACGAGACGCACAACGCCCTTGTCGACACCGGCGAATACCGCTACACATGGCACGGCACCACCTACACCGCCTCGGGCACCTACGTCTACGACTATATCGACGCCTACGGCTGCGCCAGCAGCGACACACTGCACCTCACCATCGTCGACACCGGCTGCGCCATCCCCACGGCGTTGGCGGCCAGCAGCATCGGCGACACCTTCGCCGTCATCACCTGGCACGGACTGGCCGACGACTACCGCGTGGCCTACGGCACCGTCACCGATGTCGACGCACTGACCCGGGTCACCGCGACGGACGACAGCATCGTGCTGACGGGGCTGCATCCCGACAGGACCTACCACGTCTATGTCCGCGCCCTCTGCCATGCCTCACTGGCCAGTGCATGGAGCCAGGTATTCACCTTCCGCACGGGCTGCGCACTGGCAGCCACGGTGCCGTTCTTCGAAGACTTCGAGAGCTATACCGCCGACACCGCCATCGTCCTCCCCTGCTGGCACTTCACTATGACGGGAAGGACCGCGTACCGGACTGAGGAATACTATCCCCAAGTCTATCCGGAAACCCACTTCTGGCCGCCCTACGGCTCTTCCCATTGCCTGTACCTGACGGGCGACGCCATCACCGAGCTGCCGCCCATGAACGTCCCCCTCGACTCGCTGCAGCTGACATTCTTCTTCATGACGCACTTCAGCGCCAACGGCAACCCGCTGGAAATCGGCGTCATGGAAGGGACAACCTTTATTCCTGTCGACACCGTCGTGTACAATCCTCCTCAGACGGGCGAGACGGCACAGACGGCAACCGTCTACCTGGCCGGCTACCATGGCACCAGCCGCACCATAGCCTTCCGCAACAGCAGCCCCGACAGCACCACCAGCCCCTACTACCTCGACAATATCGCCGTTGACTACCTCCCCGCCTGTCTCCCCGTCAGCCATCTGCGTGCCACCCAAGCCACGACGTCGACGGTGACGGTGGACTGGATCAGCGTGAGTCGCGCCACGTCGTGGGAGATAGAATACAGCTATGCCGGCTACACCCCGGGCGGCGGCACCACCACCGTCGTCACCAGCCATCCCGCCACCCTCACAGGCCTGACGCCCGGCTCGCAATACAGGCTCCGCGTCGGCACCCCCTGCGGCGACGGCACCCTCCTCTGGAGCGACGACATCCTCTTCGCCACCCCCTGCGACCTGATCCATCCGCCCTACTACCAAGACTTCGAGAATGTCGAAGGCTCCGTCCGCCTCTACGCAGGCAGCATACCCCCCTGTTGGGAGAGATACTCGAGCGACCAGTTCGGATACTCGATACCTCATGTAGTGAGCGGTCGCACACTCTCCCACGAGGCCGACACTGGACACGTCCTGGCGATGCACTCCTCCCGCTTTAACAACACTCCGACGGGCATCAAGAATGCCGTCCTGCTGCCCCAATTTTCCTGCCCCATCGACTCCTTGACCCTGAAGTTCTGGTGGTACGTAGAGGACAACGACCCCGGCACCTTCACGGTGGGGTATCTCCTGCCGGGCGACGACTGGGTTAATGACTTCCATCCCTTGCGCAGCTTCTCATCGGTCATTTCCCCGATATCCACCTCGGGGCAGTACGACAGTGTCGTCTTTGCGGGAGTGCCCGCAACAGCACAGCATATCGCGTTCCGCTGGGAATGCCAGGATTATGGCTATCATTACTGCCTCATCGACAATGTGGACATCCACTACACCTGGCAGGAGACCTCCTGCAATACCCCCACGAGAATCTCCTCCAGCAATGTGACAACCAGCACAGCCCTCCTCAGCTGGCGGGGCATGGCGCCGGGCTTCATCGTGGCCTACGGCACGGGCATGGCGCCCGAGACGATGCAGACCGTCCACACCACCGGCAACTTCGTCACCCTCACAGGCCTCAGCAACGGCACCACCTACCATTGCTTTGTCCGTGCCGACTGCGGCGAAAGGCAGAGCGCCTGGAGCGCGGCAAACAGTTTCACGACGGGATGCGCGCTCATCACCTCGCTGCCCTACACCGAAGGCTTCGAGACGGTGCCGGTATACCATGGCAACGATGTGTTCGAACTCCCCTGCTGGTGTAACGTCTACACCCCCAATCCAGACATAAACATTCCATATCCTGTGGTACTAAACCAAATTTCCCATTATGGAGACCGCTCTCTATTTTGGGGAACATACGATTATTCGTCTTATACGGGGTTGCCAGCCATCGACACCCATGCCATTGCGCTGGATTCGCTGCAACTGCACTTCTGGGGTAAAGGTAACGGGTACCTCACTCACTACACCATGACCATCGGCGTCATGCGCGACGACGACACTACGACATTCGTACCCGTCACCACACTGGACATCTCAGGCCCGGAATGGCAGTTGTATACCGTCAGCCTGAGGAACTACACGGGCGGCGGCAACCGTTTCGCCATCCATGGGACGGGGTACAATAATGTGTTCCTCGACGACTTCACCATCGAGGCTCTCCCTCCCTGCCCTGCGCCCTCGGAAGTGGCCGTGAGCCATGTCACGAGGCACACGGCAGAGGTCGCGTGGCAGGGGACGTCCAGCCACTACACCGTGGCCTACGGCACGGGGACAAACCCTGCAGCCATGGCCACCGTTGGCGTGACAGGCACCACGGCGCACCTCACCGGACTGACGCCCAACACGCTCTACCACCTCTTCGTCCGCGCCGACTGCTCCGCCCACAGCCACAGCCCCTGGAGCCCCATGAGCGACTTCCAGACCGACTGCGGCCTCATCGTCTCGCTGCCCTACACCGAGGATTTCGAGGACGCAACCCCCAGCTATTCCCAGAACCCCGACTTCACAGTCGCATGCTGGCGGCGACTCACAGATGCCGTTAACGGCGATTATTGGCCTTACGTACTCTCCGAAGCCCTCAGCCACTCCGGCGCCAAAGATATGACATGGGGCAATCCCGACAACACCCCCTACGAGATACTTGTCCTCCCAGCCGTCGACACCACGGCCTTCCCCATCCATTCCCTCCGGCTGAGCCTGGCAGGTCTCAGCATGCCCAACCCGCCATTGGGCACCCCCGTTGTACGCCTGCAGGTCGGCGTGATGAGCGACCCCGACGACCCCCAAACGTTCGTCCCCGTGGACACCATCGTCATTGACAGCGCGGGATGGCGCCTCTATTCTGCCCGCTTCTCTGGCTACAGCGGGACGGGGGAATATGTCGCCCTGAAGATGCTGGGCAGCACTTCCCAAATTTGGTGTATCCGCATCGACGACGTCTCACTGCAGGAGTTCCAGGACTGCTCGGCGGTGATTCCCGAGGTTACCGTCAGGGATGCCTGCGAGCGCTACACCTGGCACGGCGTGGAATATAGCGCCACGGGCGCCTACACCTACGACACCCTCATCGGCGACGAATGCCTCCGCAGCGACACCCTCCACCTCACCATCCACCACCCCACCACGGGGACGGATTCCGTCACGGCATGCGACCGCTACACCTGGATCAACGGCATCACCTACACCACCAGCAACCACGGCTCCACCTTCACCCTCCCGGGCGCCTACGGCTGCGACAGCACCGTGACGCTCCACCTCACCCTTCGCCACAGCACCACGGGCGACACCGCCGCCACGGCGTGCGACCACTTCGAGTGGCGCGGAACTAGTTACACTAGTACGACTAGTGCCACTAGTACAACTAGCAATGCCGCGGGCTGCGACAGCGTGGTCACCCTCCACCTCACCTTGAACTACAGCAGCCACCGCGACACCGTCGCCGTGGCCTGCGACCACTTCGAGTGGCGCGAGACGAGCTACACTAGTAGCACTAGTGCCACTAGTACAACTAGTTCAGCTTCCGGCTGCGACAGCGCCGTCACCCTCCACCTCACCGTCAATTACGGAACGCACAACGTTACGACCGTCTCTGCCGCGCTGGAGTACACCTGGCACGGCACCACCTATGTCTACGGCGACGACGGCACCTACACCTACGACTACACCAACGCCGCGGGCTGCGCCAGCACCGACACCCTGCACCTGACCCTCATACCCGTCGCACCCGTCCTCGTCGACGAGGAGCACCCCTTCTTTGACGGCTTCGAGAACGGCAACAGCTGGACACTCATCAACGACACCGCGGGCAACCGCTGGTGCCACGGCACGGCCGCCAACCACGGTGGGACACATTCCCTCTACATCTCCGACAACCACGGTGCGACCAACACCTATCAAAATAACTATTGGTCACTCAACTGCGCCACCAAACTCTTTACCCTGACACAAGGCACCTATTCGCTTAGCTTTGACTGGCGTTGCCTGGGAGAAGGCCAATACGACAAATTGACGGTCTACTTAGCCCCCCAGTCCCATGCAATCTCAACCTATACACGTTACCCACACTTTGAGGAGTGGACTCGCCTTGACAATGGCAGTTATCTCTCCGGCTCCCCCTATTGGAACTACCAACACTGCAGTATCAATATTACCGAGGCCGGGAATTACCAGCTAATATTCTACTGGAATAACGATGCCTCTGGCGGCGACAATCCTCCTGCGGCCATCGACAATGTCAGCATCGTCAAGACCACCTGCCAACCCCCGACCGACGTGGCCACGAACGGCACACCAACAGCCACCTCTGCCTCCATCGGGTGGTGGACAGGCCCCAGAGTCCGCTACACCGTAGCTTACGGCACAGCCCTTTCTCCCGCCGACATGGACACCCTCTCGGTGACCAGCAACACGGCGACCCTCACAGGACTCAGTCCCAGCACCGCATACAACGTCTTCGTCCGCGTCTGGTGCGACAACTCCCATGTGAGCGCCTGGAGCAACATGTACACCTTCCGCACCGCCTGCGGTCCCTTAACCGCATTGCCCTACTACGAAGACTTTGAAGGCTATGAAACCATCGGCTCCTTCCATGTGGACTGCTGGAACCGTGTCAATGCCTATAACAGCGACAGAAATACTGCCATTATTTGCGAACAGGCTTACATCACCCACTCAGGCACAAAGTTTATCGGATGGGCTAACTACGCTGCAGCCAGTTTCTACAACAGCACCTATCTGGTTCTCCCGCAGATCAATACCGACAGCCATGCGCTCAACAATCTTTGCCTACGGTTCTGGGCCAGGTCATCTGATCCTCAGCAGATGCAAGTGGGTGTGATGAATGGAGCCACCGACACCTCCTCATTCCAACAGGTCGGTACAATTGACATACTTTCTTACATGGGAACCGACTTATACTACAACGAGTACGGAATCTCATTGGAGTCCTACACGGGCACAGGCTCTTTCATCGCCCTCCACCTCCCACCCTCAGATGCCTTTAACTTCAGAATTGACGACGTCACCATCGACTACATCCCCAACGACCTCATCCCCAACGACACCACCGTTGCGGCGTGCGGGAGCTACACCTGGGGCGACAACACCTACACGGCTTCGGGCATCTATACCCGGATGCGCCGGATACACGGGTTGCCCGTCTACGACACCCTCCGTCTCACCATCCACAACGACACCACGGGCGACACCGTCGCCGTGGCTTGCGAGCGCTTCGAGTGGCGCGATTCTAGCTACACTAGTAGCACTAGTGCCACTAGTACAACCCGTTCTGTCTTCGGCTGCGACAGCGTGGTGACCCTCCACCTCACCATTCACCATGCCACCGCGGGCGACACCGTCGCCACCGCCTGCGAGAGCTTCGAATGGCACGGGACTAGTTACACTAATACGACTAGTGCCACTAGTACAACCACCAACGCCGTCGGCTGCGACAGCATCGTCACCCTCCACCTGACGGTGAACTACGGCACACACTATGCCACCTATCAGGCTGCCTGCGACACCTTCCTGTGGCACGACAGCGTCTATACCTCCTCCGGCACTTACCTCCACGACTACCTCTCGCCCCAGGGCTGCCCCAGCACCGACACCCTCGTGCTGACCCTCAGCACTGGTACCAGCACAAGCTACAGCGTGGAGAGCTGCGACAGCTACGTCTGGAACGGCACAGTGTACACCGAGACAGGCAACTACATCTACGACTACCGCCAGTTAGGCGGCGACTGCCAGAACGTCGACACCCTCTTCCTCGTCATCCACCCCTCGACCTACACCGAGGTCTACGACACCGCCTGCGACAGCTACCTGTGGGAGGGCACTAGGTACACTAGTAGCATTAGTGAGACTAGGATACTCTCCTCTGCCTTCGGCTGCGACAGCACCGTCACCCTCCACCTGACAATCCACCATAACACCTCGACGGCCTACATCGACACCCTCGGGCTCGACGGTGCCTACACCTGGCATGGCCAGACATACATGGAAACAGGCACTTACCTCTACGACTACCTCACCGACGAGGGCTGCGCCAGCACCGACACGCTCTACCTGTTGCCGCGGCCGCTCTACACCCTCCACGGCCGCAGCGCCGACACGGTGATGGGCTATGTGGTGGTCTATCCCGACAGCGTCGCGCCGAGTGGCGACACCATCATCGTGGTGGGCGTGCCGCACGAGGGCTTCCGATTCACGCACTGGAGTGACGGCGACACCAATGGCGCACGCCTCGTCCGCCTCACCTCCGACACCACGTTAGTGGCTTACTTTGAGGTATATGTGGACATCGACGAGGCCGAGGCTCCCGCCTTCCGCCTCTGGGCCGAGACGGGGCTCCTCCATGTGGAGGGCACCGGCATCGCGGGCCTGCCCGTGAGGGTCTACGACCTGACAGGCCGCCTGCTCCACGACAGTCGCGCCGAGGGCGACAGGGTGACCATCAGCGTCGCCCGCTGGGCCACGGGCGTCTACCTGGTGCGCGTCGGCAACCTGCCGGCACAGAAGATTGTCCTGCGGTAGAAGATTGTCCTGCGGTAAAATAGCAGGGTTATCAACAAGTTTTCAACAAAAAGCTTGTTGGGTAAGAAAAAAAGTGTATATTTGCGTTGGATACTGCCGTCCTACGGGATGGCATATCCCATTGTGCATCAGAAAGAAACACACATATTATAGTAATGGAACAAGACAATAAAACCCATAGACTCATGAGAAAGTTCAGTATTTTCGTTGCCTTAATGCTTTTGGGAATCGTCGGAATGCAGGCCGCGCCTGTGGATGCCGCCAAGGCCCGCAAGGTGGCCGACCGCTATGTGCGCATCAGCGGTCTCTACGACAAGACCCAGAAGGTGAACCGCGTGACCGACATCACGTCGCAGACAACCTTCACAGGCTTCTATGTCTTCCGCATCGAGGGGACCCCCTCGGGGAGAGGCTTTGTGCTGGTGTCGGCCGACGACTGTGCCCGTCCCATCCTGGGCTACTCCGCCGAGAACGACTTCGCGGTGGAGGGCATGCCCGCCCATGTGGAGAGCTGGCTGCGGGAATACGAGCAGCAGATAGGGCGCGGCCGCGAGGCTGGCCTCGGCACCAACCCCCAGTGGCAGCGCCTCCTCGACGGCGACCGCGAGATGGCGACCCATCCCGTGGTGGGGGCCTTGGTGGCGACGCGCTGGAACCAGTCGCCCCGCTACAACAACCTGTGCCCCTACGACAGCACTGCCAACGAACGTTCGGTGACGGGCTGCGTGGCCACCGCCATGGCCCAATTGATGAAGTACTGGAACCGGCCCGTGCAGGGCACCGGCAGCCACAGCTACACCCACAATGACTATGGCACGCAGAGTGCCAACTTCGGCGCCACGACCTACGACTGGACCCACATGCCTGTCCAACTCACCTCTTCCAGCACGGCGACGGAAATCAACGCCGTGGCCACCCTGATGTACCACTGCGGAGTGGCTGTCGAGATGGACTATAGTCCCTCTGGCAGCGGCGCCACCACCATCGGACGCGTGGCAAGCTGGTACACAGCCGAATGTGCCCTCTTCAACTACTTCGGATTCAACAACTCGCTGCAAGGCGACTATATGTCGAGCTACAGCGACCTGCAATGGAAGCAGATGCTGATGAACGACTTGAACGCCGGCCGGCCCATCATCTATCGCGGTTCCAGCGACGGCGGCGGCCACTGCTTCATCTGCGACGGCTACGACAGCGACACCAACTTCCATTTCAACCTGGGTTGGGGAGGCAGCAGCGACGGCTTCTATTCCCTGTCGGCAGTCGACCCCAACGCTCTGGGATACAACATCAGCCAAGGCGCCATCATGGGCATCTACCCCAACAACATGCCGCTGATGATGCCTGCGGGAGTGCAGGTGACGGGAGTCAACACCACCACCGCCACCGTCTCATGGGTGAACCCCAACAACGCAGGCACCACGCAGGTGCAGGTGGCCTATGGCCCCACCTCCAGCTTCAATATCAACAACAGCTCGACCTACACCGTGGCCACCGCCGCCAGCGGCAACAGCAAGGCCCTCAGCGGCTTGTCGCCCTACACGCAATACAGCGTGGCCGTGCGCACTGTCGCCGGTAGCAACTACTCGACATGGACCGAGGTGGCCTCCTTCACCACCTTGGCCAACCCGCAGCCGGCCCCCGCGCTGATTGACTGCGAGAACGGCGTGCCCACCTACTGGACACAGGAGCAGGTGAACGGGAGTGTGCTCTGGACCCAAGCCTCAGGAGGCTACAACAACAACCATCCCTCGGGAGCCTTGTCGGGCAGCTACAACCTGCGTCTGCAGGCCAACGGGTACGGGGCCGTGACCCGGCTCATATCCCCGATGATGCTGCTGGGACAAGGCCAGAACAGCAACAGCGAGTACAGCGCCAACGTCACCCACAAGATGGCTTTCGGGCACGCCCAGGCCAACTGGAGCAGCGACGTGGACTACCTCTATGTCTACTACCGCACCTCGCCCACCGCCGACTGGAACCTGCTGACTTCCTACACAGAGGAAATCGCCAACTGGCAGCGCGACACGGTGACCCTGCCCAACACCACCAACACCTACCAGGTGGCCTTCGAGGGACACCTCAACTACGGCTACGGCGTGGTGCTCGACGACATCAGTTTCTTCTCCGAAACGGAGAGTACCGACTCGGTGGTAGTATATGACGACACCATCGTCTGCGACAGCTACACCATCACCGACAACAACGGCACGCGCACCATCACCACGACAGGCACCTACCGCCTGGTCTACACGGCGCTGTCGGGCATCGACAGCATCATCATGCGTACCGTGATGATACGCCATGCCACCCACAACAGCTCAACCGTCACCGAGACGGGCCGCTACATCTGGCACGACTCCATCTACACCGTGAGCGGCACGCACGTCTACAACTACACCAACGCCTACGGCTGCGCCAGCGCCGACACGCTGCACCTCACCATCCTGCCCTGCACCACGGAGTACCGCAACCAGTATGTGGAGGCCTGCGACGAATACACCTGGAGCAACGGCGTGACCTATTACGAGAACACCAACGACGCCTACGACACCCTGACGGTCGACGGCGGGTGTCCCCTCATCATGACGCTGAACCTGACCATCTACCACAGCACCCACAACAACTACAGCGTCACGGCCGTGAACACCTACACGTGGCACGACTCGCTCTACTTCGAGACGGGCGCGTTCCCCTACCACTACCTCGACCTGCATGGTTGCGCGAGTGCCGACACGCTGCACCTGACCATCACGCCGGCCCCCGCCGTGACGGTGGACTCGCTGCATCCGTATTTTGAGACCTTCGAAGACGATTTCACCTGGTATCTGGAGAACGGCGAATGCCCCAACCGCTGGGCCTATGGCACTGCCACAAGCAACGGCGGCACACACGCCCTCTACATCTCCACCGACCGCGGCCAGACCTACAGCTACGACATCACGCAACGGTCGGTGGTGTACGCCAGCAAGCTCTTCGCGATGAGCCCTGGCATGTACTACGTCGGCTACGACTGGCGCGCCTACGGTGAGAACAACTACGACTACCTGCGCGTATTCCTGGCTCCCGCCAACGCCACCTTCACGCCCAACCTCCTGCCCAACGGCTCCAACGGCAACACCAACAGCTACACCACCGCCGTTCCCAACGGCTGGATAGCCCTTGACGGCGCCAGCAAGAAGAACCTCGTAACGACATGGCAGGCCTACACCGCCGAAGCCAACATCACCGTGGCTGGCAACTACAAGCTGGTGTTCGTGTGGATTGACGACAACAGCGTGGGCACCATGCCTCCTGCCGGCATCGACAACGTCTCGATACAGAGAACCTATTGCGGCCGTCCCACCGACGTGATGGCCAGCAACATCCATCCCACCTCAGCCACCATCACCTGGCGTTCATCCAACTCGCAGTACACCGTGGCCTACGGCACGGGCGACAACCCCGACCTGATGGACACCCTCACCGCCACCGACACCACCGTCACCCTCACGGGCCTGACCGGCAATACGGACTATCACGTCTATGTGCGTTCCGTCTGCGGCGGGGATGTCTACAGCGCCTGGAGCGGCATGGCCACCTTCACCACGCCCTGCCTGCCCGTGGTGGTCGACGAGACGCACCCCTTCAACGAAGACTTCGAGGGCGCACGTGCATGGGCTATGGTCAACGGCGACCGCACCAACAAATGGTACTGGGGTACCGCCGTGGTCGACGGTGGCAGCCGTGCCATCTACATCTCTAACGACGGCGGTGTGAGCAACACCTACAACAACAATGCCAGCGGCGTGACCTACGCCACCAAACTCTTTGCCCTGAAGGGCGGCACTTACCATGTGGCCTACGACTGGCGCGCCTACGGTGAGAGAGCCAACAACGGGACCAACTACGACTACATGCGTGTCTTCTTTGCTCCGGGAAGCACCAATGTCGTCGCCGGCACCACCCTGCCCAACGGCGGCACCTCCACCTCGGCCTTTGCCAACGCCACGCCCGCAGGATGGATATCCGCCGACAGCAGCCAGTGCAAGAACATGGTCAACAGCTGGCAGCACTTCGAGGCCGACGTGGCCTTCCCCGACTCGGGCGACTATGTCATGCTCTTCCTGTGGGTGACAGATGCCAACACCGGCACCAACCCGCCGGCAGCCGTGGACAATGTGAGCATCACACGCCCCTCCTGTGCCGAGCCCAACAACCTGCATCTCGCCGAGATACATGCCACCTCCGCCACGCTGGCCTGGGCGGGCAATGGCGACAACTTCCAGGTGGCTTACGGTACGGGCACCGACGTGAGTACCATGGCCCTCGTGAGTGCCACCGGCACCAGCCACACCCTGACGGGTCTCTCGCCCAACACGGTGTACCAGGCCTACGTGCGTGCCGTATGCGCCAACAACGCCTCGACGGCCTGGATAGGACCCGTGGAGATTGCCACGCCCTGCACTCCTTACACCATCACCACCACGAACCCCTTCACCGAGAATTTCGAGAACGACCTGGGCTGCTGGCGCACCATTTACCCCTGCGAGAACAACGCCATCATTATCACCACCTCCGTCAGCACCACTACCTCGTACAACAACAGCCACTCACTGCGCTTCAGCAGCTACTACCGCTGCAACGACGGCTACTACCAGTATGCCGTCTCGCGCGAGCTCTCCTGCGCCGCACCCATGCAGATGTCGTTCCACTACAGTAACTACAACCAGAACAACAACCTCTGGGTGGGCTACTCGACCACGGGCAACAACCCCGAGAACTTCACCACCTGGATGGAGGTACCCAACAACAGCGGCACCTGGAGCACCTACAGCTGCGAAGTGCCCCTGGGCACCAAATATGTGGCCTTCCGCTACTATGGCAACAACAGCTATTACAGCTATGTCGACGACATCGAGCTGCGCTGGGCGCGCTACCACATCACCGCCCTCACGTCCGACAGCACGCAAGGCACCGTGAGCGGCAGCAGCACGCGCAACTACAACGCCACGGCCACCCTCCGCGCCTTCCCCACCGCCTGCTACCAGTTCAGCCATTGGAACGACGGCAACACCGCCAACCCGCGCCCCGTCACCGTCACCCGCGACAGCACCTTCACGGCCTACTTCACCCCCGTCACCATTACAGGCAGCGAGGATGTGACCGCCTGCGACCAATATGTATGGGGCGGCACCACCTACGCACCTATAGCCGCCACATCACCACCGCCGCAGGCTGCGACAGCGTGGCCACCCTGCACCTGACCATCCACCACGCCGTCACCACCACTGTGGCCGAGGCAGCCTGCGACAGCTACACCTGGCACGACAGCACCTTCACCACCTCGGGCACCCACGTCTGGCATGGACAGACCGCGGCGGGCTGCGACAGCACGGTGACCCTCACCCTGACCGTCAACCACGGCACGCACAACGTGGTGTACGACACTTCCGACATGCCCTACCCATGGCACGGCAGCACCTATGCCGAGAGTGGCACCTACACCTATAATTATATGGACACCAACGGCTGCGCCAGCACCGACACCCTGCACCTTACGATAGTCGGATGCAGAGCCATCACCACCCTGCCCTACACCGAAGGCTTCGAAGAGAGCACAACCGGCACCGCCGCGAACCCGGTATTCGATGTCGACTGCTGGCAACGCCACAACAACGCCACAACCTACATAGGCTATCCCTTTGTAGCGACCGGCTCGATGGCCCACGGCGGCAGCAATATGCTGAACTGGTCGAACAACACCGGCAGCAGCTACGGCAGCAACATCGTCCTCGTGATGCCGCAGGTGAACACCGCCTCGCATGCCATCAACACCCTGCGCCTGCGTTTCTGGGCACGCACCTCCAACAACCAGACCACGGGCGAGCTGCAGGTGGGCGTCATGACCGACCCGGACGACACCTCCACATTCCAACAGGTGGGCACCCTCAGCCATAGCGGCGTCACCTGGACCGAGCAAATCTTCGACTTCTTCAGCTACACCGGGACCGGCTCGTACATTGCCCTGCGCACCCAATATCCGACCAGCAACTGGACACTCTATTTGGACGACTTCACCATCGAGGTGCAACCCGCGTGCCCGATACCCAACAACATTGCAGCCTCAGCGGTGACTGCCAACTCGGCCACCCTCACCTGGCAGGGGACGGGCAACAGCTATACCGTCTACTACGGCACGGGAACCAACACGACCACCATGGATTCAAGGACGGTGTACGACGACAGCGTCACCCTCACAGGCCTCAGCTCCTACACCACCTACAATGTCTATATCGTGTCGCACTGCACCGGCGGCAGTTCCAGCGGACTGAGCCAGATGTACACCTTCCAGACAGAATGCAACATGGTGTCCACACTGCCCTTCACCGAAGGCTTCGAAGGCTATACCAGCGGGTCATTCACCCTTCCCTGCTGGAAACACTACAGCATCAACAACTACCCGTCCGTCACCACCACCAGCCACACAGGCAGCCGCGGCCTCTATTGGTACAGAGCCGCCAACACCGAGCGCCAGTACATCGTAATGCCTGGCTTCATCTTTGACGTCAACACCTTAGAGGTGCGCTTCTGGGGCCGTACCAGTTCCTCGAGCTACCACCCGGCATTCGAGGTGGGCGTGATGGATTCCCCCACCGACACGGCATCGTTCGTCTCCGTTGGAACCATAAACGTCGAGGGGTCGACATGGGTGGAATACATACAGCCGCTGAGCTACTACACCGGCACAGGCCATTATATCGCCCTGCGCTCGGCCTTCAACACCATCGCCGCCGCCTATCTTGACGACATCACGGTCGATGTCGCCCCGACCTGCGCCACTCCCATCGACGTTACCGTCAGCAATATCACCTCCCACACGGCCACAGTGTCGTGGACGGGCTTGATTGACAACTACGTGGTGGCCTACGGCACAGGCACCGACCCCGATGCCATGGACAGCATGACAGCCAACAGCTCCACCGTCACCCTCACGGGCCTGGCGGCCAACACGACCTACAACCTGTTTGTGCGTTCGGTGTGTAGCGGCGACCGCAGCACTTGGAGCCCGATGGTTTCGTTCTCCACCGAGTGCGAGTTGCTGGAGATGCCCTATGTGGAGGGCTTCGAGAGCTACAACACCACTGGCTCCAGCAACAACAACTTCTCCGTGGACTGCTGGCACCGTTTCAGCAACGGCACCACCTACTATTCTCCCTACGTGGGCAACAGCACGGTATGCCGACATGCCGGCAACCGCGGCCTCTATTGGAACATGGCCAACAACACAAGCTACGGCACGTCGCAATATGTGGTGCTGCCGGGCTTGGACACCAGCTTCTACCCCATGAGCCGCCACCAGCTCAGCTTCTGGGCCCGGGCCAACACCTCGACGCAGCGACCGGTGTTTATCGTCGGCGTCATGTCCGACCCCTACGACACCATGACCTTCGTGCCTGTCGACACCTTGAACATCACCTCCACTGCGTGGACGGAATACACCTTCACCTTCGAGAGCTACACCGGCAACGGTAGGAACATAGCCATCTGCGCCCGCGCCAACGGCGGCTGGGTGGCCGGCATGGACGATTTGAAGGTGAGCATTGTGCCCATCTGCTTCCCGCCGACGAGCGTGGCCTCGAACAACGTCACCTCCACCGGCGCCACCATCACCTGGAATGGTGGCAACGGCATTGGCTTCCGTGTGGCCTACGGCACCGGCACCGACCCCGCAACGATGGACAGCATCGTCGTCATGTCGGGCAACAACACCACCCTGACAGGTCTGCTGCCTATGACCACCTACAACGTCTACATCCAGCCCATCTGCGCCACCGAGCGCGGCGAATGGAGCACCGTGTACAGTTTCACCACCGGCTGCGGACTGATAGCCACCCTGCCCTACACGTGGGGCTTTGAAGGCTGCCCCACAGGCACCAGCGAGACACCCAATGCCGACTTTGGCCTGCCCTGCTGGACGCACCTCAACAACGGCAGCCGCTGGACGGGCTCGCCCTACATCTCAGGCAACCTAAACCACACCGGCACCCGCGCACTGTATTGGGAGACCAACCCCTATGTGACCAACAGCCAGTGGCCAAGGACTACGGCCGTGGTGCTTCCCGCCCTCGACCCGTCGGTGGATGTGAGCGGCCTGCGCCTGAAATTCTGGGCCAACCGGGTCTCTGACGCATCACGCGCCGTGCCCACCTTCCGCATCGGCGTGATGACCAACCCGAACAACATCAACACCTTCACCCAAGTGGCCACCATCATCGCCGAGACCAACGGATGGGCGGAATACTATGCCGACTTCTATGCCTACACCGGCACAGGCCACTATATCGCCATCCGCGCGGACGGTCCCACCCAGAACAACTACTATCTGACGTGGACGGCCTATATGGACGACGTGACGCTGGAACTCTCGCCCTCGTGCATCGCCCCGACGGACGTGACGGTGAGCGGCATCACCCCCACCACAGCCACCGTGGCCTGGAGCGACCCCGTGCCGGGACAGACCGTGCACCAAGTGGCCTACGGCACCGGCACCACGCCCGACGGCATGACCACCGTCAATGTGACGACGGGCAGCAGCCGGCAGCTGACAGGCCTTGCGCCCAACACGACATACAACGTCTTCGTGCGCGCCCTCTGCGGCGGCAATGACAACAGCGAGTGGACCCCCATGACCACCTTCGTTACCCCGTGCACCCTCATCAGCAGCCTGCCCTACACTGAGAACTTCGACAGCTACACCTCGTTCCCCATCGACTGCTGGAACCGTCTCAACAATGGCACCTGGAGCTCCTTCCCCTCCCTGGACGCCAACAACACACACAGTGGCAACCGCTGCATCAACTGGAACGCGCTCAACAGTGTCGACGGAGGCACCTATCAGGCCGTGGTGATGCCCGCCGTGGATGTGAACATATATCCTATGAACACATTGCGCCTGCGTGTGTGGGCGCGCAAGGGTTCAGGCAACGGCACCCTCCAGGTGGGTATCATGACCGACCCCGGGAACATCAACACCTTCACGCAGGTGGGCACCATCAGTCCTTCGGATATAGACAACTACATCGAATACATTATCCCCTTCAGCAGTTACACAGGCAGCGGGCAGTATGTGGCCCTCCGTGCCGTGTCGCCAGGCTCGACAGACTACTGGAACTACGCCTGGCAGGCCTGGACCGACGACTTCACCCTTGAGGTCATCCCCTCCTGCCTTGAGCCCACAGGTCTGGCGGCAAGCGGCATCACCGACACCTCGGCCACCCTCACCTGGAGCGGCAGCGCCACCACCTACGAAGTGGCCTACGGCACCACGACGACCCTGGCCGACATGACCTCCATCACCGCGACAGGCCACAGCGTCCAAATCACCGGTCTTGCCAACAACACCCTTTATTACGCCTACATCCGCGCCATCTGTTCGGCCTCCGACACCAGTGCATGGACCTCAACGCCCGTATCGTTCCGCACCCAGTGTCCCGCCACCATCCATGTGCCCTACAACGAGAGCTTCGAGACCTACACCACAGGCTCGACGGCCATCACTGTGCCCTGCTGGGACTTCACCATGATAGGTTCCGCCTCATACCAAGACCCGTCCAATTATCCTCTCATCCAACGCACCCTCGCACACACCGGCAACTACAGCCTCGCCCTGACGGGCGACGCCATCACCCAACTGCCCGCGACCGACACTGCCCTCAACCTGCTGCAGATTAAACTGTGGGTGCGCAAAGGCAACAGCGATGCCGACAACAAGCTGGAGGTGGGCGTGATGCATGGTACCACGTTCTTCCCCATCGACACCCTCGACGTGGTGCCGAACACCTATGTGGAGAACACTGTCTACCTGGCCGGCTACAGCGGCAACAGCCGCGTCATCGCGTTCCGCAACACCTGCCGCGACAACTACACCTACAGCCCATTCCTCATCGACGACATCGAGGTGACCTTCCTTCCTTCCTGCCTGGCCGTGCAGAACGTGCACGCCACGAACATCACGCCCTCGACCCTCACCATCGACTGGAGCGACATGCGTCCCGCCACGTCGTGGGAGATTGAGTACGGGCCTACCGGCTTCACCCTTGGCCACGGCGCCACAATGACCGTCAACAGCCATCCCGCCACCCTCACAGGCCTCTTCCCCGGCACCGAGTACAGTTTCCGCGTCCGAACTTTCTGCGGCGATAACGGCAACAGCGAATGGAGCGATGTATCCACCGCCATCACCGACTGCGGCCTCACCAATGTGCCTTACATGCAAGACTTCGATAACGTGCCCTCCTCCTCCTACAACTTAGCCGGCTTCCTGCCACCCTGCTGGGAAGGCTACACCAACGGCACGTCCAACACCTATCTGCCGCATGTGGTCACGGGAGGGACCAGCTACCAGTTCGCTGTTGCGTACAATGGACTCTGCCTGATTTCCGGCAACGGCAACTACGGCACCGTCAAGGTAGTCCGCCTGCCCCAGTTCGCCCAGCCGATCAACACCCTGGCCGTGAAATTCTGGTCGCGCAAGGAGAATGCCAACTATGGCACCCTCTCCGTGGGTTACCTCACAGGCGACAATATGGCAACCGATTACGTACCAGTGGCCACCATCGCCTCGTCCACCACAGGCACCTTCGACAGTGTCGAGTTCACCAACGTCCCCGCCACCGCCCAGTATATCGCTTTCCGCTGGGAATGCACCGGCACCTGGTACGCCTGCGGCCTCGACAATGTGGAGGTCTATATCCCCTCCGCCACCCCGTGCGACACTCCCACCGGCTTGCAGGCCACTGCCGTGAACAGCAGCAGCGCCACCCTCACCTGGAACGGCAACGCCACGGGATATATCGTGGCCTACGGCCTGGGCAACACACCTGAGAACATGCAGACCGTCACCGTGAACGACACCACCGTCACCCTCACCGGCCTGACGGGCTACACGACCTATAACGTGTACGTGCGTTCCGACTGCGGCGATGGGAACCTCAGCCTCTGGAGCACGATGGCCACGTTCCACACCGACTGTGCCCTCATCACCTCGCTGCCCTACACCGAAGGCTTCGAGGGCAGCACCCTGTCCTACTTCGACGTTGCCTGCTGGAACCGCATCTACACCAACAATTATCCTTATCCTATGGTCAACGGCTCGGCCAACTTCATCCACACCGGCAGCCGTTCCATCCAATGGATGAACTTCAACAACTCCACACAATACGTGGTGCTGCCCGGACTGGACAACACCGTCATCGCCACCAATGGCACCAAACTAACCTTCTGGGCCAAGAGTTCATCCGCCAATGTGAGCCCCAGCATCACCGTGGGAGTCATGACCGACGCCAACGACACCACGACCTTCACCCCGGTCACCGCCGTGACCGTGGCGGGCACTGAATGGGTGCAATACACTGCCTATCTGAGCAACTACACCGGCAACGGTATCTACATCACCCTCCGTGGCAGCAGCATCGGCGGCGGAAGGACATGGATAGCCTATCTCGATGACTTCGCCATCGAAGAAGCTCCCAACTGCTCGACGGTGCTGCCAGTGGTCACCACCACCACAGCGTGCGATAGCTACACATGGCACGGGACTGCTTACTCCGCTTCGGGGAGCTACACCTTCGACACCCTCCTGCTCGGCATCTGCCCGCGCACCGACACCCTGCACCTCACCATCCACCACGGCACGCACAACAGCGTCACCGAGACGGTGGCAGAGAGCTACACCTGGCACGGCACCACCTACACCACTACGGGTGTCTATACATATAATTATACCAACGACGACGGCTGCCCCAGCACCGACACGCTGCACCTGACCGTCGACCTCTACGCCCCCGTGCTGGTCAACGAGACGCACCCCTTCTACGACGGCTTCGAGGGCAACATCCTCTGCTGGCAGCTCTTCAACGGCAACCTCACCAACAAATGGTACCGTGGCAGCGCCGCCCACAGCACTGGCTACAATGCCATCTACATATCCAACGACAACGGCACCTCCAACGCCTACACCACCTCCAACGCCACCTCGGCGGTCTTCGCCACCAAGAAGTTCATCCTGCCCGCCGGACACTTCTATTTCAGCTACGACTGGCGTTGTAATGCAGAGGCCGACTATGACTACATGCGCGTCTATCTGGTGCCGGCCAACACCACCTTCACCGCCGGCACTCTGCCCACGGGAGTCTCCATCACCGGCACGCCCAGCGGCTGGAGGGTGCTCGACCGCGGTAGCCAGATGAACCAGACAACCTCGTGGGGCAACTACACCGCCGAGGTCAACATCACCGACTCCGCCGTCTACCAGGTAGTATTCCTCTGGTACAACGACTCATACGTGGGTTCCCAGCCTCCCGCCGCCATCGACGAGGTGCGCTTCGTCAAGAGCGACTGCCTGCGTCCCACCAATGTCGCCCTCCAGAGCGTCGGCACCGGCACCGCCACCCTCAGCTGGACAGGCACCGCCGCCAGCTACCAGGTGGCCTACGGCACCACGCCTACCCTCGCCGACATGGACACCCTGACGGTGACGGGCAACACGGCAACCCTCACGGGCCTGGCCCACACCACGACGCACTACGCCTATGTGCGCTCCCTCTGCAACGACGAGCAGAGTGCCTGGAGCACGGTGCTCTCCTTCCGCACCGCCTGCGGTCCCATCGCCCTGCCCTACAGCTACGGCTTCGAGGATGCCACCGCCTCCGGCTCCAACGGCGCCATCAACGAGTGCTGGCACAAGGGCAGCAGCACACCCAACAGCTACAACTATCCTTATCCCTATAGTTATTACTCGCACGACGGCTATTACGCCATGTACATGGTCGCCGAGGCCAGCTACTACAGCTACATCGTGCTGCCGCAGTTCGACAACCCCGTCAACCGCACACAGCTCACCTTCTGGGGCCGTGCCGCCGGCAACAGCTACGCCTCCACCGTTGAGATAGGCGTGGTGACCAATCCCTCGGATATCACCACCTTCCAGCCCTACGAGACCTTCACCATCCCCAACACGGGTGTCCTGCAGTGGTACTGCGACACCGTGATGTTCGACACCTACCAGGGCAACGGCCAGTATATCGCCATCCGCCTGCAGGGCGGCGGCAACGCCCGCTGCTACCTCGACGACTTCACCGTCGAAGCCATGCCTGAATGCTCGGGCGTGCGCAACATCGCCGTGACCGGCACCACCGCGAACTCCATAAGCCTCTCGTGGCACGAGACGGGTGCCGCCACCTCGTGGGGCATCGAGTACGGCCCGCAGGGCTTTGCCCAGGGCTCTGGCACCACAGTCACCGTCACCGACACCACCGCCACCCTCACGGGCCTGACCAACGACACCTGGTACGACATCTACATCCACTCCGACTGCGTTCACGCCACCAGCCGCGCACAGCGCATCAGCGCGCAGACCGACTGCGGCCGCATGGCCATCCCGTTCCTCGAGGACTTCAACGGCTACACGGGCAGCAATTCCAACAGCCCCATCAGCCGCTGCTGGTACAAGTGCTACAGCCAAGGCAACGACCAGAACTCCTACCCGATGTTCACCTACTACAGCGGCGACAACAGCGACTACTTCCTCTATTTCCTCAGCACCCGCTACTACTACTCCTACCTGGTGCTGCCCTCCATGCAGGGCAATATCCACGACCAGATGCTGCGTTTCAAGGTGAAGACCTCTGGCGGCACCTCTGCCAATATCCAGGTGGGTGTCGTGACCACGGCCACCAACTTCAACACCTTCCAGCAGGTGCAGCAGTTCACCCGCAACACCGACAACGAGTGGACCATCGTCAACGTGCCTTTCAACAATCTCAGCGGCACCAACTACCGCATTGCCATTGTCTCGCCGCGCCTGACGGGCAGCGGAAGCCAGTCACAGGCTTTCTATGTGGACGACATTGAGGTTGTCCCCATTCCCGACTGCAACGCCCCCGCGAGCCTGGCCGCCGGCAGCATCACCACCACCAGCGCCACCCTCAGCTGGAGTGCCGCCCAGGGCATCAGCCGCTACCGCGTGGTCTACACGCCCCACGGCGACTACGACAGCTCCTACCGCGTGACCGTCGACAGTGTCGCCGCCACCTCACTGCCCCTCACGGGCCTGCAGATGGGCACCACCTACGACGTCGAGGTCTATAGCCTCTGCATCACCGGCAGCCTCAGCACAGCAGCCACCACCACCTTCTCCACCTCGTGCTCAGCACACAGCGTACCCTTCACCGAGAACTTCGACCACGGCTCCGGCACCCACGTAAGCCCCTGTTGGAACAACGGCTTCTATGGCTCCGCCACGTCAACCTATCCCACGGTCTCCACTGCCAATCCCAATTACGAGGGAGACAAGGCTCTCCTCTTCTTCAGCAGCAGCAACAGCATGTACAGCTATGCCATCCTGCCCGAACTCGACGACACGCTGAGCCTCCTGCAGTTCAAGCTACAGGCAAGAACCGGCAACGGCAACAACCCGAATGCCCCGCTGCAAATCGGCACCGTGGCCTCCTCGGCCAACATCACCACCTTCCAGACGGTGCAGAGCATACAGCTCAACAATAACTGGCAGTACTACACCGTGCCCCTCACCTCCGTAACTGACAACAGCCGCCGTCTCGCCATCCGCTACCAGCTCAATGGCGGACAGGGACAGGCCGGCAATGTGCTTGTCGACGACATCATCGTCGAGCGCATCCCCGCCTGCGACGGCCCCACCCGCGTGACGGCCGACCGCATCGTCTACAACGGTGCCCGCCTCCACTGGCCCGCCGCGACAGGCATAGCCTCCTACAGCCTCGAATACGGTCCCTCGGGCTTCACCCCCGGACAGGGCACGCAGGTCACCGGCATCACCGACACCGCCTATACCCTCACGGGTCTCACGCCCGCCACGGCCTACAGCGTCTACCTCTGGGCCGCCTGCAACAGCTGGAGCCAGAGCTCGATGGTGACCACCGCCTTCTCCACCGGCTGCCTCGAAGAGCTGCCCTACGCCTACGGCTTTGAGAACCTCACCAACCAGCCCAACGGCACCGTTACTGGCGTGCCCTGCTGGATACTCAACGAGAACGCCCAGGTGCAGCGCAACCAGTACACCTCAGGCTACGCCGGCGAGGGTACTGCCCGTATGCGTTTCAACATCAGCAATGCCAGCGCCTATGCCGTCATGCCCAAGCTGGACGACACCATCAGCAACCTCTACATGACCCTCCAGGTCAATATTCCCAATTCCTACAATAGCAGCGAGACCGCCAGCCTCGTCGTGGGTGTGGTCAGCAACCCCTACGACTTCACCACCTTTATCCCCGTCGACACACTGACACCCACCGCCACAGACACTTGGGAGAGCCACACTGTGAATTTCAGCCATGTGGTTGACAACAGCAACAGCTACTACATTGCTTTCTACAGCACCAATGACTCGTGGTACAACTCCTACGTCTTCTTTGATGATATCCGTGTGATGCGCATCGCGCCCTTCAACATCGACCTGACAGTGGCTGAGCCTGCTCGCGGCACGGTGGCCGTCAACGGCGTGACCACCAACCACGCCCAGGCCATGGCGGGCAGCGACGTGACCCTCACCGCCACCGCCAACCACGGCTACACCTTCAGCCACTGGGCCGCGGGCATCACCGCCAACCCCTACACCTTCGTCATGCCCGACCACGACGTGACCTACAACCATATCGTCTTCTCGCTGAACACCTACACCGTCACCGTCCTCTCCAACGACACTACCCTCGGCACCGTGACGGGCGGCGGCAGCTACGACTACCTCGACACCGCCACCCTCACCGCCACGCCCATCGGCAACTACAACTTCCTGCGTTGGAGCGACGGCGTCACCACCAACCCGCGCACCCTCATCGTCACAGACGACACCACCCTCACGGCCCTCTTCCAGAACGACTGCCCCGTCGGCACCGACACCACAATCGCTGCCTGCGACTCCTACACCTGGAACGACACACCCTACACCGCCACAGGCGTCTACACCCACGACCGTTCCACTGCCCAATGCACCGTCGTCGACACCCTGCACCTGACCGTCAACCACAGCACGCACAACGTGGTGTACGACACTGCCGAACTCAGCTACACGTGGCACGACAGCGTCTACACCGCCACAGGCGTCTACACCTATGACTACACCAACACCGACGGCTGCGCCAGCTCCGACACCCTGCACCTCGTCATCGACCCGACGCTACCCGTCTTGGTCGACGAGGAGCATCCTTTCTTCGACGACTTCGAGGCGGGCCTCCGCTGGACGTTCACCAACAATCCTTCCACCAATGCTTGGTACTATGGCACTGCTGCCCCCCACACCGGGACCCACAGCGTCTACATCTCCAACGACAACGGGGTTTCCAACAACTATTCATGGACGTTGGACGATAATAATAATTATTGTCCCGCCGCCTATACCTCCAAGCGTTTCATCCTGCGGCAAGGCGCCTATTCCTTCAGCTACGACTGGCGCGCCAATGGATCCTTCAACAACGACTACCTGCGCGTCTTCTTGGTTCCCGACGCAGAAGTCCTGCCCAGCAACGGACAGATCCCGACAAGTTGGATTGCCCTCGACGGAAATACCGCTCTGTTTGGACAAACAGTATGGAACTATCACGCCGCCCAAATCAACGTCACCAATCCAGGCATCTACAAGATGGTCTTTTTCTGGAGAAACACTGTGCAGCTCTTTGGGGAGGGGCACAATCCACCTGCTGCAGTCGACAATGTCAGCATTGTCAAGACCACCTGCACGCCGCCCACCAACCTGCAAAACAGCAACACGACAACCACTGCCACCACCCTTGCCTGGGCGGGTACCGGCACACGCTTCACCGTGGCATACGGCATTGCCTCTTCGCCTCTCGACATGGACACCCTCTCCGTGACCGGCAACAGTGTCCGTATCACGAACCTCAGCCCCAGCAGCTATTACCACGTCTTCGTCCGCAAGTGGTGCGATGCATCGCAGGCCAGCGCATGGAGCGAGATGTTCACCTTCAACACGGGATGTGGCCCAATGACTGAGTTGCCCATCACCGAGAGTTTCGAGAGCTGCGGAGTCCTGAGTAATCCCGGCAGTATCCCATTCAACCTCAACTGTTGGAATATTCTGTCCAATAACTCCACGACCGCTCCAGACATTACCATCCGTACCGAAGCTGGATATGCACATTCTGGGAATAATCTTATGGATTTCCCCATCTTTAGCAATAGCGACTACTATATCGTTCTGCCGCAGATCGACACGCACTACCACGCCCTCAACAACCTGTACCTCAGCTTCTGGGCATTCCCCAACGGGAGGAACAGGAATACTCCTGCAAAACTTGCCGTAGGCGTGATGGACAGCCCCACCGACACCGGGTCGTTCACACCTGTCGACACTCTTGAACTATTCGTTAATGTTGTGAATAATATCTACCGACCTGGAGAATTTGGTATTAACCTCCGTCCCTATCAAGGCTCCGGTTCTTGCATCGCCCTCCGTCCTGTATACTATAATGAGAACAAGAGCATCTTGCTCGATGACATTATCGTGGACTACATGCCCGCCAATGCAGACACCACCGTTGTGGCATGCGGAAGCTACACCTGGGGCGACAGCACCTACACCACTTCAGGCATCTACTCCAGAATGCACCTGTTCCATGCCATCCCCGTCTACGACACCCTCCGGCTCACCATCCATCCTGCCACCACCAGCAGCGAGACCCTCGCGGCGTGCGACAGTTACACTTGGCATGGCACCACCTACATCGCCAGCGGCACCTACACCTTCGACACCCTCAACGCCAACGGCTGCGACAGCACCGCAACCCTGCACCTAACCGTCAACCACAGCACGACCAACAGCGAAAGCCTCGCCGTCTGCGACAACTACACGTGGCATGGCACGCGCTATACCGCCAGTGGCGACTACACCTACAACTACACCAATGCCGAGGGCTGCGCCAGCACCGACACGCTCTACCTCACCGTCAACCACAGCACCACCAGCGACACCACCGCCACTGCCTGCGACAGCTTCACCTGGCGCGATTCTATCTACACTAGTAGCACTAGAGCCACTAGTATTACCACCAACGCCGTCGGTTGCGACAGCACCGTCACCCTCCACCTCACAGTCAACCGCAGCACGCACGATAGTTTCCGTCAGACCGCCTGCGACAGCTACACATGGCATGGCACACCTTACACCACGTCGGGCATCTACACCAACGACTACACCAACGCCGCTGGGTGCGCCAGCACCGACACGCTGCACCTCACCGTCAACTACAGCAACACGGGCATCGACACCCAGACGGCCTGCGAGAGCTACCGCTGGATCAACGGCGTGACCTACACCTCCTCGACCAACACGCCCACCTTCACCTTCACCAACCACCACAGGTGCGACAGCGTGGTGACCCTCAACCTCACCATCAACTACCATTCCAGCGAGGTCGATTCCTACACGGCATGCGACAGCTTCTCGTTCCGCGGTAATATGTACACTCTCAGCGGAACCTACTTCTTCGACACTGTCAACGATGAAGGATGCTCCCACTTTATCGAACTGAGGCTGACCGTGAACCACAGCACCCACGACAACTACTACCAGAACTCGTGCGGCAGCTACACATGGAACGGCACCACCTACACCACCTCCGGCACCTATACATATAATTATACCAATGCCGAGCGTTGCGCCAGCACCGACACGCTGCACCTCGTCATCGACCAGCACACCGACACGGCCTTCCACGTCACCGCCTGCGACGGCTACCGTTGGAACGACAGCCTCTACACCCAGTCGGGTGTCTACACCTATAACTACAGCACGGCGGGCTCGACCTGCACCAATGTCGACACCCTCTACCTGACCGTCAACCACAGTGCCACCGTGACCATCACCGACACTGCTTGCGATAGTTACACATGGCACGACAGTACTTATACCTTCCCATTCCCCAATGTCCATGGCTACTACTATCCCTGGCCCATTACAGCCACCTACGTGACCACCACCGTGGCGGGCTGCGACAGCGTCGAGACCCTCCGCCTCACCCTCAATCGCAGCGTCACGGGAGCCGACATCGTGACGGCGTGCGACCGCTACACCTGGATCAACGGCATCACCTACACCACCAGCAACTACAACACCTCCAACTACACGCTGGCGGCCGCCAACGGGTGCGACAGTGTGGTGACGCTCTACCTGACGCTCAACCACAGCACCACAGGCGACACCACGGCCACGGCCTGCGATAGCTTCGACTGGCGCGGAACCAACTACACTAGTACGACTAGTGCCACGAGTACCACCACCAACGCCGCGGGCTGCGATAGCGTCGTCACCCTCCACCTCACCGTCAACTACAGCACCGCGGGCGACACCGTCGCCACGGCCTGCGACCGCTTCACCTGGCGCGATTCCAGTTACACTAGTAGCACTAGTGCCACTAGTATCACTAGCAACATCGCGGGCTGCGACAGCACCGTCACTCTCCACCTGACCATCTACGATGCCGCTGCCAGCGACATCTACGACACGGCGTGCGAGAGCTACATCTGGGCCGACAGCCCCAACAGCCAGATTTACACCGAGAGCGGCGACTACACCCTCACCGGACAGACTATCCACGGCTGCGACAGCATCGTCACCCTCCACCTCACCCCACGACGACTACTACCAGCACGCATGCGACACCTTCGTGTGGCACGGCACGGTCTACACCGCCACGGGCACCTATCTCTATGAGTACCAGAACGCCGACGGCTGCGCCAGCGTCGATACCCTCCACCTGACCGTCGACCAGCACAGCGACACGGCCTACCATGTCTCCGTCTGCGACGCCTACCGCTGGAACGACAGCGTCTACACCGAGAGCGGCATCTACGTCTACGACTACAGCCTCGCGGGCTCCTCCTGCACCAATGTCGACACCCTCTACCTGACCGTCAACCACAGTGCCGACAGCGACCTCTACGTCACCGCCTGCGACAGCTACAACTGGCTGGGCACCGTCATCCCCGAGGGCGACTGGTACACCGAGAGCGGCACCTACGTCCGCCGCCTGCAGACCGTCGGCGGCTGCGACAGCACGGCCACGCTGCACCTCACCCTCAACCACCGCTCGGAACTCGACACCACCCTTGTGGCCTGCGACACCCTGTTCTGGACGGTCGAGGACACCACCTTCACCATCACCGAGAGCGGCGACTATTTCGTGGTCGGAGCGCTCCTCTGGACAGTTATCGACGATTCCTACCTTGAACTCGGACACGCTTTCCTCAACGCCGAAGGCTGCGACAGCACCCAGACGCTGCACGTCACCATTGGCCACTCCACCACCGGCGACACCGTCGCCGTGGCCTGCGACAGCTTCACTTGGTATGATTCTAGTTATACTAGTAGCACTAGTGCCACTAGGACTACTAGTAACGCCGCGGGCTGCGACAGCGTCGTCACCCTCCACCTCACCGTCAACTACAGCACCGCGGGCGACACCATCGCCACCGCCTGCGACCACTTCGAGTGGCGCGATTCTAGTTACACTAGTACGACTAGTGCCACTAGCACCACTACCAACGCCGCGGGCTGCGACAGCGTCGTCACCCTCTACCTCACCGTCAACTATGGCATCTACACCAGCACCTACACGGCGGCCTGCGACACCTTCGCCTGGCACGACAGTGTCTACACCTCCAGCGGCACCTACCTCTTCGTCGACGAGACCGCCGAGGGCTGCCCGATGGTCGACACCCTCGTGCTGACCCTCAGCACAGGCACCAGCACGGGCTATCATGTGGAGACCTGCGACGGCTACATCTGGAACGGCACCCTCTACACCGAGACGGGCAACTACATCTACGACTACAGCCAGCTGGGCGGCGACTGCCAGAACGTCGACACCCTCTTCCTCCTCATCCACCACTCGACCTACACCGAGGTCTTCGACACGGCGTGCGACAGCTACACCTGGTTCGGGACCGATTACACCAGTAGCACTAATGAGAGGATGATTACTCGCGACGTCTTCGGCTGCGACAGCACCGTCGCCCTCTACCTGACCATCCACTACAACACCTCGACGGCCTACACCGACACCCTCGGCGAGGACGGCACCTACACGTGGCACGGCCAGACCTACAGCGACACAGGCACTTACCTCTACGACTACTTCACCGACGAGGGCTGCGCCAGCACCGACACCCTCTACCTGCTGCCGGGCCATAGCATCCCGGTATACTACACCCTCCATGCCCGCAGCGCCGACACGGTGATGGGCTACGTGGTGGTATATCCCGACAGCGTGGCGCTCTGCGGCGACACGGTCATCGTGGTGGGCGTGCCGCACGAAGGCTACCGCTTCACGCACTGGAGCGACGGCGACACCAACGGCGCCCGCATGGTGCGTCTCACCTCCGACACCACCCTCGTGGCCTACTTCGAGGTCTATGTGGGCATTGCGGATGTCGAGACTCCCACGTTCCGCATCTGGGCCGAGACAGGCAACATCCAGGTGGAAGGCACCGGCATCGCAGGCATGCCCGTGAGGGCCTACGACCTGACAGGCCGCATGCTCTACAACCAGCGCGCCGAAGGCAACCGGGTGACCATCAGCACCTCGCGCTGGGCCACGGGCGTCTACCTTGTCCGCGTCGGTAACCTGCCGGCACAGAGGATTGTCCTGCGATGAAGATACTCCTCCTCGGCGCCTCGGGCCTCCTGGGGCACAACGTCTTGAAACAACTCCTGGCAGCAGGGCATGAAGTCCATGCCCTGCTGCGGGATTCTTCCCTGCCGGCGGAAGAGTGCGCCGGCCTGACGACAGGGCCATTCCCAAGACAGACTCCTCAGTCACTCCGTGACAGCTCCCCTAACTTAGGGGAGCAGCCGAGAATGCAACCAGCTTCGGACAATGCTTCTCACTCCTCCCCTGACCGCGAAAGCCACTCCTCCCCTGACCGCGACAGCCACTCCTCCCCTAAGTTAGGGGAGGTGCCCGAAGGGCGGAGGAGTGTGTCAAGCCTGTCATCCTTCGATGCTATCGTCAACTGCATCGGCTGCACCGACATGTCGCTGCGGCACTACGACGACTACCTCCCCGCCAACCGCGACATCTGCGCGCGGCTGGTAGGCCTCATGGAGCAGCAGGGCATCCCCCGCCTGGTGCATGTCAGCACCGCCAACACCATCGGCTACGGCACCCCCGGCCGTCCCGCCGACGAACAGGCCCCCATGCAGGAGCCTTTCACCGCGTCGTGGTACGCCCGCAGCAAACGCGAAGGGGAAAAGCTCCTCGACGCGGCCGCCGCGCGGCACCCCGACTGGCACATCGTCACCGTGCATCCCGGCTTCATGGTGGGGGCCTACGACGTCAAGCCCTCCTCGGGCGCCCTCCTGTTGGCCGCCTACCGCCGCCCCCTGATGGCCGCCCCCTGCGGGGGCAAGAGTTTCCTGCATGTGGCCGACGCCGCCGCGGCCATCGTCGGCGCCCTCACCCGCGGACGCCACGGCGGACACTACCTGCTGACGGGCGAGAACCTCTCGCTGAAGGAGTTCTACGCTCTGCAGGCCGAAGTCTGCGGCTACCGCCAGCGCTGCCTGACGCTCCCCTCGTGGCTCGTGCGGGCCGCGGGCCGCGCGGGCGACCTCCTGCGCCTCCTCGGCCTCCGCACCCAGCTCTCGACGCGCAACGTGCGCCAGCTCCTCGTCCGCGAATACTACGACAACACCCTCGCCCGCCGCGACCTCGGCATGCCCGCCACCCCCCTCTCCCAAGCCATCGCCGACTTCTTCCTCTGGCGAGCCCAATCCCGCTAACCCCCTTCCGCAGTCCCGGTAACCCTCCTCCGGGGCAGCCCCTTCCCTGCACCTTCCCTGCTCCCTCCCCATTTATACCATAGTTATATTATAGTTATATTGTAGTTATATTATAGTTATACCGTATATTTGGTATAAATACAATATAACTATAATATAACTTCAATATAAGTGAAAAGGTAACCCACAGGGCGCTGCGGGCTACTGGAGGCCGCCTGCCGACAGACCTTAGTGGTTGAAGCGTTCCCACGCCTGCCGTGGCTCAATCTTTACTCCCGCTTTCCCGGAAGTTGCTCGATAAATACTGCCCGTACCTGCTCGTAGGCTTCCATCGGATAGAACCTGCCGGCATCTTCACGAAGCAGCAGATCCATGTCGCCGAGGAACTCGTTATCCTGCATCTTCTCCTCCATGTTCTGGACGTATTGCTTGTAGGTAGGGACCTTGTCGACAACAAACTCCATATACCTCTGGTAACACTCCAGCACGCGCGCCACATTCAGATTGCCGCTCTGCAATGCCACCTGCAGGTCGAACAAGTCACGTCCCTTCTTCCTTTGATACAAGGCCCGCAGTTTGGTTCCGACCAATTCGTCCAAGGCATAGGTTGTTATCTTGCATTCGCCGTCGAACCAGGGATTGCTAACCTTGAAAGGCACCTTCTGTAAGCCCAGTACGCAAAAATGTTCGTAGCAGTTAATCTCCACCTTCAGACGCAACGGTTGAACGGGCAGGACTTCCGACTCCATGCGGAAAAGCATCGTGTTGTTGTATCGCTTCTGCTTGGTGACCTTCTCGGGCAACCACGACAGCACCTCGCCCAGCCGCAACAAGATGGGTTTGATGGGTCCGGGATGGATTTGCACAAGGTCGATATCTTCGCTGTACCTTTGTTGCGGACGGAGATATAGTTTGTGGAGAGCCGTCCCGCCACGGAATGCCAGCTGCGAAGCCAAGAAATCGTCGCCGAAGATACACACCAGCGCCTTGCAGATGATGAGGTCCTGCTCGACCATGGCGGCATGGACCCATGGTGCATTGTCTTTCCATGCCATTATCGCTGCCTGATTGATCATAGTTCGTCTATTTCAATGTTGGTATTCATATTTACATGCCAGCGGTTGCTTTCGCCGTTGGCGTTTTTCTCCCTTCCATTGTCCATCAGGATTGTCTTCCACTTGGGATTTGTTTCTTTGAGCAGACAATGCAGCTCGTCTGCCTTGTGTTGCTCCTCCAGGATAAACTCTAACAGATACCCCAACCGCTGGATTGTGGCAGTGGTCGTATAGGGAATCACATCGCGGATACGGTTGATGTCCACGCTTTCCATCAGTTCAGCAAGGACGGTAGCCGCCCTTTGGTAGCCGCCCACATGAGAAGCGAACTGGACAAGGTCGACAGCAGTCAACTCGGCCGAAGAATAAAGCATCACGCCCATCTCTACGTTTTTCTGCAGCAGCAATTCCGACGGGATGACCTGCCGGTAGTTCCAGTTCAGCAAGTTGTTCATCTCCGAATGCTTCAGTCGTGGGGGCAGGGTCATTACCTGAGTAACCATTGCCCGTTGGTGGGCTGCGCCGTAATATTCCGCAGCCGACAACAGGCAGACATAATAAGGCTTACCCACCTTCTTCATAAGCTCATGGATGTAATAGGTAGGTGGGACAATGCCCTTCAATGCATACTGTGGCGGTATGATGACGTAGAAACCGCGGTAGGGAATTTGTATCCTCACACGGGCCACCTGCCGTTGCAACTCGTTCAATATCGTATTATCCGAAAGGTTCACAGCCTTACGGACATCATCAGTAGTGAATGTCACCCGACCCCGTATTTCACGTTCTCTGATAAACTCAGCTATTGTCATATTTGCCCTTTATGTTGTAATACACATCTTTATAAGCACATCTTAACGACTTTTCGGGTACAAAAATACTAACAATTTTTGAATCGCGCAAGTATTTATAAGACATACGAAAAAAAATTTCACCCCGCATGTAAGATTTGGGGTGGTTTTTGCGTTTTATATTACAGAAGGCGTCTTCTGGAACGATGGAAGCGTCTTCCGCGAAATGTAGATGGAACAACATAGCAGACAGCGGTACGAGGACTACAAGTCCTTCATGCGGCGGCACCAGGAGGTGGTGTGGCGCGTCTGCTACGACTTTGCCCGCGGCGACGTCCCGCGCTGCGAGGACATGGTGCAGGAGGTATGGATTATGCTGTGGCTCAAGTTCGACACCATGACCGCCTGCTCGGAATGGCAGCAACGGGCATGGGTGCGCAAGGTGGCGCGCAGCGTCCTCGTCGACCTCTACCGCCGCGAGACTCCGCCCCCGGAGCCCCTCACCTTCGAGATAGAGGAGTCCCTCGCCGCCGAAAGCAACGACGTCGCCGAGCGCATCGACGAACTCTTCGCCATCCTCACCCCCGACGAACAGCGCCTCATGCGTATGCGCCTCGACGGCTACAACGCCGAGGAGATTGCCGCCGAATTCAAGATAGAGAAAAATGCCGTCTACCAGCGCGTGAACCGGATTATGAACAAACTGAGAAACTATGCAACAAGACTATAAGACAGAGATGCGGGCCATGACAGAGGGCCTTGCCGAATGGTGCCACCGGCGGGAACGCCGCCAGCGGGCCACGCGCGCCCTCATCGGCGCCGCGGCGGTGGTGGTGACGGTGGTGGCACTCCTCGTCCCGCAGGACGCTGGCATTGCCGTCGACGGCAACCTCCAATGCTGCGTCGACGATGCCTGCGACAGAGTAGACTTAATATTAGCAATGATATGAAACGATGGCTCATGACACTCCTTTTTGCATTGGCAGTCACGACGGCTGTCGGCGTCGTCGTGTGGAGGCACGTCCTGCCCCGACATCGCGTCAGCCCGCTGTTTGAGCGTTATGAGCATGCCGACGGCATCGCCGCCAGCTACATCCACAACTACCCCGTCAATGACACCCTCACCCTCGACGTCACCCTCCTCGAAGCCACCACCGACAGCGGCTGGCAGGCCCTCTGCACCGACTTCGCCCTCTCCGACATTGTCGAAAACATAGAGCAAACCGCCCCAAATATCGTCTTCATGCGCCAAGTCAGTCGTCACAACTACTCACAAGTCGCCCTCGGCGACTCCCCCGATGCCGAATGCCTCGCCATCTCCTGCGACAGCAGGACACTCGCCGTCTTCCACACCCATAACGTCGCCGAGATGCATGCCGTGGTTTACCACAACTTAAAGAAGTTATCCAACCAAGACAATTAACACACATTCAACATGAAACATCACATTATCAAATCCCTCTTTACCCTTTTGGTGGCAGCATGCCTGCCAGCCGTTGCCTCGGCACAGAATTTCATGTCAGGAGGAATAGGTTACCATGTTCTTTCCTCGGAAGACCACACGGTGGAGGTTACTGGCAAAGAGTCATGCACTCCTTATTCGGGCAACATCAACATTCCGGCTACGGTGACATACAAC